>CP070714.1:851471-868956 GCA_020350385.1 Candidatus Bathyarchaeota archaeon | reverse complement strand
TGTTAGATGGCATCGGCAAAGGCACCAAAAACATCGTACGACTTAGCAATACGCCTGATTCAGAGGTTGCCGAAATACTGAAACAAACCGACGCTGAAATAATGATTAACCTGCTACCAAGCGGAGCGACAAACGCTTCAAAATGGTATGCTCAACAAGCCTTGGCTGCCAACTGTGCCTTCATAAACGCAACACCAACCTTTATGGCCAGCGACCCAACATGGGCAAAAAAATTCGAAACCGCACAGCTACCTATAGCAGGCGACGACCTAATCGACCAAGTCGGATCAACCACACTACACAAAACACTGCTCAAATTGCTCTCAAACAACGGTGTAAGAATAAGGGAGACGTACCAACTAGACGTCGGCGGAGGAACAGAATCGCTCGACACGCTAGACCGTACGCGCGAAGCCAAGCGCACCATAAAAACTCAATCCGTAGCCTCCTCACTACCCTACAAAGCTGAAGTCGTAGCAGGCTCAACAGACTACGTAGACTTCCTCCAAAACAACCGCGACAGCTACTTCTGGATCAGCGGCGCCTACTTCTGCAACGCGCCAATGCGGATAGACCTGAAGTTTAGCACGGTTGACGCGCCGAACGCAGGCTCAGTCCTCTTTGACGTTGTGAGAGCAATGAAAATAGCCTTGAATAAGAAGCTTAAAGGAGCAATAGTACCTATCTGTGCCTACGCCTTTAAACGGGCACCACAAATGCTACCTCTTGAAACTGCAGAAAAAACCTTCACAACATTCATAGAAGAGAACACCCAAGCCTGAAGGCGCGGCTATTTCGCTGTGATTCTCTTCAGTTCACGAATTATCTTCTCTTTTGTTCTACTCTGCTTCATTTTCTCCTTTAGCAGCACTATAGCGTTAACAGGAGTGGGATCTACGTTGCGAAGAATTGCCAGATAGACGCTTGTGAAATCGCCGATGCAGATGCATGACAACATCCTAGCGAGTGAACTGTTGCCTTGGCTCCACACTTCGAACATCTTCGAGTCAGGATGCATTAAAGTTTTTGTGGTTTCGATTCTGCTACGAAGTTCATTGGACTCGCTTTTGTCTCTGATGAATATTGTGGAAAAGCATCTTGCGAGCTTCCCAGCTTTTTCCCAGCCAACAATCTCGTTGTGGTTGAGTTCGGGAAAAAACTCCCACTTGGAAAGAACCTTGCTGTTTTCATTGAACTGCTGTTTAAAACGCTGCGCCACGCTGCGGTAAATGTCAAACCCGTAAACCACAGGAACAGACTCATCAATTCCCAAAGCCAAGGTCTTAGAAAGATTTTTACATGTAGGTTTTTCAGGTGCATTTTCGTCGCTAATTCGCTCTAAAATTTTTTTTGCTTCTGAAAGATCCTCAAAGACTCCCGAAACTATTTTCATTTTTTCCAGTGACTTTAGAAGAGGCGTGAATAGGTCGGGAAGAGCTGCGCGCGGGGGCATGCCAGAAGGAATATGCAAGTACGGAACCTTCAGCTTTTCAGCAAATTTCTGCAAGCTTCCTCCTGAACTTACGCAGAGGCGCATACACCTCCTTTTTGCAGCGTCGAGGAAAGCGCCAAGGGATTCTTCTGTTTCCCCTGAATAACTCACGACTAACACAAGGCTTTTCTCGTTTGCATAAGCCGGTAAAACATAACCTCTGCTAACTTCTATGGGCACCTGCGCCTTGTCGCGTGCCCAGTCTTTTAGCATTTCGCCGCCTATCCCAGATCCGCCCATGCCAGCAACAATGATGTTTTCAGGTTTCGAGTATCTCAACGAGATTTTTTCAGTTATCTTCGCCGCTTCTCGATAATGTTTCGCTACGTCCACACAAAATGACAGCATGTTGCTACTATCGATTTTCTTTATTTTGTCCATATAATCCAAGACTAATGTCGCCAACTTTCGCTCACCAGATTACCCGCACTTTTATATTCAGTTTTTAACTTTTAAGCTGAATGCAGATACACAACTGTTTTCTCTTGAGGAGTAGGTAATAGATGGGCAAAAAGAAGATAGCAATAGCCATTCCTGCATCAATCATTTCGGATACGCCGCATTTACGGGAAAAAACCTCAAAGGTAGCCTTGATTGGAAGAGCTGCTGCGATTTTCAGAGTGAATGAGATTATAATTTACCGCGACGACCGCAAAGCAAATCAATACAAGTCCACGGATTTGATTGTGACTCTACTGGCTTACATGGAAACGCCTCAGTATCTTAGAAAGAGACTTTTCAAGCGTGATCCGCGATTACAGTATGTAGGGATAGTGCCGCCGCTGCGAACTCCTCATCATCCATTGAACAGGAAAGCCGAAAGCCTGAAGGTTGGCGAGTACCGCGAAGGCGTAGTCTTATCTACTGCCGAAGATGGCGTGCTTGTTGACATTGGCGTTGAAGTGCCTGTACTAATGCGCATAAAACAATTTGCTGTTGGCAAGCGCTTAGCAGTGAAAATAACCAGTGTTGATGAACAGGTTGAAGTTCAAACCGCGAATCGGAACGAGATTCCAGATTACTGGGGGTATGAGGTGGCAGAAGCGATGGAGAAACATGCCTTAGCGAAGCTTTTGCTAAGCGGAAGATTCGATTTGATAATTGCCACCTCCAAGAGGGGCTCCAAGTTTACGGCTGTTGCAGGAGAACTAGCTCGAAGATGGAAAGAAGCAAGCAGTATTCTCCTAGTGTTCGGGTCGCCCAAGAGAGGATTGTATGAAATGGCTAGCGACTGGAGGATGAATTTGAATGATACTGTGGATTTTGTTGTGAACACGATTCCTGAGCAGGGAACGGAGACTGTCAGAACGGAAGAAGCGCTTCTCGCCTCACTAGCCATTTTAAACGTGCAATTTGGCGTTTAATGTTTAAATGTTCGTTTGGGTTATGTGCTGATCATGCTGTCTTTCGATGTCACCATGCCCACAGCATTATTCGTTGTAACTCTCGTAGCGATACTGCTAGATAGGCGGATTGAAGGCAAGTTGAAAACGACTTTTCAGGAGAGGAAATTTCGCATGCGAGACGCGATCTTGTTTGTGGCTATGATCAGCGTGGCAGTTTCGGTTATCATGTTTGTTCCTCAGATGGCTATAATAGTGGTGTTCCTGTTCTCTTATTCAACGTTACTCTTCACGTTTTCATACATTTTTTCAGGCATACGGAAAAGGAGAGCGCAGCTTTTTTGTTTGGGTTTTGGATTAGCCGCTTTGGTAGCCGGATCTGTTGCTTTATTGCATCCGTTCGCTGATAGCTGGATGTTCTACGGAGGTTTGGCAACTTACGGTTTGGCTGCTTTCGCCTTCTTTGCCACTCTGTACGAGCAGATGAGGAAAAGTTCTGGCGAAAGATGGTACCTAGCTGTTTTGCCGCCAGCTTTGTTTTTGCTGTCTTACCTGTTTTTTAAAGGTACCCTCCTATGGTTCCCATATTTTTTTAATATTTTCGCAATAACATTTGCCATTCTGATAACCCTCTTCTTAGGTTCTTTATTTACGTGGAAAATTACATTTATTTTCGCCGGACTTCTGACTGTAATGGACATAATATTAGTGTTTGGAACCGGAACTATGGGGACAGCCGCGACAACCCTTCTCGATTTGGGTCTTCCAATTGCTGTGGTGTTGCCTCGTATCCCCATACAAGGGGCCATTAGTTTCGGTGGGTTGGGTCTAGGTGATTTCTTTTTTGCGGGAATACTAGCCACCCAGACCCACAAGAAATTCGGCGACAAAACTGCGGCGATATCAGCACTAGTTATGGCGATTTCTCTTGGATTATTCCATGTCATCCAATTATACTCTAAAATTGAGTTTTTCCCCGCCACAGTGAGTGTTATTTGCGGTTGGCTGCCTGTTGTGGCTTGGAAGCTGGTTGCTGAAAGAAAAACAAAAAGCAATATAGTAATTCAAAATTGAGGAAATAGAGAGCTGATTTCAGCCGAACAGCGCGCCTAAACCTTCGAGCGCTGCGTCTTCTTTAGCTTTGTCTTCTTCTGCCTTCTTCTTTTTGTTTTCTTCCTTCGGCTTCTGCTCTGCTTCTGGTACGGTGGCTGCTGGTGCTGCTGTTGCGGCGACCATCATTGTCGGCGTAGACTTGATCGCCTCTTCAATATTGACTTCGCTTAAAGAAGCCACTAGTGCTTTTACTCTAACAGCATCAACGGTTATTCCCGCTGCTGTCAAAACGTTCGAGACGCTTTTTTCGTTTATTTCTTTTCCAGCCTTGTGAAGGAGCATCGCAGCGTAAACGTATTCCATACTTTTTCACCTCTTCATTCAACTATTTTAACTTTTTTAGTTGATACAGCCCTTTCCCCTTAAAGGGGACGAGCTAATACTTAAACCTAGGCGTTGCCTATGGCGTTTTTCTGGCCGTTTAGAAAAATGTCCAATCGCTTAAGAACCTTTCGTTGCACATGGCTTGACTTTTAATGAAGCTGCAATTGTAGAACTATAGCGATCATTTGGTTTTTACCGATAAACAAAGTGATGGAAACCCGAGTAATATCCAAAAACTCAGAAAGGCTTAGCAAGGAGCTTTTAACACCTATATTTATCGTGGCGGTCGAAATTAAACTTCCATTCTCGAAAGACTAATGGAGACCGTAATGCGAATGCCAAAAAGCTTAACGAATAGTGAATGATGAGGTATCCTTCAGTTTAGGAAAGTTTAATGTGCACAAGCGATTATTGAGTTTTGATGAGTTATGATAGTTGTTGGCGTTTGCGGTAGCCCGAAGCAGCAAGCCACCGAGCACGTTCTAAAGGAAGCCTTGCGGATGATGGAAGAAAAGGGCTTTGAAACACGTTTCTTCACCGTCAGAGGAAAAAACATTGGATTCTGCACTCATTGTGACTACTGCCTAACGAACAAGGAGTGTGCTTTCAAAGACGACATGCAAGAAGTGTACACTTTGCTGAAAGAAGCTATAGGAATAATATTTGCCACACCGGTCTACAACGGTGGAGTCAGCGCTCAAACCAAAGCCGTCATGGACAGATGCCGTGCAGTTGTAGCCACAGATAAGAACTTTTTCAAGCATAAAGTCGGTATGGGCATCGCCTTAGGAGGAGACCGCGTTGGAGGACAGGAAGCGGCATTGCAGCAAATCTTAACCTTCTACATCCTAAATGGCATGATACCAGTCAGCGGCGGATTCTTCGGTGCAAATCTAGGTGCCACCTTCTGGACAAAAGACACATTAGAAGGCGCAAAGCAAGACGAAGAAGGCTTCAGAAGTCTGAAGAAAACAGTAAAAAAGTTCGCCGCTTTTCTAAAGAAATATGAAGAGAAACAATAATGGAGAAGCCGACCATGGCTGAGGAACACGTTAAAGCTACAAAGAAAAGAAAGGTAGCCTGGGGAATCACAGGCGGTGGCGATAAAATCGCCGAATTCATAGAAGTAATGAAAGAAATCCAGAAAGAGTGTGAGCGCATGGTGGAGGTTCAGGTTTTCCTTTCTAAAGCAGCAGAAATCGTTCTAAAATATTACAGGCTTGAAGACGAATTGAGACAAAATTTCGCCAAAGTTAAAGTTGAAGTTAATTCTAATACGCCTTTTCTCGCTTCGTGGATGCAAATACACAAATACGAGTTCCTGCTCATTGCTCCTGCCACATCAAATACGGTTTCAAAAATCGCAAACAGCATAGGCGATACCTTACTTACGAACGCCGCGATAATGAGTTTGAAAGCGTTCGTGCCCGTTTACATTGCGCCAACCGATTATAGAGAAGGCATAGTGCACACGAAGCTTCCAAACGGCAAAGAAATGAAACTAAGAGTCAGAAAGGAAGAAGTGGAACAAGTTAAAAAATTACAGCGCATGGAAAACGTGTTTGTGCTGGAAGGCCCGCAAAAAATTCCCGAAGTCTTCAAAAAATGGTTTGGAGAAGCTTGGCTTTAACTAACTGCTGGCTAAGCCATAAATGAATGGAGTAACCCGTCAACCAGGTCCAAAAGTGTTGGGACAAGCAAACTTGAAATATTGCCTTCTTTTCAGGCTAAGGTCATCACCCTAACTTGTTGATGCTTATTTTCGCGTGCAAGTAGCAATGCTTACAGAATATGCTTTGTTTTATGTCGGTATCGAAAATGGAATTCGAAAAATGCATAACACATGAAGAATGCGAACAGTGCCTCAAACCCAAAGTGTGTCCAAGCTCATGAACAGCCTCTTTCAGCGCTCGCGCAGAAAAAAGCTCGATGTTGGGTGCATCGCCGTAAAATTCAGGTTTAAGCCGCCACAAGGATATCAAAGCAGCTTTCCCAGGGCAGACAGCCTCCCCAAAAACAAAATTCAATTCAGGAACAAAGATGTCCGCATCCACAACGCCTAAAACGCGGTTCAAATCTGTCTTTTTAGCAGCGTAACCTTGAATTTCGCTTAGAATAGCTTTTGAATGATATTGTTTGCGCTTTTCGCCGAAAGCTTCTTTTCGAAGTGGAAGTTTTTCGTCAATCACCAGACATGTGGCATCTGGAAAAACTCGAGCCAAATTTTTCCTAATTCGCATTAGTATGACTGTATCCGCTCTTCCAATAGGTAAAATGCCAATCTTCATAGCTACGCCCTAAACCTCAAAAGTATCGCCAGTCTTTGGTGCTACAGCATCCAATCCGAGCTCGGACTTGGCCCAATTCGCAAAAAGCTCACAGTTTCCTTCATCGCCGTGGACAACGAAAACTCTTGGCTTTCCGCCTAGTTTTCGCAGAGCCTCCTTAAGCTGGTTTGCACCACAGTGAGAGGAGAAGTCAAAATGCTTATAAAGAGCTTTAACTTTGCGCACTTTGCCATCAATCGTACATATGCCTTTATCCAAGAGCTCTCTTCCAGGAGTTCCCGGAATCTGGTAGCTTACCAAGAAAATGCCGTTGTTGGCTTTTTTCCCTATTTTCGACACGTAGAAGGCAGCTGGACCACCTTTCAGCATGCCTGCAGTCGAGATAATCACACTGGGCGCCTTAAGCGCTTTTCGGCGGTCTCGCCAGCCTTCAATCCAATCAACCGAGTGCATAGCGTTCATGAACAATTTCGGGTCTCTTAGGAACTCTTTGTAATTCATTATTATTCTGCTTGCTTCGCGTGCCATGCCGTCCAAGAAGATGGGATACTCAAAATGATGAGCAGCTAGGATGCAAGCCATTTCTTGGGATCTTCCAACTCCGAAGGCGGGCACCAGAACGATTCCGCCATTCTCCACTACTTCTGTAGCGGATTCGACAAAGCGTTTTTCAAGTTCTGAGCGTTCCGCATGGTCCTCGTTTGCATAAGTGCTTTCCATGACCACGGCGTCCAAGTTTCCATAGTCCATGGAAGCACCTGCCAAGAGTTGGCTATCGGTGATGTTGAAGTCACTCGTATAAAGCAACCTTTTACCTTTGGTCTCAATCAGCGCTTGGGCGCTTCCAGGCGTGTGACCCGCGTTCACAAGTTGAAAGCGCAGGTCACCAACTTTCTCTTCAACGCCAAAATCCAAATGCTTGTTGCTTTGCATCATAGTTTTAAGTTCTAGATATTCAAAAGGCAAATAGTAACCAGAGAGGTGAATAAAGTCTTTAATTAAAAGTTGGGTTAAGTCCAAATTCAACCTGTTTGTATATAATGGTATTTTGCCGCCAATGTAGAAGACCGGAAGAGCACCCGAATGGTCCAGATGACTGTGAGTTAAAATTAACGCGTCAACTTCTTTTGGAGGCACATGCATAGGGAATCCTGGTTCATGGTCAAACATCACTCCGTAATCTAACAAAGCCTGAGTTTTCTTAGATTTAATGGATATACCTATTCTGCCGACCTCGCGGGCTCCACCTAGAAATCCAATCTGCAATCAGACAAATCCTTTTTCTTTGACAGCTAACAAGTAACCATGAACTGGTACGCTCTTTTAAAAATGTATTGACTTCCCTACCGAATGAACAGCAACCAAGCCTTTCTTTAACGCTTTAAGGATTTCATCAATGTCTAAAGAAGCTTGGACTTCCGTGTAAACACTGTACAATTCTGAGGGTTGGTGCGCGTCGCTGCCAGCCACGCCAGGCAAGCTCATCGATTTAGCTAAGTCTTGAGCCAACTTGTTGTCGGACAGTGAAGAGACACCATTAAGAACCTCAACGGCATCAAAGTTATAATTCATTGCCAAGTCCCCTAAGCCGTACTCGCGGTAAGGATGCGCAACCACAGAAACGCAACCTCTGTCGCGGGCGAAGTCAACAACTCCTTCCACGGTCCATGGTTTGGAGGGCATTTCATCAGTGCCTAAAACCATTATGTCGCCTTGTGGGGTGCTTATTTCTACGCCTGGAATTATCAGAACATCGGGATAGGCGGAAGCCAAATGCCGGGTTATGACGCAACCCTTCGCTGTATCGTGATCCGTTACAGCTGCAATTTTAATGAAATCATGTGCAACAAGTTTTTCCACAAGAGTTTTGGGCTGTATCGTCGAATCGAATGAATACGTGGTGTGAATGTGCAGATCAGCTCGAATCAAAGTTTATTCGCTCAAGTGTTTCTTCAGAATCATCTCTAAACGAGTTAAAATGTTTTTGCTTCTTTCCGCTTTGATATTTACGTGTTCGAATCTGCCGCCTTTCTTCAGGCATGTGCTTTTGCACAGTTTTTTAACGCTGTCACCCCACTGCTGAGAATCGTCAAGCAGCACCACGGTTTCGTAGTGGGCGCGCTTGATGTAATCTGACACTTGCCTCGCCACATAATCGACTGTTTCCCTGTCAAGCGGAAGAGCTATCTCGTGCTGAGAGAGCGGGTAAATCTCATCAAGCTCCAACGGAATCAAACCGAAAGGCGCAGCGTAAAAACACACATGAATATTGCCTGAGAACTTCTCGCCTAAGTGTTGGAAAACTTGCCTGACTTTATTGAATTCCTGCGCTTTATGAAAAGGCTTTTTTCGAGATTGAGGCACAAGCAAGAGAACATGTGCGTTTTCAGGTGGCCAATAACGTTTCAGCATCCGATTTCTATAGTGAACGATTTCAGGTCGAGCGAGCCCGACAGAACTGAAAAAGAAGAGCCCGCGACGTTTCACGGTTGGACTATATTTCACAATAAAATTTTCGTGGTTTTTCAACTTTTTCAGCGCCGCAAATAAGGCTGGATGAGAGTGCGCCCTAACCTCCAGATGCTCCCATAGCCTGCCGACTCTTATGGCGTGTTTTATTCGCTTTAATTCGGCTTGACAAACGTATAGATTATGCTCAGCCAGAAATGTCTCACGGTCTTTTGGTGCTTTCTCCATAACTTCTTTGGGGGTCTCGCTTGAGCATCTTGGACAGGGACATGGGAAATAGTCAAGTTCGCTGAGTCGCCAAGTGCCATTTTCTGTCATGTAACGATTCTCTCGGGCGAATAACGCGTAGGCGGCGGAATCAAAGAAGTCGCAGCCCAATGCCACAGCTAAGGAAAACATTGCAGGGTGTCCAGCGCCGAAGAGGTGAAGAGGTCTTTCAACTGGTAAATTCATCTTAGCCGCCATTATCATGCCAACGAGAACATCGAAACGATAGTTTTCCATGACTTCTGTCGGGCTTCCAAGCGCGTGTATACTGAAGGGCAGTTTGCTCATTTCGATGGTTGAATTTGCCACAAGATCCAAGTGCCGTCCTCCTTGAATTGGACCCACCCAGAGAATGTCATTGCGGGTTTTCATTTTGAAAAAATCTTTGGCTCGCCGTAGAGTTTCCTCCACTGTTTTTGTGGCATGGTGCTTTGTTACTTTCCAGCCGGTTGGGATATCTAAGATTGTGGCTATGTCGCTACCTATGCGCTCTTGATACTCCACAATTTCCGCCTGGTTCATTTCCACACCTCCATAAACAAGAATTTGGTACGCTCCAGAATCAGTCATAACAACGCCGTCGAAATCCAAGAACTCATGCAGACCCTGCTTTATCGGCTTGTTTTGGAAATGCTTTTTGAGAATGTACGCGTTAGTTATTAATGCTTCAAAACCAAAGGTTTCTTTAAGTTTTCTCGGAGAGACAAGCTGAATATTAGGATTTATTACTGGAAAGAGTAGAGGAGTTTCCACTGTTCCACTTTTAGTTTTGAGCTTGCCAATTCTGGCGAGCATGTCTCTATTTTTTATTTCAAAGCTCATTAGTGAACCTAGACAATTCAGCTAAACACACTTATAAAAAATGTTAGGTCTATCACTGTAAGTTGTAATCGATTTTTGAAGAACTGATAGAATTTAAAAACTTAATCCCCAACTATTAGAGAATGGCTTGTACGGTAAATAGGATGAAAAATACAGGTTGAGTGTAAATGTTAATCCAATATGGAGTACATCCCTATGTTGCCTTTTTGCCGCTATGTCAGCGATCATCAAGAGACGGACCCCCAGCAAAGAGAACAAGGCAAAACACACAACTGCTTTCGTAAGCCCCTTCGTGGCTAACGACTAAAATTCAAATTAGGCATCCTTATATCGCCTGCTCTCCCTTATACACATCCGACACAAAGGAGCCAAACCATGGTCTGCACCGTTGAAATTTACGAAAAGCCGAAACTCAACAATCCCATCTTAATTGAAGGGTTACCGGGTATAGGGTTCGTAGCCAACATTGCCGCTTTGCACTTGATAAACGAATTGAGGGCAAGGCGTTTTGCTAGGGTAGTATCCGCCTCTTTCCAAGATTTTGCTGTGACAACTGAAACGGGAGGTGCCCGTTCGCCCATGAACGAGCTTTATTATTATAAGCGAGAGAATGGAGGTCGAGACTTGATAATATGGTATGGAAACACTCAGGCTTTGACGACTTTTGGGCAGTACGAATTATGCGGCAAAGTGTTGGACATAGTGCAAGAATTAGGCTGCCGCTTTGTCATATCTGTCGGCGGCTTCAAGAAAGACAAGGTGAAACCCGTTCCAGCGATTTACAGCGCGGCTACAGATCAAGAAACAATAAAGGAAACATTGGATCTGGGAACAAAGATAATGGTTGGACACATATTCGGCATCGCAGGTCTTCTCATAGGATTGGGAAGACTGAGAAATCTAAGAGGCTTTGCCCTTTTGGTTGACACGTTAGGTATGCACCCAGACGCGAACGCCACACGGCACGCTTTAATTGCTTTGGGTAAGTATTTGAACTTGAATATCATCTTGTCAAGGTTGGATGCTACGGCAGATCAGACAAAGAAAACGCTTGAATATTTTGGGCTGATTAAGAACCTTGCGAAAGAAAAGAAGAAAGAGGAGCAGCAGATGCGCTGGTTTATCTAGCCTTTGCTTCGCTGATGAATTGTTCGTACACTCTCTGTACGCGCTCGGCGGCTGGTCCTGAACCTTCCACAACGCCTTTTTCGGTTAGTTTTACTTTGTCCATTACCCAGATGAAACCTTTATCTTCATACAGCTTAACCATTGTTGGAAACACTTTTTCAAGGCGGGTGGCTAAAGCTTTCAAGTCAAAGGGTTTTTCCGTGCTTGCTATTTGAGCAACGACATTTCCATTTAGGAAAACCCTGTGGGCGACTTGCCCAGTTTCATCCTTTGCTTCAGCTATGGCAAGACTTAAATTGTCAGGGTTAATGCCGATGAGCGTGCCAGTAAACTTCTTTCCTGTGGTGGTTGCAACAATCACAGCCTTATCTATCAACGCTGCGACTTCGGTGAAAAACTTTCTCTGCGCTACAGACAACTTTGAACCTCCGTCAACTTAACGAAGTTGCATTACAACTATATATCTTTGATTTTCCAGTAAACATAAAACTCTAGTCTTTCACGCTTTTCTTTTGCGCCCTTTGTTACTCTGAACTCCAATGCTCGGAAAAGACTGAACCCTCTCCATATAAAGACTGAAACGTGGTTTGAACTTTAGCGTGAAGAGGCATTGAAAAATCGCGGCTATTCGCTTCTTTTCCGTTTCTCTTCATTTTGCTTAAGTAGCGCAACAGTGTTTGTTGGCAGGTCTCTGCGAACCGTAAAGTTCGCTCCTATCCAACTGTTAGTTCCAACCTTCACGCCAGGCATCAAAAGCGCATTTATGCCCGTTTTAACGTTATCGCCCAGAATCGCCCCAAGCTTTCTTCTTCCACTGTCAACAATCGTATCTTTCACCGTCATTTTTACCGTTTCAGCATCAAGACGGTAGTTAGCTGTTATAGTGCCTGCGCCTAAATTGCAGTGCTCGCATAAAATGCTGTCACCCACATAGGACAAGTGCCCTGCATGAGTCCAATCCATGATTATGCTATTTTTGATTTCACAAGCATTGCCTATTCGAACATTTTTACCTATGTACGTGCACGCGCGAATATAACAATTCGGTCCGATGTCGCTGTCTTCGTCGATAAAAGTTGGACCTTCAACGTACGCTCCAGACCGAATTCTCGCAGTCTCCGCAACTGTGACTGGACCTATCAAATGAGCGCCACTCTCAACGGTCCCGTAAACCTTATGCTCCATCCGCTTCAGCGCCCAACTATTCGCCTCCAGCAAATCCCAAGGCTTTCCAATGTCAATCCAATCACTCTTTGAAATTTTGGTAGCTAAAACCGTTTTTTCGTCTTTTATAAGCAAAGAGAGGGCATCCGTGAGTTCCCATTCACCGCGAACAGAAGCCTTTGTCTGTTTCAATTTATTAAAAATCTCTTTGGAGAACATATATAATCCAGCGTTGGCCAAGTTTGAAGGTGCCTCGCCAAACGCCGGCTTTTCTATTATGCGCTTGACTATTCTCTCGTTTTTGAGTTCTACTATGCCATAACTTTCCGGCTTTTCAACAGGAACCACAGCCATGACGGCCGCTGGTTTCTCCGTTTCAAATAAGTGAATCATGTTCTTTATTATATCTGGAACAAACAACAAATCGCCATAAACGAGAATAAAGTCGTCGTCTACGTATGGTTCAACAACACTTAAAGCGTTGCCAGTTCCAAGAATGGCGGCTTGTTTTACGTACGCTATTTTTAAGCTCAACTTTTCGCCGTCGCCGAAATATTGGCGAATGGCTTCGCCCATGTAATGCGTGACAATAGCGATTTCAGTTAATCCACAGGATTTTAACGCATCTAAACAATGCTCAAGAATTGGTTTCCCAGCCACTTTTATCAAGTGCTTTGGTCGAGTGGCCGTGATGGGCTGAAGCCTAACACCTTCTCCTGCAGCTAAGAGTACGGCTTTCATTTCTTCCGGTCCTCAATATGCTTTTTGACTAATGTTTTTCCTTTGCTCATTATGTCTTTTGCCGCTTTTAATGATTCACCCTCAACAGTTAGCCGAATGAAGGATTCGGTTCCAGACGCTCTTATCAGAAGCCAGCCATTCTTAAGGGCTACTCTAACACCGTCAACAGTTGAGAAGTCCGTGTGTTCAGGAAAAGCAGGTTTTATACTTTTTTTAATGCTTGCCGTCACTTTGTGTTTTAAATCGTTTTTACAGGCGATGTTTTCTCTCAAAGTCATGTACTCGGGCACTTCGGCAACGAATTCGCGCAAACTTTTGTTTTCCTCTTCTAAAGCCTTCAGAAGCAAAACCGCAGAAAGGGGCCCATCTGGACAGTAATGGAACTGTGGATGCACCCAAGCGCCACATGGTTCTCCACCGAAAACAGCATTGCTTCGCTTTATTGCCTCCGAGACGTAGATATCCCCAACTTTGGTTCTGGTAACCTTGCCGCCATGTTTTTCAGCCATTTTTTCAAAGCACATAGACGCTTCAACATTCGTGACCACAGTTCTGCCGCCATCCTTTTTGAGAGTATAAGCGGCGTATGCAGCAAGTGAACGGTCAAAGTCGACAGAACTGCCTCTATCATCAATGAAAGCTACGCGGTCACCATCACCGTCAAAAGCTATTCCAACATCAGCGCCAAGTCCCTTGACGACATTCGCTAAGTCCTTTAAGGATTCAGCGGTTGGCTCGGAGCTTCTCGCTGGAAAGAACCCGTCAGGCTGAGCATTTAAGGCGGTTAGTCTACAGCCCATGGCTTTCAGAACGGCTGGGCCAACGTCAAAGGTGGCGCCGCATCCAAGGTCTACAGCAATATGCCATTGCTTATGCAAGTCTACCGCTTTTCTCACCATTTCGATGTAAAGATGACCAACATCAGCAACTGAAGCTTTGCCTATACTGCCCCAGTCTACTAGTGCGAAGTTTTTTTCTGCTATGATTTTTTCTACCGCGTTTTGGCTTTCATCGGTATAGGATAGGCTGTTGCCGTTGAAGATTTTTATGCCATTGTACTGAGGCGGATTATGAGAAGCTGTAAGCATACATCCAACCTCAGCGTTCAGCGTCTTAGTTAAATAAGCCAATGCCGGAGTGGGCACAGCACCAACCAAAGAAACGTCAACGCCGCCCGCTAAGAGCCCAGCAACTAGCGCGTTCTCAAGCATAGAACCTGAAACTCGTGTATCTCTTGCCACAAGAGTGTTTCTTGCCTTTGAATGCGTAGCCACAGCTAAACCCACCTTGCAAGCTAAAACTGGAGTTAAGTCAACGTTTACTAAGCCTCGCACTCCAGAGCTACCAAACAGTTTAGCCAAATTCAATGCCACCCCGAATTAGTCTGAACACTTCCATGGTTAAAAGACTCATTCGCTTAAAATTATTTGGCATAAGTCTTAACTCAATATCTGACTATTTTTTCACCGCGTTCCCAATAAACTCAACTAGTTTTCGTCGTGTTGGATGCCTGCCCTCAGGATCGGAGAGATAACAAGCAGAAACCGCGTTTGCTAAGAATAGTCGGCACTCGTCTGAAAGAGCGTGACCATCGCCTAAAATGTTTCCTGCGTTCCAAGCGTCGCCCGCACCTGTTGCCCTTAGTGCTTTCACTTTGAAGATTGGAACAACAACCTCCTTTTTCTTGGTGATCGTGGCTGAGAAGGCGGTGCTGTGCAGGTCAATTCTGGCGGGTAAATGCTTCGCCAAGACTCTGGCGGCTTCCAGGGCTAGCTCGTTGAAGTTCAGTTTCTTTTGTTTCTCGCTTATAGCCTTGTTGAGCAGTGCGGCGTAGGAGATTGCCTCATTTTCGTTCAAGCTCAAAACGTCCACTTGTTGGGTTTTCAGAACCTTTTCAATCAGTTCAGGGATTTTGTCTTTGTTGGGAGTTGGATCTGCTGTGTCATAATAAGTCTTGGCTTTCCCTTTCGCTTTGGCCCTGTGAAAAACTGTCTCGGCCAGAGTGGTTCCATATTTTCTTGTTCCAGCCCAGTTAAATAAGCAAACGTAATTTGCGTTTTCAATCAATTCATAGTCGCTGTCAGTCAAGTCTGAAGGCCCGAAATTTGCTAGTGTCCCTAAATCTCTAATCATTACGTTGACTTTTCCGTTTTCGGTTTTTAGTTCCAGTACTGTTGTTATTGATGCTTTTTCAGTGATTTTTACGTGGGAAAAGTCAACGCGATATCTTTTAAGATGGCATTCTATCTGCTGAAAGCCGAGCTTGTTCGTGCAGACTATAGGAGTGATTTTAGCGCCTAGTGTAGCTAAGGCTGACGCCGTGTTTATCGCGTTTCCGCCTTTAATGTCCATTTGAGCGATGCCGTCTATGCTACCGCCTTTCCGTTTAACCACATCCGCGATTATCGAGAAGAAATGGGTGGCGTTATAGTCTAGGTTTATTAGTCTATCATGGAAAAAATCCGGCATCACAACTACGTCAAGTTTTTCATGACTTTCTTTCAGAAAATTCAGTACTTTGTCCCTGCAGTCTGTCCACATCGTTTGAAAACACCTTTGACAATTATTTTCCGCAAAGCTAAAATAACCTTTCTTATTATAACTGGTAAATCTATTCAAAAGCATGGGAAATGCGAGTTTGGGAGGGAAGCAAATCGAAGTTTAAGGTTGAAATATGTCTGCTGTTGATGGCGCTTGTTCTGTTTGCCGTGAGCGCTTTTTTCTACTCCTACCAAGCAGTCAGTGAAGGACTTACTTTTAGCGCAGGTCTAGGCAGTTATCCCTACCGAGTACACGCTATCATGTTTGTTGGTTTTGGCTCAGCCCTAACTTTTGTTGCATCAATCTCATATTCGAAGCGTTGCAAAAATTTTGAAAATAGTAGTCGCCGAGTTTAACCTAGGATAAAGCTGACTAATGCCCATACGATGTCTCCGAATAGTAAGGCGACAATGAAGCCGAGTGTTATGAATATGAGCATGGGCAAGCCAGGTGTCACCCACACGTAGGCGTCGATTTTTCCAGCGTCAACTGCCTTGGAGAGACGTTCAACTATTTCGTCCCTGTGCTCGTCTCTTGGCACGATAACAAGTTTTCTTTTAAGCAAGTTTTCACCATTTTCTATTTCTATGTCTTCCATGGGATAAATATGCCATTTCGCTTTTAGCTTAGTAATAGAAACTTTGTAGCCCGTTATTAATACAAGTATTTTCTTTCCAATTGACTCGGTTCCGAGAGTTCCTCCAAAGATTTTCACCCCAGTTGCTACGCGCCAAATGAGGTTGCGAAGAAGCATGTAGATGCCGCTTGCCGCCGCGAACAAAACGGCATTGCTGAAAATTGTTAATGGGAAAAGGTTCTGGGAAAGAGGTGAAATTCCTGAAGCGAAGACAGGCGTAAATAGCGTTTCTGGAAAGAAAGGCAATGCGAGAGCTATGCACATAAGAGCCTTTGAGTCGGCGCCTCCGAATCCGCCTGAATAGAACAAACATAAGGCAAGAATAATAGTGAAGCCTATGCTCAAAACGAAAAAAAGCCAATCGGAAGACTTGTAAAGGAGCAAATCAACAAGAGACAAAAAAAGAGCAAGGGGCGCATAGAACGCCCAAACACGGTTGCTTACTTCTCTGGTTTTGTAGTCGCTCCACGACGCGTAAAGAAGAAAAGCTAATGAAAGGGTAACTTTCGTTGCTGCCAGGATTGTTTGCAAGTTGCAGACCCCCAATCAAAATAGTGTAGATTTTGTTAATAAAAAGGTGTCTTTGAATTCAGGTTTGCAGAGGCGGGAAGAATTAAGATTTACTGTGGGGCTTGTTCTTGGAACGTTAAGGCAGCTCCTGAGTTGGGGACCACTCTGAAGCAGTAGGTTTTCCCAGCTAACCAAGGATTGGTTACGATGAATCTGGTGATGGCGCCTGCAGCTAGCGGTATTGTTGACGAGTAGTCGTTTGGTTCTCTAATGCTGTTGCTGATGTTCCAATGTAAACTTGAACTATTTGTCGGTTGGATGTTCTAGAGTTACCTATGTCAATGGTAATTATGTTGCCGGTTCTAAAGTTCACGTTTGCCTTGTAAGGCACAAATCCTGCTTGTTGGGTTGCGCTGTCCATTTAGGTTGTTATCCAAGCGTCGATCACGATTGTAGCTGCGAGGGCAATGACTTTTTAGAAGTAAAGTGGCCAGGGGTGATATGGCTTTCTCAGAGCTAAAAACTCTTTTAGTTTACATTTCTTTTCATACGTGTTGTTTTTAGAGAAGAATCTTTTGTATTTGGCTTGCTTGAATCTAGCATGTGCATTTTTAATTATTCTAAAACCGAAATGTAAGCTGGAGTT
>CP070714.1:838420-851371 GCA_020350385.1 Candidatus Bathyarchaeota archaeon | reverse complement strand
TCGGTTGTAGCTTACGATAAGGTTGCCGCTTCCAGTTCGCAGAATCACCGAGGGAGGCAAGTTAACAAGTATATAGTTTATCGCCTCATCCCAAGGTGCAAGCTTGAACTTGCTTCGTGCCAGTTCAGCCGCTACGTGGATGGGGGCGGTTGGGAAAATATATTCAGGTTTCAGGCACGTTAATAGCTGTGAAACTGTAGCAATGTCTCCTTGAATGAAATGCTCACCTTCTGCGTTAAAGTCGGAAGCGGTTTTTAATTTATATCTTTTGACGGCAAGGCAGCCTGGGTCTTTATCTACCAGCACAAACCCTCTTCTCTTCTTCCTAAGGTATTCGACAGCCTCGCAACCGTATTTTCCGCCTCCTACGATGATATCCATTTTCGCCCACTTTTCGCCTGCTGAAGTAGATGGATAGGTCTCCCAGCCACGTTATAAAATTTTGCCTCTAGGCATAAAGAAGCAAGCGAACAGAAATAAACCTAAAGGCTGGTAGTTCACGGGGTTTTCTTTTAATAATTGTTCTTTTCTCGGGGATTACCATAAGATTATAATAGTTTGCTGATTCAGGAGATTTACGCAGTTGGAGCGCTATGGGTCAAACAAGTCTGTGCATTGTCACCCACACCTTTCTGCCCCACGTTGGCGGAATAGAAAGAGTTGTTTACGAACAGTGCAAACGATTGATGCAGAAACAGTTTGAACCCATGGTGGTGACACATAGAAATTACACGGACAAAAATTACGTTTATAACGGGATAAGGGTTCGATGTTACGATTCGGTAAACATTGGATTTAGGCTGGGAATTCCGTACGCCATTCCACATATTACCAGCTACAAAACTTTCTTAAAATCGATCAAATCCAGCGATCTAATACACGTGCATGGTCACCCTTACCTATCGTCCCTTGTTGCCGCTAAAATTTCAAAGAAATACTCGAAACCCTTGGTGCTCACTCAGCATAACACGTTCATAGAATACGAAAGCAGCTTTTGGGATCACGTTGAGTGGCTAAACGACTGCGCTGTCGGAAAGCAAGTTCTGAAAGAGGCTGACAGAATAGTTGCTGTCAGCAATGCAACAGGGAATTACGTTTTGAGCTTAGGAGCAGATCCCAAAAAAATGCGCGTCATTCACAACGGTGTTGACGTAAACCGTTTCAGACCTTTAAGGGGAGCAAAAGATGAAATTAGGAAAAAACTGGGAATCTCTAAGGACTCAAGCGTCGTTCTAACGGTAAGGAGGCTCGTTTACAAGAATGGAATTGACACTTTGATAGAAAGCGCAAAAAAAGCTATCAAAAAGAACCCGAGATTAGTCTTTGTTATAGTGGGTAAAGGACCAGATTTTGAAAAAATCAAACAAGAAACAGAACAGTTGGGAATTGAAAAGAATTTCAGGCTTACGGGTTTTATCTCAGATGAACGCTTGCCATTTTATTACAATGCTGCAGACTTTTTCGTTTTGCCCTCTAAGTCTGGAGAAGGCCTGCCGTTAGTTGCGCTTGAAGCCATGGCTTGCGGATTGCCAGTGATAGCAACAAACGTTGGAGGAATATCAGAAGTCATGAAAGAGGATTATGGGAAATTGGTGCCACCTGACTCTCCAGATTCTCTTGCTGAGGCAATAGTGGGATTTTCTCGTAGTGAATTATCAGCCCTCAAAAAAGACCTACGAGCAATAATTGAGCAAAAGTACAGTTGGGACACAAACGTGGAAAAACTTGTCGAAATATACGAAGAGCTTATTTAACCATATGTTAGAGACTATATAGCTTTCATAAGACGAGAGTTACAAAGCAATGATATCAAGGGTAGAAATGGTTTCGGTGGTAATTCCAACACTTAACGAAGCAGGGAACATTCTTGAAACAGTAACCACGATTCATAAGAAAATAGCGTATCCTAAAGAAATAATCATTGTTGATGGAAATTCAACAGACGGAACAAAAGAAATCGTTAAAGATACAAGTTTTTGCAAACTCATTATAGAGCCTAGACGCGGCTACGGTCTCGCTCTTAGAACTGGAATTAAGCATGCAAAAGGTGACATTGTAGTCATAGTTGATGGTGATGGAACCTACGAAGTAAAACACATCAACCTTTTGCTTGACACTCTGATAAAGAATGATGCGGAACTGTGCCAAGCAACGCGAATGTATGATCTGAGAAAAGCTATGGGATTCACGAATTTTGTTGCTAACAAAATAATTACGTTTTGTTTCGACTTCTTTTACTCACAGTTCCTTAGCGATACGCAGTCTGGTTTTCGGGCAATATCCCGTTCCGCGCTCGAAAAAGTTGAGTTATATGAGGACGACATGGCGTTCGCCACAGAAATGCTGGTACAGTTCGCCAGGAAAGGCTTCAAAATGGTTGAAGTTCCGTCATCTTACAAAGCAAGAAAATATGGAAGCCCAAAAATGCGGAGAATTAAGTCAGGAATTGAAATATTTACCACTATGGTTAAGGGATTTATAAAGTGAAAATACATTCAGAAACAAATAGAAAACTTGACAAAATCCAGAATTTAATCAATAATAAGGGTTACACAATCGCCGTTGCACTTGCGCTTATATTTGTTTCCAGTTTATTCATAGGCTATTATCTCATTTCGAGACTTCCGCCAGAGGGATACACCACAATTTACATGCTCAATTATCCAGAGAAAAAAGCGTCGGATTATCCTGAACTTCTAATCATTAACGAAAACAACACATTTAACGTTTGGATTGCAGTTGAAAATCACATGGGCACAAAGCAATCCTGCGAAGTTTTACAAAAAGTCATTGCTGATACAATCCCCTCATTTCCAGTTGAAGCTAATGTGAAAAGCAGATATGCAAGAGCAATAGAAAATGGTGAGACATGGGAAACTTTGGCGACAGTCTCAATAAATGAAGTTGGAAATTACTATGTAATATTTGAGCTTTGGATTTATGATGATATGGCAGAAGAACTTCAGTTCTCTTATAATTATTGTGTTTTGCCCATTGAAGTTGCAGATCAACTCTAAAATTCTTCAGACGATGTGCTATCGCGAAACGTATTCCTCTTCAGTCTCTATCCTGTGGACATTGTTGTATGCGCAAAATGGGATGATTTTCAGGTCTGGAGTGACATAATGTACTACGCATCTTCTAACGCGGTTCACATCGAAGTTGTACTGATCCATAAAAGCCATGCACCCAAGAAGGAAAATTCTCCGCCGCAAATTAGCAAGCGATTGATAAGAAGGGGAAATATGCATCTTAAGAATGGTTTTCATTAGAGTAAAGATGCCTATTTCTTTAGCCACTAGAGGCCAATTTAAAGATTGTATTGAAGCTAAGAACAACGACAAAAGAATAGAGAATCGTCCTTTGGACTTCACAGATTTAGCTGTTTTCTGAAGGATTCTGAAGAATTTTTCGAAATTAACAAAGTGATTAATTGGAATAATTGTGGAATTCTTCGACACGTACATCCAGTTTACAACCCCACATTCAGGACTGCATGAAAACAGAGGCCACGGCTTTTTCATAAATTTTCGCATAATCATTATAGGCGAAACCATCACTGGTAATGGAAAGAAGTCAGTGGTTTTTATCTCGCCTCGACTCTGATTTTCAACTTCCTCTGCAAACCGCCAATCGCGCCATGCTTCTCTAAAAGGATTATCAGTTGCTCGCCCTGTAAAGGCAATTGGCTGGAAAATCACCCCTCTTATGATGTAGGAGTTCCGCGCGGCAAACCTTACGATAGCCCCAACTTCGTTATCATTGAAACCACGCATTAATGTATTGACCAAAATTATTTCGATGTCATGCTGGCGGCAGATTTCGATTGCTTTCATTTTTGTCTTTAGCAGTTTTTGCCCTCTTATCTTTTCGTAGAAATCATCGTGAAAACTGTCAAACTGCAAATAGACTATGTTTAAGCCGTTTTCCTTCAACTTGGCAGCGATTTCTGGTGATTCAGCTAATCGAACACCATTAGTCGCTAAGATGGTCATGAACTGAAGTTTGTGCGCAACACCAATAATTTCGTGCATATCATCGCGTTCTAAGGGTTCGCCTCCCGAAAACAAAATTGCTGGAGGCTTAGGGTGAGTCTGACTCAAAGACTCCAACATTTTTACGATTACATCTTTACTAGGCTCATAATCAACTTCGTGCTCGGGAAAAGTTGAAAAGCATATAGCACACCTCAAATCGCACCGTTTCGTAACGTCGATGACACCCATCACTGTGTCCGAAACATGGTTATTGCAGGATTCACAGATGTAAGGGCAACCATCAGGATTTACTGAAGAATTCGCATCCCCAAAATGTTTGAAGAAATCGTAACTCTCAGCGAATTTGAACATGTCGGGACTCTGCCAGTGAGTAGCGGAAAAAGTTCCGTGCTCCGCACATTTTTTGGTGATTAAAATTTGGCCACGTGCTTCAGTCAATTCTGCATCAATTTTCTTCTGACACACCGGACAGATACTCTTTGTCTTCCTCACAGGATGCCCCCAATTATTGGAGATAGAGTCTCGATTATCAGCGACAGAGGAAGCAAAATCATAGACATTGTAATTAGGCGTTCGTATTTTCGTACATTTTGAAGTGTTGGGGCAGAGGTGACCAAGCGAATTGAGGAGTAAATCAGAAGAATGCTCCATACCACTATGAGAGGCAAGTAGAATATGGTGAATTGACTTAGAAGGTAAGGAAGAGGTGCAAGCACACCTGTTGCGATGAAGAAGACTGCAGCTATCCTTACTGCATTGTTATTGCCGATTTTCTGGGGAAGCGTTGGGTACCCAACTTTTGAATCGCCTTCGAGGCTTAAGATGTCTCGTACAATGTTGCCGCCGATTGTTCCACAGGCAATGGGATATAGACTCAGGGAAGCAAGAGTTAGGGAGGTTGGACTGATTATGCTGAGTCCTAGAGTAACTGCTTCGCCGTATATGAAGGCTGTTCCAGTTAAGATGCCGATGAGAATGTTTGCAGCAAAACCTGATTTCCGCTTGATAAACGCTGAATACACTACGAGCAATATAGAGTCAATTAACAGAATTATGAAGCTAAGTTTATTTATCAAGGCTGCAAGGCTCAGACCCACGACGAAGAGAAGAACCGAGATTGCTACAACCTGCTTCAGTGACAATGCTCCAGAAGGGATAGGGCGTTTTGGTTTGATCACAGCGTCGCTTTCTCTGTCGAAGTAGTCGTTCAAGGAGAAGCCTGCTGAAGTTATAGACGCCATGGAAAAGAAGGTCAGTAAGGCAATTTCTAGGCTGAGGGAGCCTTTTGTGATAGCAAAAGATGTAAGAAGTGCTAAGCCACCTGTCATCATCCAATAAGGAAGCCGTAAAAGTGCGATAAGTCCTCTAGCGGGCGTTGCCGACATCTATCATTTTCCTCTCCATAATCATTTCTTTCAGGCTGTCTTCGAGGCTTACTCTGGGATGCCACTTCAACTCTTTTTTCGCCTTGCTTATATCAAACCAGATGGTGTTTATGTCTCCTTTCCACGAAACGTTGGTTGTTGTTATAACTGTCTTATCAGACAGATTAAGGATTTTTAGAATCATTTTAGCGAGGTCTATTATCTTCGTTGTTTTACCTAATCCTATGTTGAAAGTTTTGCCGACGGCATTCTCACTCACAGCAGATAGTGTCAATGCCTCCACAACTTCGGAGACGTGAACGAAATCTCGGGACTGCAGACCGGTTCCGATTATTTCTAGTTTCTCTGGGTTCCTGCTGATTTTGTCCAAAAAATCGCTTATGACCCCGTGGCATCTTGGTCCATAAACGTTGGCAAACCTCAAAATTGTAACTTCCAATCCGTACTGTTTTGAGTACATGTTGCAATATTCTTCGCCGACCACTTTAGATAAGCCATAACAAGAGAATGGGTTGAAACCGTAATCTTCGGGAGTCGGCAACTTAGTTGGATTACCATACACCGCTGCAGTTGAAGCGAAAACTAGTTGTGCATCGTCTTTGCGTGCTTTTTCAAGAACGTTTAATGTTCCTCGAGCGTTAGTTTCGAAATCTTCTATGGGATTTTCCATTGAGTAAGGAACGACGACTTGAGCGGCCAGATGGAAAATCAGATCAGTCTTTTCTTGAGAGCGGAGCTTTTTTAGGTCCAAGATGTCTCCTTTTACAAAGCGCACGTTTGGGAGATGTTTTATGTTTTCCACTTTTCCGCTTGACAAATTGTCGTATATGGTTAAGTTACGAGTGAAACTTGATAGTTTTTTGCTTAAGTGAAAGCCTATGAAACCTGCGCCGCCTGTCACAAATATCTTCGTTCCTTTGAGTTGAGCCATGAAATTCACGACAAAGTCTATAACTTTATTTGATTCAGTGTAGGGTATATGTCGAAGATGAAAGCTATAAAAACTTTTAGGGATTTACTTGCTTTCCTCACCATAATTCCCTTGGGCAAAACTGACGATTTTGTTGTGACTTCAGCTGAGGCTATATTTCTATTCCCTCTGATAGGAGGGTTTATTGGACTACTGGGGGCTGCATACTTTCTAGGTTGCAGTTTCTTAATGTCATATCTACTCGCGTTCATCAATTCAATTATTCAGATCCCTACAGAGTTCTTGTTAAGACTCGCCCCTGCCATTATGACACTGGCGTTTCTCCTCGTCTTGACTGGACTACAACATTTTGATGGACTCGTGGACTTGGGCAACGCCATAGGTCTTGGCAACGTAAAGGAAAGAAGAGCAGCGGCTCACGCTTGGACTGTAACTCATAAAGGCGCATTGCTTGCAATTTTTGTGGAGTCCTTAGCGTTTCTAGGGCTGTTTTTCTTGAATGTAGATTTTGCCTTCGGAGCGATAATCGCGTCTGAAGTTGCTGCCAAGTTAGCGATGGTCACGATTGCGTGGCTTGGAAAGGCGACACATACTGGATTAGGATCAATCTTCCTTGAAACCGCAAAAAGAAAACGCAACATAGCCGCCTATGTCCTTGCTGTTCTTATTCTTTACCCACTTTTGGGTTTCATAAGCGTTTGCATAATTCTGATTAGTGTTCTTTTGGGAGTGTTCATGGAGAGATTAGCAAAAAGCGTTTTTGGAGGAGTTTCCGGCGACATGATAGGGGCAACAAATGAAATTGTTAGAGCCGTCACTTTGGTGTTTATTGCAGGCATGTGGATACTATGAAAGTTCCTGCGTTGATAATGGCTGGCGGCAAAGGTAAAAGAATGGGCTTAGCTATTGAAAAGCCATTGTTGCCTTTCTTAGGCAAGCCGCTTATAGACCGAGTTGTCGAAGCAGTTGAATCGTCCAAAAAAATTTCAGAGTTCTATATCGTAACAAGCGAGAGCACTCCGCAAACCGAAGAGAAATGCTTGAAAGAGAGCTTAAAGATCATAAGGACCGCTGGCAAAGGCTATCACGAAGACTTAAAACAAGCCATACTGAAGGCTCAATTGGATTGTCCGGTCTTAATTATTCCCGCTGATCTTCCAGCTATAACTGGGAAATTCCTTGACAAAGTCGTTAAAGCTTATGAGGTTTGCGGGAAAGATGCGTTGGCAGTTTTTGTTCCTATAAGAACTCGGGAAGAACTAGAATTATCAATTTCATCCACTGACTTTCACGAAGGATTGTTATACGCGGTTTCCGGAGTCAACATCATAAACGGAGCCAAAATAGACGAGGCAAAAATCCCCACTAGAGCAATAATAACCGAAGATATTGAAGTTCTCCTGAACGTCAACACACTTAAGGACTTGGATGTAGCAGAGAAGATAATGCGAAAATCAAAAAACTAGTGTTCGCCCAAAATTCCATGGCACTTAGACTCCTTGGTTTGCCATTGATGAGGCGCCCAATCCAAATACCTCTTCTTTCTCATTAATTCTAAGTAACGAAAATTTCTAAGCTTCCCCCACGCATCCGATGAGTTAATCACAGGTCCATAATACAAGAAAAAGAGGGGTCTTCCTCAATCCAAATAATTGATGCCAACCATATGTTATAAATGGCAAAATACTGGAAGTCTGCTTATCCCTAATTGGCCCGATAATTCATTCTGTTAAACGCGAATCACGTTGGTGCTTGTGGATCTGCCTTTCTATTACAGAGCCCTCAAAAGTTGAATAGAACGTTCAGTGAGTGGGGTCAAAATTGTTACTTTTCATTTAGCTTGTTAGACTAATCATCTGCAATTATGGCGTTATTCAAGATTACAGTGAATGAGAAGAGCTCTTACACATATTTTCCAAAATTCTCGTTTTTTGCTCGATTCAGATTAGAATATCGAGGTAACACCACAATATATTTATTTGTGGACAAAAAACCTTATGAAGCCATATAAAACGAGGAAACTAGGAGTGAAGCGTTAGCAATGTCAGAAAGCAATTCAGTGTTGATCGGAAGAAAACCAGTTATGAACTACGTGCTGGCCTGCATAACCTTCTTTCACGGCGGAGCAAAAGAAGTGAGCGTTAAAGCACGTGGAAGAGCCATTACCCGAGCAATCGATGTCGTAGAAGTTGTTAGACGCCGTTTTCTACCTGATGTAAAAGTTACCAAAATAGGCATTGGCACGGATCAAATCTCGCCTCGAGAAGAGGGCAGTGGGCCGACTAACGTCAGCACAATAGAAATAACCTTGGAAAGATAGATTCCCTGTTCAACTCGAAGAGCACCGTTCCATCGCTTTTCCTTTATTTGCGGGAGGGCGCCTTATGAAAACTGAACTATGTAGCTTCTGTTTAAAGAGTGGCATACTGTGCCAAAAATGTTCAGCCAAAGTAAAGGCTGGCGAGATCAGCGAGTTAGACCTGAGAATCGCTCGTTTGTTATTGTCTTTAGAAGAAAAGTATACTTCACTTCAGAACATTTGCTTTTACAAAGCAGTTAGTGTTAACCGGACTTTGGCCATAATTGTTGGGCACGGCGACGTGCCTCGGCTCTTGGGCTATGGCGGCAAAATCATCAAAGCCTTGGGTGAGGAAGTTGGCAAGTCTGTTCGCATTTTGGAATACGGTGTTGATGACCGCAAGTTTCTTGAGGACTTGTTCATGCCTCTCAGTATACTTACAATTAATACGATTTGGTTGCCTGATGGCACTACTGAGACAAGGGTTATCTTGAGAAGGAAGCGTGGGACCCGGTTGCCCTTTGACCTTAAGGCTTTAAAGGAAATCGCATGTAAAGTACGAAAAATGTCGTTACGCGTTGAGTTTGCCTGATTGAGGAGTGGTTGATTAATGAAGTTGGACTCCATTGACGATTGGGTTAGAACATGCTATTCTGTAAACGTAACGCCTTTTATGGATGGCAAGGAAGTAACGCTTTTTGGTTGGGTTCGAGAGATACGTGACTTAGGCGGCATTCGTTTCATAATACTGCAGGACAGGGAGGGCACAATCCAAGTTACTGTCCCACGGAAAGCAAATCGCGAAGTGCTGTCGAAGTCTGATGCTCTACAAAAGCGGTATAGCATCGGCCTGAAGGGAATCGTAAAGAAGACAGTTATGTCACCTAGAGGCGTCGAAGTAGTGCCGAAGGAAATCAAGATTCTCAGCACAGCCGCTACCCAGTTACCGATTGATATCACTGGCAAGACACCCGCGAAAATAGAAGTGCGTTTAAACGCAAGAGCATTAGATCTCTGCCAAGAACAGAACATTGCAGCATTCAAGATTCAACACCACGCCCTAGAGGCAATTCGGAATTTTCTCTTCAAAAAGGGTTTTTTGGAGGTTCACACACCCAGAATCATCGCCTCAGCAACCGAAGGCGGAGCAGCATTGTTCACAGTGGATTATTTCGGTGAGAAAGCGTTTCTCGCCCAAAGTCCACAGTTGTACAAAGAGCAGTTAGTGATGAGTCTTGAGAAGGTTTTTGAGGTTGGGCCTTTTTTCAGGGCCGAGGAGTCGCACACACGGCGACATTTGAGTGAATTCGTTTCGGTGGACATCGAGCAGGCATTTGCTGATGCCAAAGAAGTCATGATCCTTCTTGAACAGGTGATACAGCACGCTTGCATAACCGTGAAGGAAAAGTGCGCGAACGAATTAGCCACGCTCAAGCATAAAGTGGAGGTTCCAGAGGTTCCTTTCAAACGTTTGACTTATGACGAGGTTCTTAGCGATTTAAAAAAGGAAGGTGTTGAGGTTCCGTGGGGTGAGGACGTGCCGACCGAGGCTTTCAGAGTTTTGGGAAAGTTGTATCCGAATTTTTATTTCATAACTGACTGGCCCACGAATTCCAAGGCTTTCTACATAAAGCCACGGGAGGATAAAGCTGAACTGTGTGAGGGATTTGACTTGATGTGGCGTTGGATAGAAATAGTTTCGGGCGGAACAAGAATAGCTGAAAAAGACCTCCTAGTGGACAGACTAAGGGAGAAAGGGTTGAACCTGCAAGCCTTCAAGTACCACCTTCAGGCGTTTGATTATGGAATGCCGCCTCACGCGGGTTGGGCGATAGGCTTGGAAAGGCTCACTATGATGTTGACTGGGAAAAAGAATATTCGTGAAGTGACGTTCTATCCGAGAGATAGAGTGCGGTTGACACCGTAAAATCTCCAGTTAATGAATAGTGTGTCTTTGTTCTTGAGTTATCTTATAGAACTTTCCTTCAGAACGAATAATAAATAGGAGTGACTGAAAGTAAAGTGATAGGAGCCAGAAGGAGAATGGCAAAAAAATATGCCCTACTATTCATTATTGCAGTGCTAGTTTTCGTTGTTGTTAATCTTTCGGTAACTGACATAAGCAACTCTTTGACTTTCGCCAATAATCAAGAGGATGGTGTTGTTGATAAAGCTCCAGGCGAAGTTTTCACAGTGAAGATCTCTTTCGAAAACACTGGCGAAAGCGATGGCACTTGGAGTGTAAATATAGCTTTCGAAGACGACTCTTGGTCTCAGGTCGGGACAGCACAGAATCTGGCACTCAAGTCTGGAAAAAAGGGTACTTTGACATGGGATGGTACTGTTCCAGCTAACGCTACCATCAACTCAATGGCAAGGCTCGTAGTGTACTACGATGATTCGTTCAAAGCACTTGACTGGTGGATTCGCGTGGTTCCCGGCGCGGAACTATGCATAAAATCAAGCGCTGTAGAATAGTCGAAAGGAAAGCACCACGGCTAAACCTCGTCTCCCGTTCAGTTTTTACACGTAAGGAGGAGACAGGCGCCTTAGAGCCATAGACTATAGCCGTCTACATATTCGATTATTAGAAAAGACTTTTTAGAAAGCAAAAGATAGCCTTTGTCTAGTTTATTAAAAGGAAAAGTTCCTTATGGAAAACGAGTTGCTGGAAAAAGTTGCAAACAAGACTTTGACAAAAGAGGAACTGCACCAAAAGGTTAAACAAGACTTTGATCTGCTTCCTATAGTACTTACAGGCCTTCACTCGCCAAAAGCAATCGTTCGATATGGTTGCGCAAAAGTGTTAATGGATTTGAGTGAGGAGTACCCAGAAAAGCTATACCCTTACATGGATGCATTCATAGAACTCTTAGACAGTAAGTATAGGATCCTAACTTGGAATGCTATGGCTATAATCGCTAACCTAGTCAAGGTTGACAAGGACCAGAAGTTTGATGCCATATTCGATAAATACTATGGCTTCCTGAACAACGATTATATGGTCACCGTAGCCAATGTGGTTGGCAATTCTAGAAAAATCGCGTTAGCAAAACCTCATCTTCTTCAAAGAATAACGGTTGCGCTTCTGAAAGTTGAGAACATCTCTGTGACTCCGCACTTAACTGAAGAATGTAAAAAGGTTATTGCAGAAAAAGCAATTGGATTTTTTGATTTGTTTTTCGATAAGATTGAAGAAAAGGAAAAGAAAAAAGTTCTCTCTTTTGTTGAAAGGCAGTTGGATAGTTCCAGAAGAACATTGAGAACCAAAGCAGCGGATTTCCTTAAGAAATAGTACTAGACATCCAGTTTTTAGCAGATTAACAGAAGGAAAGGATGTCGTTGATGCAGCATTACAGGTGGCAACAGGTGAGAATAACAGGCCACTGGATCAAACTGAAATTGTCGAATTCGAGCTTGTAAATTAACAGTTTCTTTTGGTGCGGTCGCCGGGATTTGAACCCGGGATCGCAAGCTTGGAAGGCTTGTGTCCTAAACCAGGCTAGACGACGACCGCATCTGGATACAAGCCTAAAACAACAAAGCCTAGAACAACAAAATAAGCCTATCCCAACAAAAGCAGAAGAAGCAATAATTAACACACTAATCGCAATCAAAGCAGACGGAATCCGAGAAGCCACTTGCAGACAAATAAACTACAAACTAAAAGATATAGCAAGAAACACCGACGTATTCAACCCAACAGAAGTAAAACAGTACATCTCAATCGCAAAAAACCAAATTACAGGCGAACCACTATCACAAGCAACACGAAACAAATTCGCATACGCCTACTCCAAATTCTGCAAAGTACAAGAAATTTTCTGGAAACGCCCATACTGGGGATTCACTATGAAATAGCGCGCACTTACGTTTCGCTGGAACAGCTAGTAGAATTCTTCAACCGTGAAAGATAACGTAAAATCTGCTGTCATGTCCCTAATTTCAACCGTAAAGTCTCCCTGCCCTTCGGGAATGCTAAGAATACAGTTCGTATTCCTAATATCTGATAGTTCAATTCCGCTTAGTCCACCAACAATATTCCCGCTAGCATCGTACACTCTGAGATTGTAACCTATAGCCATGCCAGCAACGACTTGGTTGAACGTGAAATTGAGTCGCCATTCCTCTCCCTGAATATGAAATCCCTGCGAAGTCTTAGAAGGAGACAACGTGAAATCACCCACAGTGTGCCAAGTCTTATTTTCAATTGCTACCAGCCTCTGCTCTAGGTCGTCTGCCTTTTCTCCAAGATTGCCCACAGTATCTTCAACTACTGCCAGCCTCTGCTCTAGGTCGTCTGCCTTTTCTCCAAGATTGCCCACAGTATCTTCAACT
>CP070714.1:808027-838320 GCA_020350385.1 Candidatus Bathyarchaeota archaeon | reverse complement strand
AAAGTGTGCAGAAGAAATCTGTTGCCAAAAAGAAAAATGAAAAGAAACCAAAGGAAAAAGAACTTGCCAAAAAGGAAGAGAAACAAAAGCCAGCTAAAAAACCCCAAGCCAAGCGTAAAACCGCTCAAAAACTGAAGGAGTAACATAGATTTGGGCAAGAAAGGAAAAACTGGAAGATTAAAACGAAAGCCCGCTCCGAGGTTTTGGCCAATTCACAGAAAAGAATTTCAGTGGATAGTGAGACCTTCACCTGGACCGCACTCTCTCGAAAAGTGTTTACCCCTCTCGGTTGTTCTACGCGACATTCTAGGAGTGGCTGAGACTAGGAAGGAAGCCAAGAAGATAATCTCGCAGGGCAAAGTTTACGTTGATCGAAAAGTCAGGCGTAAAGACAATTTCCCCGTCGGCTTGATGGATGTTATTTCGATTCCTGACGTGAACCGCTTCTACAGGGTAATGTCTTCGCATAAAGGTCTATTCGTTAATCCAATCAGTAAAGAAGAAGCAAGTTTTAAACTGTTCAGGGTCGAAGGCAAAACCATAGTTAAGAATGAGACTGCGCAATTTGCTCTCCACGACGGATCAAATATGCTTATAAAAGTGGAAGACCCTGAAAGCCCGCAAAAAGTCGTTTATGAAACTTTTGACACTTTGAAGCTTGGGCTTCCAGAAAAGCAAGTGCTTGACAAATTGAAAACCAAAAAAGGCAATTTAGCCCTTATAACAGGCGGAAAGAACATTGGAAAACAGGGTAGAATAGTCGAGATCGAAAAGACCGAAGCAAAGAAACGCAGAAACGCCCTCGTAGTAATCGAAGACGAAAAAGGCAATCGTTACCAAACAATTTTAGACTTCGTCTTTTCCATAGGTGGCGCCAAATCCCTTATATCTTTACCGGAGGCAACTTCCAATGTCTGAGGATGCGATGCTTAAGAAGTGGGAAGAGCAGCCCATGCTTAAACCCAGAATAGAGAAGGTTGTCGTCAACCTCTACGTTGGAAAATCAGGCGAACCGCTAGAGAAAGCTTCCAAAGTATTGAAGGAGTTGACAAATCAGACGCCTGTTAAGAAGAAAGCTAAGAAAACCATAAGAGACTTTGGAATAAGAAAAGGCGAATCAACTGCGTGTGTTGTAACGCTTAGAAAACAGGCGGCGATTGACTTCCTTAGAAAAGTTCTGGCTGCTGTCGATAACAAAATTTCTCGTGCGTCTTTTGACAGGCAAGGTAATTTTGCCTTCGGCATAAAAGAACACATTGAAATAGCAGGGGTAAAGTACGACCCTGATGTGGGAATATTCGGCATGGATGTTTGTATCTCCGTGAATCGGCCGGGGCACCGCGTGAAAACCAGAAGAAAAGAGAAAACACACATCGGTCACACACATTTGTTAACGCCCGAAGAGTCAATTGCCTTCGTCAAGCAAACTCTAGGAGTTGAAATTGTTTAAAACAGGAGAAGGATGTATGGCCAAACAGAAAATGAAGAAAGAACGAAAATATGGTAAAGGGGCAAGACCTTGTATTAGATGCGGTTCTTACGGGCCCATTATCCGACGTTACAATTTATATTTGTGTAGGCAGTGCTTTAGGGAGGCAGCGCCGAAGCTTGGGTTTAAAAAATACGAATAGGAAGGTAGCATGATGGATACTTTGATAAATGGCTTGATAACGATCAAAAACAACGAGATGCGCAACAAGCGCGAATGCATAATTAGCCCTGCCTCCAAACTCTTAGGTCGCGTATTAAGGATAATGCAGTTGAACGGTTATATCGGAGAATTTGAATTTATTGATGATGGCCGCTCAGGCAAGTTTAAAGTGCAGCTTTTGGGCAGAATAAACAAGTGCAGCGCTATTAAGCCACGCTTCGCCGTCAGAGTTGACGAGTTCGAGAATTGGGAGAAGAAATTCCTGCCGTCAAGAGATGTCGGAATAATGGTCGTCTCAACTTCGAAGGGCGTGATAGCCCACAGGGAAGCTGAAGAAAAGAACGTAGGGGGCAGGTTGTTAGCTTTCGTTTATTAGCTAGGTGTTTTTTAATGCGGCTGCCAGAAATCTCCAAAATTATTCAAGTTCCAGATGGCGTAGAAGTTAATACAGAAGGACGGAAAGTCACAGTTAAAGGCGCCAAGGGAACTTTAAACCGTGACTTTTCTCACGTTCCAATATCAATTTATTCTAACGGTAAAACAGTTCGCGTTTGGGCTGAGTGGCCTCGCAAGAAGGAAGCCTCCCTCGTAGGCACGATATACTCTCACATTCAAAACATGATTACTGGCGTTGAAAAGGGCTTTTCGTACAAGCTCAAAATCGTGTTTTCCCACTTTCCAATATCAGTCAAGGTTCAAGACAAAACAGTTATGATTGAGAATTTTACTGGCGAAAGGCGAGCCAGAAGGGTAAAGATAATCGGTGACGTTACAGTTAAAGTCCAAAGCGAAGACGTACTTGTTGAAGGCTTAAACTTGGAGGATGTAAGTCAAACCGCTGCAAACATTGAACAAGCTACGAAAGTGAAGAAGAAAGACCCGCGCGTTTTCTTGGACGGCATATACGTGTATGAACGAAATGAGGGAATGGAGTAATGGCAGAAAGAAAAGCGTCCCTACCGCAAAAGGCACTGAAGGCGAGAAAACGCGCTAAAAAGAAGAAACCAGAATTTGTCAGATCGGAAAGCTGGCGATATGTGAGATTGAAGGAAAACTGGCGTAGACCCCGCGGCTTAGACCATAAGATGCGACGGAAGATTAAGGGGTGGCCGCCCACCGTCAGCGTTGGCTACAAAGGACCAAAAGTTGCTAGAGGGCTTCATCCGTCTGGATACAAGGAAGTTATTGTGCATAACGCGAAAGAAACATCTAACATTGACCCGAAAACTGAAGCTGCTCGAATCGCCCATACGGTTGGCAAGAAAAAGCGGGTTCAGATTATAGCTGAAGCCAAAAAGAAGAAAGTTTTCATTTTGAACTTCAAACCACTCAAAGAGTTAGTCGAAAAGGAAGAGGAGAAACCAGAGGAAGCAGAGGGAAAGCCAGCAGAGAAAAAGAAGAAAGCGAAAAAAGAGGCAAAACCGAAAAAGAAACGGGAGAAAGCTAAGACTGAGAAAGGAGCTGAGAAACAATAACCAACCTTAGTAGTCAAAGGCGCTTGGCAGCGCAAATACTGAAAGTCGGTCAAAATCGGGTGTGGATTGACCCTCAACGAATGGATGATGTTGAAGCAGCCATTACCAGAGAAGAAGTCAAAAAGTTGATTCATGAAAAAGTCATCAAAGCTTTGCCTGAAAAAGGCGTAAGCCGCGCTCGAGCAAAAGGAATTCAAGAAAAGAAAAGGAAGCGTAGACGTAAAGGTGCTGGCAGCAAAACTGGAGCTGGACACGCTAAGATTTCCAAGAAAGATGCTTGGATGAGCAGGATTCGTTCCTTGAGGAAACGGCTCCGCGAGTTGAAGGCAAGCAGGGCTATCACAGAAGCTACTTACAGGAAATTGTACAGGGTAGCTGGTAGCGGAAGGTTTGAGTCAGTTGCCGACTTGGAGCGCTATTTGAAAGCTCATAATCTTTGGAGGAAACGTTGATGGCACGAGGTTCCAGGTATCGAGTTCCGCTTAGGCGGAGAAGAGAAGGAAAAACTGACTATAAAGCGCGAAGAGCTTTGGTTCTTTCTGGTAAACCGCGGCTTGTGGCTCGTTGCGCACTCAAGAACGTTACTGCACAAATAGTCGTTCCTAAAACATATGGTGACGAGGTATTGGCTTCTGCGCACAGTCGAGAGTTGAAGAAAAAGTACGGTTGGAAAGCTCCAACGGGCAATATTCCAGCAGCCTACCTGACGGGTTTGCTCTGCGGATTAAAAGCCAAAACCAAAGGAGTGGAAAAGGCTATTCTGGATATAGGATTGATTGCACCGACAAGAGGTGCAAAGGTGTTTGCCACTTTAAGTGGGGTTTTAGATGCTGGTGTTGATGTTCCTCATACTGAAGAGAAGATTGTTGAAGAGCGAATAGAAGGGGAGCACATAGCCGAGTACGGGAAGAGTTTAGGGCCTAGCTCTGAAAGCTACTCAGCCAAGTTTTCTAAATATTTGGAGCAAAAGTTTTCTCCTGAAGAGCTTCCTGCGCATTTCGCCAAGGTGAAAGCTGACATTATTGGTTCATTTAAGAAGGGTGACAAGAAAGCATGAGCCGTAGGGATAGAAGAAGGGATAGAGCAGCAGAAAGGTTAGAGGCGTGGGTTCCTAAAACAAGGTTAGGTAAAATGGTTCAAGAAGGCAGGATATCGTCCATGGACGAGGTCTTCTTGAGTGGCTTGAAAATCTCTGAATTTCAGATTGTTGACGCGTTAATTCCAGACCTTCAAGAAGAAGTAATAGACGTTAATTTGGTTCAGAAGCAGACGGACGCGGGTGAAAAATCAAGGTTTAAGGCTATTGTGGCTGTGGGAAACAGGGACGGCTACATTGGCTTGGGTTCTGGGAAGGCGCGCCAGGTTCGAACTGCGATAGAGAAAGCCGCTGCATCAGCGCGTTTGAACATTGTTCCTGTTAAACGTGGATGCGGCAGTTGGGAATGCGGCTGCGGGAAACCCCATTCGGTGCCGTTTCAGGTTGAAGGGAAATGTGGCGGCGTGCGGGTGGTTATTGTTCCAGGGCCAAGAGGCTTAGGGCTTGTGGCAAGCGAAGTCGCGAAAGTAATTTTGGGCTTGGCAGGCGTGAAGGACCTTTGGGTTAGAAGTTATGGTTCGACGAGGACGGTTCCGTCTTATGCTTACGCGATTTTTGATGGGTTAAGGAAGACGTATGCTCTTATTACTCAAGCAGACTGGGTGAGGTAGTTGACTGAGAAAGCTGCTGAGCGCAAATGTTTTGCTGTGGTGAAGGTTCGAGGGACAATCCGCGCCCGACGTGAAGCCAGAGAAACCCTTGACATGCTTCGCTTAGCCAGAACTAATCATGCAGTGCTCGTTGACAACCGCCCCTCATACATTGGCATGCTGCACCGAGTGCAGAATTACGTCACATGGGGAGAAGTCTCAAAAGAAACCGTGGCTATGCTGCTGAAAAAGCGAGGGAGACTGGCTGGCGGTAAGAAACTAACAGACGAATACGCTCAAAAAATCGGCTACAAATCATTAGACGCGCTCGCCGAAGCAATAGCAAGCTGCAAAGCGGAGTATCAGAAGCTGCCGAACGTGCGGCCTATTTTCAAGTTGTCTCCTCCAAGCAAGGGCTTCAAGGGAAAAACTAAGAAAAGTTTCAGTGCAGGCGGCGAAGCAGGCTACCGAGGCGAAAAAATCAACGAACTCATAAAACGCATGGCTTAAACTATAATTTTAGTCAAATGAGCCATGTGTCAAAGGAACCAGTCTTAATCAGATTAAATTCCCTTCAAAAAAGAAACCTTTGAAGTTCCTTAATCTATATATAAGGAAGTAGATGGCCTCCTCACGGACGCCAAGAAATCCAACATCACGCTCGCCCCTTATTTGGAGCCTAATGAAAATATTATGCAAAAACCTAAAGAGGGGCTATCCGTATTGCCAGTTTTCTCTCCAAAAAACTCAGCCAACACAAAAAGATGGAGGAGGAAGAGGACCAACAAAACTATAGGAGCGTACCCAAAAGCTCATCCCACAAAAAAGGGGGCAGTAGTCTTCGACAGCGAAACAGTTGTAGCTTAAGGAAAGTTTTTATTAGCGTGTGAAACTTAACTTGGAACCGTTATAACAGGATGATGTTGCAATGACCCTGAAAAGAGGAGACTTCATACTAATCAATTATACAGCTAAAGTGAAAGAAACCAACGAAGTTTTCGACACAACAATCGAAGAAACCGCCATGAAAGAGCGCCTCCACAAAGAAGGCGAAGTATACGAGCCAAAACTCGTAGTCATAGGCGAAGGCTGGATGCTAAAAACATTAGACGAAAGCCTAACAACCATGAAACTAAGAAAAACTACGTCAGTTGAGATCCCGCCTGAAAAAGCCTTCGGACCAAGAGACCCCGAAAAAATCAAACGTGTCCCACTGAAACATTTAACAGCCAAAGGAACAACCCCAACCTTTGGAATGCGCGTTGACTATAACGGAAAAATGGCTACCGTACGCTCAATCGGCGCTGGTCGAGTCCTCCTTGACTTTAATCCGCCGCTAGCGGGGAAAACCCTTATCTACGAAGTCACAGTGAACAAAAAACTCAAAACCAACGAAGAAAAAATAGCCGCTCTCATTCACCGCAGAATCTCAGTCTTAGAGGAATCAAAATTCAAATTCGCCATCCGAGCAAAAACCTTAACAATAGAAATGCCTGAAGACGCCTTCTACATCGAAGGAGTCCAAATCGCAAAAAGAGGCATCGCCATGGACGTGCAAAAGTTTCTACCTAAAATGGCGAAAGTCAGATTCGTTGAAACCTTTAAATCTGAGCCAAAACCAGTAACTAAAAGCTAAAAAGCAAAATTCGCCCCATTCAGTCACAGCAAACTTGATTCATTTTAACAAATCAACTTCAAATTATTCCCGTTATTCTTGCTACTTTTTCGCACGCTTCACGATCAAGATTCAACTTGTGAAGAATAGTATACCTTTCTGGTCGTATCGTCGCGGCCATTTCTAAAGCTTTAACCACATCCTTATCTTTCGCGCCCAATTCGAATGCTGTTGTGGGCGCGCCTATCTGCTTGAGCGTGTCCCTGATTCGCTTCCAATTCGCCCTGTGAAGATAAGCTGCCAACACTGAACCCACGCCGCATTGTTCTCCATGCATTGCATGAGGGCAGTGAAGCATATCGAGAGCGTGGCTGAACAGGTGTTCTGAGCCGCTGCATGGACGGCTGCTTCCCGCTATGCTCATGGCAACTCCGCAGCTTATTAAAGCCTCAAGGAGCACCCGCAGTCCTTCGTCATTTCCAGGTTTTATCAACTCAGCGTTCTTCATTACTAATCTGGCACTCATTAAAGCGAGACTAGAAGCGTATTCACCGTAGTATTCATCCTTCTCAGCGTGCGCGAGCTTCCAGTCTTTGACCGCTGTGAACTTTGCGATCACGTCACCGCAACCACTCGTAACTAAGCGCCATGGAGCCTCGGCAATTACATCGGTATCCGCAATTATCGCCAAAGGCGCCTGAGCCATGACCGAATAGGGTTTATCCGCTCCCTTAACCGATGCTAGTGGGCTTGCGATGCCGTCATGGGAAAGCGTTGTGGGTACACTGATAAACGGAATGCCTTGGCGATACGAACTCAGTTTTGCAGCGTCTATTTTCGTTCCACCACCTACGCCGATGAGTAACCGTGGTTTCCAAGCCTTTATTCTATCTTCAACCATTAAAACGTCCTTAATCGTTGCGGTTTCAACCAGAAGAGTATCCACGTTCATGCCTGTTTGCTCAAGGAGATCGCGAACCTTTTTTCCTGCAATCTCGCAGCTTTTTACCCCTGCAACTATGAGAGCTGATCCGGTTAAGCCGAGCCTTTGCACGACTTCCTTAACTCGCGCTAAAATTCCTTTTCCAACAATCACCTCTCTTGGAAGCTGCATGTAGTGATATGGTGAAGACAAATCAACCACTTATAGTTGCGTAGTCATAAATTTATGTCAAAAGGTTTAAAGCTTTTTGAATTCAGCGGGGATATCACTTGACTCAAAGTAGTGTCTAATTCAAAATTTTCAAACAGCAATATTAATAATCACCCTCCCCCCTCTTTTTCTTCACTCGCTTCTTGCGGCGACCTTTTGTAATGTTCTAGTGAAAACATGTTTTTGGATTTTTGGAGTCACCTCCTTCAGATGGATCTTGATGAACTCTCCCCTGCAAAATCATTGCCCATGTGTATTGGCCCTCCAAAACATTTATAAGTAAATCTTTACTATATTTTAGTAAATATTAACAGGAGAAATTGCCGGGATGGGGCTACTTTCAACTCATGAATCAATTGTCTGGCAGGAATTTCAAAAGGGTAAAAACACAAGCTCAATAGCAGAAGAATACAAAGCCGTAGATTGGAGTCCCGCATATGTATCGAGAGTCCTCAACAGAGCAAGAAAAAAAATCGCGAAAACACTCACAGAACACGCAAACAGCCACCGCCTCGACATTGAAACCCTCCTAGATTACAAAGGGCTTCTAATCGGTTACGATTATCAAACAAGTGCTCAGGTTTATATAGCCTATACTGAAAAACTTGGAACAATCGTCTGGTACAAACATGACTCTTACGCGGGAAAACTATGCCCAGACTGTCCGAAAGAAGAAGAGTGCAGAGAGACACTTGATACCATAATTAAAGAACACAACATTTCACTGAGGGCTGACGAAGAGACACTCTGCATGACAAACCAGTCCATCGCTGTTTTTAACAAACTCGCTGCGAAGGAAACTCCCCGATACAAGAGACAGGGAGGTGATTAGTCTTGGGAAAAAAGGTTGAAGAAAAAATCATCAAACCCCCCGTTAAACAAATCACAAGCGGAAAAATATTCAAACCATCACAAGCATTTCTCCACAAGCAGCTCTTTCAAAGCGTATTTGCATTAGTAATGATTTGGCTAATGGTTGTCCTTTCCTTTGTAGGCTTCTCATTCCTACTCGCAACAGATCCAGTCGAATATCCAAGCGCAGCTCAACTAATCAACACTTGGATCTGGCCAGTGGCTCTCTGGACATCAGTAATAAACTTAGTATGGTTTGTGCCCGCTTTAATTGCTATACCGCCCTATTTCAGGAGCATAGAATACTCTGTGAAAGCCGAATCCGGAGGCACCATGCCAGAAATCTACTCGAAAAGAGGCATAATCACCATAACCCGCAAACACGTGCCATTCAGAACTATAACAAACATATCTAGTAGAGCCGGTCCATTCGACAGATTGTTCAAAATAGGTTCAGTTCACATAGAAACAGCAGGATACTCAGGAGCTAACCAAAAAGGTCCAGAAGAAAACCTAAGCGGCATTGTATTCTATGAAGAAGTCCGCGATTACATCTTAAAAGAACTGAGAAAATTCAAGGAACCTTACGTGACCGGAACCGAGGTAGTTTATCCAACTGAAGAACCAGTACCGAAAATGGAAGGTCTAGACGACGAGATACTGATTACTCTCCGTGAAATACGCGACATACTTAGGGATAGAAGAAAAGACAGTACCTCTTAATCAATTTTTTCTGCTTCTCTCATTTTCTAGACCGATTGGTTATCAAAAAAGATTAAATCTTCGATGTTCTCAACATAAGGAAGTTTCTCTTGTCTTTCTTTTTGGTGTCTTTACTCATTTTCCTTTTAACAGCTTCCATCAAATACAAATTTCATTGAAAAAAGCGATTCAATAACGAGTTTAAAAAGCGAAAGCTGATTCTTTGGTACTTGTGTGTCACTTTTTAAAAAAAGGAGTGGTTATGCTGGAGGCATCTCCAGAATCCGTAAAGTTAATAAATATCACAGAAAGATTACATGTTGCTACTTCCTAGCGGTGGAATTCTAAGAATTCAGTTTTAGGGAGACAGAAAATATTGACACAAAACAATGCAGCTAGCCAGTTAGTGCTGAAAGGGACAACAACACTCGGTGTCGTCTGTAAAAACGGGGTCATACTAGCTTCAGACACCCGCGTGACCCTGGGCTTCTACGTAGCCCACAAATTCGGAAAAAAAGTATACAAGATAGATGATCATTTAGGCATGACTATAGCAGGGACTGTTGCTGACGCGCAGCGAGTGGTCGACATTCTCATTGCAAACGCGCAGCTTTACAAAATCAACTTGAACAGGCCTATACCTGTTAGTTCTGCGGCAAGGCTTATTGCAAATCTGCTGTTTTCCGTCAGATATGTGCCGTTGGCGACGCAAGTTCTAATAGGCGGCGTAGACGAGACAGGCCCACATGTGTTTAGTTTGAATCCCTTTGGCAGTTTGACTGAGGAGAAAATGGTCTCAACTGGATCTGGTTCACCTATTGCTTATGGTGTACTAGAAGACAAGTACCGAGAGGGCATGTCTGTTAATGAGTTGTTGCCGACTATAGTGAAAGCCGTTAACGCAGCTATGAAGCGTGATGTTGCAAGTGGCAACAGTTACAACGTAACAGTAATAGACAAGAACGGTTATCGAGAGTTGACAGACGAGGAAAAAAGCAAACTTCTGGCAAGTTGAGGAAGTTAGGGATCGTGGCGAGAAACTCGAATAAAGACAGAGACAAGATAGAAATAAGTCACTACATACTTGAACATGTTCCAAGAGAAGCAGAAGTCACGAGAATAGAATATGAAGGTCCGATGCTTGCTGTTTACACTAAGAGACCAGAGATTTTGGTTGATCAAAGCAATATCGTGGCAGAAATCGTCGGCGTAATACGAAAAAGAATAGTCATTCGCCCTACCCCTTCGGTTAGGCTTCCTGAAACAGAAGCCGAAAAGATGACACGGGAGTTAATCGCCCCAGAAGCTGAGATAACAGACATAAACTTTGACCCCAGCCTAGGCGGAATAATAATCGAAACAAAAAAGCCAGGCTTGGTTATAGGAAGAAACGGCACGGTTCTTCAGGAGATTATTAAGAAAACCAAGTGGCGCCCTCGCGTCTTGAGAAGCCCTCCAATACGGTCTAAAATTGTTACGCACATGCGCCATTACCTTCATTCAGAAAGCAAAGAACGCGAGAGAATACTTCGTACTGTAGGCGAAAGAATTTTCCGACCGAAAGCTTACGAGGTAGGCGATATCAGGATGACCGTGCTTGGTGGAGCCCGAGAAGTAGGTCGCTCAGCCTTCCTCATCAAAACCAGAGAAAGCAGCGTTCTGTTAGACTGCGGCATCAACCCAGGCTCACGAAGGCCTTTTGAGGCTTTTCCCCGGTTTGACTCGCCCGAATTTCAAATAGACGAGCTAGACGCTGTGGTAATAAGCCACGCTCACCTTGACCACTGCGGCTTAGCGCCATTTCTTTACAAGTACGGCTATGACGGTCCTATTTACTGTTCTGCGCCGACTTCGAACCTGATGACGATGCTTCAGCTGGACTACTTGGACGTGGCAAACAAGCAGGGAGTAACACCGCACTACGATCAAAAGGATGTCCGCGAGTGCGTTTTACACACAATTTCTCTTCGGTTCGGCGTCGTCACCGACATAGCGCCGGACATACGTTTGACCCTGCACAATTCTGGCCATATACTCGGCGCTGCCATGGCCCACTTGCACATTGGCGAGGGTCTGCACAACATTGTCTACACTAGCGACTACAAGTTCGCGAGGACTATGTTGCTAGAGGCGGCGGCAACAGCGTTTCCGCGAATTGAAACCGTGATCACCGAAAGCACCTACGGGGGGCACGACGACTTCATGCCTTCCAGAGTTGAAGCTGAAGAAAGCTTAACCCATGTCATAAATGAAACTTTGGCGCGCAAAGGCAAAGTGCTCATTCCTGTGCCGGCGGTGGGCAGAGCGCAGGAAATAATGCTTATCATTGACGGCTATATGAAGCGAGGGTTAATGAAAGAAGCGCCCGTATTCATCGAAGGAATGATTTCAGAAGCCACGGCAATTCATACTGCTTATCCTGAATACTTGAGCAGGGAAGTTCGCCATAACATCCTCCACGAAGAGGTTAACCCGTTCCAGTCGGACTACTTCACGATTGTGGAACATCCTAGCGTTAGGCAAGGCATAATCGAAGGCGAACCCTGCATCGTTCTGGCGACTTCTGGAATGCTTGAGGGCGGTCCTGTGATAGAATACTTCAAAAACTGGGCTGACAACGAAAAGAACACTATAATTTTTGTCAGCTATCAAATTGAAGGAACCTTGGGCAAGAGAGTGCAGAAAGGAGTAAACGAAGTTACAATGATGGATAACGAGGGGAAAATTGCAGTTGTACAGGTCAAAATGCAAGTGGAGTCCATAGAAGGTTTTTCTGGTCACTCTGACAGACGGCAGCTAATCAACTATTTGACTCATCTTTCGCCCAAGCCTGAGAGAATTTTTGTGTGCCACGGAGAAAAACAGAAAATCATGAACATGGCTGGCTTCCTTGGACATAAAGCCGGCATCAGCACCATTGTTCCAGGAATTCTAGAAACTTTTAGGCTGCTGTAGGCAGGGGTTTATTTGAAATTGACCTCTTTTCTCGCCAGATCCTGATATTTTGGGGGCAGATAACAACTCTTTCTTCGCCTAGGCGGGCGATGTCTCCACCGATGGATTCGGCGAACTCGTGTAGTTCGTTTACCGCAAGTTTCACGTCTTCGATGTTCTTGCTTGCAAGGGGAGTTATGCGAAGAATGAGAACGTTTCCGTTTTTGACTTCATTCTTAATGGCTTCCAAGTCTGATAAGTCGCGGAGAGGCATAGCTTTTAGGTAGGTTTTGTCAAATGCGTCTTTGTCTTCTGGAGGAGGCATATCTGTTTTTTCGTCTTCCTCTTTCTTTGATTTGCGGAATAGTCCAAGTGTCGGCAAGTTTCTCCTCTCTATACTGCTATTTAATACCTTTTAACAGTTAAGCGTTTCTTAATTTCAGATCTGAATTCTGATAGCCAATATGAATTTAATCATTAAGTATCTTATGAATTTACGATTAAGATTAACAGTTATGACGCATTTTCTCTCGCATAAAACCCTATTTTGCAGTAACCCGGTTTTTGCAATTTAAATGTTTTACTCGTTTTTAGAAAAAAAGGGAAGGTTGTGCTGGATACATCGCCACAAACATTAAACAATAGAATTTACATCTCTAAGCACATTCAAACTGGAAATGCTGGAGGGTGCGTTAAACTCGGAAAAGTTTTAGTCACATCCGCGTGGCCCTACATTAACGTGATACCTCATTTGGGCAATTTAGTCGGCTCAGTCTTGTCCGCAGACGTTGTAGCCCTATACTACAGATTAAGGGGCGACGATGTGGTGATGGTAAGCGGTTCGGATGAGCATGGCACGCCCATAGAAGTCGAAGCATTAAAACAGGGAATAACGCCCAGAGAGCTGACAGATAGAAACCACGCACAAGTAGCTGAGTTGTTCAAAGAATGGGGCATGTCCTACGACAATTACACCCGAACCGAAAGCCTAGTGCACAAGAGATTCGTGCAAGAGCTCTTGATGAAAATATACAAGAACGGCTACATCTTCTCCCAGGAGACGCAGATGCTGTACTGCGAGCACGACCAACGCTTTTTGCCCGACCGGTTTGTTGAAGGTAAATGCCCCTACTGCGGCTACGAACGCGCCCGCGGAGACCAGTGCGACAGGTGCGGACGCCTTTTAGAAACAACTTTTCTGATAGAGCCGTACTGCGTAATCTGCAAGAAAAGTCCTACAGTGAAGACCACCCGCCACTGGTACATCGACCTTTCACGATTCGAAGACCAACTCAGCCAGTACATCAAGGACAATAAACAACTTCCAGCAAACGCCAAAAACTTCAGCCTAAACTGGATAAAAGAAGGCCTGAAACCCAGAGCGGTTACGCGCGATGTGGAATGGGGAATACCTGCACCATTTCCAGGAGCAGAAGGCAAAACCATCTACGTCTGGGTTGACGCTGTTTTAGGGTATGTTTCCGCAACCATTGAGTATTGCAGGCGCATTGGCGAACCCGAGAAGTGGCTAGAATTCTGGTTCAATAAAGACGCGAAAACGCTGTATTTCATAGGAAAAGACAATATCCCATTTCACACAATAATACTCCCTGCCCTTTTGTTAGCTTCAGGTGAAGACTATAATCTTCCTTGGAACGTCTCAGCCACAGAGTTTCTTCAGTTTAAAGGCGAAAAAGCCTCTAAAAGCCAAAAAGTCGGCATTTGGATAGACGAAGCGTTGGAGCTGTTTACAGCAGATTACTGGCGCTTCTTCCTGATTGTCACGCGCCCAGAAGCCAAAGACACCAACTTCTCTTGGAATATCTTCCTTGAAAAAATCAACCCTGACCTCAACGATACCTTCGGCAACTTCATCCACAGAACCCTGACTTTCATAAACGCTCAGTTCAACAGCGAAATTCCACAACCAATAGAGCTCACTCCAGAAGACGAAACGATCCTTCAGACCATAAAAGAAAAAGTGGAAGCCATCGCCCAAGAGTTCGAAAATGCCAAGCTGCAGTCTGCCGCAAACAATCTGATCAGCATAAGCCGCGTTGGAAACCAGTACCTGAACGAAAAGGAACCGTGGAAACTCGTCAAAACAGACAGGGAAAAAGCGGCGACTATCCTGTACGTAGCCGCGCAGATAGTAAAAACCGTCGCAGTAGTTTCAGCGCCCTTCATCCCCGCAACGGCGGAACGGCTCTGGCGAACACTGAACTTTCCTGGAAGCGTCCACAAAAGTAGGTGGGAAGAAGCCCTAAAGCCCTTGGAAGCTGGACACAAAATAGCTAAGGCGAAACCGCTCTTCCAAAAAATAGATGCTGACGAAAAGAGACTCGACGAGATGCTGGCAAAGGTAAGAGAGAGAATGTAAAAATGTCCCTGACAAAAAAACGTGTGTGCTATTAGGAAATGCAAGTTAAAGCCGACCTCCATGTTCACACAATTTACTCACACGACTCCCTGATCACCCCTAAAGACCTCGTTTTTTACGCTAAAAAACGCGGATTAACAGCCGTAGCCGTAACCGACCACGACACGATTGAAAGCACCTTGAAAATAGCCAAAGAAACAGCCTTCCTAATTATTCCAGGAATAGAGGTTTCAAGCTGCAACGGTCACATAATCGGCTTAAACCTTCAGGAAGCAATCCCAAAAGGCTTAAGCCCAGATGAAACGGTTGACAAAATCCACGATGCTGGAGGCATAGCAATTGCGTGCCATCCCTTCGCCTTTTTCAAAGGAAGCTTGGGAAAACACACCAACGCCAAGTTCGATGCAATTGAAACCATAAATGCCTCAGCGTTTTTCTTCAAACGTTGCACCAAAAAAGCGCAGGAAATCGCAGACCGCTTTGGGCTTTCTCGTGTGGCAGGAACCGATGCCCATTATGGCCCTGCAGTAGGCTACGCGTACACACTTATCGATGCGGAATCGCAAGTCGACGCGATTTCCAAGGCGATAACCAAGGGATTATGTCAACCTTTTGGAAAGCCAATACCTGCGACCTTAAAACTTGAAAAACAAATTCAGTTCCTGAAAAATAAGCTATGATAAAAAGGGAAGGGTAGACACTTAGAAGTTTTCCATCTGGTAAAGATCTATGTCTAAATTGATTTTCACTGGCTTTTCTGCTTCAATGCAGTTTTCAAGGTTGCAGAGTTCAGGCATGATTTTTCCTAGCCTGGTTTTTTCCGATTTTATTCCAGTCTTGATTGGCGTGGTTTTGAGTTGGTCTTTCCTTTCTGGGTTATCATTTACATCGCAGATAATGAGTGCGTTATTATCCACCATTTTGGTGACGCTTTCGCCGACTTTGTTAGCTCCTTCTATGGCCATAGGGCATTTCAGTGTTGTTTTATCAGCGGTTTGGCTAGTCAACGCCTTTCCTCCGCCACACCTCGACACTGATCAAATCGCGAATAGCCACGCGGATGGCTTCAGCCCTGTTGGGATAGAATCTCTCGTCCACAAGCTGATCCAAGGCTTTTATATACGTTTCAGGAAGATACAGAGTGATTAGCTTCATTTGTTTTTCTTCTCCCTCGGTGAAATAGAACAATAATGATTGTTAGTTATACTTCTATATGTTATGTTATAAATACGTTTCAAACATATTAGTACCACGGTTTATAAATGCTTCATTAGTTATGTTACAACTTCTTGTAAATTCCAGTGCGAAGTAACCTCTATGTTTTTATTTCTTGTTAAAGCATCTAATGTATTGCGATGTGGAGTTATGCGTGTTCTCGTGAAGAGTTACGGATGTTCGGCGAATTTGGCTGACGGGGAAGTTTTGGCTGGTTGTCTGGCGAAGGCTGGGTATGATTTGGCGACTTCCGCTTCAGAGGCAGATGTAATGGTCTACAACACTTGTGCTGTTAAGGGCCCGACGGAAAACCGCATAATTGAAACCTTGAAGCGTGTTCCACTTGAAAAGAAAGTGATTGTTGCTGGCTGTTTGCCGTTAATCAATTTTGAAAGGTTGCGCCGAGAAGTGTGTTTTGACGGCGCTGTTGGACCCGCCGCGGGCGAGGAAATTGTCAATGTTGTGAGGCGTGTTCTGGACGGCGAAAAAGTTGTAGCTTTAGAAACCGCGTTGAATGCCAAGCCTAAGCTGAGCCTCCCAAAGTTAAAGTTGAATCCCGTGATAAGTGTGGTTCCCGTGAATTATGGTTGTATGGGAGTGTGTGCTTATTGTTGCGTGGTTTTTGCTAGAGGTCAGTTGCGGAGCTATTCGATTAGAGATGTCACTCAACGCGTACGGAGGGATTTAACCGCGGGTGCAAAAGAGGTCTGGATTACCTCTCAAGACACAGCGTGTTATGGAAGGGACATTGACACGAACCTTGCAGCGTTGCTTGAGGCGGTAGGAGATGTGGAGGGCGATTTTCGAGTCCGGTTGGGCATGATGACGCCGAGCATTGTGATAGATATCTTAGACGACCTAATCGCAGCCTTTGAAAACAAAAAGATTTTCAAGTTTGTGCATTTGCCAGTGCAAAGCGGCGATGATCGTGTTTTGAAGCGGATGCGGCGATTTTACAAAGTTCAGGATTTTAAAGATATTGTAAATGTATTTAGAGCTGCTTTTCCCGACGTTACACTTGCCACAGACATAATATGTGGCTTTCCAGGCGAAACCAAAGAAGCTTTTGAAAACACGCTTAGATTAATCGGCGAGGTGAAGCCTGACATAGTCAACGTATCGAAGTTTTTTGCCAGACCCCGAACGGCAGCGGCTGCGATGCACGATGATTTCGTGGAATTGACCGAGATTAAGCGGAGAAGCACCAAGGCGGCCAAACTGGTTAAGCGAATCTCTTTGGAGAGAAACCAGCGTTGGATCGACTGGACAGGTGAAATTCTCATAGACGAAAAGGGAAAAGTTCCTGGTTCTTGGATAGGTCGCAACTTCACCTATAAACCTATAACTGTTAAGAACCCAGAGGATCTGCTTGGCAAGACCTTGCGGGTTAAGATTGCTAAAGCCTTTTCAACATACTTGTCAGGAGAAATCTGTTGAAAAAGAATCTTGTCATATTGGTTTTGAATTCGTTTGAACAAGTTTTTTATGCCCCTGCAGTACTATATCGTATTAATAGGGTTGGTGTGTTTGAGCGAGGAAAATATTGTCGAGGTTGGGCGCGTAACGCATTTCTTCTCCAAAATCAGCGTAGCTGTCGTTGAACTAACAGCGCCTTTAGTCATAGGAGACCACATACTCGTCAAAGGGCCTTCAACTGATTTTGAGCAAGTCGTCGAATCCATTCAGATTGAACATAAGAACATTCAAAGAGCTGAAGCAGGACAAAGCATAGGTCTAAAACTGGCGCAACGAGCCAGGGAAAAAGATGCAGTTTACAAGAAGCTTTAGCAATTTGTTCCTCCTTTTTCTCCTTTCATTAAATTAAAGTGCTCTCTGAATGTTGGGTAAGCGTCTTGTAGTATTATGCGAAATCTAGAAAACCAAGGATTCGGAAAATGGTTTTGTGAGTTTTTAGTTATTGCTTACGACTATTTTATGCCACATCATTCGCTGAAAAACTGGGAAAAAACCACAGTCACTGCAAGGATTCAAGTTAACGCCGAACTAGTGGATGAAGGCGAAGAAAAATCGTTTTTCAACGGAGCCATGTTATCAACAATAGCTTCAAAACAAAAAGCGCCGTTAACGCTGAAGGATAAGGTTGATTCCGCAAAGATACTTTAAGGAACAGAGGTATATCTTCAAAACCAACAACTTCCTACTATTCTACCTTTCTTTAGCTACGCAAAAACTACGGTATTATCTCGCATCCGTTGTGCTTCATGAAATCGAAATCGCGTAGACTTACTATGCCGAAATTAATTAGTTTTTTAATCCAGGGAAGTTCCATCCTCACTGCGTTTACTAATCCCTCTACGGTTTTGCAAACCTCAGCGTAAGCGTTTTTGTTCCAGCGTTTTGTTATGTTCGCGTAGAGACAGCGGCCGCCGCAAACGTTCAGTATGTCACATTCGGTACAGGGCTCGTTAACGAAGATTTTCTTTAGTTTAAGCGGATGTGCATTGCTTATGTGGCCTAAATAATAATTTGTCTTTCCCCACATTGTAGGGCACGGGATTATATTGCCGTTAGTTTGTATAGCATAGTTTACCCATCCAGCGCCGCAACGAAGGCTGGTGTCTTCGTTTGACAAAAGCGAGTTGGCAATGCCTAAGAGAGGGTAAAATCTGAGGACAGTGCGTTTAGCTTCCATGTGGTCAACCCAGAACCGCGCCAGCCGCTGTACACCTGGAACATAGCTTGTTTCACTCCAGCCTTTGAAATTTCGCCGTGCGTAATCGTTTGCCCAGAAGCCCGCATTCAACTGCCAGTGCACCGAAGAAAAGGCGAACTCGTCATTATCCACCAGGTATTTGACTTGCTTGTAAATGTCGGTTTGCTCCATCACCGTCATACGGGCAATCAACTCGCCTCTGAAACCGTTTTGTACGATCAGTTTCACGTTGTCGATGACTTTTCGAAAGGTGCCTTTTCCTCTGTAATAATCAGTTAACGCTTCATTGCCATCCAAGGAAACCAGAATGGTGTGGAACCGGTTAACGTATTCCGGCTCCAAACGGTCTAGGACTAAGCCATTTGTCTGAATCATGAAATGTTTCGGCTTCGCCACATCCATGATTTGTCTAATTTTATTCGTGCAGAGTAGAGGTTCTCCGCCGTAAAAAGTCAAAGCGCAATTGGGATCTTTGCTGCAAAACTCAGCTAACAACGCAAAATCGTAGTTGATTTTTTTCGGTAAAGAATAATTCACATCAAAATCGGCAAAGTCTTCATCAAAATCTTCGAGAGACTCGCCGAAGCAGTACCTGCATTGCGAATTACATTTAGTCGTCAATACCACGTGAAAGAACATGCTTTGCTTCTAGAGAGAAAAGCTGCTTAATAGTATTTTTCCGCTTCCTTCAAAACTTCCTCGAAGTCCTCTTGGTTTACTTCGAATTCTACCTCAGCATCAGCGTCTTCTCTTTGAGCGGTCTCTGCTTCCTTTTTCTGGGCTTTGGCAGCTTCTTTCTGGGCTTTTTCGATGTATTTTTTCAGTTCGCGCTTCTTCATGGTTTTCTCAGGCAAAGTCTCAGGCGCATAAATTAATGGGAGAACAGCCAAGAACAGAAAAAAGCCGGTGAATGAGAAGAGAGCATATGGTGAAACATTGGCAGCTATGAAATTGCCCATAGTAAGCTGCAGAAATTTTGATATGAAAAAAGGCAATACTCCGATCGCGTAGAACTTATCGCTTGATGAGTTGTAGCTGAGGTCGCCCCATATCGAGATCACAAATATAACAAGCAGAATTCCCCAAGCTATTCCGTCAACGACAGTGTAAAAATACCAACTGGCAATACTTTCAGGATAAAGACCTAAAACCGAAAAGCCAAGGCCTAGCAAAACAAATCCCGCTATCGCGATTCGTTTTCGTCCAACATAATCCAAGAGAAATCCACCAACAACGGCGAATAGTCCGACTAGAGCATTCTCAATGATTATTAAGAACTTAACTTGCGATTCTCCGAGAATATTGAATTGCACGGGTGTGCTCAAATAATTGACTAAAGAAAACATGACCCATGGAATTAGATATAAGATGAAGGATCTTTGACCAAATACAAAACCGTAAGAAACGTTTTTGCCTCTCGCATCGTCTTTTTTTGGTAATTTAGGCAGGAACAGAAAAACAAAACCAGATAACCTCCAAACTACAAGAATAGCGGTACTTAGTTCATTGCTCCCGATGTTGATTATTCCAAGTGAAAAAAGCCCTAAACCGCTAAAGAACATTATTAGACCTCCATGGCGTCCGCGATTTTCTGCCCTTGTCAGTCTTGTGAAGTAATTCATACAATTAGGCATACCCAGTCCAAGAGACACGCCAAAAAGAATGGAGACCAACATAGTCATGGGAATCTGTGCAAAATTTTTAGCAAGTAGAGCGAGTGGCGAAAGTGTTCCCATCATTGTCCAAACCACAAAGAGTTTTCTTCTTCCGATTCTTTTCATTAATGAAACTCCCACTATGGTTGAAAGTATCAATGCAGCAAAATGAAGACTCCACATTATCAGATTTACAAAGTAATTCGCCGCAACGTTGTTTATGACTTCTTCCAAAATCCTAGCTGCGAAAAAATACCATATAAAGGCGTTAGCTACCAGGAACACACTCAACAGTGAAATTCGCGAAGTATTTCCGAATCTTTCAGCTAAGCCCAAGTTTAACACTATTATATTATGTTGTAGGTGTTCTTAGTTTTCCAGTGGAGATAAGCGTTAAGAATTCAGAAACCGGATTTTCGGTAAGTAACCGCAAACCTTTTAAAGTTAACTGTTGAACATATATACAGATGAGGAGAAAGGAGGCAATGAAAAAGCCAATAAGGCCTATAAGAGGAGTTTGGTGGTAGCTTCATAGCGTTCTTTTCTTCAAACGCTCAGGGTTAATATGGTAAATCGATTAGTGTAGACTCCAATAGTTGTATGAATAAATCTTGGTTTTCTCGCACAATAGACAGGTTTCTGAGTGCCTCTTTTACAAGAAAGCGCATCTCTTTTCCGAGTTTCCGAACCTCGCCAGCATTAATTACTAAATCAAGTATTTTGTCCAATTTAGCTTTGGTTATTTCCTCTTGTTCGAGCAGCTGAATTATCTTCTTCTTTCTGCTAGGATCTTGGAAGGCATATAGGATAGGAAGCGGCAAACATTCATTTCTAAACCTATTTCTAAGCTCATCCAATTCAAAAATGTCTATGAATTCATCACGTATAGTCATTAAAAGTCCCAGTGCTTTTCCGTAATGACCTAAGCTTTCGACTTCTTCAGGTTTCCCGTTTCCGAGAATTGCGCCCATTTTAGTTGCTGCTTCAGCAACTGACACTTTCATTTTAATAATATCAAGATACTCTTTTGGGTGTAAGTCAAGTTTTCCTCTAAGGTCTACTTCCATTGCCTCAGCGTTGCCAATTTTGTAGAAGGCAGTCTTTGTTATTTCTAGGATTGCTTGTTTTTGATCTTTCGGAAGCGGTTCACATGCCTCATGCAGCATGTACAGTCCATTGAACAGGAGTGCATCGCCGAGAAGAATGGCTATGTCTCTGCCGAATTTTCCGAAGGCTGTTGGCTTGGAATTCTTGGTTATTGAATTATCTATTATGTCATCATGCACGTCAGCTGCTCCAGCAAGCAACACCAATGCAGCGCCAACTTGCGTCGTTGTCTCTGGATCTCCTCCAACCGCTTCGCATGCGAGAGAAAGAAGAGTTGGATGAGAAAGATCGCACCAGTCCTCAATGAAATAGCCCAAAGCTTCTCCGAGAGGCTCATATTCCATTTTTTTTTGCAAAACGTATTGTTTTGACGCTTCCAGCGCTTTTTGTCCCTTTTTTATTAAAAGGGCCTTTACACGTTCCATTAGTTTCCCTTCATGCTTCATTTCAATCCGATTCCTATCCTATGTCCATTTTTGTATATGTCTTTTTACCTTTGTCAAGAATCAAAGGAAAGCGGAAGCAAAACTCTTAATAGCCTACGGCTTAATTCACAAGTTTCATGAGCCAAACGAAGCAAATCGAGGAAAAGTGGCAAACTAGGTGGGAAAACGCCCGAATATTTGAGGCTGATCCCGACCCGAAAAAAGAGAAGGTTTTGGTTACTTTTCCTTATCCTTACATGAATGGTCCGTTGCACGTGGGTCACGCGTTTACGGCTACACGCGTGGACGTTTACGTGCGATTCAAGCGCATGCAGGGCTACAACGTGCTTTGGCCATGGGCTTGGCATTGGACCGGTCAGCCATTATTAGGTGCTAGCGAACGCGTGGCGAAAAACGACGAGGAGTATATACGCGTTTTGCGGGAAGTCGACGGCGTGCCCGAAGAGGAGCTCAAGAAGTTTGTTGACCCGCTTTACATGGCTCAGTACTACACCAACGAGAGCCGCTTGGCCGCTAAGCGAATAGGCTTCTCGATTGACTGGCGAAGAGAATTCAACACTATAATGCCGACCTACTGGAAGTTTATAAAGTGGCAGTACACGCGCCTGAAAGAGAAAGGTTACGTCACAAGGGGTACACACCCAGTTGTATGGTGCCCAAAGGACAAAAGCCCCACGGGAGATCATGACCGCCAGGTAGGAGAAGGCGTAAGGCCTGAAGAGTACACACTAATAAAGTACAAGCTGGACGAGAAGACTTTTCTGCCAGCAGCAACGTTCAGGCCTGAGACAATCTACGGCGTAACCAACATGTGGATAAACCCCGATGCCAAATATGTTGAAGCCAAAGTAAACGGTGAAAACTGGATAATAAGTCAAGAAGCCGCTGAAAAACTCAGAGAACAAGAAAGAACCGTCGAAGTGAAGCGTGCGTTCAAAGGCAGAGAACTCATCGGAAAAAGTTTTGAAAACCCACTCACAAAAACCGAGTTTCCGATATTGCCAGGCTGGTTTGTTGATCCGAAACAGGCCACAGGCGTGGTTTACAGCGTGCCCGCTCATGCGCCATATGACTGGCTCGCTCTAAAGAATCTGCAGGAAAAACCCGAAGTTTTGAAGGATTTTGGCGTGGACGTTGAAATGGTGAAGCGAATCAAACCGATCTCGCTTATCAAGGTTGAAGGTTTCGGCGAGTACCCGGCGGTCGAAATAGTCGAGCAGATGGGCATAAAAGACCAGCACGATCCACGAACGGACGAAGCCACAAAAACCTTGTACAAGAAAGAATTCCACGCCGGAGTGCTCAAGCAAAACTGCGGACAGTATGCTGGAAAAACAGTCAGAGAAGTCAAAGACACACTTATACAAGACTTCAGGAAACTCGGCTCCGCCGACAACATGTACGATTTACCTCAGCCCGTGATTTGCCGATGCTTGACGCCATGCATAGTTAAAATACTTTCAGACCAGTGGTTCCTGAACTATTCGGACTCTCACTGGAAGGAAAAAGCCAAAGAAGCAGTATCCCAGATGAAGGTTTACCCTGAGACTGCCACCCAGTGGTTCATAGCGGTTATTAATTGGCTTAAGGAGTGGGCTTGCGCCAGAACCACAGGCTTCGGAACTCCGTTGCCGTGGGGTAAGGGGTGGATAATTGAAACCCTTAGCGACTCCACCATTTACATGGCGTTCTACACTATAAACAAGCACGTACGTGAATATGGAATTAAACCAGAATCTCTTACCCATGAAGTTTTCGATTATATTTTTTACGAAAAAGGTAACGAAGCAACACTTAGCAAGGCGTCAGGAATAACTGCTGAAATATTGAGAGAAATGCACGAGGAATTCCTGTACTGGTACCCATTTGACCTTAGGGTTTCAGCAAAAGAACTCGTGCCAAACCACTTGACTTTCTGCATCTTTCATCATGTGGCGTTGTTCCCGCGAAAGCACTGGCCACGCGCCATTGGAGTAAACGGCATGCTCATGATTGAGGGCAAGCAAATGCACAAGTCAAAGGGCAATTTCGTGACCATGAAGAACGCGGTTGAGCAGTACGGTGCTGACGCCACTAGATGCGCGCTCCTGTTGGGTGCCGAGGGTATGGACGACCCTAACTGGAGACGCGAGAACGCCGGGGACATTCAAGGCAAGTTGGAGGCCCTGCGCAACCTTGCTTTGAGCATAGTCGAGACGGCCAAACGTAAGGAGGTGACGCATTTGGAGAGGTGGCTTCTTAGTAGATTGCAGCAACGCATCGCCGAAGTAACAAGGAGTCTTAAGGAGTTGAAGACGAGAACAGCGTTGGAGATTGCATTATTTGAAGTTTGGAATGATTTCCGATGGTATATTCAAAGAAAAGGAAAAACGGAAGCTAAAGCAGTGCAAGAAGCTTTGGAGGTGTGGCTTAGGCTTCTTGCACCCTTCGCGCCTTACATTTGCGAGGAATTGTGGAGTGCAATGGGAAAAGAGCAGTTTATTTCTTTGGCTGAGTGGCCACAGGTTGACGAAGACAAAGTGGATTTGCTTGCCGAGGAACGGGAGAACCTGATAACCGACTTAATCGAGGATACGTTGAACATCTTGAAAGCCACGAAAATCTCTCCTACGCGGATATGCTATTACACGGCTGCCAGTTGGAAGTGGAGAGTGTACTATAATCTATTGGCAAAGGCGCTTGAGGCCGAGGTCAAAGTCAACGAGGTCATGAAGGAACTCGCGAAAGACAGCACATTGAAGAAAAACATGAATGCGGTTGCCAGTTTCATCGCGAAAGTATTAAAAGCTTTAAGCAAGTTGCCCAACGAAAGAAAGGCACGCATCGCAAAGATTAAAATGACCAACGAGAAGGAGATAATTGAGGAAGCGCTAGGCTTTTTGAAGGAAAGATTTAACGCTGAAGTCACGGTTTACGGCGAAGAGGACAAAACACGCTATGATCCTAAACAGAGAGCTGCGTTGGCTAAGCCTGGTCAACCAGCAATCTACCTAGAATAGGAAAACGGAAATATCCTCTACACGTAATCATGTATTACATGATACCCCTTATCTGAGAGAATTGTTAATGCCATATAGACAACGAAGACACTCTTTGAAATCAAAAGACGCTAAGCTAATCCTAAATGAGGTTTCTAAAAGGCTAAAAGTGAACGTTGAAGCTCTTTTTGACTCAAAAGTGAACGTTGAAGTCGCAGAAGTGGATTTCGGTCAAATCTATCTTATAAGTGGAAAACCGCTATTCTTCAAGATTGAGGCGAGAGTTCTACCGACGCTGCTTTTCCAAGACTTCGCTGCGCGGGCGCCTAAGGTCGTGGTGGACATGGGTGCTGTTCCCTATGTTTGCAAAGGCGCTGATGTTATGGCCCCTGGCATCGTGCGAATTGAAGGCGAATTCGGCAAAGGCGACCTTGTGTTGGTTGTGGATGAGAAGCATGGAAAATCACTCGCTTTAGGAGAAAGCCTATACAGTTCAGAAACAGCAAGAAGCACCAAAAAAGGTGCGGTCGTCAAGAATTTTCATTTTGTGAGCGACAAAATCTGGAACTTTGCCAAAACACTTGCTGAATAGTCTTTTAATCCTTCTTATGAAAGATCGTTGTGCGCTAGCGGTTTGTGAACTTTGTATTTTTAAGTTTTTTTGGTATTCTTTTCTTGTTTTTCGTGAAGTAAATCGCGGAGACATTCCGTCTGTTGTTGCCATGGCTATTGCGGCGACGATTATTGCTGGGAATGGCTCTGGTACGGTGAAATTGATTGTTTCTGAGGTTCCCGTGTTGCCGCCAGAGTCTGTTGCTTAAAGTGTTACTGAAAGGGATCCGTAGAGCACGATAGCCTTTTACGCCTTTTGGGGAGGTTGTAGACCACTGCTGACTTCGGCTCTTTCGCACATGAAGTTTATTGCCTGCAGAATTGAACTTGCTAAGCCCAGAAGGCTTAGCGATATGGCAATCGTGTAAAAAAGGGTAAGATTCAGGGTTAAACTGAAGTTTTCGTAGCTTGTGCTGATTGTTCCGTCGCTCAATGAAAGAAGCAAGTAGGCAATTATGAACAGTGTTCTTGCTGTGCTGAAGAAATACTGGAAAACCGTGCGTTCCGTGAGGTCGCTTAGAATCATCAGTACGATGTAAATCACGACAAACGCTTCGATGGATTGCATAATGCCTGGAATCAATCCAAAAAGTGGCGCCAACATCGGCGCGAGAAGAAAGTAAATCAAGTAAACGAGTATCGCCTTTAAAGCAGCTTTCACAACTCTAAACGAAACGTCTTTGATTATATTCTTTCTCTTCTTTTTCTCTTCAACCATATGGAATCACCAAAGGTCCATACTCCAAAAGTGGGGTGAAAAAGTAAACCTTAAAATGTCCATTGTTGGCAGTTGACAAAGATGCGGTGCTCAAGGGGATATAAAACTCCAAATTTCCATTGCAGGACGTTTGTTGTGGAACGAAAAATAGGGTCTGGCTTTCGCCCAGAGACGAACCCACGCTGTCAAAAAGCTTTGCCCTGATGCTGCCTTCAAGGTCAAGGGCGGCGTGATTTTCAAAACTCATGGGAACCGACATCGTGCTGTACGTGGAGTTAAACCGCCCGAAGGATGGCTGTCCGAGAGCAAAATTGTGGAACGGTGCCCCCCACGGAAATGTAAAGTTAGTTGAAATCTGAGCGGGGAGCAATTCTGCAAAAGTTAGTCCAGCCGTAACTGAAGCTGTAAGATTGTTGTCGTCAAACAGGTACTGCTCGGCATTCTCAAGCACACTATCCATGCTCATTGTAAAGTTGTGGAAGATTGTTACGTTTTTCCCACTCGGTATAACAGGAACGAAAGTATTAGCTCTCGATATTTCTACACCTTCTGAGTCTGAAAATATAGTCGAAAGACTAAACTCCTTAAGGCTACAATACCCTCTGTTGTCAATGTACAGCGGCAAAGAGAAAAGCAATTGACCATCTGGCGCTGTTGTTAATTGGGGTTCACCGAAGTCAAAATTCAAATCCTTAAAGGAGTAGGCTGACAAAGCAAGAAATGCTATTAGAAGTATCCAGAAGATGGATGTAGCTATCCCTAGCGCTCGAATCGGCACATTCATTATAGTTCCTTCTTTTAGGATAGTTAGAAGCGGCTTTTTCAATGGGTAGGCTTAGAGCCTCGTTTTGTTGGTTGTTTCTGTTCCATTTCTTCTAGCGGAATAACTACTAACTCTGGTTCAGCTGGTTTAGCTTCTAGCTTGGCTTTTGCCTTTCTGGGTTGTGGGTACTTCTTTCGTTGAGTTGTTTGGAGTGTTTGAGGAGGTTGCTTGATTTTTTCAGCTTTAGGGGCGTTGGTCATTATTGATACTCCTCTAATAGTTATTAGCGAGCCAATCCAGCCCATGACGCCGAGGTACATTATGTGTATAGCTGCTGCGATTAAAGGTCCTAGAGCCTCTCCGAAAGTTTGCACAAGATCTTGGGTTGAGATAGGCACTATGCTTTCTGTCAAGAATCCGTAAGCGCTGACGAACGTGATTATAAGCAGGGTTACGCCTATACACAACACTGTGATGCCTGAAATAGCGATTTTGTCTTTAAAGTTTTTGAACATTGATTATTTGACCTCTTTATATTGAATAGCACGATTTAATATTAAACCTTCCGAAATATCAAACAAAATCCAAGCTAACTATCAACAATAAAACACAAAAACCAAATCCACCCTCTAATGAAACACCAATCTATCCGCCTTCACTTTCCAGCAACACTACGTGAAAAACCACTTTCACTTTAACTCACCCCTCCATGGTTTAGACGCTCCCCTGTTTCGTGTATTTTAAATATGGCTTTCTGTAACTCTTTTCCAAGCGTGAGACTTATGTCAGATGGAACGGAAATTGAAAGCCAAGAAAAAGAGACTGCACCAACCAAAAAGAAGTACGAGTTCATAGAAGACCTTCCAGGAGTCGGGCCCGCCACGTCCCAAAAACTACGCGACCTCGGCTATCACACCGTTGAATCGCTGGCTATGGCTACTGCCCGCGAACTGGAACCCGTCGGTGTCGGCGAAAAAAGAGCTTTCTCAATAATTGAAGCAGCCCGTTCCTCTATCGCAATCTCCTTCGTGCGCGCTGACGAGCTTCTGAAAATGCGGCAGAACGTCCTGCGTTTAACCACGGGCAGCACTGCCTTAGACAACATTCTCGATGGCGGTTTGGAGACGCAAACCATAACAGAGTTTTACGGCGAGTATGGTAGTGGAAAAAGCCAGATTTGCCACCAGTTGTGCGTGAACGTTCAGTTACCCCCAGAACGTGGCGGTCTCAACGGCGCCGCGTTGTACGTAGACACAGAGAACACCTTTAGACTTGAACGTATTGCGCAAATGGCCAAACATATGGGTCTTGAGCCTGAACAGGTGGTCAAGAACATTATTTACGCCGAAGCTTACACTTCAGATCACCAGATGTTTCTTTTGGAAAACGCGGATGAAGTTATTAAAGCAAACAACGTGAAGCTAATCATCGTGGACTCGTTAACTGCCCACTTCAGAAGTGAATATATTGGGCGGGAAATGTTAGCGCCTAGACAGCAGAGACTGAATAAGCACATGCACAAGCTCATCGGTTTAGCAAGGGCATTTAACACTGTGGCCGTCGTGACTAACCAGGTTATGGCCAAGCCAGATGTGTTCTTCGGCAATGCTGTTCACCCCATCGGTGGTCACATTGTCGGGCACACGAGTCACACGCGCCTTTACCTTCGGAGAGCTTCACGAGGTCCCGTGCGCATTGCTAGGCTGGTATCAAGTCCATATTTGCCCGAAGGTGAGGAAATATTTAAAGTAACCGGAAACGGTATAGAAGATGTCTCTGAAGAGGAGAAAGCAAGCAAGCGTCGCGGTCGTTAAAATGCCTATCTCTCAAGCTCTAGTCACAAGGTACTTTCAGCTTTTGGTTAAAAGGCAGTTTGCAGAAGCGACGCGGGAATTGGAGCGGCTTAAGCAGAGAATGCAAAAGACTGAGTGGAACAGAGGCTACTTCCGAGCTTTGTACGGCATGTATCTTTCGCGCAAAAGCAACAGTGACGCATACGCGCTCTTTTCAAAGCTGGATTTAAGCGACACAAAGGCTCTATATGGGTATAGGCGAGAGTTTCTGGATCACATGCGGAATGGGCTTCACGGAGATTTTGATCGTGGTTACTTCTCAGCTTGGGCTGATTGCATGCGCATTCTAATCCGAATGAATATTCAAAGTGCTAAGGGCAACAACACTAAGAATGCTGAAAAGGTAAAGATAGAAACGCTGAGGAATGATAAGAGTCAAGCCACAATTGCGAATTTTTTACGGAAAGGCAAAGAAGCATAAGGTTGCCTAGCGATTAAAACAGCCTTTTAATTATACAGTATTATAAATGATGGAATAGGATAGTATGAAGAAGACTGCCCACGACATGAAGTATATTCCTATGCCCATCGACATGATCTTTGACTTTTTCTCCACTTTATTCTGAAATCTAGCTTTGAGAACATAGTAGGATACTATGTAAACTAGTAAGGCTATTGTTATGCCGTTTAGGAAAGTGTTTAACGAATCTGCGCTTTGCATTGTGGCTAATACTGCGCTTATCAAAGCTGCAACTATGCCTAATGCCAGTCTCGTCCAGTATATTAGTACCAGTGGTTTCACGCGACCTCAGTCCTCGCAGACTATATTTTGAACATACATTAAAAAGGTGCCTATTTATAAACCGTTTCTGTTGATTACACCGCATTTTCGCTTTCTGAAAACTTTGATGCTTTTGGGATTTAGCAAATTAGCTCCTTTCCTAGTTAGGGATTGTAGTATCACACTGTAGGCTTTATGGTGGTGTCTTTGTATCCGTCTTTCTTGAGTTTCCATGATAGTTCTACGATTTTGCCTTTAATGTCTTGTATCATTTGGCTTTCTTCTCCCACAGCCGTCTTCTTTTCTGCCATGGTGTCCAAGTTTTTCGCTTCCTTTTGAGCGCATACTTGATGTTTACTGTTATAGAAAGGCAAAGTATTTAAGCTCTTTCTACAACAGAAATGTTATGCGAAGTTACATCTTTACCCAAAGCGAAAGGCAAACTATCGTAAACTTTCTCATCGGAAGCATCACCAGAAAAGACCCTAACCTCATGGTGATTCTTTCTAGAATTAGGCATTTCTATGACCTTTCCAGCGACATTGACCTTTACGTGAGGCTTCGAGAAGTGCTAACCGCAAACACGACATAGATAACGCTGCGTTTGCCCTTCAATCGTGTAGCGTAAGCCATCCTTGTAAATCTTTGAAAAACCACACTCAGGACAATTTATGTCTCTATCTCCTCTGTTTCGCGTGACTGCAAAACTGCATGTGTCTCGGTTGTCCCTGAGGGTTCCACAGATTTGTGTGAAAGCTGTCACTTGTCATTTTTTCTTTCGGTTTTGCATAGTTCTTTGCTAAACATTAATGACGGTGAAGTTGATTTATGGAGGTGAGTGGTTGATGGATTCTTTGACTAAACAAGAAGCTGAAGTAAAGGATTCTGGGCGACGCAGAGTCGAGTTTAATTTTCCTATTCTGTTATTGCGGACGAAGCTGTTCTCTGGAGTTTTTGACAAGCTTGGCGCTTTTCGTATTTCACGTTTGGTTTCTTGGGCGGCGCTTGTTACTGTGCCAGTTGTGGCTGGCATTGGGCTTTATCTGGTTTGTAATAGTCTTTTTGCTTTGTTGTGGAATCCAGCTGTTGGCGAGGCAGCTCGT
>CP070714.1:799346-807927 GCA_020350385.1 Candidatus Bathyarchaeota archaeon | reverse complement strand
CGTTTGTCGCTCCGCTTGGCAGCAGGTTAATCATTATTTCAGCGTCGGTTTGTTTCAGTATTTCGGCAATCTCTGAGTAAGGCGTATTGCTAAGTCGTACGATGTTTTTGGTGCCTTTGCCGATGCCATCTAACACTGGGCCTTTGTTGACGATAATGTTGGTTGAGGGGATGTCGGTGATTTTTGGTGCGTTGTTTGGTTTTGCGAATATGGCTTCTGCGAGGTCTTTTCCAACTTTTCGATTGTCTATATCGAAAGCTGCGACGACTTGGATATCGCTGGGCGATAAACCGCCTAATTGCGGGTTCCGCAGTCCAACTGTCTCTTTCGTTAAATGGCTATAGTAGTATAAGCCTTGAACTAAGGCTGAAGTGCAGTTTCCAACGCCTGCCAAGGCAACTTTTATTTTTGGCATTTTTTACTGCCTCGTGTTTAGGCTGTTCTTATTTGTGTTGTCCTTATAAAAAGCATCGTTACACGCTTACTTTGTTCATAATTGTCTGCAATCCATCTTTCGCTATTACTTGCATTGCTTTTTTGAAATATCTGTTAGTTTTGTTTTCAATTGTCTTCTCTTTCGAGTAAGGATGGAGAATACTTAGATACGCATGCATCATAGCATAGATTAAGATGAAGAACCCCATCCCCATGTTAGCCCTATTGCTCAACTCCCTCCGAAAAGCCTTTTTGGAAACGAGAATCAGCCCTTTTTTCTTATTCGCATGTGCAATCCACTTTAAGTTTTCACAGTCCTTGCATTTGCAAAAGCCGAATTTTAATCGCGTTACTTTCCGTTCCTTCTCTTGCTTTTTTGACAGCTTTGATTTTTCAATCATATCGACGTAGAGTATGCTGGTGTCAAGTATTGCTCTCAAAAAATCCACTTCTCTCATGATTATCCTCCAAGTAATCCTGTAACTCTTTTCTCTTTAAAATTATTATCTATGTAGCTAATGTTTCCAAGTCGGTTATTACTTAATGAACCAAGTTTTCAATAATCTGCTTTCTGTCTTGCTTGATTCAGCGCAAGTTTATGGCAACCTTTTAATTATTTAGCGGCACTAACCTAAAAAAAGAGTCTGTTAAGATTGAGCAACGAAACAGGATCTGACAAGTTCACCGCCATCAACGAAATAGCGCGCCGCAGAGGCTTTTTCTGGCAGTCCTACGAGATTTACGGCGGCGTAGGCGGCTTCGTAACCTATGGTCCCCTAGGCGCTAAACTGAAGCAAAATATCGAACGCAAAATCCGAGAACTCTTCGTTAACAAACTGGGCATCCTCGAAATAGAATCCTCCGTAATCGCACCTAGAAAAGTCTTTGAAGCCTCAGGTCACGTCAACCACTTCAAAGAGCCAATGATTGAATGCTCCAAATGCAATAAGCGTTTCCGCGCAGACCACCTACTCCAAGAATACACCAAAATAAGCGCCACTGAAACTGAAAAAATGAGCTTGGAAGAAATCAAACAGGCAATCGAGAAAAACGCGATTACTTGCCCCGAGTGTGGTGGCATTTTCAACCCTCCGAAACAGTTCTTAACCATGTTCGAAACCACAATAGGCCCTTACTCAGCTGCCACAGGCTATGGCAGACCGGAAGCCGCACAGGGCATATTCGTAGAGTTTAGTCGTCTATACAAGATGGCAAGGGAAAAACTTCCTTTCGGCGTCATCCAAATCGGACACGCCTTGCGGAACGAAATTTCACCACGACAAGGGCTTATGCGCCTCAGAGAATTCACAATCGCAGATTTAGAGTTCTTTTTTGACCCTGAAATGCCATGCTGCCACCTGCTGAAAGACGTGGAAAGCGAAACCTTAACTCTTGTTCTATCTGAAAAACGAGCGAAAGGTTCAGAAGAAGCCATTAGTGTAACGGTAAAAGAAGCTCTGGAACAGAAAATTGTCAGCTCTGAATGGCAAGTCTTCTTCATGGCGATAGCAAAAAAACTCTTAACAGAAATTGGAGTCCCCCCAGAAAATCAACGCTTCATCGAAAAACTTCCTTGGGAAAAAGCTCATTACGCCACACAATGCTTTGACCAAGAAGTCTACGTAGACCGCTGGGGCTGGGTCGAGGTTTCAGGTCACGCCTACCGCACAGACTACGATTTAGCCAGTCACATGAAAGCCAGCGGCGCCGACCTCTGCGTCTACAAAGAATACGAAACCCCCGTAGAGCAAAAACAAGTCGTCCTGAAGCCCGTAATGGCAAAAATGGGTCCCGCCTTCAAGGCGGAAGCGACAAAAGTTGCAGATCTACTTCTGAAAGCCTCTGCAGAAGAGGTTGCAACCTCACTGGAAAAAAATGGTTATTACATGGTTGAAAACTACAGGATTTTGCCTAACCACGTGGATTTTAGCTGCCAAGAAACCGTTGTGAGAGGCAAACGCTTCATTCCACATGTTGTCGAACCCAGCTTTGGTTCTGACAGACTCGTTTACGTAACGTTGGAATACGCATACCACGTGAAAGACGACCGAGTGCTAATGAGCTTCCCAAGGACTATTGCACCAACTCAGATCGGCGTTTACCCTCTGGTAAGCAAGGACGGCCTCGTGGAAAAAGCTGAGGAAATGCATAAACTACTCGTAAACGAAGGATTTACTGCCGAGTTCGACGAAACAGGCTCTATAGGCAGACGATACGCACGCGCTGACGAAGCAGGTGTTCCTTTGGGTATAACAATAGACTATGACACGATGAGCGACGGCACGGTTACGATTCGTAATCGCGACTCATGGCAACAAGTTAGAAGTCCAATCAAAGATTTACCCGAACTTCTGCAAAAGTATTTCAAAGGAAAAATTCACTTTGAAGATCTGGGTACTCTGCTTCAAGTTAAGTAGTTAGCTTTTTTAATACACCTGCATACTAAATGTTGGAACAAATCAGCGATATTTATGGGGGGAAACAGGTTTGGTACTCCCGGCAGAAACAGAACAGCGTGTAAAACGCAGAGCTCTAAATGCTTGTCAAGATAACCTACGCAAGGTGTTGGGTCTCACCAGAAAGATACCTCAAATGGCCGAGTACTTTTTGAAGGGGGACAAGGATTCAGCTAGACAGCTTTTCAGCGAAATTAAAAAAGAAGAGGAAGAAGTCATCAAGGCGAGGCGCTTGGTTTCGCGAGAGCTGGCCGAGATAGGTGCGATTCTGATCAGCAGGGAAGATTTTCTGAGATTTACAAACTTGTCAAGCGAGATCGCAGATTTTTCCGAAGGGGTTGCTTTCTATCTCATTGAAATTATGGAGCACAACTGGAAAGTGCCAGACGACATAAAGAAGGATTTATTGAAGCTTTCGGAAGCGGTCCTTGTCGCAGTGCTTAAGCTGCGAGAGACAATGATGGTTTTGAGGTATGGTTCAACCAAGATTCTGGAAAAAGCCAAAGACGTTGAAATTGCTGAAAGAATTGTAGACGATCTCTACAGATCGCTGTCAATAAAAGTCCTCAGCAGCAAACTTGACCTTCCAGTGTTGCTACTTTTGAAGGATGTTCTTCAACTTCTTGAAAACTCTGCTGACAAGGCTGAAGATGCGGCTGACACTGTTCGCATGCTTTCCTTCATAATGTAATAGAGAGCGCGAAACCATCAATGGCGAAAATCAAAGTTGAATTAATCGAAAATTTCCTAGTAGTCTGGAACTCCACAGAAGGTTCGCAGCTGTACAAGACAGAGTTTTACGGGAAACCGCTTGGGATTCCAAAGCCGAAAATTCCCGAGTTCGACGTTCCACTACTCTTAGATTTAATGGAAGGTCTCTACTTAGCTGAGAAGGGTTTGATAACTATTTACGAAGGTTCAGAAAGGCGCAAGGTCGGACACAAAAAGCTTAAGCAAAAAGCTAGACAGCTGTACGAGGAGTTTGACGAGAAATACGCAGTCTATAGGGATTTACGGGATAGTGGATTGATTGTAACGCCAGGCATAAAATTTGGCTGCGATTTTGCCGTTTACAAGTACGGTCCGGGCGTTGAACACGCGCCATATATGGTTTCCGTTAAGAAGGCAGGCTCTGACATTTCAGCTACGGAAATCGTCAAGGCTGGGAGACTAGCGACAACTGTAAGAAAACGGTTTATAATTGCCGTGCCAGACTTGGACGCAGAAAAAACGAGATATTTGATTTTCAAGTGGTTTAAGGCTTAGCTTGGCATCAGGATTTGGTTTTGGAACTCTCCTCTAACGTACTGGTGCGGATAAATTTTTGTGGCTGCTAGGTTGCATCCTTCCTCTATTGTAACATCGTCGGCAATGACTGAAACCGTATTTATTTTCGTTTGTTTTCTTCCACTCGAAAGGATTGTTGCATGCCTGCCTATAATGCTGTCCGATATTTCCGCTTTCTCTCCGATTATGGTTCTGTCTAAGATTGCCGAGTTTTCTATCGAGACGCCCTTACCGATTCTTGTGTAATTGTCGATGCAGGAATTCACTATTCTTGCTCCGTCGTCTATTTGGCAGTGTCTTCCGATGAGAACTGCGCCTACAATCTCTATTCGTCCCTCTCTAATTTTCTGAATAATCTCATGTCTCCTTTTCTCTGAGTCACTGCTTTCTCCTTGAACCCATATCTGCTGTTTTTCACTGATTTTTCTACCGAACTCCTGTAGCTGGCTGAAGCCTCCGTGAAGCAAGTTTTTCATGGCTTCCAAATAGTTTTTAGGGGTGCCCACGTCAAACCAGTTTCCCTTCAACCTATAACCGTACACGGGGCGGCCTGTTTGTGTCAAATAGGGTATGAAGTCGTAACCGAAATCTAGCCGGTTCTTCTCTTTGATTATTTGTTTGATTCCCTTTTCTTTGAAGATCTTTTTTATTTGGGGTGAAATCACGTATAAACCCGTGTTGGCGAAGTTGCTGGGTGCGTCTTTAGGCAGCGGCTTCTCGACAAAGCATCGAATGCGGCTGTTCTTATCAATGTCAGCGATGCCTAAGCCTTCAACATCTTGCACTTCCCTGAGCACTATAGTCATCACCGCACCTTTTTCCCGGTGAAATTGTACAAGGTCTTTCACGCTGAGTTGAAAAATGTTGTCGCCTTGAACTGCGAAGACAGGACTGTTAATCTCGTAGTATTCCATGTTTATTCTTGCAGAATCCGCGCTTCCGTGATCATCTACGTTAGGCTGGTATTTTATGTGAATCCGCGGTTTAATATTGTACCGCACGGAGAAGCCGTAACCTGACCCGAAATAATCGTAGAGGTCCCTGTAGTTCGTGTAACCTTTAACTCCGAAAATGAAGTTGCGAATGCCTTGGCTGGCAAGTGACAGAAGCGAGAATTCCACAAGTGGCCTGTTTAGGAGCCTGAGGGCGGCTTTGCTTGTCTCTGCTGTAAGCGGCAGGAGGCGTGTTGCTTTTCCGCCTACTGGAATTATTACTCGTAACCTTTCTGGGGCGTAGTTGTCGCCCAATAGTGGGGCATAGTTGGTGCTTAAAAGATTTCACCTACAAATATTTTTGTTAACTATGAGTTATGGGATGTAATAAACTTTTTAAACTATCAATTTTATGGCTTGCAAGTTCAGTTATCCTTGCCATTCTTCCTTATGTTAACTGTGTTGAAATACTCTTTCTGTTAAAACTATGTTTTTTTGAAGGTGGGTAGTCTCAAAATGTGCATGCTTACTACAATTGCTACGGCAATCATAATCAACTGCATTGGTAGAACTAGCTGTGCTGGTAGAATACGGTTTAACATGAAAACTGTTGAGACCCCCATTGTTATCCATAATATGGTTAAAGTGAAAATTTTGGTTTTTGCAGATAATCCCTTGCCTTCTTTATAGTTTCTAATATACTCTCCAAACCATTTGTTATTAAGCAACCAATTATGCATCCTCGGCGAGCTTTTGTAGTAGCAGGCCGCGGCAGCTAAGAGAAAAGGCGTGGTTGGCAAGATTGGCAGCACTATTCCAATGGCACCCAACACTAGACAGATTGTGCCTGCGATAAGCCATAACGCTCTTGCAAGCTTCTGACCTTTCTTTTTGAAAGCTAATACCCGCGAAGCCTTTTTCTCTTCCATGGCTGACTTCCTTGCTTAATACCCCTATACCATCTTAAAAACCATGTGCCATCAACAAAAACTGCCTTTTTTTGCGATTCTAAAGGAGAATTTTATAACTTAGTCAAAGCTTAAAGAGTCTTCAAACAAGGTTCGAACGCTATGAATAAAATAAGCGGCTTGATTAGGCTAATGCGGCCAATCAACTGTGCAATGATGGGCTTTGCAGTCTTTGTTGGCGCGGTTCTGGCAAATCCCCAGTTCTTCAGTTTTGACTGGCTAGGCATCTTGTATGGCTTTGTCACAGGTTTTACGCTTACGGCCGCTTCAATGTCTATAAATGACTATTATGATCGGTCGATTGACGCCATAAACGAGCCATCTCGTCCTATTCCAAGCGGTTTGGTTAGCGCGAGGGAAGCCTTGGCTTTCGTTTTTGTTCTTTCAGCCATAGGTTTTGTCTTTGCGTTTATTACAAATATTCTGTGTTTGTTAGTTGCGATATTCTCTTGGATAGTGGTCGTGACTTACGTTACAGTTGGAAAACGTAGCGGTTTGCCTGGCAACTTTCTGGTCAGTACATGTGTAGCTATTCCCTTTATCTACGGCAGCATAGCCTCTGTGAACCAAGTTCGATTGAGTGTTCTCCTTTTCGCGCTAATGGCTTTTCTTTCGAACACGGGTCGGGAAATCACCAAGGGTATTGTCGATGTTAAAGGTGATAAGGCTGAGGGCGTGAAAACATTGGCTGTGCGTTACGGCAAGAAAAATGCCGCAGTTGTCGCTTCTCTATTTTACGTTTCAGCGGTTTCTTTGACCCCTCTTCCTTGGGTTCTGAGTTTGGTTTCTTTCTGGTTCTTTCCAATCGTTCTAGTGACCGATATCGGGCTTGTTGCTTCTTCGGCTCTTTTAATAAATGATTCTTCCCGAGAAAGTGCTAGAAGAATCAAGAAAATGGTCCTTCTATGGTTATTAATAGGCTTGGTGGCGTATGTCTTCGGAGTTTTCAAATAAGCCTGCTTCTCAGCGCTAAATTTTAACATATTTGTTTATTCTAGGTGTTCAGCAACGTAATCTTTGCAGGTAAAGTGTAGCTTAAACATGTCAAACACCTTCACGTATATACGTGCATGTTTCGTGTATGTTAGCAATGAATAAGTACGTTCGCCGCAGTTTTTAGATGTAGGGACGTTTATATGTCTGAACGTTTTGCCAGAAAATGGGAAAGTAAGAGAGAAGAAACGTCGTTTGTCGATAGCTTGAGAGGAGCGGTGAAGCAGCCGCCACCGCTGAAGCCACGCATGGACTACGCCATAAAACGATTGGACCTGCAAATCCACAAGCTAGATAAAACTGCTGAAAGGTTCAGCCAAAAAGACAAGGCACTTTTCGGGAAGATAGTTGATGCTTACGCGAAACATGACAATGCACACGCTAATATTTACGCTAAGGAGCTGGCTGAAGTTCGCAAAATGGAAAAGATAGTTATGAACTCGAAACTGGCACTTGACCAAGTGCTGCTGAGACTGCAAACAGTGACTGAATTCGGAGACATCGTGGCTACGCTGGGACCCGCCATAGGCGTTTTACGCTCTGTCAAAGGAGGGCTTGTGGGTGTTTTACCTGAAGCGGAAAATGAACTTGGCGACATTAGCAATATGTTGAGTGGTTTGATGTTTGATGTGGGCCAAAGCTCTGGATTAAGTCTGAATTTCAACTCTGTGAATGAGGATGCAGCCAAAATACTTGCGGAGGCAGCAACGGTTGCGGAGCAGAAAATCAGTGCTAACCTTCCAGAATTACCGTCTGGGCTTTCAGTAAGCTTGGCGAGAGGAAAAGGCACCAACTGAAAATACCTAAACCGTTTTCATCTCTTAGATAATCGCTCTTTGTTTTGTAGAGTTTTCTGCAAATTTGTGTATTACAATAGTCATTATAATTCGTTCCAAATACTTCCCTTATTAAAAGAACTGTAATAAGAATATGGAAGCAACGAAAGAATTGAAAACACGAAAGCTTTGGAAATGATGCATATTGAAGGGCGTAATTATTACAATTTTGTTGGTTACATATCTAGTGTAATTCAGAAGATGAGAGCTCGCGGTCAGCTGTATGTTAGTAAGTTTTACCGCAAACTTTAAATTCATTTATAACACCGTTATTTCTTGGAAAAGATTGAAGAGAGAATAACTCACAGAGGCTGAAAGGGCTCTAGGCTGAAAACCGATAGAAGTTATTGCCAAACTTTTATTCTCCTTTAATTATTCTCGCCCAGAGTTCCAGTAAACTCGCCAATTTATTAAAACAAAAAAATATCCGAGAGAAATTAGAACCTAATCCGCCTGGCAGGAATTGTAAGCCTCACAATTTTTTCGAATTTTCTCGGTTTATCCTCTACCGCTTTCTAAAAGAATTAGAGGAAACAAGGAGAACAATTCTGCTGCCACCTTAAGAGTCGAAAAAAGGGGTTTTGCGGGTGATCTCTCAAGCTTTTGCTTGAGTTATCGGTTTATCACTAAACATGCACAAGTAATGCAATGTGCCAAGCTATCACGCCTTGGGG
>CP070714.1:782450-799246 GCA_020350385.1 Candidatus Bathyarchaeota archaeon | reverse complement strand
AGAGGCTTAAAGTTCTTGCAGTCAACGGCTTTTCCCGCGAAGCACAAGAAACCCTTTATCATCTAAAAAGGCGGATTGCCAAAAAAAACCCATTAGAAACGTGTTTCTTATGTGAAGGCAAGTTTCAGCTTGACACTGCAAGCCAGCGCCCTCAACTTGGCAAAAAACGCTGAGGGTATTAAGAGGCTTAAAGTTCTTGCAGTCAACGGCTTTTCCCGCGAAGCACAAGAAACCCTTTATCATCTAAAAAGGCGGATTGCCAAAAAAAACCCATTAGAAACGTGTTTCTTATGTGAAGGCAAGTTTCAGCTTCTTGACGGTTTGGTTCAAAAAACTCTACAAACTATTGCGAACTACGAGTACACCACTTTTTTGGTGGGCGTGGAGTTGCCAGTTGCGGTGGAGGAACGTGAAGACGAGTTTAAAGCAGCATTTAACGTGAGCTACGGTGAAAGCATCAGGCACGAGTTTGCACGATTGTTGGGCAAAGGACTAGCTCAGCTGACGGGCAAAACCGTGGAATTCAAGAAGCCTGACATAACTGTAATCACCAACCCGTTCGCGGAGCAGGTCAGGGTTCAGGTTAACCCTCTCTTCGTTGCTGGCCGGTACAGGAAACTCGTCAGGAATATTCCGCAGTCGAAATGGTTCTGTTTCAGCTGCCGCGGAAAAGGCTGCGAGAAATGCGGTGGAACTGGCAAGATGTATCCTGAGTCAGTGGAGGAGCTGATTTCGAAGCCGTTTTTGAAGGTTGCGGAAGGCGAGAAATCAGCGTTTCACGCTTCGGGAAGAGAGGACATTGACGCTCGAATGCTGGGCAGTGGTCGCCCCTTCGTGATTGAGATTTCCAAGCCTAAGAAACGATTTTTGGATCTAAAGAAGTTAGAAGGTGATGTTAACGCAAATGCCGCGAGCAAGGTTGAGGTTTCAAGGTTGCACTTCGCCAATAAGGATGTTGTTAGGCGATTGAAGAGGGCAGAGTCAGCGCAGAAGGAATACCGCGTCCTAATCGAGTTTGAGAATGAGGTTTCTGAGGAGGACTTGCGCCTTTTAGAAGAAAAGCTGAGCAACGTTTTGGTTAAACAGCAGACACCTCTACGTGTTTTGCATAGAAGGGCGGATTTGACCCGAGAAAAGTACATATATGAGGTTAAAGTTAAAAAGGTGTCGCCAAAGAGGGCTGAGATGGAAATACGTTGCCAAGGCGGCCTCTATGTTAAGGAATTGATGTCTGGAGATGAAGAAAGAACAATGCCCAACGTTTCGGAGTTGCTTAAGAACAGAGCGAAGCCCCTCATGCTTGACGTTTTGAACGTTATTATTGATGACCAGTAGGGTGAAGTGTAAATGACAGGTTCAAAAGGGTATTATAGAAGGGCGCGCCAGCTTCTGAAGAAGAAGCCTCGGGAGAAGGGTAAGCCAAAGCTTGGTAAGTTGCTAATTGAGTATGCGCTTGGCTCTCAGGTTATTATCAAGATGGATTCAAGTGTTCAGAAGAGTTTGCCTCATAAGCGTTTTCACGGCAAGATTGGCACTGTGGTGGAGAAGCGGGGGCGTGGGTACGTGATAAGCGTAGCTATGGGAGATGCTGTGAAGGAAATAATCATTCGTTCTGAGCATTTAGAGCCTTATAAAGGTGGTTGAGCATGGGAAAGAGCGAGTTAAGCGAAAATAAACTTACGTTGCCGCAGGTTAAGAAGGTACTGGAGGCTATTGGCGAGGAGAATTTGGATCAGTTTCAGCGGCGTACGCTGGATTACGTGAACAAGTTTTCAAAGGTGGACGCCGCAAAAGCGAAGGGTCTTTTGAAGAAGCTTGTGAAGGAGTTTGGTCTTGAGGAGGCTGAGGCTGTTCAGGTTGTGAATTGCTTGCCTGAGACTGTGGATGAGTTGCGGGTTTTCTTGGCTGGTGGTCGCAAGATCATTGAAACCGCAAAGTTGGAAGCCGTTGTCTCGCTTTTGAATGAAAGCAGAGCTATGAAATAGTCTTAATCGGCTAAGAATTTTTAAGCAGTAAGTGCGAATAGAAGAAAGGGATTTAGGGACTATTATGGAGAAGCGATACGAGGAGTACGCTTTCGTGTTAGATTTCTTACCGCACGGGCGCCCGGGGTTTCGACCGACTGGCAGGGCGGGTTACCGAGCGGGAGCGCTTATTCAGTGTATTGGCCAGGAATTTTTCACTCTACTAGAGGCTTTGGTGAAGGAGGGGTTAATGCTTAAGCCAAATGACCGTGTGTACGTGGGGAAAGAGGCGCGGGAGGAAGTTACGTACATTATTGGCCGCATCGGCTTTGACGAGTTGACGGCTGCTGCGAAGGCGGAGCTTCCAAGCGTCATAAGTCGCATAGTGTTGAATCGTGAAAAGTGGTTTGTGAACTTTTTTAATACCGCACGGGCGATTACGCCGCGTATGCACGCGTTGGAGTTGGTTCCAGGAATTGGGAAGAAGTATATGTGGCAGGTTATCAACGCGCGTGAGAGGCGGGCGTTCGAAAGCTATGAGGATTTGCAGAAACGGACCGAGTTGCCTAATCCTGTGAAACTGGTGACGAAACGGATTATGGAGGAACTTGAAGGCGGAAGCAAGTATCGCTTGTTTACGCGAATGCAGTAAGGCGTAAGGAATGAGCATTACGGAAACGAAGCGGTTACTTCGAGAACATCGAATTGTTCCGAACAGGCTTTTGGGACAGAACTTCATGGTAGAACCTTCGATTTTTCCATTGTTAGGCGATTACGCTTCATTAGGCAAAGCGGATGTGGTGCTGGATGCTGGCGCGGGCTTTGGTTTCCTGACCCGTTTCTTAGCGAACAACTGCAAAACGGTAGTAACGGTTGAGAGGGATCCGCGCGTTGCTAAAGTGTTGCGTGAACAGCTCAGAGGCCTGGGCAACGTGACCATAATAGAGGGTGACGTATTGGAGGTAGCGTTGCCTGAGTTTAACAAGGTGGTTTCTATTCCGCCATATTATCTATCATCGCGTTTGGTGACTTGGCTGTTAAAGCGAAAAGTTGAGTGTGCAGTGTTGATACTGCAGAGGGAATTTGCTGATCGCCTTGTGGCGACTATGGGCAGTGAGGATTACGGCTGGTTGACGGTTATCGCTTGTCACAGTGCGGAAGTTGAGCTTTTGGATGCTGTTCCCAAATCGCTGTTCTATCCCCCAACCGAAGTCGATTCAGTAATAGTGCGCTTAACGCCTTGGAAAGTAGCACCTTTAGAAGTGAAGGATGCAGCTTTTTTTGGGCGGATGGTGCAGTGGCTCTTCACACAGCGCAACAAGAAGCTCCGCAACGCGCTTCGCCCGTTCCTCAAGAGTACGTTTAAGATGTCAAAGGCAAAAGCTGAGAAGCTGGCTTACACATTTCCATTCCGCGATAAACGTGTGAGAGAACTGGCTCCAAAAGAATTTGGAGTTCTGGCTAATGCCCTCATCAACTAAGAGAGTATATTTTGGCGATTTCATTTTCAACGTGTGGGAAAACGTGTATGAGCCTGCTGAAGACTCATTTCTCTTCGTCGAAAACCTAGATGAAAAGAAGGCGAACGAGTGCTGGACATGGGCACTGGCTGCGGAATACTAGGCATGCTCGCCGCGAAGAAAATCCGTAGAGTTGTGGCTGTTGATGTGAATCCATACGCTGTCAGCTGCGCAAAAGAAAACGCGGCGTTCAACAATATTCGTCGTAATATGGCTTTCATACAGGGCGATTTGTTCACACCTTTACACGAGACAGAAAAGTTTGAGGTAATTCTTTTCAACGCGCCTTACTTGCCCGCAGACGAGAGTGAAGCAGAGTCTTGGATTGGACGCGCATGGGCAGGAGGCGCTACGGGCCGACAAATAATTGACCGTTTCATTTCCGAGACGCCGAAGCACTTGAAGCGGTCGGGGTGCGTTCTCTTGATGCAGTCTTCAATGGCGGATGTGGATGAAACGGTGCGTAGATTCAAGGAGTGTGGTATCAGCGCGAGGGTCGTGGCGGAGCGTGCGCTGCCGTTCTTCGAGATGATAGTGCTCATAGAAGCCAAAACTTGAACGTGTTTTAGAAATACAGATTGCAGGGTCATAAGCTATTATTAACAGATGTTTCATAACCCAACGCGGTGTCATAGTTGGAATCTGAATTCGCAAGCGGTCCATCTCCATCAAAGATGGAAGCAAAACCCAAAAGCCACACCAAGATAATTGCAGTAATCGCGGTAGCTGTTATTGCTATTGTAATTGGTGCTTTCCTTGTTACTGGCTTACTTTCACAACCTCAGGGTCAATCTTCTTGGTTGTTTGAGGGGGCCTACGCTAAGTATGAGGGGACAACGTCGATGAATGTCCTTTCTATGTCCATTTCCTTTAGTTTTACGTTGCGACAGGAAGTGGTTGATTTCAACAGTACGCACGCGCAGCTTCTTACCAGCGTAAGCATGGACTCTTCTTTAACTGATTCGGTGGAGAACGAAGTCACAGTGTGGGTTGACCTTTCAGAAAACCAGTATCTAATTGAGGAAGGCACCCTTGTTGACAGCTATGAAGCCAACCTCCCCTTTGAAGGCTTCGGAAACAGAGACTGCGTCGTCTACAAATATACCACTGACGGTCCAACATTGACCATATATGTTGACAAACAAATTGGCTGGCCCTTGAAAATGAACGTAGGCATGGCAGGCGAGGATGACTTAAGTTTAGACTTAGACATAAATCTGGTAGAAACAAATATCCCAGGACTAAAGTAGGGCGCGGACTCTATCAAGCAATAGAAGTTTCCACGAAATCTAGCCTAAGTTGTTTTGCAGAAAGGAAATTTTGATGTTTGGGATTCGGGATAGCACGTTTTGGGTCTTGAATGCCTTCAATTCAGTCCAAAGCATAAATGCGGATTTTGAGCTTACGCTGATCAAGTAGAATGGTTTAGTAGTGCGGTTAAAAATATAGCATACCAGACTAAGAAACTGCTTCCTTTGATAGCCTATCAAATTGAAATGTGTGCTTTTATAAGAATATTTAAAGTTCTAGCTATGCGTGATAGGGCAAGTCACCGCAGACCACTAGGCTTCTCCGCAAAACTGTAAATAAACACTAGCGACACTAAGAAACATGAAGTCGAACTACAATGACAAGCAGCATCCGCTCAACTTATAAGAAACTCCTGAAGCGAACCAAAGACCTAATCGTCCTACAATCCGCCGAATCCATTATCCACTGGGATATGGAAACCATGATGCCTCCAAAAGCTGTAGAACAACGTAGCAAGCAACTTGCCCTGCTGGGTCGTATAAAACACAAGATGAGCACAAGCCCCCAAACAGGCTCTCTTTTAAATGCCGTACTTGCAAGTCCACAATACGAAGCGCTAACCGAAGTAGAAAAGCGTAACATCTACCTAATCAAGAAAAACTACGATGAACAAACCCAGCTACCAGAAAAACTCGTCGCAGAAACCGCCAAACAACAAGCCATAACTGTAAACACTTGGAAAAAAGCAAAAGCTACAAAAAACTACGCCCTCCTTAGACCCGAACTGCAAAAACTCGTAAACCTCAACCGAAAAACAGCAGAAATCCTTATGAAAGTTAAGGCGACAACTACACCCTACGACGCGCTCATAGACATTTTCGAACCAAAAATGACCACAACCACCATCGCCCCAATCTTCAACCATCTCCAAAAAGAACTATCTGCATTACTAAAGAAAATCCAAAAAGCTCCAAACCAACCCAACCCAACAATACTTCAACACAGGGTCCCAATAGAAACACAACGCCAAATCGCAAGAGCCCTTACAGAAACAATCGGATACGACACCGCCTCACCAAACGCTACAGGAAGAATAGACGAAACTGAACACCCTTTCACATCAGGATACTACGACGACGTCAGAATAACCAGCCACTACTACCCAGGCAACTTCACCAGCTCTATATTCTCAATACTGCACGAAACAGGCCACGCATTATACGAACAAAACCTAAACAAAAAATGGAAATACCACCCCATCGGCGCAAGCTGCTCCTCCGGATTTCACGAATCTCAATCCCGTTTTATAGAAAACATTATAGGGCGCTCCCGAGAATTCTGGGTCCACTTCCTCCCCAAACTAAAAAAGGTTACAGGATCAAGTCTGGCGCGGCTCGAATTGGAGCCGTTTGTTCACGCTATAAACCACGTTAGGCTCTCAAAAATCCGCATCGAAGCCGACGAAGTAACCTACTGCCTGCATATAATAATACGGTTCCAGATCGAAAGAGCCCTTTTAGAAAACAAAATTGAAGTTAACCAACTACCAGATATATGGAACCAAGAATACAAAGAAAATCTCGGCTTAAAAATCAAGAATGACTCCGAAGGAGTGATGCAAGACACCCACTGGGCAAGCGGCTTTTATGGCTACTTCCCAAGCTACGCCCTAGGCAATATCTACAGCGGACAAATACTCGCCGCCCTCACAAAAGATTTACAAGACTGGCGTAGCCAACTCGCCCACGGCAATCTAAAAAACATAAAGGGATGGCTGATCAAAAACGTCCACAGCCAAGGAGACCTGTACGACCCCCCCGACCTAATAAGAAGAATAACCGGAAAGAAACTAGACGCCAAATTCTACCTCCAGTACCTTCAGGAAAAATACCGCAAACTCTACGGATTCTGAACTTCCACTTTCTTGGTCAACTCATTATAAATGTAAAAAAGAAGAAAAACCAAAATTCCTCCAATAATAAGGTAAACGCCAACCCAACCGGCCACAACTTCAAAGAAGTTAGCTCCGCAAAGAAAAAGCACAAATCCCAATACGACTATGCCTAGACTCGCCAAATTAACCCGAGACACTCAAGCACCCACACTGAATGCTAACACTCAATACACGCTGAAATATAGAGTTACCGCTGAAAATCCAAGAAAACACAAATTTTCCACCAACACAACATACGCCACACGTTTCCGAAAGAAGCAACACAAATATCTAACCGACACCCTGCCTAAAAAATAGTTGCAATTTCAGTAAAAAGTTTATTCCATTCCGACACTCTTATATATGAGCTTCTATACACAGAACATGGAGGCAACATAAGTGTCGGGCACAGATACAAAAAAACCCGGAACACGAGAAGATCTCGTCAAAATTGTGGCGGAAGCTGCTATAAAAGAAGTCAAATATAGAGCCTCGCGGCGGTACAAGCCGACAAAACCGACAGTATCAGGAACGGCGAAATTACTTAACATACACAGAGACACACTTTACACATGGTTAAAAGAGTTTAATGTCGATTTCAAAGAGATTTCAGACCATATGCCGACATCTATTTCGGACAAAAATGTCGAAGAATTAGGAGGCGCATATCTGATCGGTGAAGCTCTTTTGGGGGAAGGAAATGAAATAGCCCATGTGGACCTTTTGATCGGCAATAAAGACGGTCCAGTTGGGAAAGCCTTTGCTAACGGCTTCTCAAATCTATCAGCGGGGCACACGCCCTTGCTGGCGGTTATAAGACCTAATCTTCCGCCTAAGCCACACACGTTGCTCGTGCCGAAGGTTACCGTCAAAAACATGGAAGACGCTGGAAAAATTTTCGGTCCAGCCCAAGCTGCAGTTGCAAAGGCTGTCGCAGATGCTGTGGAGGAAGAAGTTATTCCGAAGGATAAGTTGGACGATTGGGTGATCGTGTGCAGCGTGTTCATTCACCCGCAAGCGAGCGATTACCGCAGGATATACCAGTACAATTATGGAGCAACAAAACTGGCGTTGCGAAGAGCCTTGAAGAGGTATCCGTCGATTGAGAAAATGCTCTATGACAAGGATCGGGCGAAGCATCCAATAATGGGCTTTAAGGTTCCACGTTTATGGAGACCACCCTACCTGCAGATTTCTCTTGATATACCAGAACTTGAAAGAAACAAGAAAATCATCTCACAAATCCCTGGAAGCGACAGAATAATCATCGAAGCCGGGACACCATTAATCAAACGTTACGGAACGAGAGTACTAAGCGAGTTGAGACAAGCTGCCAAAGACGCTTTTATGATTGCAGACCTAAAGACTTTGGACGTGGGAAAAGTTGAAGTTGACATAGCCTACGAAGACACGGCAGACGCTGTAGTTGCCGCGGGATTAGCGCCGCCCGAAACTCTTAACAAGTTCATACATGAAGCAAAACGGCTTGGAATATACGGTGTCGTGGACATGCTAAATGTTGAAGACCCTGTGGGAAAACTCAAACAACTGAAAGAGTTCCCAGACATGGTCATACTGCACAGAGGGATAGATCAAGAAACAGGAAGACGATTAGGGTTCGATCTCATACTAGAATTGCGTCAGGCCTTCCATGACAAGCGGTTCTTAATTGGGATTGCGGGCGGAATAGTGCCAGAAACTGCAAAAGAAGCTTTAGAAAAAGGTGCCGACGTTATAATCGTGGGAAGATATGTAACCCAAGCAAAAGACGTAGAACGGGCGGTCAGAGATTTCCTGGAGATAACACCCAAAATGCGCGAAGACATCGACCTATTCAGAGTCCACGTGGAGTAAAAAGATGGGCACCCTTTCTTTTTTCTCATTTTCTATGAAAAAATTTTGAGACCCAAGTAAGCCAAAGAGAAAAGTTCACTTGCAATTGAGAACTGAGTGAGAAAGCTCACAATCTCCGCAGGAAGAGATTTCCATAAAGGAGCCAAAGGGCGGCTCCAAAGATTAATTAGAACTTTTACCCGAAGAAATCTAAAGTCTTGTTTGAAAATAACTGGAGGTGCCCAAGTTTTCATAAATCCTTAATAAAGAGATGCCTCACTTCATACTCCGCTGGAGAGTTAATCATCACATGGTTAAGTTCAAGGTAATAGTGTCTGACCCAGAGGCTGGAACTTCAAAGGTGGTTGAGCTTGAAGAAACACGTGCAGCCCCGTTTATCGGAAAGAAAATCGGAGAAACAGTAGACGGCACTGTAGTGGATTTGCCAGCGCACAAACTGCAGATAATGGGCGGTTCAGACAAAGATGGCGTGCCCATAAGACCAAACGTTCATGGTGGAGTCCGCCGAAACGTTGTGCTGAGCGGAGGAGTTGGCTTTAACCCTCAAAACAAGGGAGAACGAAGACGAAAGGCCGTTCGAGGGAACGTGATAACAGACGAAATTGTTCAGATCAACACAAAAATTATCGAAAAACCGAAAAAGTCTGCTGAACGCAAAACAGAATAGGCTGTCCAAGAAGTTTAATTTTTGACCAACGCATGCATGCTCAAAACTTATTAACTCCCATCATTTATTCCTTCACTAATTCATGAATATTTGTGGATAAAAAGAGAATGAGTAGCACAAGTAAAGCACTGCCTAAACAGCCAGAGGTAAACATTGGCACCATAGGACATGTAGATCATGGAAAAACAACGTTGGTGCAAGCGTTAACTGGTGTTTGGGCGTCACGGCACAGCGAAGAACTGAAGAGAGGCATAACCATAAGGCTGGGTTACGCTGACATGCCAATCTACAAGTGCCCAAAATGCGAAACACCGAAAAACTATTCTACCAAACCTGTTTGCCCCAACTGCGCCTCAGAAGCAGTTCTAATTCGCACCATAAGCTTCGTGGATGCTCCGGGGCATGAAGCGTTAATGGCGACGATGCTTTCGGGAGCTGCTGTAATGGACGGCGCGATCCTTGTTATAGCTGCTGATGAACCGTGCCCTCAACCACAGACTCGAGAACATCTGGCAGCGGCACAGGTTATTGGTATAAATAAATTAATAATCGTTCAGAACAAAATCGACATTGTCGAGGAGAAAAGAGCGCTTGAAAGTTGGGAAGAAATTAAAAACTTCGTTAAGGGAACAATCGCAGAAAACGCGCCCATAATTCCTGTTTCGGCACAACACGGAATAAACATGGACGTGCTACTTAATGCAATAGAGGAGATTATACCCACGCCCAAAAGGGATGTAACAAAACCTCCACTCATGTTTATCATTCGTTCCTTTGACATTAACAGACCTGGAACTTCCATTGAGGATTTAGAAGGAGGCATCATCGGAGGAACTATAGCCCAAGGCAAGTTTACAGTTGGAGACGAAATAGAGATACGCCCAGGCATCCGCGTTGAGAGAGAAGGTAAAATAGTCTATGACCCTATGATAAGCGAAATAGTTAGTTTGCACGCAGGTGAAAGAAATGTGAAAGAGGCAACCTGCGGAGGATTGGTCGGCGTGGGAACCCTGTTAGACCCATCCTATTCAAAGGCAGACGGCCTAAACGGAAACATAGCTGGAAAAACAGGTGCACTTCCACCAATATTATCAGAACTAACTTTAGAAACACATGTTCTAGAGCGGGCTGTAGGAACCAAAGAGCTTTTGAAAGTCGAAAAAATCAACCATAATGAAACATTGCTGCTTCATGTAGGCGCAGCTGTAAACCTCGGAAAAGTCACGTCAATCAAGAACAATGTTGCAAAAATCAATTTGAGCAGACCAGTCTGCGCGCAACCAAGCGCGAGAGTGGCCATAAGCAGGAAGATCACAGCACGTTGGAGACTTATAGGATACGGCATAATGTTAGATAAATCTACATAACCAAGGTTTACCCAGAGGGATCTGTTATGCCCCGAGTTTTTAATAACTCATGTGCTTTTTGAAGCACGTTTTTGGCGTTTTTGAAAGTGAGCCTTTTCATGGCACTTTGATAATCTAACCAAGTATGACCTACATGTTCGTAGGACAACTCAACTTTTTCTTTGTGGGTTTCGATTAGAAAGAAGATTACCTCTTTATGTACTGTTGCGCCCTGCCTTCTGTAAAAATACTCAATTTTTTCCCTGAAACCTTCGATAAATCGAGCGTCGGCTATTTCTGTTTCCTCTCGGAGCTCTCGGATAACCGTGTCTTTCTCACTCTCGTTGGGTTCAACATTGCCTTTTACAAAGTCCCAATGACCGGCCTCATAATGCAGGAGAAGAAAGCTAACCTCAGTGTTTTTCAGGAACACTACAGCGCCACAGGATTTTTCTCGAAGCAACAGTCTTCACCAATTCCATTAATGCTCTGCTCATTCTAAGCGGTGGTTATTTAAAAGCAATACGTAATTCTAAATACTCAGATAGGGCATACTCATACAGTGCTGCGGCTACCTAAATGTCGGAGTAGAATTGCAGTGTTTCATTAAAATGCCAAAAAACAAACAGTTTTAAGTTTACCAACAGAGAACCTAGAGAAGAAGAGAACAAAATTTTAGAGTATACTGGAGTGCAAGTTTGAATGGCATTCACACCAGCACAAAGAGAAACCTTAAAGGTGATTCTGGACTCAAACGCCTTGTTTGTTCCGTTTCAGTTTAAAATTGACATCTTTAATGACTTAGAACGGCTGTTGAAAAAGAACTTTGAATTGGTATTAATATCTCCCGTCAAACGGGAACTGGAAATACTCGCTGAAAAGGGCTCACCTAAAATGCGAAAAAACGCCTCTTTTGCGTTGAAACTTGCTGAGAAATGTAAATACGTTGAAGTTGCCGCCTCAGTCTCAACACTCACTGATGATGCAATAGTCAAAATAGCTAAAGAGTGGGGGGTCCCAGTGTTCACCAATGATAGGCGGCTTAAGAAGAGGCTAAGAGATATAAGTGTGCCAGTGATTTATGTGAGACAAAAATCACGTCTAGAGATTGACGGAATGATACAATTAAATGTTTAAGCTCATAGATCTGCAGGATACTATCCGCATTCCACCTGAAACCTTCGGCAACCCACTTGAAAAAGTAGGTCGTGATCAAGTTAAGACGAAATACGAGGGAATTGTAGATGAAGAATTGGGTTACGTCATAGCAGTGACCAGCGTTGAGGTAAGTCCCATAGGAAAGATAATTCCTGGCGACGGCGCAACTTATCACAAAGTAACATTTTCTCTGTTAACATTCTATCCTGTCATTCAAGAAATAGTGGAGGGAGACGTCGTGGAAATCGCGGATTTCGGAGCGTTCGTGCGCATAGGCCCTGTAGATGCGTTGCTTCATGTTTCGCAACTTCTAGATGACTACCTGTCTTATGACGAAAAGCAAGGAGTTTTGCTGGGAAAGGAAACTAAAAGAAGACTGACGAGCGGAGATCATGTGCGCGTTAGGATAACAGCGGTTTCTCTCGGCAGGGCGGGAGGCTCAGGTAAAATCGGTGTAACTGCTAGACAACCGTTTCTGGGCAAGTTAGAATGGCTCAAGCTTGAGGCTTCCAAAACGAAAAAAACAGCAGAGAAAGAAGCAACGGAAAGCAAAGAAGAAAGTAGCACAAAATAGGAGTTCTGTGGAATGAACGAAAAAGCGTGTACAAACTGTCATTTCATCACCAAAGAAAACGTATGCCCGAAATGCAGGTCAACAAGTCTAAGCGAAGACTTCAGTGGCATAGTAATAATGTTTGATCCGGAAAATTCGGCTATTGCAAAAGCCATTAAGATAAAAGAGAAAGGGCGTTATGCGTTAAAAGTTAGATGAGGCTTAGCTTCAACGTTAAAGTTGCTACCCGCACAATAAGCGGATTTAGGGTAAGCTGTGCCGGTTCGAGGTTGAAAATAAAATGGCTGTTGCCTATAGTGTTACTCCAGAGCTGCGTGCGAGGCTCAAAGAACCTTTTGGCATGTTAATTCGAGGCTCATTTACTAAAACCATGGGCAAAATGGATAACATCGTGAAAAGAGAAAAATCCCCCATGATAATTTCTGTCGGAGACACGGTTTCACGGAATCTTCATGATCATCAGATGAATCCTCAACTTTCGATTACCGACAACAAACGCATGAGAATGAGAATAAAACCAAGAATGTTTACAGCCAAGCTTTTTCGTGTTAAAAACCCTCAAGGAACAATAACTGAAGAAGCAATCGCGGCAATAAAAGAAGCTTTGGAAGGTGACGAACGCGTTCATATAATCGTGGACGGAGAGGAAGACTTGCTGACACTTATTGCCGTTTTGTACGCGCCAGAAAAATCGTTGGTTGTTTATGGACAACCGTACGAGGGCATCGTGGTCGTTAAAGTCACATCTGAGAAAAAGGCTGAAGCTACGGAAATTCTAGAAGCGATGAAAACTGTTCGAAAAGCTAAATAAGAAGTAAACTGTATGAACTCACCACCCTAAACAAGTGATAGCGCGATGAAAGTTAAAATATTGTCAACAAAAGAAAATCCACTTTTAAAACGAAAGGAAGTGGATTTCAAGGTGGAACACGGTCCCAAAGGAAAAACTCCGACTAGGTTGGAAGTTAAAAAAGCTATAGTCGCCGAACTGAAGATAAACGAAGAGATGGTTTTTGTTAAGAGAATGCGAACTATGACGGGAACAAATATTGCCGTTGGAATTGCTAATGTTTATGAAACGGTAGAACAAGCAAAATTTATTGAACCAGAGTACATAAGAAAACGTAACACTCCTCCAGAAGAACCGAAAGAAGAGGCGAAGGAGTAAAATGTCAAAAAAAGTGATTGAAAAAGAAGAGGCACCCGCCGAAGAGCAAGAAAAGGAAGAGGTAAGACCTCCAAAAGTTGAAAAGGCTAAAACAGAAAAGAAGAAAAAAGAGGAAAGGGGCGTTCACGCCTTATACAAAATAGAGGGCGAGAAGGTTACGAGACTGCGCCCAACTTGCGAGAGATGCGGTCCAGGATATTTCATGGCTAATAACCAAGACAGGTACACCTGCGGGCATTGTGGTTTTACAAGATACAAGCAAGCAGAAAAATAAGCAGTTTTAAATTCTCAATGCGCACATATTCTTTGATGATTTAGATGATCAGAGTTAATGTAGCAATAACAAATATTTCAGCAGAACGCTTCTGGGACATGAGAAAACCGATTCCGCCCATCCAGATAGGCACGAACATAAATGTCGTAGGCATGGAGAAAAAGCCTGATGCCTCTTTGGAAGTTCCCTTTGTCTTGGCAATAAACTATAACCCTTCGATAGCACAGATAAGCCTCAAAGGAAGCGCTTATGTTTCTGGCGACAAAAGCGAAATCGAGAAAGTCCTCAAGGATCATGAAGAGAAGAAGCCGCCACCGCCTCTGATCGTGCAGTCAATATCCAACGTTGTCTTCATTGAATCGGTTCTCATATCGAGAACGCTGAACATTCCACCGCCAATACCGTTACCGAAAATACCACAAGCAAAAGCACCGACTTCAAAACCGAAGGGAAGGGACTACAGCGCTTAGCCTTAAGGGCAAGCTCGCTATTTTTAAATACCAATTGGCGCAAGCGATGCAGTAGAGCTAAGAATATAATCGAGATCTATTATGCTATCCATTTCTGGAAATAGACAGTAATTCACTGCAAGTCTCAGTCTTCATACAAGGAGGCTATATTTTTTTAGCGATGGAAACCTAATTGTACACAAAACTGAAAACACGCATACACACTATCAGCGAATTCATCCGGATAGGTGCCAGCTTATTTTAGTGGCACGTACATTGAAGATCGAGACGCACCGATTCCCGGTGTTCCGTGCCTAACTGGTTTGTTTGTTATGGCAAACTCGCCTAGATAGTGGCCAATCATCTCTGGTTTTATTTCCACGGGGAAAAATTCTTTGCCGTTGTGAACAAGAATTTTCACTCCGGCCATTTCTGGCAGAATAATCATGTCTCGCACATGAGTTTTTATGGTGACATCTTCCCCTTTCTTTAGGGCTTCTTGAGCTTTGCGCATCTTTTCCAGCAATATCCGTTGCTCAGGCGTCAAGCCCCGTTGGAGACTTCGTCTCTGCCTAGAAGGTAGCAGATCAATGAACTCGTCCATGGACATGCCTTGCAAACTGCTAAGCGTATGGCCGCGATACATGAATTCTTTCGGCATTTTTCTCACCTTATTTTCAAATTATTTAGATGCTATAAACGTTCTGTCATCTTTTTCTTCGTTTCTTTTTCTGTCCCGTGCCTCTGGCCGCAATCAACCCGACTTTTTGCCCTGGCGGCGCACCATGAGAAACTGTGGTTACTTTGCGAGCGCTTTTCTTGCTGCTACCGTATGGGTGCACAGCAGCCACCATAGCTCTTCCGCGGGTTCTCGGATACTTATGCCCCTTTGCTTTCATTAGATGGAATTTTTCTCCTGCCTTAAGGAAAGGCTTGTCTGTTCTGCCCGCGCCGGAAACCACGCCTATGGTTGCCATGCAACGATCATTAATGTATCTTGTACGTCCAGATGGTAATTTAATCATTGTGCCTTGCGGCATATGGCCCACGACTGTGGCGTAGGCACCTGAAGATTTTGCCATCTTACCCCCATCGCCTGGTCGAAGTTCGAGATCGCAGACCATAGTGCCCTCTGGAACTTTTCCCAATGGAAGAATGTTGCCCACTTCCGCGGGCGCTTTCCCGCCTAAACTGATTTGCTGTCCCTTGAAAACGCCTTCAGGGGTTACAGTGTAACATGTTTCGCCGTTTTCGAAACGCACAAACGCCAAAGGCGCTCCACGTCCAGGGTCATGGACAAGAGCCTCTATGACGCCTTTAATTGAAGCCTCAAAAGATTCCTTGGGAGTTATTTTGGGTGGATACTTAGCAGGAGCCACTCTCTTGTGAGTGGAAGCTCTGAAGGTTGAGCCACCGCGCCCGCGTCTTTGAACACGAATTCTTTTACCCATTAATCATGCCTCCATGCGATTTTACAAAATGCCAAGTTTGATGGCGACATCTGACGCCTTATACTCTGGGTTAAGTTTAACGAAGGCTTTTTTCTCGCCTTGCGGAGTTATTAGCATAGTGACTTTAGCTACTTTCACTTCGTACAGCTGCTCAACCGCCCTTTTAACATCACTTTTGTCTGCTTTGAGATTGACTATGAAGATTAGTTTGTTATCTTTTTCCACCATGAGGCTGGCGGATTCCGTCATCAAAGGATGAGATATAACTTCATTGGGATCCATTACGCGCCTTTTCCTCCGCCATAAAGTTTGTCCAGCTGCTCAATGGCACCGTTTGTCCACAGTGTCAATCTGCCCGGATGGGTGCCTGGCGCCAGCATTTCTGCGTTAAGATTGTTTACCATGGCGACATCTACGCCTGGAAGGTTGCTTGCCGCGTCAAATATGCCTTTGTTTTCAGCCACTACGATTAGGGGACCTATGGCTTGTTTCATTTTTCTGCCTCTGCGCTTGCCTTTGCCGGCGCGGATTTTTCTGCTGGCTTTTACGCGGCAGATGTCGGATAGGATGCCCAAGTGTGTAAGGGCTTCTTCTACTTCTTTGGTTTTCGTTAGCTCCTCAATTGAGCTTGTAATTATGAGGGGGATTTGGGGAACGTCCTCGATTGCATGGCCTCGAGAGGCTACGGTTTCTTTGGAGGCTGTGGCGGCCATTGCGGAAAGCAGAGCGAGGCGTGCCTCTTTTTTGGGGACTCGTTTCAGGATTTTCTTTTCGGATGTTGGAGGGTGAGGTTGTCTTCCTCCTACTGTGCCGGGAGCTAAGGCGGCTCTTCCTCCTCCGCCTTTTACGCGTGGAATTCGTGCTATACCCAAGCCTGTGCCACGGGATTCTGCAGAAGTTTTTTTTCCCGCCATTGGATCGCGGCCTTGTGGTTGGAGCCTGCTGGATTGGATAGAGAGGACAGCGCGTTTTATGACGTCAGGTCTTAGGGGTGTTGCGAAAACTGTTGGGAGTGTTGCTTTACCTAAGGGCTTTCCTTGAAGGTCAAAGATTTTTGCGGTTTTTTGGGTAGGCATGGTTTTTGTCTCCGCTATTTTCCTTGGGGTGATTCTAGGGATACATAGGTGATCTGAGGTGGTGATTCGGGTACTTCTTTTGGTGGCCTTGCTGGATAGCGTAGACGTATT
>CP070714.1:778298-782350 GCA_020350385.1 Candidatus Bathyarchaeota archaeon | reverse complement strand
CTGAAACTCGGAAGGAGAAAGCCAGACGACAAAGACCACTTCAAGAACAAACGGTTGAGACTCGCAGGGCCCCTTCTTGGAGATCTTTTCCGTGTCGCCTTTAGAAACTTAACCCGCGACATGAAGTACCAACTTGAGCGCATAGGCGTGAAAGGTCCAATCATAACCGTGTCTGCGGCAGTCCGCCCAGGAATAATTACCGAAAGATTCCAGCATGCACTGGCGACTGGAAACTGGGGAAGAGGTAGAGTTGGAATAACCCAGCTTTTGGATCGAACCAACTACATATCCACGCTCAGCCACCTACGTAGGCTTCAGTCACCATTAAGTAGAAGTCAACCGAATTTCGAAGCCCGAGACCTGCACCCGACCCATTGGGGACGCCTGTGCCCAAATGAGACACCTGAAGGGTCCAATTGTGGTCTAGTCAAGAATCTCGCATTATCCGCGTCAATTTCTGTAGGCGTGAATCCCGAGAAGATTAAACAACTGCTTTTGGAGATGGGCACGGCTCCAGCTTACGAGGCAAATGAGGCTTTAAGGATTTCTGGAGCAAAGGTTTTCGTTGACGGAAACATAATCGGATACTGCAATTCAGCGCCAGAACTAGTCAAAGCCTTCAGAGAAAAAAGAAAAAGAGGAGAAATCTCAACTGAAGCAAACATAACCTACTTTTCGAAGCTTCGAAGCGAGACGGAAGAAATACACGCAAACTGCGACCAAGGAAGAGTTAGGCGTCCACTAATAATTGTTGAAAACGGCGTTCCGAAGCTTCAGCCTGAACACTTTGAAAAAATAGGCCTTGGAGAATGGACTTGGGAAGACCTTGTCAAAAACGGTTTGATTGAATATTTGGACGCTGCAGAAGAAGAAAACGCGCACGTAGCCCTATCTCTTAAAAATGTCACTCCTCAACATACGCACTCTGAGATCGCAACGTACACGATTTTAGGAATATGTGCATCAACCATACCGTATCCAGAACACAACCAGTCACCACGAAACTCATACCAGGCCGCTATGGCCAAACAAGCCCTCGGAGTTTACGGTACAAACTTCCACCACCGCGTAGATTCAAGGTCGCATATATTGCATTATCCGCAAGCACCCTTGGTTGAGACCGAATTGATGGAAGTCATCGGCTACAAGCAACGACCTACAGGGCAAAACTGTGTTGTTGCAGTGCTTTCCTTTGAAGGCTATAACATGGAAGATGCCATAGTCTTTAACAAAGCTTCAATCGAAAGAGGTTTAGCCCGGTCCAGCTTCTACCGGATATACGAAGCAGAGTGCCGCCAGTACTTGGGGGGGTTGAAAGATAAGTTCACGGTTCCCGAGCCGGGAACTCGCGGATACCGCGGAGAACAATATTATAGGCTTCTTGAACCTGATGGGATAATAAGTTTAGAATCCTCAGTTGTAGGCGGAGACGTTTTAATCGGAAGAATAAGTCCTCCGAGATTCCTTGAAGAATACAAGGAGTTTGAAGTTAAAGGGCCATCAATGCGAGACACATCTGCAGATATGCGTCCTTCAGAAACAGGAGTCGTTGATGGAATTTTCATAACACAGTCTGGAGAAGGAAGCAAACTCGTGAAGGTTAGAGTTCGTGATCAACGTGTTCCAGAGTTGGGAGACAAATTTGCCTCTCGCCACGGACAAAAAGGAGTAATAGGATTAATAGTTCCCCAAGAAGATATGCCCTTTACCGACGAAGGCATAGTTCCAGACATTGTGATAAATCCTCATGCCATACCATCAAGAATGACCATCGGCCAATTCATCGAATCCCTCGCGGGAAAAGCGGCAGCTGCAAGGGGAAAACCAGCAGATGGCACACCTTTCTCCAACGAAGGCCCTGACGAAATCAGAAAAAACCTCGTAAAACTTGGGTTCAGCCACACGGGAAGCGAAGTATTTTACAATGGAACAACAGGCGAAAAATTTGTTGCTGACATCTTTGTAGGCATTGTCTACTACCAGAAACTGCATCACATGGTCGCCGACAAAATACATGCTAGAGCCCGCGGGCAAGTGCAAATGCTGACGCGTCAACCCACTGAAGGCAGAGCCAGAGGCGGAGGCTTAAGATTCGGTGAAATGGAAAGAGACTGCCTTATCGGTCACGGCGCAGCCATGCTGCTTAGGGATAGGTTACTGGAAGAATCCGACAAATATACGCTTTATGTATGCGAAAACTGCGGGCAGATCGCCTATTTCAACATGAAACAACGAAAATACACGTGTAAAATCTGTGATGAAAGGGCTAAAATTTCCCCCGTAATAGTTTCTTATGCTTTCAAGCTTTTATTGCAAGAACTCCAGAGCTTGTGTATTACACCGAAATTGAAACTTAAGGAGAAGGCGTAAGATGTCTTCAGAAGAATTGATTCACAAAGTTGTTGATGAAATCTCTTTCGGTCTGATTTCACCCCAAGACCTGCGCAAACAATCAGTTGTGGAAATTCAAACGCCAGACACTTACGATGAAGACGGTGCTCCAATTACCGCGGGATTAATGGATGGGCGATTGGGTACTCTGGAGCCTCGGCAGAGATGCAAAACCTGCGGCAACACTGCAATCCGTTGCCCCGGCCACTTTGGGCACATCGAACTAGCAGTGCCTATAGTGCACATAGAATTTACAAAAAAAATTCATCAGCTTTTGAAGACAACCTGCCGTAGTTGTGGGCGTATACTCCTATCGGAAGAAGCAGCGAAAAGAATTCGTGACCGAATTCAAAGATACAACATGCTTTTGGGCATAATACCAGATATAGTGTACAAGGGTATTATTCAGGAGATTAAGGCTAAACAATGTCCATACTGTGCAGCCAACCAGTACAAAATAACTTTTGAGAAACCTACGAAGTTCATAGAGCAAACTGAGGCGGGCCATGAACCGCTAACACCTAGTATGATCAGGGAAAGACTAGAACGTATTTCAGACGAAGACTTGGAAATTGTAGGTTTTAATCCTAACGTAGCAAGACCTGAATGGATGGTTCTGCAAGTTTTGCCTGTGCCTCCAGTTTATGTTCGTCCCTCTATTACGCTAGAGTCGGGAATCCGTTCAGAAGATGACTTGACTCACAAGCTTGTTGACATCATTCGCATTAACCAAAGGCTTAAGGAAAACATGGAAGCAGGAGCTCCAACACTTATAATTCAAGACTTATCTGAACTTCTGCAATATCACGTTACAACCTACTTCAACAATGAAGCCTCTGGAATACCGCCAGCAAGGCACCGTTCGGGAAGAGCGCTAAAAACCCTCTCGCAGAGATTGAAGGGTAAAGAAGGGCGTTTCAGAAGCAACCTTTCAGGTAAAAGAGTTGACTTCTCAGCGCGAACGGTTATTTCTCCAGATCCAAACCTTGACATAAACGAGGTAGGCGTTCCAAATAATGTAGCCATGCGTTTATCTGTTCCAGAAAAAGTAACCGCGTGGAACATTGAGGAACTGAAGAAATTAGTGATAAATGGTCCTGGAAAGTATCCAGGGGCCCTCTATATCATTAGGCCAGACGGAAAACGCATAAGACTTGAATTTGTGGTGGACAGGGAAAAAATCGCTGAAGCTGTAGAGCTTGGCTTTGTTGTAGAACGCCATCTCAAAAACGGGGACATAGCAATATTTAACCGTCAACCATCACTCCACCGAATGTCCATCATGGCGCACTACGTGCGCGTTTTACCCTACAAGACTTTTCGCCTGCACCTGTGCGTTTGTCCGCCCTACAACGCGGACTTTGACGGAGACGAAATGAACCTGCACGTGCCCCAAAGTGAAGAAGCTCGAACAGAAGCTCTGTTGCTAATGCAGGTTCAAGACCAGATACTCTCACCAAGGTTCGGAGGGCCGATAATAGGTGCAATCCGAGACTTCATCACCGGAGCCTACTTCTTCACCCGAAAAGCAAACTACCTAACGAAAGCCGAAGTTAACAGGCTTCTAACAGCGACGGGATATGTTGGGACACTGCCAGAACCTAAAATCAAAAAGCCACATTCCATGTGGTCGGGCAAACAGGTATTCAGCCTCTTTTTGC
>CP070714.1:773797-778198 GCA_020350385.1 Candidatus Bathyarchaeota archaeon | reverse complement strand
TTATGCCTCAAGTTTCTTCACCTGTTTCTCTCTCTCACATTCTAAGGTAACCATGACCTCTAAGCCAATCAGCCTGATTTCTCCGGTATCGCCAGAAGATGTCGCCTCGCTTGTCCGATTGAAAATCCCAAGGAGAAACCAAAACGATGTCGCCTTCTCTGACCCACACTCGCCTTTTCAGTTTGCCTCGAATTCTGCACAACCGTTGTTTGCCGTCTTGGCACTTTACCAGGACTCTTTCACCGCCAAGCATTTTTACAGCTGTGCCCAGCACATCGTTTTCACTCGGCAGCAACATTTTTTGAAGGTTTGCCTCGTTTTTAACTTTTCTTTTACCCAACTTTCGAACACTTTACTCAGTCGCAATTTGATTGCGCCAATGATTTAACAATCAGAACGAGCTTGAGAAAGAGTAAAATACGCGCCACCCGTAGCCGATTTGGCTCTTTCTTTAAATAATTCTGACTTTCTTACATAATTTGCGTAGCACACTATATTAGTCTAACTATGGAAAGAACAAATTTTTTATGTTATTTTGCCCAATTCTCGCCATTTATTAGAGGACGATCTCTGCACATTTACTTAAAAACAATTCTCAGGAGACATATGACACAAAATTCAGGACAGATGAAATTGACGCCAAAGATTTGACTTTTAACAATTCTTAATGGAAAATTAGGCAAATTCCATGTATGACGCCAAAGAAAGGGGCAGCTTTAAATAGCCATCTAGATTGCACAGTTGATATTCGAGTTCAAATCTGACTAAAAAGGCGATAATGCTTTTATATTGTCTCACAGTTCTATTGCTGGGATTTATATCCCATTGTTATGTTGTGGAGTCATCAGTGTGAAGGCTAAGGGAGAAGAAATCCGTCGTAGATTCCCTCGAATTGTAATGAACTTAATAATGACCATTATTTTTTGGGTAATAAGCATATTTATTCCACCGACACTTAGGAGCCTAATTATTCCCGGGATTAATACTGAGGCTTCTTTTCTTGTATGGATTCTCACCGTAGTTCTCATGGGCATCTTTTTGATTCGTGCGTTGGCTGATGCTTTAATATTGGGTGATGTATTAACAGATTTACTAGTTAGAAGGTTGGGCATTAAAGAAGAAAGGTCTCCTAAGCGTGCTGCAAGAGAGTTCGCTTACATAATAATCACGGTGCTGGTAGTAACCGCTGTATCTCCACTCTTAGGCTCCATTCAAGATGTTGGGTATTACTTGTCAACTGCAATAATCTACATTGGGCTTGGGTTGACTATCATTTTTATCTATGACATCGGTAGGATCATATACAAGATTATTGAGGAGAAAGCAGACTCTTTTGCTGATCTATTGGCACAGAGAGCTCAGAAGAACAAAAGTAGTGGCTGAGAATGGAGCCAATCGTCCTCATTTTACTCCTCATTTACGTTCTAATAATTCTTATCTCAATCTTGGAAGTTACTTCCTTATCAGTTGCTGCATTAATAGGCGCCTTACTCACCGCTTGGTTTGGAATTCAGTATGGCTCGTTCAGTTATCAAGAGGCGTTAGGCTTTGTAGATTTTAGGCTTCTCTTGCTTTTGATTGGCACGATGATTGTTGTAGAAGTAGCCAAGAGAGGCGGTGTGTTCAATGTTTTGGCGTTATATGCCATAAAATTTTCTGGAGGGCATCCTGGCAGGCTTTTCGTTGCCATCTGCGTCGTTGCCGCTCTTGTTTCAATGTTCCTTAGCGACCCAACGGCGATGTTACTTGTAGCAGCAGCCACCGTGACCATAACCAAGCTTCTGAACTATGATCCAAAACCATACTTCCTGTCGGCAGCCATAATGATAAATCTTGGCGGAACCAGTACGCTAATAGGTTCAGTACCTAACATGATTATTGGAATCGACGCAGGATTAAGCTTCCTAGATTTCATATACCTTCTAGGTATATGCGAAATAATGTTGTGGGCATTGACAATCCTAGCCCTCTACTTAGTTTTCAAATCACGACTGGGCGAGAAAAAAGAGTTGCCAGAGTACAACCCCAAGGAAGGAATAAAAGATAAGAAAGTATTTTACAGGTCTGCCTTTGTTCTTATTATTTTGATTGCTCTCTTCTTGACTTTTGACACTATAGGCGTAGGACCTGAAGCGGTAGCATTAGGTTGCGGGATTCTTGTTTTGTTACTTAGTCGAGTTGATCCAGCTTCAATTTTTAAAGAATTAGACTGGGAAACAGTTTTTTTCATAGCAGGGTTCATGTTTATAATTGGTGGGTTAGAAAGTACGCGTTTTCTAAGCGAGATATCAGTGCAACTCTTTCAATTTGCTGGAGGTAGCTCCCTTATAGCAACTCAAATGATGCTGTGGGTTAGCGGAGTTTCAAGCGTAGTTGTCGACAATATAGCAGTTGCTTTGACTTTCACCCCGATCATCAGCGCTCAAGCTCTTTCAGGCCTAAACTTAAACGCTGTATGGTCGGCCCTTATTTTGGGGACAAATCTGGGAGGCGCTACCACACCATTCAGCGGTGCTGTAATGATGATGGCAATTGGCACTCTCAAGCGAGAAAAGATTACAGTGAAGTTTGGAGACTTCGCAAAAATAGGTATACTTACATCTCTTATTCAGCTGGGCTTTTCCAGTTTCTATCTTGCGCTTAGATTTGGATTAATAGGTATGTGAGGGAAATGTGGAAAATTAAGAAGTGGTTTGAAAAGAAGACTGTTTCAAAAAAAGAGTATGACGAGGAAAAAAGAAAATTCGAAATGGCCATAGGAAAACCTTTCATAACTTTGAAAATTGAGCTGCCAGAAGGCTTCGAAGACCACCGAAACAAATTCTTAGATCTTGAAAATAATATTGAATTTCTAGATGAAATTAAAGACCTTGTCAAGAAGAATCTACTATGGAAACGAGAAACTGAGGAAACTGCCTCTACTGACAGTTAACAGAGTTCAGCCCCAAAATCACGCCTCCAAAACCTCCATAAAAAACGATGAAGCCTGCGAACTACTGAAACGATGTCTTTTTCACGTCTGCTATTCCGAAAACAAAAAAGATTTCAAAAACTGAAAACATCGCCTAATAGTAAATCATTCTTGGCGGGGTTAAAAGTGTTGAATGGAATTTGAACCTTCCACGAAATGGAGGCATCTCACACTTCACTCCTTTCTTAAAGCTGATTTCTAAGATTTAAGAATCAAATCACTATTTTGCCCGTTTTCTTAGGAAGCTTGTTGCCCCAAAAAAAGGGTAGGGTTGGAGAGAATACGTTATGCTGCTTCTTTAGACATCTTTTTTGCCAATGCGAAAGCGATTGGGATCAGCATTATTGCCAGTGCAATTGCGAAAGCCCAAGAAATGTTCGCTACAATGTTCGAAACGCCTGGGAATGTAGCAAAAATGGCTCCTGCCCCAATTATCAAGAAGATGCTGTAGAGAATGAATTTTGCGTATCCTGCGACTCCTCGGAAACCTTCATGATCGTCTGTTATCGATTTTATCAGTCCATCTGTTAATGCGATGCCTGCCCCGATTAACACGAAGCCTAGTATCAGCGGGTATATCGTGCTACCTGAAAGCAGCATAAGATCAAGCGCTAGTAGTAGTACGAATGCTATCAACCCAATCATTAAAAGGGTCTTCAACATGTCAGCTATCTCGGCTTTTGCTTCGGGGAACATTGGTTTTATCATTCTTCCAATGAATGACGCTAAGAAATCAACTAGAACAGTGCCAAAGACTATGACGAGGATACCTCCGAGAAGTCTGGGCAAATAATCTGCTATGGTCGCTAAGTAAGTGCCGATTGTGCCTCCAACATTCAGAATCTGTATTGCGAGAATTATTGCGAGTATTGTTATGAAGGCTTTGAGTACTGCTCCAATAAAATTGGATAGGTCTATGCCAGCGGATCTGAAGGCTTTGCCTGTAACGGTTTGGTCAAAGCTCTTTTCAATGCCGAGTTTCTCAACGAGTTTGTTCGCAGCTTTGCCAACAACTATTCCTACACCGTAGCCGATCAGAATCACTATGATTGCGGCAAGGATTGATGGTATGGCAACGATAATGTCTCCAACCATGTCTGTTAAAACATCAACAATGTAAAGCATTTCTTCATCCAATTGTGGTATATGTTTGAAATAATTTATAAATTGTTACTTGTTGCGCGCTATAACATGTTGCTTGTCCTAGGCCGAAAATTAGGGCAAAGAATTAGCCGAGAGCGCCGGGAGTGGGATTTGAACCCACGCGGCCCCGAGAGGCCACAAGCTGTTTGGTGCTTTAAGCTCATCTCCAGGCTTGCTCCCTACCTAGCTAGGAGACCCCGGCACGGGGAACTATAGGCCATTTTCTCTCATTCGACTCGGTATAGCCCGCAACATTTCTCTGAGTTAAGTAGAATTTAAAGCTTTAT
>CP070714.1:762850-773697 GCA_020350385.1 Candidatus Bathyarchaeota archaeon | reverse complement strand
AAGTTTGCGTGAATCTTCAATGTTTTTTGGTGTGTGTAAAAAATTCTAATCCAAAAGAGAATTTTCTCAACATTTGACAGTATATACTCAAGTTAAGTGCTCGGCGGGCTTCGCCCCCCTCGCTCCGACGTGCCAGCCAACAACGACACCTTTTAGGAAAAGGTTTCGGGCTTCCAAAACAGTCTTTTTCAGCAAGACACCGCGCGCGGGGCTAAACCGCGCTCGATGATTCTTATTTGTTGCCCTGTTGAATGAGGGCAACGCAGTCAAGAACCGCAAATTAATTTTTTTTGATCAAAATTTAATCCATAAAGCTTTAAATTCTACTTGACTCAGAGAAATGCTGCGGGTTATACCGAGCCGAATGAGAGAAAATGGAGTATAGTTCCCCGTTTCTGGTCCCTATAGTAAGGTATCAGAACCCTGACGCTTGGATAGAGTTTTTGTACATGAAGCTTTCTAAACGGTCTACTGCTGACGACTGGAGCAACTAAACTTTTTAAAGCATTAGAACTAGCAGAAGTGCTTTTAACTAATCTTCAAATGAAAATGTTTCTTTAATTAGGCGGTTTGTTCATTTCGGCTTTTTTGAGGTGAATAGCCGCCACAGTTGCGTTAACGTTTTCTTCTTCCACTACAATTATTATTTGGGAGGTGTGAGGCGCGAAAATGCCTCGTTTTATGTTAATCCCTGAAATTGCACCTATAGCGGTAGAAGCTATGCCCGCTGAGTCTTTCATCTTGTCGCCGATGAGTGTGACCACGCCTAAGCCGTATTCTATCTTCAAGTTTTCGTCAAATCCCTTCAGTTTCTCCTCATTTTTCCTTAGAAAATCCGAGTCCAAGAACAAGAAGTCTCGAATCCTCTCACCTGTCTCTAGAGTTTCAGCGCCTAAGTCCATGAAGTCGTTGCGTATCTCCCAAATTCTCAATGAATCTTCCAGAGAACGGCTTTTCTCATCGCTCATAGAAAGGATGGCGCAGCCAGCTTTGCCCGTCAAGCACTTCACGATTTCTCTGGCAGCTGTTTCAGACTGGATCACCGAATATTTTTCAGGCTGATCTATTGGCACTATCCGCAGAGGTTGCAGAAACCACCTAGCCATCGCAATCGCAGGGCTCTGCAGTATTTTCATGCCCATCATTGAAGCCTTGTGAGCTTCGTTATAAGTAAGCGATGCTACATGGTCGGTTTTCTGTCCTTTCACAACTTTGGGATCCGCGCTTTGCACTGGCACATCCTTAAATAGGAGCGTTTCAGTCTGGTATCGGTCTTTCAGGAGGCATGAGGTGAAAACTGCGGTGAGGTCTGAGCCGCCTCTGCCCAAAACGGTTTCGAGATCGTCTGTTGTTACCCCGAGGAAACCTGCTAACGAAATGATTTTGCCGTCTTCCAGTGGTTCGATTAATGTGTCAATTCTTTTTTTGCTGAGTTCATAATTTGGTGTTGCCTCCTCAAAATTGTCATCCGTGACAATGGGCCAGTTTTGTACAGGAATGCAGCAGGAATCAAGGTCATTACTTTTCAGAATATGGTCTACTAGTGCCGACATGGCTAATTCCCCGCCGAGAGTAAGTATTTTTGCTTTAATGTTACCACTGAAACGTTTATTGACCAAAGCAAGGTTTTCTTGCATCTGCGATTTGTAATCAGCCAATGCAGCTACTGCCTGTTTAAGGAACTTGCCTTTGACGTGAAGCTTTGCTAAACGACTGTAAGCTTCGAAAACAGAGTCTATGGAAATTGGATCTGATTGTGCGTGGGATTCTCCTATCCGGATAAGTTCATCAGTGCAGCCCATCGGTGCTGATAATACAACTACAGGGCCGAAGGTATCTTTGGCTTTGAGCTCCTTTATGCGCTTTAGTATTCTTGGGACTTCCTTGCCTTCCACATCCAAGAGACTGCCGCCAAATTTTGCCACTGAAAGCTTCTTTTTTAAAGCAATACCCTCCTGAACATAGAGTTTAGCAGATTAATCTTGCTTTAATAATTTTTTCTGAAAAGAATGGAGGTACAATTAATACAATTATCGTTGGCAAAGCAAGTTTTATAATCGCATCGAGCGCTCTTAAAGTATATGCCCTTCCAGACGAGTACGCTCCAAGAAATTCTGTCTTTGAGGGCTTTGCGGAAACACTGGTTTCTCTTTCTGTTACTGTTGTTGCCTCTAATATCCTTTATTTCAATTCACATAGGCTTGTTAACCGCGTTTGTCTTTACCTTCTTTGTTCCTGGCTTGATTTTCTGCAGATTTTTTAGGTTAAAATCCTACGAAATCCTAGTGTTTGTTCCCATTTTTAGCGTCCTCATATCAACTCAACTGGTTTATTATTTATCTCTAGTTTTTGGCTATTCAAGGGAAACTATACTTTTTTCCTTTCTTGCCTTGACTATCATTTATGGGTTGGTGAATTCACGAAAGAAAGAGACGTACCCTTTAAGAAATTTTCTCAAGGTCAGAAAGTTCAGTAAAACATTGTTGCTCATTTTTTTCTTGATTTTTATTCTGTCCTTGGTAATCCTTTACCGAAGCGTCTGGTTTGAAAATGAGTTTGGAATAGTTATAACGGGTTCAAACTGGCAAGACACGCCCTTACATTACGAAATAATCGAAAGCATAAACAACGGTAATTTCCCTCCAGAAATGCCGTATTATTCTGGTGACAGGATGAATTATCACTACTTTGTGGACTTTCACACTGCCATTTTAGAAAAAGTCTACGGTTTTCTACCTAAGCTCTTGCCCTTTTTGAACGCCGTCTTTATTCTCATTTTTGCCTTGGCAGTCTACTCTTTAGCAAGAGTGAATGGAAAACGCGCGGCGGTCTTCTCAACTCTTATAGCGACGTTTGGCTGGGGATTCAGCTACATAGGTCTTTTTTCGGCATTAACCAGTGGACAATTTAGCCTTTCGCAGAATTACATGTACCAGTACGGTGGCTTCTTTGGTTTGCCGCCTATATTTGATAATCTGCTGCAACAGAGACCTCTTCTGATAGGTCTACCAGTCTTCGCGTTCGTTTTAACCTTACTGAGAGATATGGGAGACAAAAACAGAATAATATTAGCTGGCATCGTTACGGGTTTGCTGTTACCTTTCCACGCCGTATCTTTCATTTGTGCCTACGTTGCTTACTTCGTCAGCATTTTATTGAACCAAAAGAACTTCAGAAACTATTACCTGTACTTTTTGGTGTCCGCTATCGTCGCGCTGCCCTTTCTTCTTTCGGGTGCCTCTTCAATCTCGCTTGCAAATCCTTGGGCATACAGTTTCCTAAGGGAAAATCCAATTCTCTATTACATTATGAATCTTGGGATTCCGTTTCTGATCTCTTTAGCTCTGTTCTTTACGAAAGTTGAGGGAAAACTCTTGAAGCTTGTTTTGCTGCTTCTGTTTTTAGTTCCAAATGTTATCTCCATAACACCGAATTCTTGGGACATGTATAAGTTCTTTATTTTCGCTTGGGTTCCCATAGCCGTGTTAAGCGGGGCTGCTCTGGCAAGAATCAGGAAGAATATAGCGCTGGTTTTGCTTTTGCTTTCTGTTTTAGCGTCGGCAAGCGTTGTCCTTTACAATGTTGGAACAAGTTACGGAGCAGCAAGTTGGGATGAATATAATTTGGGTATGTGGGTTCGAGGCAACACAGAAGAACGGGCTGTATTTTTGACTTACTATTCAATTCACTGCCCTCCGACGATGATCGGCGGGCGGCTAAGGGTTGCGTCCTATGTAAATTGGCCTTACGGTCACGGAGTAGCGTATGATGGCATTAAGAAGAGATTTGATGACATTGACACAGCCTACACGGGCACTGTAGACGATTTGAGACAGGTCGTTGAAACATACAACGTCACTTACATCTACGTGGGCGGAGAGGAGCAAAACAATTATCCGGGATGTGTTGCACGGTTTGACAGCGTAGAATGGTTAGAACCTGTTTATGATGGAAGTTTACGTGTATACCACGTAATTTCTTAATACTTTAATGGCAAATTTGCACACGAGCGCTTTTAAAGCACCGCAAAGGGGGTTATTAAAAAACCCTTTTATTCAGATTCTATATGAATAAGAACCTCAAAGGGGGGACAAGTGATCAACTTTTCGTTTGAAAAGCGTGAAGTCCTAGCTTTAGTAGCACTGCTCTTCATTGCGTTTATAGTTAGGTTTGCGTTTTTCTCAAATCAAGGATACGAAGAAGTTGACACTCAAGATTTTATGGTATGGTTCCAAACCTCAGCGGACTATGGACCAAGAACCTTCTACGACAGAACATGGTGCGACTATCCGCCATTCAACATCTACTTATTCTGGGTTTTCGGCTTACTGGCGAAGAGCCTTTCGCTTTTCGGAACTAGTCTTTTCACCTACGTCATGAAGTTGCCTCCTAACCTCTTCGACATGGCAACTGCGCTCCTCATTTTCGCTTTCGTGCGGAAACGCTTAGACTTCAAGATGGCACTTTTAGCCACTGCGCTGTACGCTTTTAATCCTGCTGTAATCTTTAACGCAGCAGTTTGGGGGCAATTCGACGCGATTTACACGTTTTTCCTTGTTCTCTCGCTTATGTTGGCTTTGTCTTCGAAGCCTGAGCTTTCAGCCGTGACCTTTACCCTTGGAATATTGACAAAGCCCCAGAGCGTAGCCTTATTACCATTGATTGCCTTCCTGATTTTTAAAAAACATGGACTGAGACGTTTCCTCATTTCATTGCTCGCAGCAACCGCAACGGTTTTTGTGGTGATAATTCCTTTTGAGTGGAGCAACCCCGTAACTTTTTTGGCGGACATCTATTTCGGAGCTTACGGAGGCTACGCATTCACGTCGGTGAATGCGTTTAACATGTGGGCTCTGGGCGGTCTATGGATGCCTGAAACCCCAGTTCTTTTCGCTATAGGGTGGATACTGTTCGGCGCTTTAGCTGCTTTTGTCTTGTATGTTCTTCACAAACGTTTCGGTGCCTCTGGAGAGTTGCTGGTGCTCTTTTCCGCGTTTATTCTCTTTTTCGGTTTCTTTATGCTTCCAACGAGGATTCATGAGCGGTATATGTTTCCAGCTCTAAGCGTTTTAGCCTTAATGTTTCCTTTCCTCAAGAAAACGCGGCCCATCTACGGGTTTTTGAGCATTACTTGTCTCGTAAATCAAGCGTACGTTCTCCATTTTCTCAACAATACTCAATTCATTCAAAGCGGCGACCTTGTGGCTTTAACGGTAACCTTGATTAATTTAACAGTGTTCATATACGCTTTAGTGTTACTGTGGGACGAGCTTAAAGGGCGGTCGTGGTTCAAAATAAGCCCCATCAAAATAGGTGAAAGTGCCAAGGCAGAGGTGGAGCAGAACGAACATCAGGATTGACATCAATAAGAGAGACTTGCTGTCTATTGCTGTGCTTTGCATAATTTTCTTCTCCGTTGCCATTTGGAACCTTGGCCTGACACAAGTCCCTACTACTAATTGGCAAGCAAACGAAAACAAAACTTTCTACATCGATCTCGGTAAGCCTGAGAGCGTCGGCACCGTTTATTTCCTAGTTAAGAACGGCTCAGCCAATGTTCAGGTTTACACTGGTTCTCCCGGAAACTGGAGCAACAGCAAGAGTTTTGCCATTCCAACGAGCTACTACAGTTGGAACGAAGTCAACATCAACAGTGGCACTCAGTATGTGCGGTTTGATTTTGAGCAGGCTTCTATCGAAGTTGCTGAGATGGCGCTTCTAAGCCAAGATAACCAGAGAATCGTAATTACTGCAATTAATAGCGAGAATACTTCGGATCCGAACTTATCCGAATTGATTGATGAGCAAAGCCTGGTTCAGTGTCCACCCAACTACATGTCAGAAACGGTTTTCGACGAAATTTACTTCGTAAGAACCGCCGAGAACTACCTACAACTGCAGCACCCGTACGAGTGGACTCATCCTCCTCTTGGAAAACTGATTATTGCCTCTGGAATCTCGGTTTTCGGCTATAACCCGTTTGGATGGCGGATAATGGGCGTAGTCTTCGCCACGTTAATGATACCCGTGATTTACATCTTGGGAAAGAAGTTGTTCGGAACCTGGATAGGCGCCTTCGCCTCAGCTTTCCTATTAACCTTCGATTTCATGCATTTCACCATGGCACGAATGGCAACTGTTGACACATACGTAGTCCTGTTTTCGCTGGCATCACAGCTTTTCTTTCTGATTTACCTCAAAGATGTGCTCAAGAACGGCTGGAAAGCCCCAGTACAACCCTTGTTTTTGGCCATTTTATTTTTTGCGCTTGGCTTTTCAACTAAGTGGTTTGTGCTTTACGGTTTCGCAGGGCAATTAGCAATTCTTGCCGTGCTAAGACTCAAAGAAGTTGCAAAACTGAAAAAGAACCTATCAGACAAAATCAACGCCTTCTTTGATCATCCATACTCTATGGTCGTTGGATTCTTGTTGGTGGCTGTGCTCGTTTACTTTTTGACTTACATTCCAGACATTCTTGCTGGACGCTCGGTATTAGATGTCCTGGGGCTTCAGGGAGGCATGTTCAACTATCATGCAACGTTGACTGCTACACACCCTTATTCGTCTCCGTGGTGGACTTGGCCGTTCATGCTCAAGCCGGTGTGGCTTTACGTGTCATACCTCCCACTCAGCGTGAAGTCCACTATCGTGCTTCTTGGGAACCCTGCTGTCTGGTGGGCTGGCTTCGCGTTCATAATTCTGGCGGTGGAAAGAGCCGTTAGAAAAAGAGTTTTTGCCGGCATATTCATAGCCGCCTTTTTCTTTTTCCAGTGGCTTCCCTACGCGCTTATTTCAAGGGTCACTTTCCTCTATCACTTTTACGTTAGTGTGCCTTTTCTCTGTCTGGCTTCAGCTTATTTCCTCAGCAAATATTGGAGTACAAAATGGGGGAAAGTAGTCGCGGTGGCCTATTTTGCGAGCGTTGTGGTTTTGTTTGGGCTTTTCTATTTAGTTATCTCTGGCACACCCGCGTCTACCTCATGGATAGATAGTTTGAAGTGGCTTAGCGGATGGGGCTTCTGAAAATGAACGCGGAGACACTTTTGAAGAGTTCAGTGGAGCTTTCCGTGGTTTTTCCAGCTTACAATGAAGCAGACGCGTTGGATATTGCAGTGGAAAAAGTCACCAAGGCTCTCAGTGAATTCGCGCGTTCTTTCGAGATTATAATCGCTGAGGACGGAAGCACTGATGGAACCGACAAAAAGGCCGTTGCGCTTGCCGAGAAATACCCTTTCATAAAGCATATTCATGGGAAAAAGCGTCTCGGAAGAGGAACCGCCCTGAAGAATGCTTTTAAGCAAAGCATCGGTGAGGTTCTTGTTTACATGGACTTGGACCTCGCCACAGACCTGAATCATCTGAAAACTCTGGTTGGCGCAGTTGAATTTGAAGGCTATGATTTTTCCACTGGCTCAAGGATGCTCCCTGAAAGCAACGTTGAAAGAAGCAGTACCAGAAACATAGCCTCCAAAACTTACAACTTTGCGGTTCGAGTGCTTTTAGGCTCCAAGGTTAAGGATCATCAATGCGGTTTCAAAGCCTTTCGCAGAGAACCGCTTATGAAGCTACTTGATGAAGTAGGCGCTACTCACTGGTTCTGGGACACAGAGATTCTTGTCAGGGCGTATCTCAGGGGTTACAAGATAAAAGAGATCCCAGTATCATGGAGAGGCGGACGTGAAACGAAAGTGAGGCTTCTTAAGGATTCGTTGAATATGTTTTCGCAGGCATTATTGCTCTGGTGGAATTTGAAAGTTTAGTAGCTTCATTGCTCATTTTCTTTTAGTCATGAGGACAAACGCTCTGGCAACTAACGATAATCCCAATATTATCAGTATTCCAGCCCAGAACATGAACCATTGCGTATTATTCGGGGTGTCGTAAAGATAGTTCGTTATCAGGTAGGATGCTCCAAACCAGTAAACAAGATTTCCCACTGTTTCTGCCTTTTTTCCAATCGGAGAATGCATCATGAACCTCAACAACAGCAGTATAACTTGCAAGATGCCTAAGCCTATGCAGAACTGGAGTGCTGCACTGTAAAGCACCTCGTGAGCAGCTGGGTTTGCTGGCGCTGGCAAAGATATTCCCGTCCTAGGGACTGAGCGCAGGGTTAAATCGCTGAAAAACGTTACGATACTCTCCCAAAGGCTATTAGGTTGAGCAAGAACGTAAACTACTCCAATTAAGATAAGGACAGCGCCTATGGAGATTGCAGTGTAAAGGGTGTCTCTTGCCTTGTACTTGCGTTCTTGAGCCTTGAGTTTTTCATTCAATTTGTTTCCCCTAGTCGACTATTCGCGGTGGAGCACATATAACTTTTCCTTTTTTGCAGCGGGGGTGCATATTTTAAATACTTATTCATTAATACAAGAATAGAAAAGGGTGAGTTCACGTTGTATTGTCCAAAATGCGGAAATCAAGTTGACGAAGCTATGACCTTCTGTCCGCGCTGTGGGGCACCTTTAAAAGTGGAGGCACCAATTCGGGCGGCGGCAGCTCGTGCTCCTCAGAGAGGCGAAAAAGCTGAGAAAGGTGAGAAGCAGGAAAAACAAGAGAAGCAAGAGCCTGAAAAAGGCGAAAAACATGAGAAGGGTGAGTACGGCTTCGTCGGGTGGTTGATCGGTGGTATAGTCCTGATACTTATCGGTTTCTTCGCGTTGCTCCAATTCGCAGGCTATCTTGTTTCAGAAACAGGCTGGGGTATTGTGCTCTTGATAGTCGGCACCATAATAATAATCGCTGCTGTATACTTGACTACAATGGCGCGAAGACGGTCCCCAGCTCCCTCTTAGAGTAGCCAGCCCAAAAATAATCGATACAGCCTGTGTTCCAGAAGCGTCAAAGTGTTTCGTCTGCCAAAGATGCGGTAATAACTTTTTCCAGCTGCTTCTATCATGTCGCCAATATCGTAACGGGGAAACATACACGAAGAGATTAAAAGCTTACCCCACTCACCTCGCTTAAGTTCATGAAGCATTTTCAGGCCGCTACCAGTTTCAACCTCAAAGAAGTAAGCATCGTAATTAGGCGTGACATAGGGCAGTTCATCTAGCTGCTGGGCAAAAACTCCCTCCGTCGCCGTATACATCTCTACAACTGGTACAGGTCCAAAATACTTTCTTAGAACTGGCGCGTATTTGAACTGTATTTTGCGTACACTAGTGCAGAACAAAGCTTGAAACTTCCACAAGTCAACAGGTTTCTTCCCATGCTTTCGTTGTACGTACCGAGCGAAACCTAGGATTACGGGTGTTACGCCCATGGTGGCAGTAACGTTCTTTTCAAGCGCCTTTTGGTAAACCAGTTCGAATCTTTTCTCCCAATCTGCTTTAGCAATTCCCGAACCAAGTGTGTCAATCTCTTCTTGCCGTGGTATTAGGCTGACTCTCTCGAACATCGGGTTAAGCCTTGCGTAAGTTCCAGAACTATAGCCATAACTGACCTCTCGACCATCCGAAGTCATAGTGTGTACGCTAGAGGGGAAATTCAAGTTCAGTATGTTTCCAGTGAAAACTTCAAAGTCCTTCCTTCTAAGCGCATAGTTTATCAGTGCTCGTGCTCCACAAGTGAAAATTTGTTTCAGATGCGCCGGCGTTGCGGGCAAGACTTTTGCTCGTCCAGTCGAGCCTCTCGTCATCACCCAGCACTCTGGCGGTTCTGGCAAAATCGCCTTGTAATTTCCCTCTTTAGCCTCAGCTAGGTAAGGCAATAACCCTTTGTAGTCTATTTTGGGGAAGCTTCTTTGATAGTCAGTTATTCCCATGAGGTCGGATGCGTGATGTCTTTTTCCGTAATCTGTTTTTGCGTATTCTCTAACTAGCTTGCCGAGTACTTGCTCTTGCGCTTTCTGCGGGTCCTTTAACGACTCGTACCATGGGCCAATTATCGGTCGCAAAATACTGTTGAAGCTGTCTTCATCGGGCATCATTTGGGTTTCGCCTAACAACTTGTTTAAATTGCCTTATATGTTTCACCATGCATACTTGTTAACGAAAGTATTTCCGGAAGGTGAAGTGTTGTGGCACAATCAGTTCACTCTGTTGCAAATAGGATTCGAAAACTTGAAGTGCAAGGCGCTAGAAACGTCGCCATAGCTGCTATTAAAGCGCTCGAAGCTTTGGCAGAGGAAACAAGAGCAGGCACACGGAAGGAGTTTATGAAGGAGCTTTCAGAAGCCAAAGCTACACTTTTTGCCTCAAGGGCAACTGAACCGCTCATGAGAAATGCGGTTCGATGGATAATCAGCCAGGTGGAAAACAGCGGCAAAGAAAAAGTAGTCGCCCTCGCAAAATTAATCTCCTTACGTTCAAGCGAGTTCCTAAAAAACCTCGAAGCCTCAAAAGAGTTCATCGCCGAGATAGGCGCCAAACGAATACAGAATAACTCAGTGGTTTTTACTCATTGTCACTCTTCCACTGTAACGTGTCTACTGCACAAAGCCAAGGAAGATGGCAAAATATTCGATGTGGTCTGCACGGAAACTCGCCCCCTTTTTCAGGGTAGAATCACCGTCAAGGAACTACTAGCGCTTGGCGTGAAGACAACGTTTATCGTGGATTCAGCGGCGCGTTCTTTTATGCGCTATGCTGACCTCGTTATTGTGGGCGCCGACGCAATAACCTCGGAGGGAAACGTTGTCAACAAGATAGGCACAGGCGCAATTGCTCTCTTGGCTCATGAGGCGAGGAAACCCTTCTACGTTGTTTCAGAGCTTTTGAAGTTTGATCCAGCCACAGTTTGTGGGGATTACGCACAAATCGAAGAGCGAAGTCCAGACGAGGTGTGGAAGGGCGCTCCTAAAAAGCTGGTAATTCGAAACCCCGCGTTTGATGTTACTCGACGCG
>CP070714.1:746805-762750 GCA_020350385.1 Candidatus Bathyarchaeota archaeon | reverse complement strand
AAAATAGTAGTCGATAATGCCAGGTGCAAAGGATGCGAAACCTGCGTTAACACTTGTCCAGTAGGCATCTATGAGATCAACGATGGTAAATCTGTCCCAGTCAATGCTGATGAGTGCTTAGTCTGCCGCGCATGCGAAGCCCAATGTCCTGAAGGTGCAATTCAGGTAATCGAGTGAGTTTCGGTTTCATCATATTCGATTTATCCGTCGCGAACGCGTGTTTTCCCTCATAGATATTCTAGAATTTCTTCCTTTCTTTACTCATCTATTTTCAACTAAGACAGGTGCTTGCGGAGCATAGCCTACCTATGTCTCAAACTTCAGCGTAGAGTTTTGAGAAGGGCGTCGAAAATCAACTCTCGATCTTCTGGCTGAGAAAGAGCTTGTTTACATAATCGGTTACAGTTATCTTTTGTTTCTTCGCTAGTTTCTTGAGGGCGCCATTTACGCCTGTGGCGTATTGCATAGCCTTTTTTGGCTTCTTCACTATTGACGAGGGCAATCCCATGTTCACAGCGACTTTTCTTAACACCAATTTTCTCAGCGTTTTTATGCTCCTTTCGATTTTCAGTTCAACAGGCAGGTTTACAGCAAACTTGGCGATTTGATAGGATGCAAAAGGCAACCGTAGCTCCACATCGTGGAAACTGCAGATCTTCACATCTCTCTCAATGTTGCTCTCATTAAGTTTAATGACATCATTAAACATGGCTTTTCTTACTTTTTCTTTTCCACATAACAAGTAATCTATAACGTAACGTTGATAGCCACCAAAAAGCTCATCGGCACCTTGCCCTGCCAGTAGCACCTTGAATCCCGCCTCAGCCGTTTTTTCGGCTGTCCAATAAAACGGCACTCCGATGCTTGTCTTGGCTGGATCGGCTTCTTCGATAAGCTCCACAACCTTAGAAACGACCTTTCCAACATCCGCTTCTCTAAACAGGTAAACCTGTGCAGGCAGGTTCAAGTCGTCAGCTGCTTTCTTCGCCTTTTCAGTTTCAGGACGATTTTCCAAGCTTACATGAATCAAGTGAACATTCGCTTGACATTTCTTTGCCAGAAACGCGACAATGCTGCTGTCCAATCCTCCAGAGAACGCAACCGCAACCTCCTTCATTCCCGAAACTCGCCTGCGGACAGATTGTTCCAGCAACTTTTGAAGAGTTTCCGCTGCCTTTTGCATGGATACCGGTTTTGGTTCTGAGTAAACAAGTATCTTAATAGACTTGAATTTGAAACCTTCTCGGCTGACAAATGCCAAATGTCCAGGTGGAAAGGATCGCGTTTTTTCTATTCCAAGTTTCCATAAGGCTTTTCGGTTGGAAGCAAGGGCGGCAACGTTTCTGTTCTCGCCATAGTATAGCGGTTGAACGCCTATAGGGTCTCTTCCTGCAATGATTCTCTTCGTCTCTGCTAACATGAATGAAAAGTCACCCTCCGCTTCCGTGAGCAAAGCCTCACTTGCCCTACCGGGGTCTGCTTGTTGCAGTTTTTTAGCAAAAACTCCCGCAATTGAAGTCCGAGTTGGAGAGTATATTTTTCCATCAAAGACGAGTGTTGCATTCTGTAATCTTAGATATTGTTGCCTATTATGAGGAAAGAATTTTGAGAAGGCGTAACCTACCCCTATTGACGAATTTATCTTTTGGTTATACAAAGCATCAATGTCTTTTCCAACCGCAACTGTTGAGGGCGTTGCTATTCCAAAGCCTGCAGAGTTTTCTAGACGCAGAGAACTAAGAGTCGCAATGACCGCTTGTGTTGCATTGTCGCCTCTTTTGTCCAACACCGCGATGGTTGTTTTTGTACCCAAGCGATCTTCACCTTCTGTTCATTCTTTTATCGTTTGGTAAAACATTAATCTTTAATCAGCGTATTCTTCTGTCGAGGGAAGATGACTTGCCTATCCTACCTATAGACACGGGTCGTTACGGAACAGCTGAGATGCGCCGAGTTTTCAAAGAAGAAGCGCGTGTTCAAAAAATGCTCGACGTGGAAGCAGCCTTGGCTTGGGCGCATTCCGAAGTCGGAAACATACCGCGAAAGGACGCTGAAAAAATCGCGGCTATGGCTTCTTTAGCACACGTTAAATTGGACCGTGTAAAAGCTATTGAGGTGGAAATAAAGCATGATGTTGCCGCTTTAGTTAGAGTTTTGTCCGAAGTCTGTGGACCAAGCGGCGCTTATGTCCATCTTGGTGCCACGAGCTATGACATTGTAGATACAGGTAATGCTCTGCAGCTGAAAGACGCCTTAGACATTATCGAGAAAAAACTAGCAAGTTTCAAAAATTTGCTGCAAAGAAAATCTGTTCAATACAAGGACACAGTGATGATGGGTCGAACGCACGGTCAACATGCGCTGCCAATCACTTTGGGTTTCAAATTCGCAGTTTGGACATGCGAAATCTCTCGACATCTTCACCGATTGCGCGACTGCAGAGAACGCGTTTTGGTTGGAAAGATGAGCGGTGCTGTTGGCACTCAAGCTAGTTTAGGGGAACATGCCGTGCGCATTCAAGAACTCGTTATGAAGCGATTGGGCATTCGTGCAGCCGAGATTTCCACGCAGATCGTGCAGAGAGACCGCTATGCCGAGCTTGTCTGCCTCCTAGCCATGATCGCTTCTTCGCTGGATAATTTTGCTACGGAAATACGAGAATTGCAGCGAACTGAAATTGGCGAGCTGTTTGAGTCGTTTGAGAAGAATAAGCAGGTTGGCAGTTCTACAATGCCTCATAAGCGGAATCCCGAAACTTGTGAAAGAATTTGCGGTTTAGCCCGAATCGTTAGAAGTCTGGTCATTTCGGCGCTTGAGAACGTTGTCACATGGCATGAGAGGGATCTAACCCAGTCCTCGGCTGAACGTTTTATTTTTCCAGAGTCGTGCATTCTGGTTGATTACATGCTTTTTTTAATGCGCAACGTTGTAGCTAACTTGGGGGTTGATGAGCAGCGGATGTTGCGGAATATTGATTTGACTCAGGGACGTGCAATGTCGGAAGCCGTGATGATTGCTTTGACAAGGAAAGGCGTGAACAGGCAAGAAGCTCATGAGATGCTTAGGAAATTAACTTTAAAGAGCGAGCTTGAAAAACGGCGCTTCAAAAAGATTCTCCTCGAAGACAAGTTTATACGTGGCAAATTGAGCGAGAAAGAAATTGATGAGGCTTTGAACCCGAAAAATTATCTGGGCACGGCAGTTAAGCAGGCGGAATTGTTCGGCAAAGATAAGGGCTAGTATTCTGTTAATGCTTTTTGCTTCCACTCTTCGCCTTTTTCGAGTTTCTCCCACGTTTCTTTCTTAACGAAACCGCCAACTTGTTCTTTGATTTTCTTAGCTAATCTCGGTCCTATTAACGGAAGGTTTGTCAAGCTGTCAAGTGGTGCGTGCTTTATGTCTTCGATTGTTTTGTATCCTGCACTGTATATTATTCGCCCGCGCACGCGGCCTATTCCTTCCAACTTAACTATCGGGAGTAGTTCCTTCTTTATTCCTTTAGTTACTCTCTCTATAAGTTCCGAGGCTAAGGGCAAGATTTCCTTGTTTCCCAGAAGTCGAGCTAATTCATGCGTTGCATGGAGCAGCCATTTCGCGTTTTCAATAGTCCTGTAAAGGTCACCAGGCTGAGTTCTAAATCGCTCTATCAGCTTTTCCTCGCTCATTTCCTCAATCCAGCTTTTCAAAACCACAGCTGTTTTAATTTCCCCTAAAAACTCTTCGTAGGCTATGTGATCGTTCCACTCGTTGGGCATTTCTGTGAAGAACTCGTCTTTGTGTTCTTCCATGAGAACCGCTATCTCATCCAATTCGCGCGCGTAAGGCCTCATCATCGGACCCATGTCTGGTGTATGCGCAATCAAATGTAGCAAGCTCAATTCTGTCAGGTAAGCTGGCTTGCACTTGAGTGAATTGCGGATTACAACTGCTGAAACTGGATCTATGTAAAGTTCGCTTACTCGTTTTCCAAATTTTGTTGCGAAAATATTTTCTCCAGATAATTCCAGCATTTCTTCATCGTACAAGTACTTCAAAATTTTAGCTATAAGGCTCTTGATGGCTTTCACGTCGTACTGGTAAGCATAGAAGGTTTTTCCGAAGAAATCGTAGATTCCGTTTTCTGTGTGAGCGAAATCCGAAGCGATCGTTGCTAGAACATGACCTCTGATTATCTTTTCAACGGCAAGTCTTGACCATATTCTCTCTGGGCGCGAAAGAATGTAGCTGTCCATCAAATAATCCGCCTCATCAGCTGTCTTAGAGATAAGTACTGCTTCGCCTACCTTGTCGTACTTGGGTCTTCCAGCTCGACCTGCCATCTGCTTGTACTCCAAAACGCTAATAGGGTAATAGCCGTAGCCTGGCTCCCAACGTCTATAATCCTGAACCACCACAGTGCGCGCTGGAAGGTTAACGCCGAAAGCCAACGTTGGCGTGGCAGTAAGTACCTTGATCTTTCTTTGTCGAAACAAATTCTCAATCAGCCTGCGGTGAGCGCCAGCTAAGCCAGCATGATGAAAAGCCGTGCCGCTCTTGACAAGCCCAGCAAGGGTTTCGCTAATCCTCGTTCTCTCGCCTGCAGACAGAACCTTCTCTGCCTCATGCGCAAGAGTTCTTCTTATGGGTTTAGCTAAGACTTTGCTTGTGTGTTCTGCAATTTTTTTTGCTAAAGTCACCGATTTTTTTCTCGTCGACGCAAAAACCAGTGCTTGACCGCCCTTTTTGACTGTATTTAAAACGAGGTTAATAGCTGTGTTACGGGTCTTTTTATCTATTTTTCTGGCGTCTCCATCCTTATATTGAATTTCCTCGTGCAAAAGCACACCTTCTTTTAGGGAGACTGGTCGCCACTCAGTTATAATGTAGTTAGCTTTCAGCCAGTTTGCGATTTCTTCAACGTTATTTATGGTTGCACTCAACGCTAAAATTTGAATTTCTGGATTGACCTGCATGAGCCTTGCCAGTACTACTTCAAGCGTTGGACCGCGTTCCGCCGCGTTCAAGAGGTGCACTTCGTCTGCAACTATCAGCGAAATATCCTCCAGCCACTTGGCTCTATGTCTTAAGAGGGAGTCTGCTTTCTCGTTGGTTGTTATTATTACGTCGTATCTTTCTAGCCATGGATCACTACTGTCAAAATCACCAGTGCTAATGCCTATGCTCACTCGTTTTCCATTTGTTTTTCTAATAGAAGTGTATTTCTTGAATTCGTCGAACTTTTCGTTCGCCAAAGCTCTCAGCGGTGTTAAATAAATCACCTTGCCGTTCCTCTCTAAAATATGTTTAAGACCGCAAAGTTCAGCTATCAACGTTTTTCCAGACGCTGTGGGAGTTGCCAAAACCAAGTTTTTGCCCTCTAGGACTCCGGCTTGTATGGCTTCTTCTTGAGGAGGGTATAACTCAACAATTCCAGAACGAAGCATTACCTCCTTTAGTGGCTCGGTAACTGGTAATTCCGTAATTTTCACGTAAATGCGCCAACATTTAATTTTTTGCAGAACAATATGGGAGCGCTAATTTATAGTGTTAATCTTACTGCTTGTCAATTTTTTATGGTTACATTTTTCTACTTGAATTTGGGATATAAAACATGAAAATATTGTTTATTCTCTGTAAGGTCAGGATATGTTATGGTTGAAAATGTTAAGGAACTGCTTAAAGCACATAAAGGCATAAAACGCGAGGTTTACTTGGACAACGAAAACTCAACTATGGTTCCCAAAGATGTGGTTGACGCAATGCTGCCCTACTATAATCAAGTGGCTTACGGCAACCCAACGCTAACCCATAAACCCGGCTGGGAAGCCTTCGAAACCATAATGAAGTCATCCCAAAAAATCTCCAGGTTCTTGGGTTCCAAAATCCTTGAAGAAATAACTTTCACGTCGGGCGAAACAGAAGCCAACAACCTCGCTCTAATGGGATCAGCTTTCGCCAATAAAAGCAAAGGAAAAAAGATCGTAATCTCGGAGATTGAACCAATAAACGTCTTGCACGTGACTGACCTGCTGCAAAAGTTTGGGTTCACCACAACCAAGGTTCCTGTTGACAGGGAAGGCTTTCTCAATCTCGAGAAACTAAAAGAAGCTGTAGATGAGGAGACAATTCTGGCAAGCATAGCAACGGTTAGCAACGAAATTGGAACAATACAGCCTGTAAAAGAAGCGCTAGACATAGTCAAGGACAAAAATCCGGAAACCCTATTTCATACAGATGCCTCAGATGCCTATGGCAGAATTCCCCTAAACGTGCAAGATCTAAAAGTTGACTTGGCAACTGTAAGTAGCTACAAGATTCTAGGACCCCGGGGAATCGGCGCGCTCTATATAAAAGAAGGCGTGAACGTGGACAAGATTTTAGAAGGTCAGATAGGGACACAAAAGCTTTGGCCTGGGGTTGAAAATACACCTCTTATTGTTGGCTTCACAAAAGCGTCTGAAATGGCTTTTCAAGATTTTGAGGCTAATGTGAATCGTATGCGCATGTTGAGAGATAAACTTGTAGACGGCATATTTAGAAAGCTCTCTGACGTGAAGCTCAACGGTCCGAAAGGTGACAAGAGAGTGCCTGACAACGCGAACATAAGCTTTCTAAGATGCGAAGGCGAAGCGTTGACAATCGAGTTAAGCCTGAGAGGCATCTACGTGTCCAGCGGAAGCGCCTGCAGCAGAAGACTCCTCCAACCCAGTCACGTTCTCGTTGCCATAGGTCGCAAATTCAGCGAAGCCCACGGCAGCATATTAGCCAAAACAACGCGGTATCATACAGAAGAAGATATAACTTATGTTTTAGAAGTCATACCTAGCGCGGTAGGAAGAATAAGAGGAATAGTCGGGTCTACAGGAGTTGATTGAAATGTCGCGTGTACCATTACCTTATACCCAAAAAGTTCTTGATTTGTTCAGAAACCCTAAAAATCTTGGAAAAATGGAGGATGCCACAGTCACCGCAGTCGCAGGGAATCCTGCATGTGGAGACATGATAACCTTCTACCTAAAAATAAATGATCAAGAAATCATAGAAAAAGCCTCCTTCGAAAGCTATGGGTGCGCAGCGAACATAGCTACTGCGAGCATCGTCACCGAGATGGTGCAGGGAATGAGCCTTGAGGCTGCATGGAAAGAGATGACATGGAAAAAAGTGACTGAAGAAGTTGGCGGCTTGCCAAGCGTCAAGTTTCACTGTGGCGTTCTTGCTGTAGGCGCTTTGAAACGGGCAATTAGGAAATATTTTCAGAATAAAAACGTCTCTCCAAGTTGGGTTCCTCAAGAATTGAGTTTTGAGGAGAAACAGGCACTAGAAGAAGAAGAACTTGCTAAAACGCTTGCAAAGAGACTGAATGTAGCGGAGGAAAACCAATCCTAAATCCTTACAGAATTCGCGAAGACTTTCCAATATTAGAACGAAAAATAAACAACAACCCTCTAATTTACTTTGATAACGCTGCAACTACTCAGAAACCCCGACAAGTAATCGAAGCCATAAAAGGCTTTTATGAAAACCACAACGCCAACGTTCATAGGGCTGTTCACACGCTTTCTCATGAAGCAACAGAATTACATGAAAACGCCCGAGAAAAGATTGCCCGATTCATAAACGCAAACGACTCCGCGGAAGTAGTTTTTACCAGGGGCACAACCGAAGCAATCAACCTAGTTGCATATTCCTGGGGGCTTCGCAACCTGAAAAAGGGCGATGAGGTTTTAGTGTCCTTGATGGAACACCACAGCAACATCGTTCCGTGGGAACTAATCTCGAAAATAAACGAACTTAAAATTAAATACGCCAAAGTAAATAGCGACGGAACGCTGAACTACAATGATTTTGAAGGCAAATTCTCAAGTAAAACAAAAATTGCCTGCTTAAGTCACGTTTCGAACGTTAGTGGCGTAATTAACGACGTTAAAAGAATTACCAAAGTTGCCCATGAACACGGTGCTTTGGTTCTGGTAGACGGCGCACAATCCGTTCCTCATGTTCGTGTGGACGTTAAAGATTTGGAAATGGATTTTCTGGCTTTTTCCGGTCATAAAATGTTAGGTCCAACAGGCATCGGCGTGCTTTACGGCAAAAAGGAACTTTTTGAAAAGATGGGGCCGTTCCAAGGTGGAGGAGAGATGATAAAGGAAGTTTCCTTCAGCCAAGCAAGAGAACAGTGCAAAATAACATGGAACGATATTCCATGGAAGTTTGAAGCTGGAACTCCTAACATATGCGGCGGGATTGCCCTGATGGAAGCAGTCAAATACCTCGAACGAATAGGCATGACCGAAGTTTTGAGACATGAAAAAGTGTTAACCGAGTATGCTGTTAAGCGCATACAAGAATGCAAAAAAGTTGAACTTCACGGACCCAGTGACCTATCTTCCAAATGCGGAATAATACCTTTCACAGTGGAAGGGTTATCCTCACATGACGTTGCCCTTTTCTTCGACACTTATGGCATAATGATACGCAGTGGTTTTCATTGTGCACAACCGTTACATCAAGTACTGGAGCTGCAATCCTCAGCCCGAGCAAGCTTTTACATTTATAATACACGCGAAGAGATTGACCGCTTTGTAGAAGTCTTAAAGGAGATTGAGCAAGTCTAATGCCCACAGTGGAGGATTATGTAGCGAGAATCGAAGAGACATGCGGCGAAGAAAAAGGCGCTATAGTCACATTCAAGTACGACAAAAAAGATGAAGCCATCGCCAAAATTCGTAGTAAAGCCCAGCTGAAGAATTCTCTTTCTGGAATTATCTTTCAATTCGCCTTTAAAGGCATTTCATTTCGCGTATTCTCAAGCGGAAAAGCTATCTTCAAAGGTATCAAAGGGAAGGAAGCAATTCACGACATTCTTGCTGCGCTTCTGCTTTAGTCTACGTATAAAGTTTTTCTTAATCTGGATTAATGAACCCTAACCGGTTGAATTCTTTCCCTCATTTCTTGCAGTATAGCCTTAGGCAGACTTCGAGCTTCTTTGTCAATTGCCATCAACACAGCCAAATAAACGATGCCGCCCACAGCGGTCCAAGCCAAAGTCATTGATATTCTATTTGTATAAGGTAGGAGAAACAACACAACGCCCATAACTGCGGAAGCGAAAGCATATTTAAGCAGGTTCTTCCATGGGACGGCAATTTTAACCATCTGACGAACAATGATGAGCAAGAGAATAAACATGGCAAAACGCACTATGGTGTTAATGACGCAAACGGATAAAGCTGCCTGTAAAGGTTGCCCCAACGCATATGTTGTCAAAGCATAATATGTTGTTGGAATCGTTATTGCAGAATGGATAAAAGGAAAAGAAAAGAATACGAATAATTTGCTCTTGACCAGTGCTCTAAACGACATTTTTTCCTGATCAACAGTCTCGACTCCAAAGAGCACAGACCCGTAGATTCCTGAGAGAACCGTTATAAAAGCGTCAAAAGCTAATACGACAAGCACTGCCGTTGCTCCTGGATAATTTTCCAACAATTGTTCCCTCAGAAGCACTATGTAAGAATTAGCCAATACTATTGCGCCAACAGTCATGGGAACGGCGAACATTAAAACTGTCTTTAGTGAAGTCGTTATGTCTTCACTTTTTTTCTCTGCTAGGAGTTTTGGATAAAGTGCAAAAGCCAAAAAGCCAGAATATGTTATTACACCTGCAATCTGCATTGCAGCACCATATATCTCTCGACCTCCAGCTCCTCCGTAAGAAAAGAGCATTATGAAAACGAAGGCAGATATCTGGTTGCCAATGACATTGTAAATGTTTGCTATGGAAGCTTTGAGCCAGTCTTTGACGTAGCTCCACTGGATTCGCTGTTTCAAATCGTTTGCGAGGAGAGTGTAGTAATAACTTACTTGGATGGCTATGGCGATGGAAGTGCTGACAACGGCTCCCATGAGAGGTTGTCCAAGTTGGATGATTAATAAATAGCCCAAGGTTACTTTGGTTGCATGTTGTATGATTGCTCCGTAACCTATCTTCTGCGGTGCGCATGCTTGGAGGCAGGATTCAAATGTTGACATTATGTACAGTTCTATTATTTGGATTGAGACTACGAGGTACAAAATCAAATAGTTCGGAGTTATTCCTAAAGCAGAAAGGATGAAAGGCGCAAGGGCAAAGTAAATGGCTGTGCTTATGATTGAGATTAACAAGTTTGTTGCGAATCCCGTCTTGCCTGCTCCCTCTTTTTCTCGGCTGACGTATCGCATGACCCAGAAAGGTACAACGCCTGCTAGTAGCGTGAAATACGCAAGAACATCATTGATGTTAAACCATATACCATATTCTGGGCTATAATCTGGAATTGACCGCGCTATCATAAACTGAAAGAGCAAACCCGTTCCTACACTGAGCAGCTTGGCTAGAAATATGACAAAACCCGAGTATTGCAGTCTGATCTTTTTTCTAGCCACAAGAACACCTTCGATTTATTTCAATGCATAACTCCATGTAAGTATTTAATCTTATGTAGCTAAACAGCGCTTAATTTTAAGTATTCTTAATTTCACTTTTATAACCCGTAAAGCTCTAAAATGGTGAACATCTAAATACTTTTAACTATCGCTGTTGCAACCGTTGTGAGCCTAAACGTAGTTTCATTCGCATTTTGTTTCTGCTTATCCAATTGTAAAGCGGGATAAGTGGATATTTTATCGGTTGAGGAAGAACATCTTTAATCTCTCTGTGCAATCCCATTTTTAAAGCGATTCGACCTTTCTTCGTGATAGGCACGTAGTAGCGAGTTATGTGAAATCTGGAGAAGCCATTACTCTGTTTGAACTTGTCCAAGGATGGGTGGTTTCCCATTCTTCCATACATTATCCACCTGATTTTTTTATTTGCGCAAAATTCAATTGCTTTAGCTACCAAAGCATTGTTCACCGCTTTGTCCCAGTGTTTCTGCAACGAAAGTATCTGCGAGATAAGCGCTACGTTATGACCGTGAACAAGCTGAATGAAGCCTACAAGTTCCTCTTGAAAATATGCACCAACATAAATACAATTTTGCGATAAGCGGATGCGATTTATCACCGCTTGTAATTGTATTCCATAGTGTGGAAATTCCCTTTCTTGGCGTATCGGCGTCTCGTTATAAATTTTCCAAATGCCTTCAGCTAGTTTTTCGTTCGGTTTTACAACCTCGGTTTTCACGCCGCTTTTTTCCGCCTTGCGAACCATATTGCGCGTCTTTTTTCCAATGTTTTTCCACCATTCATCAAAGGTTGTCACCTGAAGAAGCGCAATGTTATCCTCGGTTCCCAACCAGAAGTGCGGCGGATTGGAAATGGTGTTGCACCATTTTCTTTCTATGAAAGTAAAAATGTCAATTCCTCTTTCTCCGAGTTTTTCAATAAAATCGTCCGTTGGAATTACGTCTCTTGCGTATTCTTTCGTATCACTTGCCACTTTGAAGAAAAGTTTCTTTCTAACCGTTATTGTTTCTATTTCCTTATCTACTTTTAAAATTCTCCTAAGCGTTTCATAAAAGGGGCCTCTGTAGTTTATTTTTCCCCTTTGGAAGAGCCATATTGGATGAATTTCTAGGACTTTTCCATCTTTAATGTAGTCTTCTGCTATTTTTACCGCTTGTTCTGTTGATTGTGTGTAGCATAGCACATCTAAACCATAAGTTGGAAACTGGTGAAAAGACTGTAATGGAAAGTCTTTTGGGATAGGGGGCGATTTTGTTTTCCATCGTTTCCACATTATCTGCGCGAATAAGCGAGCAGTTCCGTGAATTGTATAGTAGCGTATTTTTCTTCTTGTTGCCTTTTCTAACTGCTCCAATTCTCGCTCATGGTCATTCACAACGTGGAGTGAAACTTCATGTTTGCTGCCATTTAGCAATGTTAACAGTTCATTGTCTGGAATTGTTTTAGGTGTGAAAAACCAGTAGGCTTTGACGTTCTTTTTTGACTCGTTGATCATCCTTGAAAGAATTTTGCTGTTTTTCAAATAGTCTTTGCCCGTTTTGACACCCAATCCTGCACAAAGGAAACTTTTGCTTCTCGATGGGTAGGGGTAATCAACATCTATTCTCAGTCTCACCAAGACTTTCTCTTGTTGCATTCTAAACGGCAGCACCTGCTCTTGTATAGTGTCTTTACTCTTTCCAAATTTAAGTAGATTGGCAAGATCCATCCCTGTAGTTGAACGGAGAAGCGCTTGGAAAAGTTTCAAGATATGATAGAACACGCACTTAGTATTGGAGCGAACAGTTCACTTGGCAGAAGTCATAAACGAGTCATTCTCAAATCTATAAGTGCTGAAATTAAGATAAGTTTTCAGTAGAAATATTAAGGTCAATGTGATGACATAAAAAGAAAGACGGAAGGTAATCGTCACTTTGCTCAGGAGTTAAGGCTGAACTATAGAATTTAGCAAAATTTTGGAAAAACAAATAAATGCGAATTCCCAAAGCAAAAGCAACTCAACGCTAGTCAAGTTTACGTCGCAAACACGTCGACGAAGACTTTACGGATTGAAAGAGAAACAGATAACAATGTTAGAGAGGTCAATACAAGAGCTTAAACGTCTTACTCTTACCGAAGGCGTTTTTTCCAGTCTAAGTTTTTTCTACTGGTCTTTAGATCAATACGTGTTTTCGCGTTTAATTCAACGTTTAGTTTATAACCGAATGAACGGCTACGTTTTAAAAAAGTTAAATAATTCAAGCGTTCGCATGATTCTAATTGCAAGCGACAGCGGCATTTCTCAAGAGTTAATGCGTAAAGGCACACACGAACCCTTATCCACCAAGATTCTAATGGAAAATGTACATGAAGGAATGCGCATAGTGGACATTGGCGCTAACCTCGGCTACTTTGCTTTGCAAGAAGCTAAAGCCGTTGGTCCTAAGGGTGTTGTTTACGCTGTTGAGCCTGTTCCGTCTAACTGGTTTTTGTTGAAGCAGAATATTGCCTTGAACAATCTTAGCAACGTAGAAGTTTATAATTTAGCTATGGGCGATAGGGATGGCGTTTTGGATATGTTTTTGAGTGGGGGTAGCAATTGGGGTTCTGCGCTTAGAACGACTTTGAATTATGATAGGAAAATTGCTGTGCCATGCCAGCGTTTAGACTCTTTCCTTAAAGATAAGGGCCATGTTGATTTAGTAAGGATGGATGTGGAAGGTTACGAAGCTAACGTTGTTGATGGCATGACTGAAACTTTAAAGCAGAAGGGATTGATGCTTTTCATGGAGTTGCATCCTCTTTTCGCCAGAAAACGTTGTGAGGCTATGTTGAGGAAGTTGGATGATTATGGTTTTGTTCCTTTTGCGGTTGTTGGTCATTATGATGCTAGGCTAGTTAAGAACGTGAAAACTATAGGTGATTTGCTCCGTGACAGGTATTTGATGGGTACGATTTTTCATGGTTTTTTCAGGAATTAAAAGTAGCTGCGTGCCAAAAAAGGGAAAGCCATGGCTCTGCAGACTTGCTTGAAAATATTGTACAGATTTTTGACTGATGTTACATCAGCTCTACCGTAGTCCCTATAACCTCTGACATGGATTTCCAAACTGATACTTCATCCCTTTGCTGAATCGCTCTTTATGGGATGTCTACTCATAAGGCTATGCGTTAGCTTTTGTCGTAGCCATGTCATTTCTAACAATAGATTTGCTTGTGCCATTCGATTGTCTTTGGGATTCCAACGGATAGCGGTATAGTAGGCTTGTGTTCTAAATCTCTTTTTGCTTTTGTGATGTCTGGTCTCTTGCTCACAACATTATGAACGTCCACGTCTAGATATTCTACTAGAGAGTCATCTTTGTTTAGATAATTGAGAATCATGTCAGAAACCTTTTTTACCTCCACGTATTCTTCTCCACCGATATTGTACGTTTCTCTTGGCTTGAACCTATCAACGATGTTACAAAGAGTCGATATCAAATCATCTATATACATGAAAACTCTGTAGTAGTTTAGATATACTTCATAAGGCAAGTTATGCAGCGCCTTGTAGACGAATTGTGTGACCACGCTTCGGTACGGAGTAAAATATTCACCTGGTCCATAGGCGTTGAAAAGCCTCACGATTAGTGTTTCTGTTTGTTTCGTCGCCATGGAGTTTCTAATTTGCAACTCATTAACCCATTTAGAAATGGCGTAATCGTTGTTTTGCTTTAAAGGTAGTTGTTCGCTAAACTCTTCCTTGAGAAAGCCGTCCTTCGTTTTGAGTTCACCATATATTTCTGAGCTGGAAAAATGGATTAATCGAAACTTCTTCTGTTCTTGTAATCTGAGTATGTTTTTCAAACCTATAACATTGGTTTCCCAAAGTTGTTCATAATAGTCCTCTCCATTCTTCCTGCCAAACTCCGCTGCGAGATTATATACATATTCAAAACTACCATTGCCAAACAGTTTTTCAACTTGCCTGTACTTGGAAACATCACATCTAAAATGGCTGGGCTCTTCACCGTGCCTAGTATCAGCGGTTACTACTTCATGTTTGCGTTTTCTAAGCCCTCGAACAAGAGGGCAACCAATTGTTCCAGATGACCCAATTACCAAAATAGACGCCATTACTCTTTCACCTTTTCTTTTTTTGTTTTGCTCTTCTCATAATAAACATTTAAGTTTATTTGCAACCAAGATCGGCAATTCTATCTTTGACCCCTGTCAAAAGTATCTGGTTCATAGCTGGTTCCAATTCTGAGAACAAGGGGATTTTTCATTGAGGTTTTGATTTCGTTCTCAGTTTTTTCCAGCTCTTTTTTTATCGATGTGTGTTCAACTAACACAACAATGCAGTCAGCAGCTTTTGCTATGTTCGCTATAGAATCATACTCGTGCCCTTTGACGAAATTGTCATAAGCTGATATGTTATACCCTTCCTCTTTCAGATTTCTTATTACCTCGATTGCCGGGCTTTCTCTCAAATCGCCGGAATCCGGTTTGTATGTCATACCCAAAGCAATTATTTTCGGGTCTTTTATACCCTTCAAGAACTTTCTTACTTTAGAAGCAATTTTTTCAGGCATGGACTCATTTACTTTTCGGGCGGTCAGAATAAGGCTTGTGTTCTTGGGGTCTGAATGTATGAGGAACCAAGGGTCCTTTGGCAGACAGTGTCCACCAACGCCAATTCCAGGGCTAAGTATTTTCACCCTGGGGTGTTTGTTAGCAAGTCTAATAGCTTCTTTTGCATTTATCCCAAGGGTTTCCGCAACCAATGAAAGTTCGTTTGCTAAAGCAATATTGACATCACGGTGTGTGTTTTCCATGAGTTTTACCATTTCAGCAGTGACATCATCAGTTAACTCAATATTACCTTTTACAAAAGATGAATATACCTCTCTGGCAAGTCGCGCCGACTTAGGGTTAATGCCTCCAATTATCCGGTTATTATAAATTAATTCGTGAAATGTTTGTCCTGGCATCACTCTTTCAGGACAATGTGCCAAAAACACTTCTTTTCCTACTTCCAATTTCGCGCCTTTTTCTATCAACGGTTTTATGAGTTTTCTGCAAGTAAGGGGTGGCAACGTGGATTCAACAATTACCAAATTCCCTTTTTTTAGGGAGGGATTAATAGACTCTATTGCAGAAACAATATGCGATAAATCTGGCAATTTGCTTGTACGGTCTAATGGAGTTTGAACACAAACGATGAAGACGTCAGCACTGCAGGGTTTTTCAGCAACTTTGAAGTTCTTTTTCACTTCCTCTTCGTTAAATAGGGTTTCGAGGTTGTTTTCTTTAATGGTTAGCGAACCTTCACGTATGGATCTGACAACCTGCTTATTTACGTCAACTCCCGTTACCTTATAACCTACCCTTGCAAGCGTAATTGCAAGTGGTAACCCCACATATCCTATTCCCAAAACTACAATAGCCTTATTCATTTTGTCGCCATTAAACATTTCATCTTTTGCTAGCGTTTCTGAAACTTTTAAGCCTATGGGTTATGGGTAAAAATTGTCATTTCAGATGTCATTTTTGATT
>CP070714.1:740962-746705 GCA_020350385.1 Candidatus Bathyarchaeota archaeon | reverse complement strand
GGTACGTTGAAGACGGTAAAGGCGTTTTAAGCAAAGTTAATATGGTGGAAATTCTGAATTCATGTGCCAGAGGTTTTCGCGCTTTGCGAGTAGAAGCAAAGAAATAAGTTTGGAAACCAGTTCAGGTGTTGAGAGTTTAGCTGTGACAAATCCTACGGAACAAGAAAAAGTTGCCGCTGTGTCTACTATTGAAGCCGTTCTAGTTATAGTTATTACTTTTTTTATGGTTCTATCTTTTGGTTTCCTATTTTTCCGTATATTGGGTCCTGGTTTGGCTCTGATTTTTTCTGAGCTAATTATATTGATTCTTCCGCTTGGGTACCTTCTATTTAAGGGCGTTGACATCAAGCGTTACGTCAGGTTAGATGTTAGCCCTAAACTGATTATGCTGGGCTTCGTGTCTGGAGCGATTCTGCTCTTTGTTAACGTTGTGGTATCTTTAGTGCTCTTGACCATTTTCGGTGAGAGTCAAGCTGTCATAGAATCTAACACTATGATAACTGAGCTTAGCGCCTCGCCTTCGGGACTCATTGCTGTGACGACTGCGTTAGGTCTGGCTGGTGTCTGTGAAGAATTTGCGTTTAGAGGTTTTCTCCAGAGCACACTGACCCGGAGGTTTTCATTTGTACCAGCGGTTTTAATTTCTGCTTTTGCTTTCGGTATTTTCCATTTTGACCCGCAACTGGTCTATATTCTCTCAGCCCTATCCGCTGGGCTAGTCCTAGGTTATGTCTATCACCGTTGGAACTCCTACATAGTAGCGGTTATCGCTCACTCCTCAGTGAACCTTTTAGTTCTGGCTATACTATTGCTTGGCTACTAAATGGGAGAACTAGTTGGGGTTTACAATTTCCAAGTTTATGTCTAAAGCTTTGACGCTATGAGTTAACGAACCCATACTTATAACGTCAACTTGTGCCGAAGCGTACTTCAGCAGGTTCTGCTCGCTGATTCCGCCGCTGACTTCTAAGAGGACTTTGCCGAAAAACCCTGCTGTCTTTAGCGCCGCAACGGACTCTTTGACTTGTCTCGGAGAGAAATTGTCAAGCATAACTATATCAGCGCCCGCCTCCGCCGCCTTTACAGCATCTTTTGTAGTGGAGACTTCCACCTCGATTTTCGTGCTGAAAGAAGAAGCTTTCGCTTTTTTAACCGCTTTCTCAACGCTCCCAACTATCGCCACATGGTTGTCCTTGACCAAAATCATGTCGTCCAACCGTAACCTGTGGGGGTCACCGCCGCCAACTAAGACGGCTTTTTTATCAAAATACAGTAAACCCGGAGCGGTTTTACGTGTTGCTGCGATTTTCACCATCAAATTTGCTTTCCGAAGTTTTTCAGTAAGAGTCCGAGTTGCTGTGGCGATGCCGCTCATGCGCGACAGCAAATTCAATATTGTTCGCTCAGCTGAAAGAATAACCCTAGCGTTTCCAGAGATCTTTAAGATTGTTTCGCCGTTCCTAATAATATCGCCGTCGGTAACTTCTGATTCAACGCTCAGCCCAAGGCTCTCCGCGAGAATGCCAGTTTCTTCGATTCCAGCGGCTATTCCCGTCTCCTTTGCAATGACCAAAGACTCAACAATAATACTTGCAGGAATAACGGCCGCTGATGTCACGTCGCCTTGTCCAACATCCTCTGCCAACATCTTCTTGAGTTTCTCTTCCAGAACCTTCCGCGGGACAAACATGAATGATATTTTTCCTAACTAGCCTTAAAACCATTTCTTCTTCTATTAGCTGTTATTACGAGAAAAGAACAGGAATCTTCACATTTTTCTATATTAGAATATAGCATATTCTGAGTAGCTGCCTAAAGCGATAGTCTATTTGCATTCGTGTCTATTCACACTGGTGATGGTTTTTTCCTTTGTTTGGTTATAAAGTTGGCTTTTGTTAGGGTAAAAGTTTATATTTTTGGGTTCTTGCATATTTCCGGTTGAAAAATAGCTTTAATGATTAAAGAGAGGTTTGACGATATGGCGTATTTAACAACAACTGGTTCAGGACAGCCGGTTCTAATATTGAAAGAAGGTACATCGCGAAGTAGAGGAAAAGAAGCTCAACGAAACAACATAATGGCTGCACGCGTAATCGGTGAAGTCTTAAAGACCACACTTGGTCCACGTGGCATGGATAAAATGCTCATCGACAGTTTAGGCGACATAACCATAACAAACGACGGCGCCGCAATCCTAGACGAAATGGACGTGGAACATCCAGCAGCGAAAATGATGGTTGAAATCGCCAAGACCCAAGACGATATGGTTGGCGATGGAACAACAACCACTGTAGTTTTATCAAGCGAACTACTGAAGAAAGCTGAGGAGCTTCTCGATCAGAATATTCATCCAACCATACTGGTTAGCGGCTACCGGAAGGCAGCGCAAAAAGCAATCGAAACCATTAGCAAAGTTTCAGTTCCAGTTGACATTAACGACCGTGAAACACTACTCAAAGTTGCATTAACCTCAATGAGCAGCAAAGCAGTTGGCGCAGCTCGAGAGCACTTGGCTGAAATTTCCATAGATGCAGTTAAGCAAATTACTGAGCAACGTGGAGACAGAAAACTAGCAGACATCGAAAATATCCAACTCGTAAAGAAAACAGGCAAAAGCCTTCTCGAAACACAACTTATAAGTGGGGTAATCATCGACAAAGAAGTCGTTCACTCAGGAATGCCAAAAAAGAAGGAAACGGCGAAAATTGCACTTATAGACTCTGCATTGGAAATAGAGAAAACCGAAATGAGCGCTGAAATCCGCATCCGCGATCCAACACAAATGCAGGCTTTTCTAGATCAAGAAACCAAAATGATGCAAGCCATGGTTGATAAAATCAAAGCTGCAAAAGCAGATGTTGTCTTCTGTCAGAAAGGCATAGATGACATGGTGCAACATTTCCTCGCAAAAGCAGGCATAATAGCGGTCAGACGAGTGAAACAATCAGACATGGAAAAACTCTCACGTGCAACAGGCGGTAGAATCGTCTCCGATTTAGAAGACCTAACAGCCAAAGACTTAGGACAAGCTGGTTTAGTTGAAGAACGGAAAATCGGTGAAGACAAAATGATATTTGTCGAAAAATGCAATGATCCTCACAGCGTGGCTGTACTTATACGCGCAGGTTTGGAACGCATGGTAGATGAAGCCGAAAGAGCAATGACAGACTCACTATCAGTAGTTTCAGACGTCATTGAAAATAGCAACATCGTTGCTGGTGCTGGAGCAGTAGAGATTCAAGTTGCCAAGGAACTCCGCAAATTCGCAACAAACGTTGGCGGCAGAGAACAACTCGCTATAGAAGCATTTGCAGATGCAGTTGAAATAATACCGAAGACTCTAGCAGAAAACGCAGGTTTGGAACCCATTGACATCATCGCAGAACTAAGATCCGAGCACGAAAAGGCAAAAGGTCAACACAAAGGCGTCAACGTCTTCAATGGCAAGGTCGAAGACAGCATTGAAAAAGGCATAATCGAACCCGCAGTCGTCAAGGAACAAGCCATAAAATCAGCAGCTGAAGCAGCAGCCATGATCTTACGAATAGATGATGTGATCGCAGCTACAAAACCAAAAGAAGGACCAGGCGGTGGAGCGCCCCCAGGCGGTCCTCCAGGCGGCTATTAAGCCCCCTACTTTTTTTAATCCGTGATTTTTCTGCATCAAACCTGTTAGACTATCCTCTATCCCTCACCGCTCCTGTAATATCGTCCGGTCACAACAAGACAAAAATGGCATTTCACCCGCAAATCCTTCCCTTTTTTTGTGATCATTTAGAATGAGGTGGTTTCCGAGCTTGAACGCAGCTTAATGCTCCTATTCGATTCTGGAAAGTCTTCTTTTTCCGAGGTATAGAAACACAATCCCCAATACCCAACTCAATGGAATTGTGAAATAGCATAGTGTCTGCAATAAAGGTAGATCAAAAACGATTAGTGGGATCAAGAACAATCCGTTAGGTATTGCAAACATAGTTATCATGAGGTTTGTCACATAGCTTCCTGACTTGTCCGAAAAGGCTGGATTTAAGAGGGAGAGACCGAGAACAAAGCCAACGATAGCTGAGACGAATAATACCGCCAACGCAGTGATAGCCAAAAGAGCAAACATAGTTTGCTGGCTAAGTATTGTTGAAACAACAGTTATTGCTACCGTAATTGGCACTACTACTAACAAACCATGCAGCAACCTCGCCTTAACAAACCTCCCCACACCAGAAGGTGTTTTCTTAAAGATGAACAGAGTTTCTTTTCCTCGTAGCGTCACTTCACTAACCACAAATGCAGCCAGAAGCGGAAGCATAAACAAAGGCATCATCAGGGCACCTTCGGGATCAGACCCGCCAAAGAATATGTTCATCAAGAAGAGTAAACCCACTATATAGAAGATTTTCGACAGGTTTTCAAGCCTTCGACCATAATCCTTGAAGATTGATACCATGAGGGTGCCAAACGATTTGCTACCTCCCAGCTGTTTGACAGTTTTGTAGAATAAACCATCAGGTTTAGCCACTGAAGCGCTAAAGGTACTTGTTTCAAGACTGTAAGCCCGATTTGCTGATCTTGCACCCAGCCACAACACAGCTACAAAAAAGGCAATAAGACCTCCAAACCTAGTCAGCACTTCAAACCAAACGGCGCTGATGTTGGCAGGGTTGTTTACAAACCCAAAGATAACTTCAGCTCCCCAAGAACTGGGTAAAAAGCCTAGAACGATTCTAACCATGCTGCTCGTTCCAGGATCAGCAAGGGCTTGAATAAGACCTCCACCCATAACTGCATACATAATTGCAATCATAGGCAAAGCTATGACTAGGGCAAGTGCTCTACCAATATCCTTGCCACGAGCAGTTTTTCCAAGCCTTGTTCTCAGAATGGCAGCGATCATCGTACCGATCCAAAGGGCAGAAAAAAACGTGACAATGAAAATTATGATGACTATTGCTATCTGAATCGGGTCTAAACCCAAAGGGGTCATCAGAGCAGTGAAAAGGCCAGCGATCACCGTAACGATAATGGCGTAGAATGGCATTACACCTAGAAACTCCCCTAGCAAAACGTCACTAGGCTTTATTGGGGCCGCAAGAAAAATCTCCAGCTGGCTAGTCTGCACTTCTTTCAATGTGTAGGTGATTGGGAGAATTATGAAGTAGAAGAAGATCATGAACAGTATAATCTGTACCAAAGCCACAGCTACTTGGGATAGGATGAAAGCCAGAAAGTCATCCATGAAAAGGCTAACGATTCCTGGGGCGATGAACACTACATAAACTGCTAGTAGCCCTATAGCAAGATATGGAAAGTAGGGTCTTATCTCCCGAATTCTGCTTGTGCGAATTCGGTATTCGTTCCTTGCAACCACGAGCCACTTAGGGGTTGCCACTCTTCTGGTTCCTCCATGCCAATAGCTCCTTCTCTTCCACGCCTCCAGTTATAGCAATGAACGCCTCTTCCAACGTCTTCTTTTTTGTCTGAGCAATGATTTCGTCCACTGTACCTACTGCGATGAGTTTGCCTTGGTTTATTATGCCTATGCGATCACACAACTCCTCCACAACAGGAAGAATGTGGCTGCAAATGAAGATAGTTTTCCCTGCAGGGTCTGCCAACTTTTTTATTAGATCCTTCACCATGAGGGCAGCTCGCGGATCTAGCATGGAGGTGGTCTCATCAATGAACAGAATGGGCGGGTCATGAATCAGAGCTGATGCGATTAAAATCTTCTGTTTCATACCTCGGCTGT
>CP070714.1:729136-740862 GCA_020350385.1 Candidatus Bathyarchaeota archaeon | reverse complement strand
GGCTAATAATACTTACTTTCGGCATCTTAATAGTCGCAGGCGCAGTCTACAAACTAACCCGCTCGAAAACAAATCTTTAATGCACCCTCTTTTTCTCTAGTCTACAAGATTCTGATGGACACCGGAAACAGGTTCGATGGTGATCCCACTGAGATAGAGCTATCTTAGTTAGAATCCACAGTATACTGAGCGCTACAAAGAAAAGATCAAATGAAGTATTTTTAGCTACCTCGTCAATGCTGACAAGAATCAGAAAGGACCCTGCAACAAAGAAGATGCTGGCAAAAAAACGAGTGAAACCTTTGCGAAACCTGGGCACCGTTATATAGAACAAGCCAAAAATAACTGCGCTCTCACCCACTAAAACCATCATAAACGGATCTCCTCCAACCCGCAAGTTTCCAAAAAAATGCATGCCATTACCAACAAGAACAATGATAGCACCGACTAGGAGTCCAGAACATGTGGCACAATATCTCCTGCCACCGATACGAAGGACATGGGTAGAATAGCCCTCGCATATAGGATGGTGCCCATCTAAAGCTGAGCCGTGTGCTCTGCTAGAACTGTGTTCATATCTCCCTCGCTTCCTAAAATTAAGAATCCCTGAGCATGAATCGGGATAAATTACAGCTAGGATTCCTAGGACGCAGACAGCGCCAAATGCTGACCCCACCGCCAAATTGCGGAATGCAAAACCGTCTTCAAATTTAGGAGGGTAAACGACAAGCAAAATGGACATAGCCAGCCCAAAGATTGATACTATAATCAAAAAAAACATAGTCAGGTTGTAAGGTTTGTTGCTAGCTGAGTACATTGGGTTATCCACTCAAACCAAGTTCTTTAACTGCCTTAAGACGCTTTGGCGAGCCATATAGCGGTAGACTCTCCTTTTCACACTGTTTTTTGAGAAAAAGCCTTCCATTCTTCTGCTCCAAGAACCAAAAAAGCTTCGATAACATTTGTAGAGTTCGTGTTGAATCTGCTCCGTGCTAAGAGTTTCAGTCGGCATTATAGCGTGCACCATGTCGTAATCAGCCCAATTCCAATTCTCGATCCAACCATTAAGTTTGGCTTCTTCGTAAAGATCTGTTCCTGGAAATGGTGTCAAGATCATGAAAATTGCTAGGTCTGGATCTAATTGGTTAACAAACTGCCTCAGATCCTCGATTGATCTATGAGAGTCATGGTGCTCCCCGATTATGCATGTTGCCTGAGAGAATATTCCGTTCTGTTTCAACAATCTGACAGCGTTGATGGCGTCTTCGGGTTTTGTGCCTTTGCGGAAACGATCGAGATTGCCTTTGCTATGGCTCTCCACACCAAGGAGCAGCCAGTTTATTCCTGCCCTATTCATTTTTGCCAAAACACGCTGATTTCTAACTACATCGTCACACCGAGCTTGCATAAAACATGTAACGTCATCTGAAAAGCCCCGCTTAATCAGTTCATCACAAAGACTGTCAATACGTTGATCCAAGCCAAAATTGTCGTCAGTCAACCATAGAAGCCTGCTACCGTAGTTGCTGTAAAGAAATTCAATCTCATCGGCCACCCTTTTAACCGACTTATGCCTATAAGTGCCATGCCAATGTTTCCATTGAGAGCAGAACGTACAACGATGTGGGCACCCTCTTGAAGCTTCAACCATGCCGTATCTGGCTTTAGTGCCACCCATCATTGTGAAGTGGTATCGGTGTGCATACTCCTTGACAAATTCATATCCTGGAAAGGGTAACCGGTCCAAATCCTCAATTAAAGGACGCGGAGGATTATGCCGAATTTTTTGGCTTTTTCTGAAAGAGATACCAGCCACTCTTGAAAGATTTGACCCTTCACCTATTGCCCCAATTAACTCCACTAGCGTCTCTTCTCCTTCTCCCCGTATTATCACGTCAATTTCAGGGTACGCTTCAAGGCTTTCCTGAGCCATCGCGGAAAAGTGTTGCCCCCCAGTTACTGTTAAGCCGTTAGGTTTCAATTTCTTGGCCAGCTCTAAAGTTCGAGCCGCCACATAGACATTACATGTGGCAAAACCACTGGTAGCCACAACATCAGGGTTGAAGGATTCGAGTCGTTTCTCTAACCCTTTCCAATCTAACGACATTGCTTGACAATCTAAAACCTTGATATCTACATCCTGCATTTTGCTTTCAAGATAACTTGCAAGCTGAAGAAGCCCGTACGGAGGCGGAAGATATTCACCCATAACAAACCAGTAATCTTTTGGCGGTTCGACAAACAACACTTTCATCAAACTATCCTGCTCCAGTTCCAAATTAATCAGCGTTGAATAGCCACATACTTTGCCTAAGGCGGCTCCACCACTCAATATTGAGCCGTAGCTTTCAAGGCATCATCGATATCTTGCTTTTGAGTATAAATATGCTTTTACGTGTTGCCCGATGGAACGGTAGAGCAAATTTAGATGTAATCTTTACATTTGGAAGGTGGCTGCTTAAAGGTAAGCAGATTTGACAAATCAGGCTATTCCAGTATTATAACGTAGGATCAAAGCAACAATTTCCTCAATCATCTAACCCAAAACATTCACCTCTAAAAAGGGCTAAAGAGTTCTAAATTTGGGGTCAAAATTCGAGGTATTCGTGTCTCTGGACGCCACTATTTTTAAATATTTGTGTTCCGTGGGTCATAGTGCTTAAGGTGTAGAGATGCCGAAACAGGAAAAAGGGAAATCCCATTCAATAAGGCCCGTCAGCAGGCGACCTCCAAGTTGGTGCAGGTACCAGCCGGAGGAAGTGGAAGCCTTCGTCATCAAACTAGCGAAAGACGGTCAATCACTCAGCAAAATAGGCACGATTCTACGGGATCAGTACGCGATTCCCTTGGTGAAGCCCATAACGGGGAAAAGTATAAGCGATATACTTCAGGGCGCGGGATTAGCGCCGTCGATGCCTGAAGATCTGGGTAACTTGATTAAGAAGGCAAAGCGCCTTGCGATTCACATGGAAAAAAACAAAAAGGACCTCCACAACAAACGCGCCATGCAAGTTATTGAAGCGAGAATCTACAAGCTTTCAAGGTATTACAAGCGAAAAGGCGTCTTGCCTCCGAAATGGAAATACGAGGCTAAAATTGCAATCATATCTTGAACTACCTTTTCAAGAATTATTTCAGAGATTCGCGCAGGAAGGTAACGCCAGCTTTAAATCTTAAATTCACCTTTAGGCAAAGATGATCGCCATGGCTAAAGAGCAAACACCAGCGGAAATTTTTTTATCGTCAGCCACGCAAGCAGCAAAGGCTATTATGGAAACCGTGGATAAAGACGGCTTTATCCATGTTTTTTCGCACTTAGATGCGGACGGCGTTGCCGCGGCAGCAATCATCGGAAAAGCCTTGTTCAGACTTGATGCCAGGTTCAGAATAAGGGTAACGCAATGGATTGACGAGAAAATCATAGGCAAAATCATCTCAGACAAACCGCAGCTGGTGATTCTAACGGATTTTGGAAGCGGCTACCTCGATCTGCTGGACGAAAAAGTTCCAGATTTCAGAATGCTAATTCTGGATCATCACCAAATAACTGGAAAGGTGGATAACGAGAATTTCGTTCATGTGAATCCGCATTTGCACGGCATAGACGGGGCCACCGACGTTAGCGGTTCAGGAGTTGCATATTTCGTGGCTAAAGCAATCAGCATGGAGAATGCTGATTTGGCGCCAATAGCGCTGGTTGGAGCCTTCGGAGACCTGCAAGACAAGAACGAACAGAGAAAACTTGGCGGCTTGAACGAGTTAATACTTGATGACGCTGTAAGCGCGAATCTGGTTAAGGTAGAGAAGGATTTAACGTTCTTCGGCAGAGAGACACGTCGCATCCATAGGGCTCTTGCTTCCTCGACTAGCCCGTTTCTTCCAGGCTTAACCGGAGAAGTAGACAAGAGCTTGGCTTTTCTGGCTAGTTTAGACATTAAGCCTAAAGAAGGCGAGAAGTGGCGAGCTCTCAGAGACCTCACGGAAGATGAAAAGAAGAGGTTATCATCCGCTCTCGCCGACTACTTGATCTCGAAAGGATTGCACACTGAAGTGGCGAATCTCATAGGCAATGTTTACGTTTTAGCCAAGGAAGAGGCTTGGACGCCGCTTAGAGACGCCCGAGAATTCGCTGTTCTTCTGAACTCTACAGGGCGCATGGATAGACCCAGCCTCGGCATAGCCATTTGCATGGGAGACAGGAGCGCAGCGCTTGAAGAGGCTAACAAGGTTTTGGAGAACTACAGGAAAAACATAAGCAAGTATCTTGATTGGGTGATGGAAAAACCCGAAAGAATGAAGGAGTTAGACAACATATATGTTGTTCACGGCGAGAGTTTCATAAACGAAAAGATTATCGGTACCATCTCGTCAATACTGGTTTCAGGTCTTGAGAATCCGGAAAAACCTCTCCTAGCCTTCGCGAACATTGAAGAAGAAAACGCGGCCAAGTTTTCAGCTAGAACAACTGACGTGGCACTCAGCAAAGGAGTAAACCTTGGCAAAGTGATGCGCGTCGCGTCTGAGAAGTTCGGTGGAAAAGGCGGCGGCCATAACGTAGCCGCAGGCGCCCAGGTGCCCATAGACCAGATTGAAAACTTCATAAGCACCGTCAACGAGTTGGTGGAAAAACAGTTAAGGGGCGAAGAAGCTGGAAGCAACGATAACGCTTGAGTACAGCGACGCGAAAACCGCCGATGCAATTGCCAACGCGGTTTCCCCCGACAACTTCAAGGCGCCTGCTGGATTATTTATCAAAACGATTAGGAAAGGCAGCTACGTCCTCACAGAGGTAAAAACCAAAGGGGAACTTGCCACTTTCATAGCCACGATTGACGATTTACTTTTCAGCGTCTCCATCGCGGAAAAAACGCTTCAAATAGTAACAAAAGAATAGTAACCAATCTGCGAAGTGTGCTCCAAGACCTCCAGAACCTTCACAGTGGAGCCTATCCACCTCAGATAAGCGTTTAAAGCCGCACGCAAAGCAACCGTATCATCAGCTTCAACTTTCAAAACCAAAAAAGCCCCATGCTTCTCCAAAACAACTCTTGTGCGTCTACTTACAGGTGCATTAGACTCTGGCACTAAAGCTTTGAGTAGGGTCATCAAATGTTTTTCTGAAGAGAACCGCAAGCGGACTGATGCTTTATCCTTCATTAAGCCTATACCTGACTAATGAGGAGGCGCACCCTTTCATAAATACGTTACAGCGATAAACCAAAAAAGATGAAAAGAAAAGCGTTTATTCGTTTTCTTCTTCTGTTGCAACAGCCGTTGCCGTTTATTCTACAGGTGCACCTTTGGCTGCGCGTTTAGCTACGACTCCGAGTTTTGTGACCGGCGTGTACGCTCCACCAGTAAATGTGTAGTCGCACTTTCTACATTTCCAGATGCCTACGCTTTCACGTTTAACCCTCATAAAACCGCATTGTGGGCACCTGTGAGGTTTCTTCAGCTCCGTGATAACTTTCACATATCGTTTTCTCACAGTGGAACCGTACCGTGTGCCTAAACCACGTGCTGGACCTACTTTTTTGGTTCTTCCCAACGTCTTCACCATTTCAATTTTTTCCGCAATTCCGCTACTTTTTCCTGTACAACCTTCATGCCTTCCAAAATCTGTTGCTGGGTGAAATAGCCCCCACTGCCCTTTTGTACAGCGCAAATGTTGCCTTCGTCATTAAGCGCCATCGAAAGCCTCGAATCCATTACCTGCTCCTCTTCCAACCATGGGTCAACAATCAACTTATTGTCTATCTTCCCAAGAGTCACAGTTATAGGGTGATTCTTCATCGGAAGCGGAGTGTATCCCTGCTTGATTTTTACTTCTCCATCTTCGATCTCATAGTTAGACATCTTCGTGTTAAGCAAGGCAGCCACTGCAGCCAAAGCGGAAGCATCTATCAAATTCCCTTCGTGGTTAAGCACGTATATATCAACGAAAACGATGAACACCTTCTTTCCAGGCTCAATGCATAATTTTTCGGTGTCTATAGCTTTAGACTCTCGTATGCCCCTGTCAACTACTCTGGCCAACTCTATAGAATTCTCATTTGGAGGTCCAGGCTCGAAACTTGGCGACGCCAGCGGCACAAATTCTGCGTTTACTGTTAGTACTCCATCGTTCGGCGTGTCAGGAAAAGGCGAGCCAGTTTCAACTTTTACACCAACCAGCACTTCAGTTTTTCCCAGCAACACTCTGGCGGAGCCTTCTGCCTTTTCAATCACTCCTTGTTCAATCTTAATTTCTCTATAGTCACCTAAGCCTCTTCCATCGAGACGTTTTCCCTCCTCAATTAACTGCTTTATCTGTTTCCGTCTCACGCGAGTTATTACTGATGACATTATTCTTTAACCTCCTCCTCTTGCTTGGCAGCCATATACTTGGTTCTTAACGCTTCCTTTTGTAAATCGTAAATTCTTTTACACCCTTCCATTGCCAGGTTTACTGCTTTTTCGAACTCTTCTGGCGCGAGATTGCCATCCATCTGCAGCAAAGTAACCGCATTCGAGTTGGGCATCACAGCTACAGGGACATCAGCTGCGCCTAATTTGTCTTCGGTATCCATCAGGTCCAGAACCACAGTATCGTCGACTTTGCCCGCTGCACACGAAACCACCAGATCGCGCATGGGAATGCCCGCATCTGCTAAAGCCAAGGAAGCAGCAGTGATGCTTGCGCATCTTGTTCCACCGTCCGCCTGCAAGACTTCAATGAAAACATCTACACCCGTCCGTGGGTAATACTCCACGAACACTGAAGGTTCAAGAGCTTCCCCAATTACTTTTGAAAGCTCTATCTCTCTTCTTGAAGGCGCTGGGGACTTGCGTTCCTCTACCGAGAAAGGCGCCATGTGATAACGGCATCGCAACACCATACGGTCTGGACGTGATAGGTGCTTTGGATGCATCTCTTTAGGGCCGAATACCCCCGCCAAAATCTTGTTCTTTCCTTGTTCGATATACGCTGACCCATCCGCGTTTGACAAAATGCCTACTTCAATTCTTATATTTCTCAATTCGTTTGGTTTTCTACTGTCCAATCTACGACCTTTTTTATCAATTAATTTCTTCGGTTTTTTACTCATTTTTTATTTTCCTCCCGTTTTGCTTTTTCTTCTTTAAGGAATTCTGTGATGCGATCTGTTAGACCGCTCGTGTGGGATTCCTCTTCGATTTTTTGGATCGCCATCATGGCGAGTTCCTCGTCCTCTGGCGTTTTTCCAGTGACCAGTATAACTCCGTTAACTCCCAAGATTATCTGGCAGCCTGTTTCCTGTTTTATAATGGAAATCATAGAACCTTTCCTCCCGATAACGCGGGGAATCTTCGTCGGCGTTACTTTTATTATATGTCCACGGGTTATTTTTCCCAAGCCTGGCTCGCCGACTGTGAGCTGTGGGTCATGGGCTCTGTCGTACGACGCTATTTTGGCAACTATCAAATCTCCTGCGTTAAGAACTTGAGATAACTCGTCATTTTGTGGTTTGAACGGTCTGCTTAGGACGTCTGATGCTCTAAGAAGAGCCCTGTAGGGTGCTTTGATGTCTACTGTCCAGCCGGTGAATCCAACTTCTAAGACTGTGCCTATCACCATGTCGCCTACTTTAGGAAAATAGAATGCTCTTAAAGCGACGACGTTCACTTTTTTGTGGTCATAGTCTGCAAGTCCAATTCTTGAAGCGTAGATTTTGTTGTCTTCTGCGTATGTGTTTTCGCCAGCTAAATAATCGCCTTCTGCTAGCAATTCTCCAGGCGTTACGATCTGTTTTCTTTCAAAAAATGTTGGCATAACCTCACTAACCTCCAATTAAATTCAAATTTTTTAGGTAATTATTTTCGCTTCTCCGCTTCCTTTCGTTATTTCTCCAAGTTTGTTAAGGAACGAAGCGTAGGCTCCGGCAGGCATTTCTAGTATGCCGTACCATGAACCGTCTGCACGCCATTCTTCCTGTTTTATTGTGCCGAAATTCTTGATTGGTCCATAAACCCTTGCTGAGTATTCGGCGGGTATGTGGACGCCCAAGGATATTTGTTCTATTTTCAAAGGCAAGATGGGACGTAAGAGTTTCACGATGTCTCTGGCCTGTTCTTCCACGGGTTTGTGTGGGTCTGTTGGGTAGCGAATCTGTTCAATGGCGTTTTCGATGCGCAAAGGCGGGTGTGGAAGGTTGGTTTTCGGGTCAACTGCTTGCCTTGATATGAAATCTATTATTTGTTTTCTCTTGTCTTCTATCATTTTACGCCTTTGCTCTGTTGTAAGCTGAAGAGTGCCTTTCTTCAGTATTGCCTCTGCGATTTTCAGTGGGTTTGTTGTTTCGAAGGCTTTGCGCATTTGCTCCTCGGAGACTTTCGTGCCTTTGTTTGCGTCAGCGAAAATAGTTTCAGTTACTAAAACCTCTATTATTCTGGCAATTTTTCCTTTACGGTAGTCTAATGCCTTCTGGGGTTTAACCAGAATTTCAAAATGCTCTTTATCTTTTGTTAAGCGTGCAACGGTATACTTTTCACTCATTAAATTGTCACTTGCTCGAACCCAGCTCTTTGATATAGCCTTCTACTGTTTCGTCGGTTAACATTTCCAGTCTCTTCGTTCCTGCGGGAATTATTGCTATTTTTATTCTGGGTGGCAACTGTCTAGCTTCTAAGGCTTTTACTAGGCATTTTACTGCGAGTTTCTTGGTTTCTTCTAGGCTCATGTCTTCACGGTATTCTTCTTTCAGTATTGTTATCACTGTTTCTCTTCCAGCGCCCAAAGCTGTGGCTTTATACCCTCTGTAGGTTCCGCTTGGGTGGGTTCCGAAAACGCGTGTTCCGCTCTTGTCGACGCCGCCGAAGATTAGTGAAACTCCAAAGGGTCTCACACCAGCATGTTGCGTGTACATCTGCATTATATCGCATATTCGTTTGGTTACAACTTCCACGTCGATGGGTTCGTCGTAGGTTAGCTTGTTGCTTTGCGCGTATATTCGCGCTTGATCGGTAAGTATTCTGGCGTCGGAACTCAAGCCCACTATCGCGGCGCCTACATGTTCGTCAACCTTGAAGATTTTCCATGAATATTCTGCTTCTTCAAGGGTTTCTATGTTTTCTTCTGAGCCTAAAACTACTCCTTCTGGGCATTGGATTCCCAGAATTGTTGCGCCACGGTTTACTAATTCCATGGCGTATTCAACTTGAAAGAGCCGCCCGTCAGGGGAGAAAACTGTTATGGCGCGGTCATATGCTCCTGGTGCTGCAAACATAGACATAATGTTAACCTCATATCACTCTATACACTTTTGCACAGTTTCATATAATAACTAAACTAAAAACTTTTCCTATAAAAAGCATCGATCATAAAGAGCCTGTCAAAAAACCACTCGCGTAAGATAGAAGAACAACCAAAGCCGTAGTCTAAACTTATAAGTTTTCAACAGTTCTCATCTTATAAAAAGGGGTAAAACTGTGGAATCCAGAGCGAAGTTTGAAGTTCCTACTTGGAACAAAATATGCAATATGCTAGTTAACCAAGCTAATAAAATCCGCCAGAGCGGCTTTGAACCTGACGTTATTGTAGGCATTACAAGAGGCGGCTGGATTCCAGCTCGAGTTTTATCAGATCTTCTTGAAATCCCCGATCTTGCCACCGTCCGAGTAGAGTTTTACTTGGGCGTTGCTGAAACCAGAAACGAGCCAGTTTTGACACAGGGCGTTCCAGCCGTTGTGACAGGCAAAAAAGCGCTCATCGTTGATGATGTTGCTGACACGGGTAAAAGCTTGCAACTCGCCAGAGAGCATGTCCTGCAACAAGGCGCAACAGAGGTTAGAATTGCCACTGTGTATAGAAAACCTTGGAGCGCAATTAAGCCAGACTATTACGAAACAGAAACAAGCTGCTGGATAGTTTTTCCATGGGAAACAAAGGAGACCATTAAAAAGATCGTTGAAAAGCACGGGAATAAAAACGTAATCAACAGGGAAATCACAAATCTGGTAAAAGCTGGTTTGTCCAAACAACTATCCAGAAGACTTCTTAAAGAAGTGTTTGAGGAAAAAGATTGCTAAAATACATCGAAGAAACTGGAAAATACGTGGAAATTGCAGGTTTTAGAAACATAATGATTTGCGATGCTAAAGAACTGCTGAGAGCAGTCCGCAAGGAGAAGCAGCAACCCGTTTGGATTCAGTTTTTCGACGCTGAATTGGTGGCTACTTGGCAGCATTTGCACTTTGCGGTCTTGAACGCGTTACTGGTCTTCAAAAATGAAAGAAACATCTCGAAAAGCGTGGTGATGGAGACTATGCTTTACGCTTCTGCTCAACGCCAGATTAGAAGGGCCATTGATCTCATGGGAGTAAAATGCGACTCTGCGAATGTGGCTGTGGTTATAATCGGTGAGAGCCTTGATTCTGTTAAAAAAGCTCTTTCTGCGGTTTCAGAGGCTATTGGCGCAGAACCCGATGGGACAGTTCTCGACCTTTCAAGGAAAAAAGCTAGGAGAATCCGCGAAGCTTTCGGAATCAATGAGAAGGAACTTAAAGCAGTCATGGAAAAGAACAACGTCGAACAGGCTTTGGTCAAACTTGTTATCGAGAGAATGGCTTTGCTCTCTAGTCGGCATTAGGGTCAAAGCATTTTTTCTTTTACAACAACTAAAACGTCGCTGGGCTTTATGAGAGACATGCCCGTTAACCCCGCGACGACTTCGATTAATAAAATTTTATCGGGATTTTCCAAGTTGACTTTTCTCTTAATGCCAGTTGCGGCTACTTCAATAAAGTCCCGAGTGTGAAGGTTAGTGAAACGTTTTTCGACTGTAACTCTGAAGGTCTCTTTTTCTTCTATTTTAGCAGCGAGTTCTGTGGCTACGCGTTTCACCTCATCCAAATTGGTGCGCACAACCCTCTCGACCGGAATAATCCTCAGTGCATAGCGGAACTTGTATGGGCGCTCCTGCAGGATAGCGCGGAACTTGTCTATGACCTCGTAGGGGTCGAAGGCGGTTTTTGCCGCAACCAAGCCTCTGATTCCAGTCCTGCCAACCACTGGCGCAGGATCCCCCATCTCCTCCTTAAGCAGATAGAGCAATTCAGAGTGCATCTGTCTATCGTTTCCGCGCGAAGTTGTGGCTAAAAGATTAAAATCCTTAAGCAAGGTTTTCAGCTTCATCAATGTTTAGCCTTAAGGGTCAGTGTAGGTTTATGGCTTTTCTCACAGCTTGAAAGCTCGAAGCCGTCGCCTCACATCATCCCATAATGGAATTGGCAACCATGGATTTATCCATTTTGATTTCTTCAAACACTTAAAACGTCACGGAGCTAGCCATGGTTGATGTTAATGGAAGAATAGGTGCCGAATATAGCTCGCTGAATCAGTACTGGGCATACATGAGTGCAGACCGCAAAGAGTCCACATCTTCATTTGTAGCCAAGATCTTGATGTAAACCCCAGGTAAATGGCAGTTCAGCTTAGCCGTGTTCATGGACACTTTTGAGCGGCAATTTTTAAGAGAAAAGAACAAGACAAAAAGCGGCGGTTTTGTCTGTATTTTTGGAGGAGACTAGCACGTTTGACGAATGGAAATGTTTAAAGCGCTCCAGACTAAGCTACACTGCACCAAGCCATCAGTGGAGGTGAAGAGGACTGTTTGATGAAGACGAATGGTAGGAAGAATAGTACGAGAAATCGGAAGAAGAGGAATGGTAGCTCTCGCAAGAATATATTTTTTTACAATTTTCTTTTA
>CP070714.1:714697-729036 GCA_020350385.1 Candidatus Bathyarchaeota archaeon | reverse complement strand
CGGACATAGGGGTAACATTCCTTGATCGATTGAATGTACCGGTTGACTCATTCGCGTTTGGTCTTCTTAAATTCATTTTAACACCTTTTCCAACTAAATGCTTGCCTTCTTTATAATTCTATTTAAGCATTATCTATATGCGAATAAATTTGAATTATGCAAAATAAATGATGCCTATATCAAAGCCAATAACTGGCTTAAAAAATAATCCCCAAGGATCAACCTCATCTTTTTGAACCTCTTAACGTCTATTGCTTCTCGCTGCTATGTACAGAAATATCCGCCCAAAACAAATATAATCACTATGAGCATTTAATTAGCACGAAAAGGAGACCTATCCATTTGAGTTTTGAAATGTGGGCTGAAAAATACAGACCAAAACACCTAGAAGACATGGTCGACCAAAAAGAAATAGTCGAACGCTTAAAGAGTTTCGTTAAATCTAAAAATGTGCCTCACTGCATTTTTGCCGGACCGCCTGGAACGGGCAAAACCACAGCCGCTCTATGTTTAGCCCGCGACCTTTACGGTCACGGTTACCGTGAACACCTTATGGAATTAAACGCCAGCGATGAAAGGGGCATCAATGTTGTTAGAGAAACCGTGAAGACTTTTGCAAGGTCTCGTTCTATTGGTGGAATTCCCTTCAAAATCCTGATTTTGGACGAAGCTGACAACATGACTTCTGATGCCCAGCAAGCCTTACGGCGCACAATGGAACGGTACACTGAAACCTGCCGCTTCATAATGTGCGCGAATTACAGCGGCAAGATAATCGAGCCCATTCAGTCCAGATGTGCGCCTTTTCGATTTGCTTTTCTACCCCGAGAGGAACACGACAATTACGTAAAGCACATCGCTGACTGCGAGAACGTCCAATTGCCACCTGACGGCGCTGAAGCAATCTTCGAAGTCTGCGGCGGAGATCTCAGAAAAGCAATAAACACGCTGCAATCTGCGGCATCAGTGAACAAACCCGTAGACGCCAAGCTGGTCTACTCGATAACTGGCAGAGCCAGTCCTTCAGACGTGCAAAAAATGCTAAACACTGCTATTACAGGCGACTTTTTAGGTGCTAGAAAGCAGTTGCGCGACATGATTCAAAAGTACGGGGTAGCCGGCAGTGACATAATTCGACAGATTCACACAGAGATTTTCAAAGCGACAGAGATTCCAGAACTCTGGAAAATAAAGCTAGCAGGCATCGCAGGCGAGATAGATTATCGCCTCGTAGAGGGTTCAGACGAGGAGGTACAATTGAGCGCTCTGTTAGCGAGGCTTGTTGAAGCGGGCTATGAAATAAAAAAGTAAAATAGGTGCTATCTTTGTCCGCGGCATGGGCAGTCAAACACAAACCGAAATCCACCGCTGAAATCGTTGGAAATACAGAAGCCATCAAAAAGTTCAGTGATTGGATAAACTCTTGGAAGAAAGGCATACCCAAAAAGAGGGCTGCTTTTCTTTATGGACCGCCTGGGGTTGGAAAAACGGTCACCGTTGAGGCTTTAGCCAACGACTTGCACATGGAGCTTGTGGAAAAAAACGCGAGCGATTACAGGACAGAAGATGCCATAAAGCGTTTCGCAGGATTAGCCTCACAATACGGCTCACTGTTTGGTGGAAAAAGAATGATCTTGCTCGACGAATTAGACGGAATAACGGGAAATGCAGACAAAGGCGGGGTCAAGGCAATCACTGAAATCGTGAAAACCGCCAAATGCCCCGTAGTCTTGATCGCAAATAACGCGTACAACCCGCGGTTCAGAAATCTTCGCAACTATTGCCTCCTTATAGCGTTCAAAAAACCTCCTGCAGGTGGGGTAATGAAACACCTGAAACGCATATGTGAGCTTGAAGAAGTTCAAGCTGACGAGAACGTCTTGAAGTTCATTGCTCAACGTTCGGAGGGTGACGTTCGCTCAGCGGTTAATGATCTTCAGGCATTGGCTCAAGGGAAAAAGCGCCTAACATATGATGATGTTTCTTGGATTGGTTACCGTGATCGGCAAGAAAACATTTTCAATGTGCTTAAAATGATAATTTACGGCAGAACTTCTTGGGGCGCGAAAAAAGCAGTAGACATATCTGATGTAGACATAAACATGCTTTTCGAATGGATTTACGAGAATGTTCCTGCGCATTTCACTGACCCACACGATCTAGCCCAAGCCATGGATGCTCTTTCAATAGCTGATGTTTACCGCGGCAGGATCCGTTCCAGTCGAGATTGGCGTTTTACTCGTTACGTGATTGATTACATGACGGCGGGCGTAGCTATGGCAAGGCAGAACTCAAAGGTTCACGGTTGGGTGCCGTTCAGGTTTCCAAGTCGCATTCTGATGCTGTCTAGGTCCAAGGCTGAACGGGCGATGCAATCGCGCATAGGCTTCAAAATCAGGCGTAAGTGTCACATATCCGCTACTCGCGCTTCGAAGGAGGTTCTACCTTACCTAAAAATCATTTTCAGAAACAATGTCGATATGGGTGCCGGAATTGCGAAGTGGCTTGATTTGGACGCCGATATGGTTACATATCTCGTCGGAAACAAAGAAAAAGCTATACCCATTGTTGCGTTTTTGCGTTAAGAAAGAATAACCAACCTCAATGGACTCTGCTTCCTTCCAAGACTTCCTTTTCTGGAGATAGCACCACAACATTGCCTTTCTCGTCCTCAGCGGCCAATATCATGCATTGCGATTCCACACCCATAATTTTGCGCTTTTGAAGGTTAAGTATGAAAACACACTTCTTGTTGATGAGGTCTTGCGGTTTGTACCACTGTAGGAGTCCCGCGACTGCTTGCTTCTTCTCAGTTCCAAAATCAGCCAAAATTCTTATGAGGTTTTTCGAACCGGGAATTTGGTTCGCCTCTATAACTTTTCCTATGCGTATATCAAGCCTTTGAAATTCTTCAAACGAGATTTCCATTTTTCAACGCCCACCCAAGTTTTCACGCGATAAAAACTATTAAATTTTTTGCGTCTTTCCTTTTTATGTCAACTTCAGTGGTTTTGTACGCTCGTCATGCTTTATCCTTCGATTTCCGGATTATCCGTTTCTTTTCTTCTGATGCTAGTCTGTGAGCGCGCAGAAGCGGCTGGGGAATTCGGCTGTTACGCACACAGTGTTTTACAATTTTCACGGCTGTTCCAAGCGATATTAGATGGCCAACGCTGACGTAAACAGGTTTTGCCCCCACTTTTGTTGTAACAACTGCACTTATGACTCGTTCTTTTTGAACGAGAAAGTCGTCTCCCACAATTTCTTTATGTTTGCCAATCAGTCTGCTTTTTGCCACCCCAATGGTGGGTTTTCCCATCGCAAGTCCGAGATGGCTGGCAAATCCGCATCCGTACGGGTGTGCAATTCCTTGACCGTCAACAAGCAAAACATCAGGTTGCAACTTGAGCTTTTTAATACAAGCAACTGTTGGAGGAATTTCCCTGAAAGAAAGCAAAGTTGGAATGTACGGAAATTGCACTTTACATGTAGCTGTTTGAAATTCTAATGGTTCCAGAGACTCATAATCCAAAACTGCTACGGCGCCTATAGCTAGTTGCTCAGAATACGCGACATCAATGCCCGCGATGCAATTGATTTTTTGCGGCAATCGGTCTTCATGAATGATTTTCCGAGACAAACGCAATTGTGTTTCATGGGCTTTCGAAATAGAAAATCTGTGAATCGCAGCAACAGTAGGGCGCATTGTCTAGCCTTTTCGGGACTGTCGCTTTCTTCCCTGCGTTTGTTCAAGCCGTTTCAAATAGTTCTCTAGTGACTTTCTTCGCACTTCTTGAGTAACGTCTCCGCGAGTGCTTTCGATAATTCTTCGTGCGACATCACATTTTCTTCTGAGTCCTGGGACAAGCATATATGCTTCATCCATAGCCATTAATTCTATGTAGATTTCATCCATAGTTTTCAAGCAGTTCTCGCCTTTTTCAGCATTTCCTTCGCGTAATGCGTCTAAGGTCAAGCGCCTATATTCACCGACGACATCCGCTAAACCCAATACGTAATCTGAAGAAGGTACGTTGATCTCCGTTGGTGTGACAAAACGTGAGTTTTGGATTAACTCTAGAAATATGCTAGCTTCGGAGTACTCTTGAAGCGCCGCACTAAACCTGCCGCTGTAGATTATGTCGGGGTTCTCTTTAGCTAACGTTTTAAGTTTGGATATGATTTCCTTTGACTTTTCGATAAGTTTTCTTGCTTCTTTATGCCTTTTTTGGTGAATAAAGAATATGGCTTGTTTGGAAAGGCTGGTTGCTTTTCGCATGCTTTGCTGCGCGTTTTCTCGCATTTCATCCTTATGAATAAGCTCTTTTTCCACTTCTTTTAAGATGATTTTTAACGTCTCCAAGTCTTCACCACTCTGATTTAGTAAAACACAACTGATTAGTTATTTATATTATTAAAAAATTAAGAGGGGCGCTATTCTTTTTGTACTTCTAAGTTTCTGGATGTTTCAGTGCTACCCATTTTTGAATAAGGAGTTTGTCGTCTCCTAGCTTGAAACTTACTTTGACAAATATGGATTCTGCTCCCTTAAATGGAAACATGCTGTCCTCTGCTAGGTCTTTTGGCAAGTAAATTAGGTACTTACCGTCTTTTCTCCTGAACAATCGCCCTCTCCCTTCACTAACCATCAGTCATAACCCTTTAAATTAAACCCTCGGTTCAAGTACAGGGGCATCTAAATACCTATTTAAGCCTATCTACGGCATTTTCCCCTCACTTTATTAACCTTATTAGATAGAATCTAAAAATTGATTTGTTTGCCATGAATGTAATATCGTCTAGGGAGACCCAAAACGTATAGGTTTTTCACGTTTGCTCAATAATACCACACGACTTTCAACTGATTCGTCTATAATAGTGTATCCAGTTCTATCTGCTAATCGCATCCCAAAATCGTAAACCTCTTTATGCTCAGGCATTTTTTCATAATCTAAACGAAGACTTGAAAAACCAACATGCATATAGGCTTTGGCTTCAATGTACGTGGGATTGGCTTTTTCAACAAGTTCAGTGTATCCCAAGGCAACTTCCATATTGAGCCCTTTCACCAATGTCATGCGGATCACGCTGGGGCAATGGAAACTCGGCAGAAAACTAAGAGTCTCATTCAACTTCGCCCAAGCGTTTGGGAATTGGGGGCGACAAACACGTCTGAATACTTTTTCATCTGGCGCACAGACAGATATATAGAGCTGTGTTGGTTCTTCGCTTAATTCCGCAAGTTTAGATGGCACCGTGCCATTAGACACAAGAAACGTGGTAAACCCTTTATGGTGAAATGTGCGGATTAACTCTCCTAGAGACTCATAAAGCGTTGGTTCACCGGTCAAACTTATGGCAACGTGACGTGGCGTTAAGGCTTCTGTGTACTTCTTCCAGTTTGTTTTCGGATTTCCCTTGTACCCGCTTAAGATCGCCTCTTGCGCCTTTAAGGTTTCTTGTACAATTTCTTCAGGAGGATCCCAATTTGGCAATTTCATTTCGTCCCATTTGATTTGTAGGTCGCCGCTTTGTGCTCTCCAACAAAACAGGCATCGTTGTGTGCAAGAAAAAAGGGCGGGCGTCATTTGGATGCACTGGTGTGTTTTTATCCCGTAAAACTTCTGTTTGTAGCATGGTCTGTCGTGAATTAAAGTTTCATAAAGCCATCTGCACCTTTTAACCGCTGAATGCTTGCCTATGAGATGGTACCTTTGTTTCTTTAATGCTTGCAATAGCGATGACGGAATCGAATTCTCCAAGGTGCTTCACGGACCCATGGTGATATTTTTTAGGCATAGACTAATGGAAACCGTTTAATAAAATAGCTCGTCTAAAAAACAGTTTTGAACGACTCAATAATAGCTCGTCCAACTCCGTCTACCGCTTATTTCCTCTTAGCATTTCTAGCATAAAGAAACCATTATGGAGATTGCCTTCTCATCAAGAAGGCAAAGTTTAAAATGTTCTCTTAATAGTAAATGTTCAATCGCGATGAAAATCTGCCCTATATGGGAGAAGTTTGGTTTGAGGAAAAAAACTGTTGGCGTTACTCTTTTAATCTTAATGAGTGTTGCCTTTTTCTTCATGCCGCTCTCACTGGTTTTAGGGCAACTTGGCGTGAATATTTATTTAGTGAGCCCTCAGGGACAAGGAGTTGTATCTCAAAACGTTAACCTTCAAGGTACTATCAACACCAAAGATGGTGAGTACCAAATTTGGTTTGGCAACAAACTTGTTGTTAGCAACAATTCAGAAGGATTCTACGTAAATGCAAACTTCGCAATTCCTGCCCTTCCAAGGGGCGACTATTCAATAATCCTGCGAGATTTCGCCCAAAATGTTAACGCTACTCAGGAATTTAGTATTTCAACTGCGTATAATATCGAAGCACTAGTTCCTTCTGCACCTGCACAACTGCAGGAAGGGAATGATGTTGTACTAAATGTTACTCTCACAGGAGGGCAACCAGATACGGAATATTATGCGAACATAACCGTGATCCTTCCAGCCCCTCTCAACACAAATTATTCAAAGCTAATTACGCTCTCAAGCTCGACCCAAACAGGAACCGCACAAGCTCAACTCACTTATCCGGACCCCACTTTTCAGCCTGAAGGCTCACTTACTGATTTTGCGGGTTCATACCAAGTGTATTTTAATAAGACTCAACAATTGGCGATAGATCAATTTTCCGTGGGTTTCACCGACCTGAGCGTATACCACAGGAGCCAATCCATGGCAATGCGCGCGATAGGGTATCAACCCAACGAAAATGCGGCAATATCCATTACATACGCCGAAACGGGCGTTAATGTTCACTCTGAAGCGGTGACTGCTTCAAGCGAAGGCATAATTAACGCCAATTGGACGGTTCCATCCAACGCGGTAATTGGTGACTACAATATAACCATAACACCGCAGAATACGCCTAAGCTCATACCTGACTCACAACTTTTCACCGTTCCAGGCTATCCAGTCAAGGTCCGAACTTTAAACTTGGCAGGTGATATTGTGTCTCTCATAGTGGTGGAAGCTCTTGACCAAGCGGCGAGCACTAGGTATAACAGCACAAGCGGAAATGATGGAATAGCCAGTATAAACCTTGAAAGGGGAAATCATACTATAAGCGCGTTCTGGAATGGTGTGAAAGTTGGCGAAATACCTGCAACTATAACTGGAGCGGGTACGTTCGATTTACAGTGTGAGTTGACCAACCTTAAAATAACTGTCCAAGATAAGAACGGGAATTTAATATCCTTCGTTAATCTAGACATCACATACCAATACGTAACAACTAAAGAAAGCCTATCAAAAACCGGTAGCGATTCGGGCCAAACAGATCTTTCGGGAACTTTTACTTTGAACTCCACTCTTGCTGGAATAAGTTACACCATCAATGCTTCTATTTACGGCCTAGTTTTCAACATAAAAAACAACAGCATCAGTGTTCTCCCAGCGCAGCCAATTTCTGGAGTACTAGTATTGTGCCCAAGTCAAAATCTGACACTTACCGTACTAGATTACAGTATGGTAGCGATTCCTGATACGCGTATAGAAATGGCTGAACTAACAAGTGGCTTATTCTACGGAGTTGTAACTGACAATTCTGGGATAGTTGCTGTGGAAGTTACATTCGGAAAGTACAGGCTACGAGTTTACAAAGAGAATATTTTATTGAATGAAACCGTTGTTGAAGTTTTTAGCGACACACAGCACAAAATTCGCTGTAGTCTCTACAACATTCAGGTATGGGTAACTGTTATTGACTATTTCGCGCAGCCAATCCCTAACATAAACGTCCAGCTCAACGGACCGGGAATAGGAACACAGACAGCCATTACACAGATCGATGGAACCACAACATTTAGCGATATAATTGGCGGCAACATCCAAATAATCGCCTATCCCGCAGGAATGGAGAACTCCTATGAAGCAGTGAACCTCCAGATCAAGGAACCGACAGCAATACAAATCAAAATGGCCAAGTACATCCTCTTAGGGCCGTTCCTAATTGAGAGCAGTGTGCTAGCAACTTTTATCATAATCTTTGCGGCGATACTACTGTTTCTCTCTCTAGAAATTTACAGAAGGAAACGGATCAAGCCTGCTAACCGTGAAAGTTAAATGTGTAATCATGAGTCGGAAATAAAAAAGTTTATATGGCTTCCAAGAGAAATACTTTTTTTGGGAATGTACCGCAACATTCAATTTTTATGAATAACAATAGAGGTGTATCTGTTGGCTCAAACAAAAGCTTGTTCTCCCATATGTCAATATTTCAAATGTGCCAAAAACTCTGTTTTCTGCCGCCGTGACTCTGCATGGTGCAGATGGACTGAAGAGATGTGTAACGTTGCGAACTGCACATACGCCCTCTGCGTTAAGAGGCGCTTGCTGCCGAGAGGAATCTGTGGAGAAACTGTGAAACGCAAAACTATTGAAAAAGCCCCTGAAGAGGTAATAGGCCACACTATAAAGCTTCGAGGAAAAGCGCTACGCAAGATTGGAGAAAGAGAACTTTTCTAAAACCATTATCAAAGCAAGATATGTCATTTAGCTCATGAATCTTGAGGTTCATTTAACCTCTCTTTATTTGGCTTGCACACGTTTGACTACTGGTGGTTTTATCTTTTTAAGAACTCTGTAGCCGCAGACTGTGCATTTTATTTCTCCGCCGCGCAGTTCAAGTTCCGCAGACGGAACCTTTGCGCCGCATCTAATGCATTCGTAGACAATTCCTGTTTTTTCCATGGAAGTTACCTCTTCTACAAAGGAAAAGTATTTTGCTTTTAAATGTTTCCAGTAAACTTTGAATTTCGAGGGTGAAGATTGAGGAAACGGTTGCGAAAAAACCCTTTCACTGTTCCTTCTTCCGGGGATTCACGTGAAGCTTATGTTTCCTATGACATCATTGGCAACATTGCTGTAATTAGGGTGTCCAGTGTTTCTCCTGAGAATACTCAGAATGTGGCAAAAACCATAATGAACATTCACAAGAACGTGAAAACTGTTTTGGTTCAAGTTGGCCCCGTTGTTGGAGACTTTAGGCTTCGCCGCTTAACGCATGTGGCAGGCGAAAATAAAACAAGCACAATTCACAAGGAATACGGATGCCTTTTTTCTGTCGATGTAGAAAAATGCTATTTTTCTCCAAGGCTTTCACATGAAAGAATGCGTATCGCTGGAATAGTGAAACCAAACGAAACTGTTGTCAACATGTTTGCGGGTGTCGGTTGTTTTTCCATAATAATCGCTAAACATGCAAACGTAGCAAAAGTGTTGTCAATAGATGTTAATCCAATGGCAATACAGTTCATGCATGAGAACATAAGACTTAACAGAGTTTACAATAAGGTAATCCCGATATTGGGTGACTCAAAAGAAATTGTCAACAGCCAATTACATGGCCTATCGGATCGGGTTTTGATGCCTTTGCCTGAAAAAGCCTTCGAATATTTGCATTTTGCGGTGTCAGCGCTTAAGGCTTCTGGGGGTTGGGTACACTATTACGATTTTGAGCATGCCGAGAAGACTGAAAAACCATTCGAGAAGACTAAACTAAAAGTGGCTGAAAAGCTCGCCAGTTTGGATTTAGCTTTCAAGTTGCCTTTTTCTCGTGTTGTCAGAAGCATTGGTCCAAACTGGTACCAAGTGGCTTTAGACATACATATCACGCACTTTCCGGACAAATCTTAATAATTAATTCTGCATTCTGTGAATGCGTGAAGTGGAATGAAAAAACAGTTGATGGAAATACTGGCTTGCCCCATAGATAAACATCATCCGCTTGAACTTCATGTTTTTGAAGAGAAAGAAGAGGTAATTGAAGGGTTAATTGTCTGCCCCAAATGTTTACGATGGTATCCAATACGCGACGAAATTCCAGAGATGCTGCCTGATGAATTGCGAAAGGAAGCTGACGATCTGCCGTTTTTAAAGAAATGGAAGGCCAGCGTACCCGAAAAAATAGTCTTTGAAGGCAAACCTTTCAGTTTAAAACATTGATAATAAAACAAGGATAGGGCGCTATCTCAGTTTTATTGCTCTGTTTTTTGTCGAGGACCGCAGTGCTGCTTCAGCGATTTGCAAGGCTTTTAAGCCATCGACTCCAGTTATCAAGGGTTTCTTCTTTTCTAATATGCAATTTGCGAAATGTTGAAGCTCAAGTTTTAAAGGCTCTTGCCATGGATATCTCGGCTGCAAGTTTTCTTTTGGTTCTTCGATCCACAGTTCTTGTGTCATGTAGTCCAATCTCATTATCGCGTTGCTTCCAGTAACTGTTAGCGCTCGGGTTTTGTAGGGCGTTAGCCAGTTAGATTCTATGAACGCGCTTTTTCCGTCTTTGTAGGTTAGCATTATTTGGGCGTAGTCTTCGAATTTTATGTGTTTCATGTTCCCTGTTTTTGCGTAAACGGTGATTGGGTCCTCATCGAAAATGTATCGCATAACGTCTATGTCGTGGATTGCCGTGTCTTTAACTACTCCTACATCGCCTATCCTTTCGGGCCACTGAGAAACTCGCCTTGCAGTAGCGCACACAAGTTCTCCGATTTTTTTGTTTTCAACTGCCTCTCGAATGTGTTGGAGTCCTGGGATAAACCGCATTAAGAAGCCCACTGTCAAGTGCAAGTCGTTTTTTCCAGCGGTTTCCAGAAGTTTCCCTGCTTGCTTCGTGTTTGTGGCCATGGGCTTCTCAACTAAAACGTGTTTTCCTGCTTTTAGAGCTTTGAGGGCTTCTCCGGCGAGTTTAGTTGACCAAGTGCACACGCTTACTGCTTCGATTTCTTTATTTTTCAACATTCGCGTGCTGTTTGTGTAAGCTTTGACGCCAAACTGGCTGGCTATATCTTTCGCTCTTTCTGCATTAATGTCGCAAATAGCCACGAGTTTAGTGGAAGACAGCTCTTTGTAGACTCTTACGTGATTTTTTCCCCAACCCCCTGTTCCTATTACTGCCACGCCCAGCTCTTTCATTTCTTTTCTGCTCTCCTTCCTAAACCACGATATATGAAACCTTCTTTTTCAACTTTTTGAGGTTCAATAATTCCTGTTAAATCAACGATTGCTGCAGGTGTTTTCATTACAGCTCGCAGCTTCTTAAGATTTAGACGTTTAAACTGGGCCTGTTCACTCAATATCACTACGCAGTCTGTGCCTTCTGTCGCCTCATTTAAGCTTCTTTTGAACATACGGGTCATATTTGCTCGTTCAGTTTTTGAAAGCGAGGGGTCGTAGAGACTGGCTTTTGTGCCTTTTTTTTCCAACATTTTGGCAAATAATAGGGCTGCTGTTTTTGGTTTCGCTCTGCCCAGCAGAGCAACTCTCGCTCTTCTAAGCGTCTTTCCGGCACTTCTCAGTGCATCCTGTGTTAGGTTGATTGCATGTCTAACCATTTTTTCATTTATCTGCCTAGCAAGTGCGGTTAGCCGAAGCTTAGTGGGAAGACTCTCTGCACTTTCAAGCAAGAGGTATGTTCCGTTCCGGCTTTCTTCTTCTGCAATCGTTGGAGAGAAGTACGTTTCCTGCAGTTCTGGGCTTAAGAATCTTAGAATTTCGAAGTAGTCTAGTCCTGCGTTTTCGCAGAAAACAGCCAACTCGTTAGCTAAAGCTACATTTGCATCTCTTTTTGCTACTGTAAAAAGTTCGGCTGCCTCTAATGTCTTTATGCCAAATATTTTTTTTATGCCTTTTTCTGTTATTGTCTCTAGAACTGTTGAAGCCGTATTTAGGCTTGTTTTATCTATCGCGGCAATCTTTAACTCTTGGTTGCTAATTGGTCTCATGATTTGTGCATTTGAAATATGGATGGGGTTGTAGACTAGACCGAAGTCTTCACCCACTCTGAGCCCTGATGCGTTCTCGAGAGTTTCTTTAATTACTCCTTCGGTGAAACCAAATCCAGCTATGCCCGCATAAATTGCCAGGGTGTCTCGACGGAGTGTTGCACCGATTTGCTTACAGCTTTTTTTGGCTTCCGAATAATCAGAACTTTTTTTTCCGTCAATTTTCGCAGTAATCGTTATGATAATTATGTCACTTTGTGAAACTGCGCTTTTCAAATCGCTTGTTGCGCTTAGTTGTCCTTTTCTCGCAAAACGCTTCAATTTAGATTTAACTTCGCGATCAGCAAAAGATGTTTTTCCTTTTGTCAAGCTTTTTACTAGGCTTTGATCTGCGTCTGTGCTTATGACTTTGTAACCTGCGTCGAGGAAGGCAATGACGTAAAGAATGCCTATTTGCCTGCAGCCTACTACGCTCACTGTGTATTTTCCGCGTTTTTCAATTGTGTCTATTTCTTCTGGTTTCATGCGTAGAATTGCAGGCATTAATCAGTCTTCTCCAATTTACTCTCAAATTTTCTTTTTGCTGTTAAATGGTTTTGAGGATTTTTCTAAGTTTTGAACTGTAGTCATCGATTAGTTTTAATGCTTTTTCTTGGTTTTTTGCTTCCGCGTATAGTCTGTAAATAGGTTCGGTTCCGCTGGGTCTCACTAAAATGGCGCTTTTGTCTTCGAACCATATTTTTACTCCATCAAAGGTATTTATGTTTGAGCCTTTCACCTGTTCAAGCAGTTTTTCGAGCACCTTTTCTTTTTTGTCCTCTGGGCATTCAACCTTTCCCTTTTCAATAAAATATTGCGGTTGCTCCGAGATAAGCGTTGAAAGTCTTTCTCCCGTTTCAGCCATAATATTCAGAATCAAGGCTGTGGTCATGGCTCCGTCGCGGACTGATTGGTGAGGACCGTAAAAGACTCCACCGTTTTCTTCTCCGCCCAATTTGGCTTTTATTTTTTTCATTGTTTGCGAAACAGTAACGCTCCCCACTTTGGTCCATACAATTTCGCCTTTATTCGCGGCTGCAATGTCCTTGATAAGTGTTGAAGAGCTAACGGGAGTGACTATTTTCGCGTGAGGATTTTTCCTCCAAAAGTATTTTGCAATCAGTGCAAAGGTCTTGTCTCCCCAATAAACTTCGCCGTTTTCATCAATGAAGATCGACCGATCAGCATCGCCATCGAAGGCTACGCCTAAATCTGCGCCTACCGCTTTCACGGTTACGGCTATTTCCTTGAGGTTTTCTGGACGCGGCTCGGGCGTTCTTCCAGGAAACGTTCCATCAATGTTTGCGTTTATGCTGGTAACTTTGCAACCTAATTCTCGTAGAAGCCGTGGAGCAGTTAAGGCGCCTACACTGTTAGCCGCGTCGACAACAACATGATAATGTTTCTTTGCTATTTTGGCTATGTCAATGTGCTTTTTTATAGCTTCGATGTACTCGTCATTCACTTCAGATAACTCGTGTTTTGCTCCTAGTTCATTCCACTCAGCAAGTACTTGTTTGTTTTCGAAGTATATCTTTTCTATTTCAATCTCTTGTTCATGAGAAATTTCTATGCCGTCGTTCCAGATGACTTTTATACCATTATAATGCGGCGGGTTATGGGACGCGGTTACTATAACTCCGCCGTCCATGCAGTGATTTTTAACCGCGTATTGCAGTGCGGGCGTAGGAGCCATTCCAGCGAAGAAAACGTTGCAACCTGTAGCTGTTAAACCAGAGATAACCGCCCTAGCGAACATTGGACCGCTAGTTCTGGCATCATGTCCCAGCAACAGATTCTTCTTTTTAAAAAAGGTTCCAATAGCTGAGCCCACTTTTACCGCCATTTCTGGGGTCAATTCTTTGTTTGCAACTCCGCGGATGCCGTTTGTTCCGAAAAGCTTGTTTGAACCCATAGTCTCTCTTCTCCAACTGTTTAACAGATAATCTTGGATTTTAATTTATTTCTAGAAACTTCCTTTGCAGGGCAAACGGCAACTTCTGCGAGCGAAACGTTATCTTTAACTTTTGCTTGGTCAGCGATGATACAGCCCTTGCCAATTCTGACTTTCTTTCCGATCATGGCACCTTCGCCTATAATAGCTCCATTTATCGACGAAAAATCATCAATTTTTGCGTCTTGAAAAATCACAGACTCTGCTATACGCACATTTTTCCCTATGATTACGTTCTTCCCCAAAACGGCGTACGGTCCAATGATTGATTTTTCTCCTATGAAAACTCCTCTATCTAAGGCAATGGGATTTTTTGACTCAAATTTGCCTGCAATTTTGTGTTTTTGCCTGTTGGCACGAGAATCAAGGAGAATTTTGTTTGCCAGCAAGTACTCTTCTGGTTTGCCTATGTCCATCCACAAGCCGTGGAAAACGTGTCCATAGAGGGCGCCTATTTCGACTAGTTTTGGGAAAACCTCACGTTCCATCGAAACCGCTTTGCCTTTTGGGATATACTGGAAAACTTTTGGATTTAGAACATAGACTCCCGCGTTTATTAG
>CP070714.1:711043-714597 GCA_020350385.1 Candidatus Bathyarchaeota archaeon | reverse complement strand
AGAAACCAAGGTAATTGTCTGTTAAGGTTGAACGTGAGAAATTTACAACTGCCCAATCGTTTCCCTGAGAGTTTGAAGGTCTACTCCATGGGTTCTCCCAGTCCAGCACTCCCGGGATGTACGCTTTCTCAAATGAGAAGTGAAGATCAAAGAAAGAACTCATGTACAATGCAACATTGCTAATCTGGCTTTCTAGAGGAGATAGCGTCCAAGCAACATTTATCGGGTAACTGTCATTCTGAACTAGAATTGTTTGAGTAATGTTAACCTCATCGTTGAAGTGGTGCAACACCAGCTTCTTGGGAGAACCTTGGTCCTCAAAGACTATCTCTCTATTAAGACCAGAAAGGGCTGTTTCTTTGTCAACGCCATTTGCAGAATATGAAATGAAGTTTCCGTCTCCCGATGAGTATGAAACCATGGTCCAAACATCGTTTATGGAAACGTAGTTTTCGTCAGAAATCTCGCCTTTCGCTTCATACGCCCTAACTAGAGTTAGCGGATGTTCAAGTTCGTAAGATAAGTCCAGAACAGACTCAGAAACCACATTTCGTTCTATTATAGGATCAGTTGCCGCGATTACAGTCTTACCTGAAAATAATCTAAACCAAAATCCAGGAACATCTGTCACAACCACTGTTGCTTCATCAGGAAAATTGGTGCTAAGCCAAACGCCAGCGTCATAGGCTTTCACATCGGATGTTGAATAGTACACGCTTCCTTCCATGATTTTCCCGTAGACGGTTCCAAAGCGAAACACAAACAGCAAAAACACTAGAGCAACCACGGAAACAGTGACTGCCCTCAACCTAAACTTCTTCCAATTATTTTCATGCTTAAGGTAGAAGGCTGAAACTTGGTCAGCTGCGAAGTTTATTGAAACAGCCGCGAGAACAGCTATTGGAGGCGTCAAGTAGTAAACAAACCATTGAAAAGGCAGATATAGCCCAAATAAGTGGGATTCTGCCAGAACGAACGGGACAAGGAAACTCAAGAACAGGATTAGGAAAGGTAGAAGTTCCTTTTTCGCTCTAAAGTTAAAGAAAGCAACAAAGATGCCGACGAGAGAAATTATGAACACAAAGCCGAAGTTCACCATAAAAGCGCTGAGAGTGGTCGCTGGAATCTGATATGCCATCGTTCTTTGCATGAAGAAAACGTGCTCGATAAGGACTCCGAGGTAGGGCAGCATCGCTTGGGAATAGTACAGCAGAAACGCTAGTCCACCGCCCAGAATCACGACGATGAGCGCCTTGATATGGGTACCTCGAGACTTTATAAGCATGAACAGGATAATCGGTGGAAGAATTAGTACGGTTAAAAACGCGGTTAGTTGATGAGACAAAACCAGAGAAAATGCCACAAAGAAAGCAATTACGATATGCCCAAAGTTCTTCATTGCAAAGGGCAGGTACAGGAACAGCAAAAACATGAACGCCAAGCCGAGAACGGTGGTGTAGCCGCCCCACAAGTTGAGTTCATACATCGGGAAACAAAAAAGCAACAAAACAGTTGCTATACCCCCGATTTTCTTGCCGAAAAACTTGGAGCCAATCAGATAAACCGAGAAAAACAGCAGCCAATCAATAAGCACTGCCAACGCCTTTTCCAGAAGAATTAGTTGCGCAAAACTGGTTGCGCCTGTGAAAGAGATAAGCATTGCAAGCAGGATCTGGAAGAGGGGAGGAGTCCAACCTAGGTTTTCCAACGGTATTTTTCCAGTCTGCAAGAAAATCTGGGCTTTTTCCAGATGGACAGCAGGGTCGTTTCCCAGAACCAGACCATTCATTGATATGATGGAGTAGAAGAGTACCACTATCACAGCTGAAAAAACCGCTGCGAACACAAGCTCTAGGATTTTCTTCTTCTCAGGAGTAAGTGTCAACGCGATTATGTCGTTCCCCACCCACCTAGGTGAAGCCCTTTTTCACCATAAATATTGCCACATTATTGTTAATAAACACCAAACTAAAAGCAGGGTCATTTGCAAATTTCGGGATTAGTTCAGAATCGCGGCAGGCGATGTATGAGATGTTCCAGTCGTTCATTGATTTCTGGTAATCGAAGACATCAAGCGGTAGGTCAGAGACTTGTTCTTGCGAAGAATTGAGGTTGTCGTTGATGATTTTGTTGAAGTAGCCTGATTTGGTTTCTGGATCTTGGTAAAATCGTGGATCATCCGTGACTGAATAAGCGCTTACTGAAATCTGGATTTCTCCTTTGGATTCGCCCTGCAAGTTATAAAGCAATCCTAGGATGCAAGGGTTCTCACCATTGACAATTTCCACGTCTGGTTGTTCCTCGTTGAAAATTAATTGACCAAAAGCTTTCACACCTTCATCCAGCAAGCCAACTGTTTTATTTTGCATTGGTTGTATTACTTTGCCTTTGCTGTTCAGAAAGAACTGAACCCAATCCAGAGAAACGTACTCAACAGTACTCTCTACTGTTATAGACATGTTAGCAAACCGTACTCCCTTGTAAACTGTTGTTAACTGAGTGTAATTTAAGAAGCTATTGCCTTTCTCAATAACGATTGTGGCATGTTCAGTGTCATTTTCCCTTCGCATTTCTCTTACCGGCAGCTGATTTAAATAAAGAAATTGTAAGCTATCGCCTATTCGGTATTGGATTTTCGTCTTGCTGTTGTTAAAGTTCAAGAACGAATAAGGGAAATACGTCCAGTTAAGCTTAGCCAGAAACATCGGATTATGCCTTCCAATGTAGCCGCCATCCTCTCGAACTTGAATCAAACCGTTATCCATAATGTAATTCGTGTCAAGCAGGCTCTTGGCTGTCTTTGCAGGTTCAAATTCACGGGCAAGTATTAAATATTGGGGATCAACCGCGCTTAAGGTTGGTCGCTGGGCAAAACCTGAAAACCACCACCCGTAGAGAGCATCAGAAACAAATATCGAGCCAACTGGAGTGCTTTGCCGAGCCCATTGAATTGCTTCATATCCTGGGTCATTCATAACTTGGTAAAAGCTTTGCACCACCGTACCTTGAAAGGGAGTTACGAAGATTGGCACAACTAAAAACGAAAACAACAAGAACCCGAGAACAAATCCAGAATATATGTTTTTGCGAGACAGGCGTGGCAAGCGTTTCGAACTTGTCTTGTTGGTGCTTTTGGCAGTTTGAGACATTCTCTTCGTTAAAGACTTGTACGTGTTTATTATACGCGCGAAGAAACCTGACCCGTGATCAATCCCGAGCCCAATTAGAATTATGAGGGGCAAGACGATGAAGTACAAAAAGCGATTATAATCTGTGTAAATCCCTACCAAAAAACCCTGAGTAAAGAGCATGGGAACTAAGATCCATAAAGTGAGAAGGAAGGCTGGAACAGTTAAGAAGTTGCCTTTGTATTTTTTAGAGAACAAAAAGAAAAAAATCACAGATGCAAAAAGAGGTATTACCCATTCCAGAGGAAGCACTTTGGTCGAGAGTAGCGCCAACCGAATGCCTGATACGCCACCTGTAAATGTTTCTACGTTGGCACCAAGATATGCAGGCGCAACTTCTACCAAAAACGGAGAGACAAGAACGGC
>CP070714.1:701510-710943 GCA_020350385.1 Candidatus Bathyarchaeota archaeon | reverse complement strand
GTTATGTGTATGGGCAAAAACCGAAATGAAACTCACAAAGATAATATGTAAGAGAAATGGAATTATTTGATAAAGTAAATATCCACTTACAAAACTAAGTAAACTGCCTTGTTGGGGATTGGAATGCAATGAGTTTGATACCTGACGACAAGAAAGAGTTGCTCACAAGTGAGTTTAAAGAGAAAATGGAAAATTCCGTGAAAATCGTGGTGTTCACCCAAGAAATCGAGTGTAAGTTCTGCTCTGACACGCGCCAATTAGCCCAAGAGCTGGCAACTTTAAACGATAAAATCTCGGTCAGAGTTTACGATTTTGTGGCTGATGGTGACAAGGCAAAGGAATATGGGATTGACAAGATTCCAGCAATGGCAATTATCGGCAAAAAGGACTACGGCGTAAGGATTTTCGGGATACCTTATGGGTATGAACTCCAAACCTTAATAGAAGCAGTTATAAGTGTCTCAAAGGGCAAAACAGACCTGTCGGAAAAGACAAAGGCGATACTTGCAGAAGTCAAGGCACCTGTCCACATTCAAGTTTTTGTCAGTTTGACTTGCCATCATTGTCCTGTCGCTGCGGCAGTTGCACATAAATTGGCTGTTGAAAGCGACATGGTCAGGGCCGATGTAATAGATGGTAGCGAGTTTCCTCACCTAACGCAGAAATACTTTGTTGTTGGCGTCCCGAAAGTAGTTATAAACGAAAAGGTGGAGTTTGTGGGCGCGTTCAATGAGGATTTATTCGCAGAACACGTGCTCCTCGGCGCATTTTAGGGGCTGTTAAACATAAGACAAACAAGCCATGAAGAAAACTTGTCTTTGGTTTTTGTTTACAGCAAAGACTTTATGGAACGCGTAATACGCAACCTCATTAATGATCCTTGTTTTTGTCAATCCTGCGGGCTATACTGTGAATCCTGCAAATACAATGTTTACAGTTTTGTGCGCAACATTCGGGCAGCGGTACAGTTGCCGAACCCAACTGACCTGCCAGCGTTCATCGATAACCCGGAAGAATATATGCCGAAGAAACTGCCGAAGGCTGACATTTGCCTAGCATCCGGATTACATAAAGACTTGTTGTTGGAGTTGCCTCAGCACATAAAGAAAGCTGGAATTAGAGCGTTAATCGCTCCAATTGAGGATTGGCAAGAGGTTCCTATGGGCATAAGAAAACAATTAGAAGAAAAATGCAAAGATTTAGAACTTGAGTGCGCGTTTCCAAAGCCTTTCTGCACTCTTGAACCCGAAAAGGATAAGCCTACCATTGCGAGGTTTATTGAAGAAACAAAAGTGGGGCGTCCTCTACTAGAGATTTCAACCACAAAAATTGGCGAAGACGAGGTAATTGAGTACGTTTCTGTTAGGCGAAGCGCTCCTTGCGGCTCCACATGGTACATAGCGCGGAAACTTGCTGGAGTTTCCACCAAAAAGGAGTTATTGTACGACGCGATTGCGAAGACACATCACAGTTATCCGTGCACAGCGACCATGGTTACAGACCCCGAAACAAAAGAGCCAATACTTCACATCAGTGGCTTCACTATACGGGAAGAAGTTGAAAAAGCCTTGGAAAAGGATAGAACTCGAGAATTAAAGGAGAAAAATGCTGCATAAGTGTTGAGCGTAGTGCTTAGCATTCGCTCAACAGCAGCCGTGATCTTTATGCCCAGACGAGCCGCCAATGTACTTTTCTGGATTTGCTTTGAATGTCTTCTGGCATCCTGGTGCGCAGAAGTAATAGGTTTTTCCTTTATATGTCGTCTTGTACTTTGCTGTTTTTTCGTCTACGTCCATTTCACAGACGAGGTCTTTCGCCATCATTTCACCTCCTTTTGATAGTCTGGTCGTATGTTAATTCGTCTTAGAAGGTTTGCGTTTGTAACCACAGTTACCGAACTAGTAGCCATAGCAATCTCGGCGATTACCGGATGGGCAAGACCTAACATGGCGAACGGGATCATGAGCATGTTGTAGAAAAATGCCCAGAACAAGTTTTGCTTTATCTTGCGAAAAGTTGCTCGAGATAGCTTTACGGTTTTAACTACATCTGACAAGTTACCTCTGATGAGCACAATGTCTCCAGCTTCAATTGCTATATCAGTTCCAGTACCTATTGCAATACCTACGTTTGCTTGGGTAAGTGCTGGTGCATCGTTTATACCATCACCGACCATAGCGACAAGCCCAACTTCTTGAAGCCTCCGTATCTCAGCTACTTTTTTGTCTGGGAGCACCTCAGCCAACACCTTGGATATACCGACCTTCCTTGCAATAGCTTCTGCGGTTCGTCTGTTATCTCCTGTAAGCATTGTAGTCTGGAGTCCCAGCTTTTCCAATTCCGCAATAGCCTCCACAGAGTCCTCTTTAAGGGTATCAGCTTCCGCAACGACACCGACGCACTTGTTGTTTTTGGCAACAAGCATCGCGGTTTTAGCTTCGTCTTCCAGCCTTTTGAGTTCTGGCTCTAAGTCGCTGTAGTCGATTTTTGTTTCATCCATGAGTTTCCTGTTGCCGACTAGAACAGTGCTTTGCCCTTCGATCTCCGCTTTTATGCCTCTGCCCGTTACCGCCTCGAACCGCTTTAGCTTGTACAGTTTAAGACCTTCGTCTTCTGCTTTCCTGATGATCGCTTCAGCAAGTGGGTGTTCGGATCCTTTCTCGACGCTGGCGGCCAACCTCACGACTTCCTTTTCGCTGAACCTTTCCGTTGCGATCGTGTCTGTTACTTCGGGTTGTCCCTTGGTGATTGTGCCCGTTTTGTCGAAAACCATCACTTTGACGTCTTTAAGCGTTTGTATTGCTTCTCCACGTCTGATCAAGACGCCGTTTTCAGCGCCCATGCCGCTTCCAACCATCAGAACCGTGGGTGTTGCCAGTCCGAGAGCGCAGGGACATGCGATAACCAGAGTTGCGACTGTCGCGAAGATAGCTAGGGAGACTACGCCCAGAGTTGGGTCAACCCAAGGGAGCAACTGGCTTGCCCAAACGCCGACGCTGCCCATGGTTGTTGGAAAGGCTAGCCACAGCACAAGCGTTAATAAAGCTAAGGTCAGAACGGTTGGGACGAAGTAGCTTGTTACACGATCTGCGAATTCTTGAATGGGCACTTTGGACCCCTGGGCTTCTTCCACCATTTTAATAACCTGTGAGAGGAAGGTATCTTCTCCGACCTTAGTCGCCTTAACTTTGAGGAGACCACGTTGGTTGATTGTGGCGCCGATAACGTTTTCTCCATGCTTTTTCTGCACGGGCATAGACTCTCCGGTAGCCATTGACTCGTCAACTCCGCTTTCGCCTTCTACTACCACGCCGTCTGTCGGGATTTTTTCTCCAGGTCGAACTATCATCAGGTCGCCCTCTTCTACTTCGTCGATGGGAACCTCGACTTCTTCGCTGTCTCTGAGTATTCTCGCGGTTTTTGCCTCAAGCTCCAGAAGTCGCCTTATGGCTTGTGATGCTCGTCCCTTTGCTTTGGCTTCGATGTATCTTCCAGTGAGGTGGAAAGACATTATCATTGCGCCTACTCCAGCGTAGTTAGCTATAGGAGCAAAGAAAGATGGAGGCCCAGTTAGGAAAGACGCCAGTGTCCCCAGCATTATAAGCACGTCCATGTTCGCGTTGCGGTGCCAGATGGCTTTGGCGGCTGACTTGTAAGTGGTCCATCCTGGATAGAAGAGAACTGGCGCGGCGAGTGCGATCATTCCCAAGTTGAAAACTGTAGAGTTGGGCCAGGTGACTCCGAAAAGCATGTCGGGAAGCATCCAACTCACGATGGGTATGGTGAGTGCCCATGCAATGAGGGCTTTTTTCTTGGCGGCTGTTAAGGTTTGCTGCTCTTTAATTGCTTCTTCCTCAAACCTTGTTTTTTTGTCTTCTCTTCTGAGAACTTGATAGCCCGTGGCCTCTATGGTCTTTTTGATTTTTGCGTAGCTTGTTTTTGTTGGATAGAAGCTTACGGTTGCCTTCTCGGTAGCCAGATTGACGTTAGCGTCTTTAACGCCCTCTGTTTTCCTTAGTGTTTTGGCGATGATTTGGGCGCAGGAGGCACAGGTCATTCCTCCGATTTTCAGGGTAATCGTCTTGAGTTCTTCAGGTACGTCGTAACCCGTGTTTCTTATGATGTCTTTCAGCTTTTGCTTAGTTGTGTATTCGTCGTCGTACTCGACATAGGCGGTTTCTGTTGTTAGATTCACCCGTGCTTTTTTTACTCCTTCCGCTTTCGACAGCGCTTTTTCTATTGTTTTTGCACAAGCCGCGCAGTGCATTCCGCTTATTTTGATCTGTTTTTTCTGTTGAGTCATTGAAACGCCCTCTTTGTCTCTGGAAAAAGGTTTGCTTGCGGTATCTTGCTTTTTATTGGTGTCTCTTTGTCTACGTCTATACGGCACTCGGGGTTTCTTAGCATAATTTCAAGTTTCTTCCTCGGGAGATTCTGTTTATTTCTTGGCGTACGTCTAATTTGAATATATCTGCGAGAGATATATCGATGGTGTATTTGCCTTCTGAGAAAAAACAATACTTTTTCCTAACAACAAAATATCGAGTTAAAGAAGATATGAGCCTACTCTAGCCGCTTGATAATGTGACAACCAAACTTCGTCTTCACAATAGCGGAAATTTCGCCCTTCTTGAGCGCAAAAGCAGCACGCTCAAATTCCTTAACCATCTTACCCCGTGTAAACGTCCCAAGATCGCCGCCACGCTTTCCAGAAGTACAACGTGAAACAGCTTTAGCGATAGCGGAGAACTTCTCACCTTTCTTCAACCGTTCTAGAATGGCTTTGGCTTCTTGCTCAGATTTAACAAGAATGTGAGCACAGTGCACTTTGTTTGGCATGAACTCAGCTAATGCTCTCTTTCCGCTTATAACTTTTTTTCAAGCCTCACAAGCGTTTGCAATATTCTTTTAAAGACGCTTAGCCCTAGGCTGTTTTATGCATGAGTGGGCTTTAGCTGAAGCAGTAATCGCTGCGGCAACACGAATCGCTGAAAAAGAAAAGCTAAAAGAAGTTAAAGAAGTGACAATTGATATTGGCGAATTACAGCAAGTAGAACGGGACATATTCCAATTTGCACTTTCTCAGCTTAAACCAGTCAGCTTCAAAAACGCAAAGTTCCAAATAACAACGGCAAAAACAGAGCTCAGATGCCGAGTTTGCGAGCACACGTGGCTTTTTAGAAAACAGAAACTGGACGAAAACACAGCAGAGGCTATACACTTCGTTCCTGAAGTAGCGCATGTGTACATTAAATGTCCAAAATGTGCCAGCCCAGACTTTGAAGTCACGAAAGGACGTGGAGTCTGGCTTGAAAGCATAAAAGGAGCGAAATAGGCTTGGTTGACCCGCGAGCAAGTGTGATAAACGAAAGACTGAAGAGAATAGGCAGAATTATCGTTGTTTCAAGCGGAAAAGGGGGAGTGGGCAAAAGCCTTGTGGCAACCACGCTTGCCTTGACATTGTCTAGGCAAGGCTGCAAAGTCGGCCTTTTCGACTTGGACTTCACAAGCCCATCAACCCACATAATCTTGGGCGCCAAGGATGCACAGCCGAAAGAGGAGAAAGGCATAGTTCCGCCCGTCGTTAAAGGCCTAGCCTACATGACGCTTGTCTACTATTCTGGCGATCAAGCGACGCCGCTACGGGGAGCGGATGTTTCTAACGCTTTGATCGAGTTGCTTTCTGTCACGCAGTGGAGTGAACTGGATTTTCTTGTAGTTGACATGCCGCCAGGTATAGGTGATGCACTGCTTGACTTAGTAAGGCTTGTTAGAAACATTGAATTCTTGATAGTAACAACTCCTTCTCTTCTGGCTTTTGAAACGGTGAAGAAACAGGTAACCTTATTGCGTGATGTGAAAGCTCCAATCATTGGCGTTGTGGAAAACATGAAAATGAACATTGCGAAGAACATCGAGCAGAAGACTAAAAAACTAGGCTTAAGATTTCTTGCAGAAATTCCTTATGATCCAAAGGTGGAAGAGGCTATTGGAGACGATAACAAGATTCTCAATACGGCAATTGCCCAAAAAATAGAGGAGATTTGCCGAACAACTATTCGTTAAGAGAATTGACGAAAAAGTTCTCAGCTATTCTTAGTTCTTGTACAGTGTTGATGTTCACGGCAACTTCTTTCCGATCCAGCAGGCAAAATTCTTCATCCAGTTCTTCTTCGTCAATCCTCCGTCCATCAATCACGTTTATTCCTGCAGGGACCACACATACGTTCCCTATTTTAAACGCGTACTCTCCGCCTAACCCGAGCTTCTTTTTGGTTTCCATTGGAACCACAACACTCAAGGCAGGCTTACCGCACCGCTGATAATTCTCCACGATAGTGTCAACAACTTCGCCGGTGATCAACGGAAGATCAGCTCCAATAGCCAAGATAGAGTGCAGGTTGAGGTTTTTAACGGCGTACCGCATGTCAGAAACATACTCTTTTCCCGGAGTTTTGATAACTGAAACTGGAAACTGAAGCATCAGCTTGGCGGTTTTGGGCGTGTAATCGCTTACCGCAACAACTATAGAGTTGACTTTTTTTGCGTTTTTAAGTGCTGCGAGAACGTGCTCAATGACAGGTTTGCCGCCGATTTTGAGCAAGGGTTTCTCTTCTGAGAGCGACATGCGAGAGCCTTTTCCGCCAGCCATAACAAGTGCGGTTACACCCATCTTATCAACGCCAATAGCGTGATTAGCGAAAACATGCGCGTGAGCTCGTTTGTTGCGCCGAGCACATCGCCTGTTACACCCTTGAAGTGCCTGTGAGAGATTCCCACCATGATTAGGCTCACCATTATAGCCGCCAACAAGGTTACGACGCCTGCTAACCACAGCAAAGGTACGGCTATTCCGAAAGAGATAACTAAGGCAGCGATCAAACGGGCAGTGCCTTTCTTGCCGTGCATAGCTTCTATAAAAGAAGAGCTCATTCCCTTGTGAACGGCTTTTCCAGCCCAAGCCCCAATAACCATGGAGAGCTTTGCTGAAATCTCAACCACTATTAAGCCTTGGATGATGATGTCCGTTCTTAGTTCGGCTATAGAGAGGGCGGTGATCAAGAAAGTCATTATTCCCAATGATAAGCCGCCTGCACCAGTCAATTGGTCGTGCATGATTTCAATTTTTCTTTCTGCCGAGCCTTGAGCCATGATTCCGTCGCCAAAATCCAACAAGCCATCAGTGTGATGCAAGCCAGTGATTAGCAATAACAAGCCCAGTACTAATGCTCCGACGACTAAACTGGGAAGAAACTGAGAAGTTACCCAATCGAATAGCCCAGCCAACAATCCAATAAAAGCGCCCACTAAAGGAAAAAGGAACATAACCTTCGCAGCGTCAGTTAAGCAATCCTTGTCCATACTCAATGGGATGATCGTGAGAAACGACAATAGATTTTTAACTTCTTTAAGCATCCCGCCTCATCACTTCGTTCCCATTAACAAAGCATAGTTTCTCTCAATTTCCTTAAGCAATATATCCTTAGTTACAGCACCGCCTAATTTAGCCATCGCCGCTATAGCAGCTCCTCCAGCTCCGACCCCTTCCTTCACAATGCCTTTCTCGTAAGCTCTTAGGCCTTCAAATCGAGATGAACCAAAATCTATGTCAGCCGCCAGAATCGGCACATCAGAAATCTGAGCCACTATGCCCTTAAGATCGGATGAGCGGTCGCTTATTACCCATCTAGTGGTGCCAATAGCCACGTTGCACAGAACGTCTGGGTTCAACTCATTTACAACGGCTAATACGGCGCTCATTTGAGTTCCTCCAGCCATCAACACAGGAACCTGAGCAGCGGCACCAACGACTAATCCTGCAAAAGCGGGTATCATAGGGTCGCCTAGGCATGAGATGGCTTTAACGGGGTTTTTAGCCAAACTGCCGAAACTTTCGCCTGAAGCAGACAAACCTGCTCTAACAGTTTCAGTCTTTAAATCGTGTGGATTTTCTGGCATGCTGCTGCTGACTTTTCCTTCGGCGTTTACGCCCAAAGCCGAAAGGACGCCCAAAGCTGTTGTTGTGCCGCCAGGTATGCTTTCGCCTATAACAAGGTAATCCGCCGTTCTAGCCAAGTTTTCTCCGGTGATAGTAGCTCTTTGGATAACTTCTTCAACGTCCTCTACTGCATTTCCAGTTCTTATGTCCTTTCCGGGCTTTCCGCCCAGATCTAACAGAGGAATGTGAGGTTTCACTTTCAATCCGCCACTGGCAACTAGCACAGGTATATCCGCAAGCCTCAAAGCCGACATGGTTATCAACGCTGGTGTAGGTATCCCTTCAGGAGTTATAGGCACGCCGGCGATGCATTTACACTTGCCCAAGAGAAGGAGCTCAGCGTCTGCAGGCGGCGTGTAATCAGTTAATTCTGGATATTTACCAGCGGCAGAGATTCCTGGAATCTTGGCGGTTTCTGTCGTAGCTATGGTGCAGACGAAAAGCGGTTTCTTCCCATCAATCTCTCTGATAAACGCTTCTGCTTTGAATTCATTATGGGCTAGTAACACATCAAAGATTCTCTTCATTTCTTAGTTACCGTCCTTTGGGCTCAATCTCGAAGCGTTTGATTTCTAAACGTCCATAGCCGTTTAGCGTCGTTTTATTGCCTTCAAGAATCTTTATGCGTTTTTTGAATAATGGTCCATCTATTACAAACGTGTGGAATTCGCCTCGTTCACCGCAAGGATCAACTGTCCCAAGTTTGAGTAAATCGTTAAATAACTTTTTATTCACCTGCCTTCCAAGCCATTCTAAACCTAAGACTTCGGTTTTTGTTCTGATCACTATAGCTTTGAAACCTTCGTTTATGAATTCGTTAAGAATATGTTGTGTGTCACGATGCCATAGAGGCTTTACCGGTTTTAAGCCCACTTCTTTGCAGATGCGGTCCAGCCAACCCTCCTCATGCAAGGCAACGTCGTAGACATCTCCCGTCACGAGACCCTCAATACCTACAGTTTTCATTTGCAACAATGCTTTTTTGAAATCCTGCTCGTAAGTATCTGGAGTAGTTTCACACTTGACTATCGCAACCTCAGTGGCCTGCGATTGAGCGTCCAGCAGTTCAGAACTGATCATGTGGAAACTTGATTTGCTCGGTTCTGACATCATAGTTAAAAGGCGAGAAACATCGAAGCCTTCTTGAATCGCCTTATAACATGCAAAGCAACTGTCTTTGCCGCCACTCCATGACGCAGCAACCTTCATACAATCTTGTCCTCCTTAACTCTTCTCACCCTTACCCTTTATTTTAGTTTCTTTAGCAAGTTGTTCAGGTTTCAGGTGATCAAGAAATTTGGCTGTTTCCTCTTTGGCTATTTTCAACTTTTCTTCAGAAACGTTAAGCAGAGATAAAAGCTCATTTTGGTTCTTAACAAACACGGCTCCTTTGTTTTTCAACTCGGTAAGCAACTTTTTTGCTTTTCCTTGTGT
>CP070714.1:682325-701410 GCA_020350385.1 Candidatus Bathyarchaeota archaeon | reverse complement strand
ATACCCCATTTCAAATCACTTGCAACCTCGTTGAGAGCGGCATGCTTAAATATAAAATTTTTGGTGTCATATTACAACGAGGCAGAAAGATTGAGAAGCGACGAAATGAAACGTGGAATAGAAAGAGCGCCTCACAGAGCGCTGTTGAAGGCGTTGGGTTTAACCGACAAAGAAATAGTTAAGCCTTTTATAGGCATAGCAAACAGCTTTACCACAATTGTTCCAGGTCACATACATTTAAAAGATGTTGGTGACGCGGTGAAAACTGGTATTTTGACGGCTGGCGGAACGCCTTTCGAGTTTAATACAATCGCCGTTTGCGACGGCCTAGCCATGGGTCACGAAGGAATGCGCTATTCGCTTCCTTCTCGCGAGTTAGTAGCTGATTCCGTCGAAGTCATGGTGCAAGCGCATAGGTTGGATGGCGTAGTTTTGATTTCGAATTGCGATAAGATTACGCCTGGCATGCTCATGGCTGCTGCACGGTTAGATGTGCCAGCCATAGCGGTTACTGGAGGAGCAATGGCGTCTGGTAGCCTAAATGGCGAAAAAGTCGGTGTAAGCAACGTTTTTGAGGGCATGGGCAAAGTTTTCGCTCACAAAATAACGAGGGAAGAATTGACCCGATTAGAGAATGTAGCGTGCCCAGGCTGTGGCTCATGTAACGGCATGTTCACAGCCAACACCATGGCTTGCTTGACCGAGGCGTTAGGGATGTCTCTGCCATACTGTGCTACTGCACTGGCTACAAATGCTTCAAAGTTGAGAATAGCCAAGGAAACTGGCGAGAAAATCGTTGAACTCGTGAGCAAAAACCTGAAACCCTCACAGATCTTAACGCGAGAGGCTTTTGAGAACGCAGTAGCAGTGGATATGGCTCTTGGAGGCTCCACGAACTCCGTGCTGCACCTATCCGCTATAGCGCGAGAAGTGGGAATATCTTTGCCTTTGAGCGTTTTTGACGCAATAAGCAGGCGAGTTCCACACCTGTGTAATATGGTGCCTAGTGGACCCTACGACATGGAAGATCTGGACAACGCCGGAGGTTTGCCAGCTTTAATGAAAGAGCTCACACAATTACTTAACCCAGATGCACTTACAGTGACAGGTGGAACTGTTCGCGAGAACCTGAAAAACGCTTCAGTCTTGAATGATAATGTCATTCGCCCATTAGCCAAGCCTGTCCACAAGGGAGGCGGAATAGCCATATTGACGGGAAACCTTGCTCCTAAAGGCGCTGTAGTGAAGACAATAGCTGTTTCACCTAACATGCTTAAGCACACTGGTCCAGCAAGAGTTTTTAATTCAGAAAAAGATGCTGTAGAGGCTATGAGAAAACATGAGATTCAGTCGGGAGATGTTATCGTCATTCGCTACGAGGGACCCAAAGGCGGACCAGGGATGCCTGAAATGTTGGTGCCAACGGCTACGATAACGGGTATGGGCTTAAGCGAGTCCGTTGCTTTGATAACTGACGGCAGGTTTTCAGGCGCTACGAGAGGGCCTTGCATCGGCCATGTTGCACCAGAAGCTGCTGAGGGTGGTCCGATCGCGGTCATCAAGAACGGCGATACAATCACAATTGATATCTTTAATCGAGTCCTGAAAATGGAGTTAATGGATCAGGAGATTAAGAAACGTTTAGAGGGTTGGAAGCCGAAAAAGTCAAGGATCACTAAAGGCTACCTGACACGATATTCGCCCACACCCACTGAATAACCCACACTAGTGCTCTCGGCAGACCTCCCGTCGCATCATCCGAATACAAGTACATTCAACTTCTTATTTGCATATAAGCTACATACTGTTGTTGAATTGCGTTTATAAGCAAGTTTGTGTATATGAGCAGTAACGTTCCATGTCTAAGGAGAGATAATATAGAACGTTACCAACACTACAATGAACAGGCAAAAAGGAGTGATGGAAAAATGGCACCAATATCAGATGTTATCTTCGTTGGAAACAAACCACCAATGAACTATGTGCTGGCAATTATAACAGCTTTCTCTTCAGGCAACACTAAAGAGATAACGCTGAAGGCTAGAGGGAAAGCGATAACCACAGCTGTTGACGTAGCAGAAATAACTCGAAGCCGTTTCCTAAAAGACTTGAAATTAGGCAAAATAGCCATCGGAACAGCAGAGATGCCACCAAGAGAAGGCGAAAACAGGTCTAGAATGGTTTCAACGATAGAGATAACCCTTTCAAAAGCAAAAGAGTAACCATGGCTGTACAACAAAGAAAGCGACTTAAACTCTCCACTATCTTTCTCTCGTTTGCTCTCTATTAGCAGTGTTGAGTTCGCAATCATTAACTTAATGGTGATGCCCATGGTTACCCTTAAAAACATACAAGATGCAAGAAAAGCTATAGCACCTTTTATCAAGCGTACTCCTCTCGTGCAGTCGCAGTTCTTCAGCACTTCATGTGGTTGCGACGTGTTCTTGAAACTTGAAAATCTACAGATTACAAGTTCCTTCAAACCTCGAGGGGTGGTTAACAAGCTGTTGCATTTGAGTGCGGATGAAAAAAGCAAGGGTATTATCACTGCTTCCGCGGGCAACCACGGTCATGCAGTAGCTTTTGCCGCGCAAAAACTGAATTATTCGGCAAGAGTGGTTGTGCCTAGAACCACGCCGAAAATCAAGATTGAAGGCATAAGGAAATACGGCGCGGACCTTGTCTTATTTGGTGAAACCTATGATGAGGCTGAACTGAAAGCTAGAGAGCTGGCGCGTAAAGATGGATGCGCTTATGTTTCTCCGTATAACGACGAGTTAATCATCGCAGGACACGGAACCATCGGATTAGAAATTATCGAAGCGCTCCCTAGTGTTGACACCATTTTAGTGCCCCTAGGCGGAGGAGGCTTAATCTCCGGGATAAGCATTGCCATAAAAAGCAACAGGCCCGATGTGCAGGTGATCGGCGTACAGTCAAAACTATCGCCCGTTATGTACGAGTCTTTGAAAGCCGGAAAACTAGTTGATATTCAAATGACAGAGGCAAAATCCATCGCTGAAGGTCTTTCTGGCAACGTGGGACGAATAACATTTGAAGTTGTCCAAAAATACGTTGAAAGGGTCATGCTAGTGAAGGAAGAAACGCTGAGACACGCGATTTATTTGCTTTGGAATTATGATAAACAGGTTGTTGAAGGTTCTGGTGCTGCAGCTGTTGCGCCACTAATAGAGAACAAAATCCTTTTCAAAGATAAAATCATTGTTTCCGTTGTGACTGGTGGAAACATCGACAGCGATTTGTTCCAGAGTATAATGACTTCTGAGCGATAGCGAATTTCAGGACTTTATCGTTGCAAAAAGGCTTATTCTTGATAAGTATTGTGAATTCATAAGTGTTTTAATGTTTTGGAGTTAAGTATTCGACTGCAAGGTGAAGTCGCATGAGCGAACAAATCCTCAAAGCTTGCAAAGAGTTGGTTGATGACGCAAAATTGGGTTGCGCCGACCTCGTATTTAAAGACTTATGCCTCGAAGTTTTGTCCAGAGCACGCAATGTTCTCTTAGACAAGCAATTTAACCAACTTATCGAGTATGCTGCGGAGAAAATGAAAGAGAAAATCCCGTTTGAAGCCCAGCCAGAATTAACAATTCAGTGATGAACCCAAAAATCGAATAAAATTTTTCACAAAGCGTGCTTTGCGGAGCTCGGAAGTCAACGCTTGCTTCACCTTGCCGCTTTTATTTTCCCCTGACACTAGCATAGTTTATAGCCTATTTTTCTCAAGAATTCTCTCCGTTCTTTGATGTTTGCGTCCGTTTCTATGCCCTTGCTCTTTAACCCGTCGACTACACCTATTATTCCTCTGCCCTGCGCTGTTTCTACGATTATTATTTCTAGTGGATTTGCGGTAGCCGCGAAAATCGTGCAAACTTCGGGGACTTTCTTGATCTTATCTAAGACATTTATGGGGTAAGCATTTTTTATGTAGATCAGAAAACTGTGACCACAGGCGATTTCTAAGGCTTTCTCCGCTGTTAAGCGCTCTAATTCATCATCATTTCCCTCGCTTCTTACTAGGCATAGTTGTGAGCTTTCGCAAAAGCCTATTCCAAATTTAATGTTCGGCACAGCGTTAACTAAAGCTTCGTAAAGATCCTCAACGGTTTTTATGAAGTGCGCCATGCCTAAGACAACGTTGCAGTCTTTTGGCGGATCGATTTTGACTGTTGTGAACTCGAGCATTTCTTGCCTCTCCGAAAACGGGTAAGTTATCTTGCTTTTAGAGTATATCGTTTTCTGTTTTCAGTTTTGCGTTTTGTAGAGACCACTGCTTGTTTCGTAGTCTTAACAAAACCGTGACCACGCTACCTTTAGATCGGTTGCGTTTGTTAGTTTTCTTAATGGCAAATTTTATATGCTTCTGTGCAGTGCATAGGTGCATTGTGCAGAAAGCGATTTTTGCACGCAAAACAGTAAGAAGGAGTTGAAATAGTTAATGTCCGATAGAGAGATGCACAAGGCAGTTTGCTCTGAATGTGGTCAGGAATGTGAAGTTCCATTCAAGCCTGATCCGAATAGACCTGTTTACTGCCGAGAGTGCTGGTCAAGAAAACGACCGCCAAGAAGACGATATTAAGCTTCTAATGCTTAACATTCAATCTTTTATTCATTCTATATTTTTTTATGATTTTCAAGGTTTTTTGAAATTGCGACGTTTGTTTTGCAGATAAAACCTAAATATCAAGGAACCGTTAAAGCATCCGAGATAACCTAAGTAAGGGCCGGTAGTTCAGTTGGTATGAATGCCTGACTTGCACTCAGGAGGTCTGGGGTCCGAATCCCCACCGGTCCATTAAGTATTAGCATAATTTAGAGTGCTAAAACGTGGTTTTCTAATTTAGTTCTAATGAAAGAAAATGTGTCTTGACTGTTATTTTTAGTATATGTAGCTTAGGTTTTTGTTCTGGTTTTCCCTGATTTCTTTCAACGACTCATATTGCGCTTCCACAAGAATCCTTAATGCGTCAATATTTTTCTTTACGTTGCCCAGTTCCGCGTTTTTCTTAAGGACCCCCGATTGCACAAGCTGATTACTGATGTTGCTCACTGTTATCTCTAGTACTTTTACTTTGAAAGCAAATATCTGAAGCGCATAAAGCAAGCTCAATTGAGAAGACAGCCTTTCTAAACGGTTTAGTTCAAGCGTTTTTCCTATTAAAGCTCTGATTTTTTGTTCCTCTGAAGCCTCTTTTGATTGAAGTATCTTTTCATAAGCGGTTGTTTGCTTTGATGCTTTTTCTTTGCTTTCGTCCAGAGTTTTCTGAATCCTCTTTGCGGTTTTGTCTAGCATTTCCAAGACTTCATCCAAGCTTTAAGCCCTCTTTATTGCTCCCTAAATGATGCAAAAGGTATTTTTCAATTTTTCTCTATCTTCTGTAAAAATCCCCGCTTAAGATGGAGTTCTAAACTTGGGATTTGCCAAACAGTTGCTTCTTTGCTTGGCAGTTTCACGGCAATTCAAAAAATCTCGCTAGTAAATCTTCACCTGAATACCGCGGTTTTGTCAGCGTGTGCTCAAAAAGAAGCAAAGCCCGTCTTTTCCTGAATTTTCTCAGGTCCGGAACCTTTGACGGAGTTATGTAGGAGAGCATAATGATTACTAAGTTGTTGAACTGCCCTATTTTGAGCTACGATATAGCTCTTTCATTGCAGGTATCAGTTCGGAAACATTGAATGTAATGTCAAGGTAGGTTAGCATGCCTGCGATTTTGCCGTTTCTTGTTACTGGTAAGTGCTTGATTTTCCATTCCTCCATTAGTTTGGCTGCCTCTTCAACGGTTGCTGACTCTTCAATTGTCACCAACGGGTTGGTGTATATGGCTCTCGCTATCACTACTTTTGGGTCTAAACCTTGTTCAACCATGCGCACCACAACGTCTCGCTCTGTTATGATACCTGTTGGTTTTCCGCTTTGCACAACTATCACGAAGTCGACGTCGCACTTGGACATTGTTGAAACTATTTCTTGGGCGCTTGATTCGTTTTCAAAGACGTAAACGTTTACAGACATTAGATCTTTTACTAAGATTTTGCTTGCCATTGAAATTTCTCCTAACGTCTATGACAGATGCTTTTGACATTTATCTATATTATGGTGTAGCAAAAGCGAGTATTTATTGATGAGACCGAATCGATAACTTAAAATCTTTTTTTGGGCAAAATAAAAGAGCTATGTGGTGGTTTTTTCAACCATTTTGCAGTTGCGAATGCCTTCGGGCAGGTTTTTGTTCTTAGAGACTTACTCTACGATTTTTTCCCAGCTCGCGAAGAAGTCTAATACTTCTTGGCATCCATAAGTCTTCAGTTTCTGCCTGAGCTCAACTCTGTCTACCACTGCTTTCTGGAAATCCCAGATTTGGCTAGCTTTGTCTGTAAGATATAGAATGCCGTCAATGCCTGTCCTCCCAGCGCGAACCGAAAGTGTTACCAACTCACTTGGCGCTGGTACTTCCATTGGATTGTCTCCAGGGCCAAAAACATACAGACTGATGTACATTGGCTTCTTCAGCAACTTCTTGAAGGCTCTGCACAGCATTTCCCAGTACCACGGAGTAGCATAATTCTTGGAAAACATTACAACGTTGAATGCATCAGCGTAAGGAGCAAGATCGTCAAAGTGTACTCCGAAGCGCTCGTAAGAATTCACTGGATCAGGAAGCAAGCCTATGACCAGCTCGTTTTTCACGCGCTCCCTGATTTGGGCAATGTAGTTTGTAACTTCTTTTCTACGCCATTCAAACCAGCTGAGCCCGCTTTTCTTCCATAACTCATTGCAGCGTGGGCAAGTGCAGTGCCCATGGTCTGCAAAGTGCATGCTGTTGAGCCAAACTCCCGGGGAGTGCCTGGCAACGTCTTCAATGTAATCAAGCTGTTCTGCTCTGTGTTCAGGTTGCGTGTGACAGAGAATGTCCCAACGCACGTTGAAATTATCATTTGTTCTCCATGCTGGACCGAGTGGTGACTGAGAAATCCAATCGGGATGATTTCGTGCGGTAACGTTGTCGCCGAAAATGGCGACGTTGCTGTACATGTCTGATACGGGCGGCAATCGTCTACCTACCTCTGGTTTCACACGGAATAAATGAAAGTCAAAGCCTTCAGCTTTCTTTGGCTCAAATACATATGTACCGAATTTCAAGTATTTCCACCTTTTTACGAATGCAAGATGCTGGGCGCTGTTATAAAGTTTTGCATAACCAGCTCGAATTTCATTTCAAAAATCAATTTGCAGTATTATGATTGCTTTCAATCATGGCGCTTTATATTGCGTCGGTTATTGTGCATCGTGCCGAATGGAGTTTTCCGCCCTTATATAAGGGAGCTATAGTCCCGAGAGCAAATTTGCGACCAAAATGGATAATGCGCCATAGCAAATAGGAATACTGATAAATTTATGTGCACATTTACACACAGATGACTATTACCATGCCTAAAACTTACAATATTGCGGTGCTAAAAGGCGACGGCATAGGACCAGAAGTCACTGACGCAACCATAAAAGTCCTTGAAGCCCTACAAGACTCTTCACAAAATCTAAAATTCAACTTTCTCTACGGAGAAGCAGGCTATCACTGCATAGAAACGTACGGCACCAACTTACCTGAAGAAACTATAACCCTCTTAGAACAACAAGACGCTTGCCTCAAAGGTCCCATGACCACGCCAGAGACGCCAGGTGCACCCGTTAGTGCAGCCGTAAAAATCAGAAAGATGTTCAAACTCTATGCCAACGTTAGACCCTGCCGCTCTTTCCCAAACGTAAAAGCCTTAAAGCCCAACATAGACCTAGTCGTGGTTCGCGAAAACACGGAAGGCATGTATTCTGGCGTTGAATATGAAGTCGCGCCAGGCGTAGGCGTGGCCCTAAGGATAATCACAAGAAAGGCTTCATTACGCGTTGCGGAATTCGCCTTCAAACTTGCCGCCAAACGCAGAAAACACCTAACCTATGTGCATAAAGGCAATATTCTGAGAATAACCGATGGCATATTCAAAGACGCTGTGAAGGAAGTATCCCTTAAACACCCAGATGTCACAATTGATGACATTCACATAGATGCAGCAACCATGCACCTGATTAAAAAACCCGAAAGCTTCGACGTTATTGTCACTACCAACCTCTTCGGCGACGTAATATCAGACGAAGCCGCCCAAGTCACGGGCAGCTTAGGCTTAGCAGCTGGAGCAAACATAGGCGAAACCTACGGCATGTTTGAACCAGTCCACGGATCTGCCCCTAAGTACACGGGACAGAACAGAGTCAACCCCATAGCTACAATAATGGCGGGATCTATGATGCTAGACTACTTGGGCGAAAAGGAGCCAGCGGCGAAAATCGAAAAGGCTGTAATGAATGTGCTAGGCGAGGGAAAAGTGCGAACCGCTGATTTAGGCGGTTCTTCCACCACAACTGAGGTGAGCGAAGCAATAGCCTCAAAAGTCAAGTCGCTCTGAAATCACTACATATGTGTATGAGCTAACGTGAACTTCAAGTTCGCCGCTTGCGTTTTCCTTAGCTTTTGCGTTTACCAACTTTAAATTCGCGTTTATTTTGACGGATTTTTCGAGTTCTTCTGCTTTTTCGTTCCAAACGACAACGGGTATTTCGCCTGTTTCATCTGTCAGCGTAAAGCGCATCACTGTTCCTATGCTCAGGTCGCTTCTTGTGAATTTTGAGGCGGGAAAAAGCTCTGTTACCGTGCCTGAAAGGTGGATGTTCTTGTACGCTTTGGTTATTTGGTTGATTTTTATGGCGAATTTGCCGATGGAGGGATATTCACTCGCTTTTATGTTTTTAGGCTCAATTTCAATTTGGCTCCTATTGCCGAGATGTAATCCTGCCTTGCCGTTATGGTCTTCGCGTGTGTATCCATGAAAAAAGCGAACTATCTGCCCAGCTTTCAACTCACCTGCTTCGATTAATTCAACCTTGTCATTCCATAATATGACACGGAGGGTAGCGTCTTTGTCGGCGATCATTAAGCTGGCAAATTTTCCCGATCTTTCGCCTTCGAAAGTTCTTGGGGGATAAACTGCGACCACGCGACCTGTTATCGTGACGTCGTTTAGACCTGGAACCAAGTGGCCTATGGACAATTTGTGATAAACTCTGTCTCTAGGAATTTCAACTCCATATCTAGCGGCGATTAGCCGTAGAAGTGTCTCGTCTGCTATGAGACCATCAGTCTTGCTTTTCTCAGTCTTCAAGTTTTCAAGAATTTGGTTTCTGCTGACTTCTGGGTGTTTTGATAGAATCTGTTGAATTATCTCTTCATCGGTCATTTTTTGATGCCAGCACGGATAAAGGATTCAGCTTGTCTTAAGTTTTTTGTGTTAATTTGTAACAGTATGGGTTTAACCAAGTTTATTAAAATGGTTATTCCACTCTTAAGGTGACGCTGGGAGAAATAAAAGTGATAGACTCTGTGGCTCTTTATGCGCTTGGCGTAGCGTTGGTTTTCGTTGGAGTGCTGATTATCGTAGTTGCTATTATTTTGCTCTCAATCTCAGATGTCAAGAAAGGAAAAGTCAAGGGTGGAGGCGCAATAATAATTGGTCCTATTCCGATAATTTTTGGGACAGATAAGAAATCGCTTAAAACCGTTCTGTTACTTTCCTTGGCGCTCACGGTGCTGATTGTAGTTGTCATGATTATATATTATCTATTGTTGAGGTAGGGTTGGACATGGCGAGGATTGCTGACGAAAAATCTCGAGAAGCTGCTGAAAAAAGCACCATTGTGTCTAGGAGGCTTTTCTTATTTTTGATTTTGGGTTTTGCCCTAGTTTTTATTGGTACAATGGTAATTTTAATTGATGCTATACTCTACGGGAGTGGCTCAGCTAATGTTGGCGCGGTTATCTTCATCGGACCATTTCCAATAGTAATTGGTGCAGGTCCAGATGTCACATTGATAGTTTTGTTCAGCATAATCCTCGCTGTTCTAAGCATCGTGGTGTTTTTAGTTATGAACAGAAAGACTGGAAGGCTTGAAAGTTAGCTTTTTTGGGTTGATTGCTCTTCTTTTCCATAATATGAGTATAAGAATATTAGCATTAGAGCAACAAACGTTGATGCCATGAGGACGTATTCTAAAGTCAGGAAGTATGAACTTAAATCCATTGAGATTCTCCTTTTCTTGCCTATTATTGTAATGTTTTAATATTTAAGCAATGGCTTCTTTCCACTCGTTCATTAATGACTCGAAAAGTTTGTCGTTTTCTTCTAAGGTTTCGTACCATCCCAGGGTGCGCGCTATTTTCTGGGCGATTAAGTGATAGCATAAGTGGATTTTTCTGTCCAAGACGCGAAAATAGAAGTCGTCACACATGCAGAATTCAGCCTCAGATATTATCAAGTAGTCTCTTTCTCTTCCAATGACAATCCAAACGGTTCTACCGCTAGGCTTGAAGACGTATTTTTTCACTCGGTTTTCCTTCAGGGCATTAAGGGCTTTTGCGAATCGTTGACCGAAAAGCTCGTACAGTTCCGTAAGGCTTTTGCCAGACAACTTGTCTTCTGCTTTTGCTACTCGGCAAATGACGCTTAGCGTATCGATTTCCGAAGTGTCATTCATGCGGGCACAAGCTTTTCTGGAAAATATGACGGGAGTGTGACAAAATTGAGGCGGTTAGCCTATGTCGATGGATTCGCCTTTTGGTTTCTTTGGGGCTTCAGCTTTGGGAAATACAACTTCCAAGACGCCGTTTTTGTAGAATGACTTCGCCTCTTTTACTTTTATTTTTGAAGGCAAGGCAATTTCTTTGTAGTATTTGGATTGAGGCGTGTTAACGGAAATCGTCAGTGAATCTTCCGTGCCGTGGAGTTTTATATCGCTTTTTTCTACGCCAGGCAGTTCCGCGACTACACGAACTTCGCCGTTTGTTTCAACTATATCCACCAGTGGTTCGCGTTCATTTTTCACCTGTGGACCTTTAAGGCTCTTTTTAATGTTGCCGAACTCGCGGATTTCAGGCTTACCGTCAGGGCCTATTTTCATGCTGTAGCCGTACACGAAGGGCCCCCATTCTTTAATGGTTCTGCCGTCGGGGAGTTTGCGTTCTTTTACGTAGTCTTTGGGAACTTTTGCTGTGAAATTCTTGAATTCTTCTTCCATCATTTTCTCCATTTCGCGGAACATGCGGTCGATGTCACCGAAAAATGGGTCTCTAGAGAGAGGTCTACGTCGCCTTTTGAACCATTCTGGGTAATCTTCATCGTCTGGTGACATTCACTTTTCACCTCAATAAATTTGAGCATATGGTTTTCTATAAGTTTTGTGCTTTGTTTTGGTCCTTTTAGAGAATGGTTTCAAGTAGTTAGTTGTGGATAGTAATGTTTCTTGGTGCTTGAGAGAGAAATAAAAACTGCTTTCTAAGGCTCTAGACTATTAATGCAACGAAGAAGCTAATAGCAGATTAGCATCTCTCAGTTTTGAACTGCAAATATTGGTTTGGATTACGCGATCATGAGGCGCATGGCTTGCCTATAGTCTTCTGAATTGGTTTAGGGTTCCGAGGAAAGTGCCATCTAAAAGGTAAATCTCTGAGTTGTTTAAGTCAACGGCTTCTGAACGCAGAACTGGCCCAATCATTGTTGAGATTTGTCCTTCTTTTCGTGGTGCTGTTTCGTTTATCGGTCTGCCTCCTAGGAACTCGTTGAATGACGGCATAATGAAAAATTGAACTGTGCGTGGCTTGAAATTGTAATGCTTTTTCACTGTCTCTTCTGGTGTGCCTTCAATTTTTATTCGCTGTTTCTGTAACAACGTTTTGGATAGCTGAGTGGTGTTGCATTTGGCTTTCACCCACACTTGCCTCGTTATCTTGAAGCCAGCTGGGTCGCGGAAGACTACGACTGGGTGAAGGTGCGCCATGATTAGTGTTTTAGACTTCAAAAGCGTGGGCGAAGGCCATTTGTGACCGTGAAAAAGGCCCACATCGCCTACAATTGTGCCTGATGCTGGGAGAAGCTTTATTTTTTCCGGCAGTAAATGTTCTAGGTTTGCGTCGTGGTTACCGCGCATTATGACTATGTTGCTTACATAATTCTTTAGTTGGGTGAAGAAATCTGGTATGTCATGCCATTCGCCAGGCTTAATTGCAATCACCGTGTATTTGACGTCGCCCAGAATCAGGAGCGTGTCAGGCTTGTGTTTGGAAAGCAGAGGCGTCAATTTCTGCAGAAGCTTCGGTGTCTGGCTTGGAACGCAGATGCCTTTATCTCGGAGCGCTATCTCCCAGCCTAAGTGCGGATCGGCGATAACCATAGTTTTTGTTTTTCCAGTTTTTATCAGAGCTACGGGGTGCGGTAGCAGTAGCGTTAACATTTTGGTTTTACCAAGCTGAGAATGGTTTTGTGCATTTGCCTGTTTCCAGAGGCTACGAACTTCATTTTCTGTTTAGGGTCCAACTTAACGTCCAGTGCGCGACCTTCGGGCGCGGTTATTGTTCCACCCGCCTCTTTTAGGATTAAGAAGCCAGCAGCGATGTCAGTTACTCGAAGTTTTCCGCGGATATCCACAAAAGCGTCTGTTAGACCGTCGGCTACGTAGCACAGTTCAAGCGCGTTAGCGCCAAAATGGCGTATATGCTTTGTCTTTTGGATCAAGTTCGTTAGTTGGGGCGCGATTTCCTTAACCTTGCAGCCGTTCAGGTCTAAACCTATTACTGCCTCTTCCAGCGATGTATGTGCCGACGGCGTTATTTTTTTGCCGTCGCGATAGGCACCTTCACCTTCTAGGGCGGTGTACGTGGTATCATGAAAGAGATCTGTCACTAAAGCCGCGAAGACCGTGGAAAGAGCTGGCATGGTGGATATGGCTATTGAAGAAGCGTAGAAGGGAAGACCACGGTCCAGATTAGTTGTGCCGTCGATCGGGTCAACGGTTACGTAGCATTGTTTGGACTCTTCGCTGAACTCTTTCACGCCAGACTCTTCGCTTATAAGCGTAAATGAAAGGTCATGTTGCCGCAGAGTCTCAACGATCGCTTTTTCCGCAGCCAAATCAATTGGCTTCATTGGGTCGCCGCCAGCACCCTTGCCCAGATCAGGCTGTGGCTCACTTAAAGTTTTAAGATGCGGGTGAATGTGCACTTTCACGTTGTCTTTGCAGTGAAGAAGAATTTTCAACCAATCGATTTCAGACCTCATTTAGACGCCTTCTTAACCGTCATATACACATTCAACCTGATAAAGACTTTATCTAACAGCCAAAAACATAAAACCTTGAACGTTGCATGATGAACTGAGCGTTCAATCTATATATTAGGGAGAGCGGTAGGTCACCGCAGAGACCAACTAGAAGCCAATTACTCTGCGCTAAGTGCCGTTTTTCACCAACTCAAATGAACTTGCTCGAAGGTTTGTCTCGCTTTTAATCTGTTTTTCTAAGTCATAAATCTCTTTAAGTTTAATTCGCATACGTTAGTAAAAGGTATGACTCTCCTTGCTGCTTCAGGATGTCGCCAAGTGGATACAAGAATCGATGCAGAGCTTTGCGATTCAGTATGGATATTTAGGCATTTTTCTCATAAGCTTGCTTGGCGCCATGTCAATTTTCGTTCCAATTCCTTACACCGTCGTCATCTTCATTCTCGGCGGTCTCCCCAGCTTTGACCCATTATGGATTGCGGTTGCAGCGGGCGCAGGCGCTGCTATTGGCGAGTTTTCAGGTTATTTAATCGGTTTCGGAGGGAGAAGGGTCATAGGCGAAAAATACAAGAAAAAGATGGATTTCTTAACGAAACTCTTCAAAAAATATGGTCCAATCGCGATTTTTATTTTTGCTCTCACTCCTCTGCCAGATGATTTGCTCTTCATTCCGTTGGGCGTTATGCGGTATAGTCTAATCCGAGCTTTCATTCCGGCTTTGCTTGGAAAATTCTTTTCCAACCTCATAATAGCTTATAGTGGACGCTTGTCTCTGGAGATTGTCAAAAGCCTTTTCGGGGTGGAAGGCGAAGGGACGTCCCTTCTAATCGGCACAATAATTGGAATAGTCCTGCTGGTCATCGTATTCATAATAATGTTCAAGTTAGATTGGGAAAAACACTTTGCGAAATACGTTGATGAGCCAAAGGACAACGCCCAAACCTCTGAAGAAGCCGCCGTCACGAAGGATAAGTAAATTTAAATCTGTTTTTGTTTTCTATTTAATTTGCGGTTCCTTTTGAATTTAAGGATGGCTAATTTGGTATGGAGCAACCTGTAAGAATTCTGGGTTTCGTGGGAAGTCTGCGAAAAGGCTCATACAACAAAGCTTTGATGCACGCTGCTGTTGAGCTCAAACCCGAAGATGCAACAATAGAAATTCTTGACCTCGAAGGAATTCTGCCCTTCAATCAAGATCTAGAGAGACAGCCTCCTCACGTAGTAAAGGAGTTTAAAGCAGAGATAAGAAAAGCGGACGCGCTTTTGATAGCCTCACCAGAATACAACTATTCGGTATCTGGGGTTTTGAAGAACGCGATTGATTGGGCTTCGAGACCACACGGAGACAACTCCTTTGAAGGCAAATCCATCGCTATCATGAGCGCATCCGTAGGTAGACTCGGCGGCGCGCGTGCCCAATATCATCTACGCCAATCACTCATCGCTCTTAATATGCACCCTCTTAACCGTCCAGAAGTAATTATGCCCTTTGCCCAAGACAACATTGACGCGAATGGAAACGTGACTAATGAACAAACAAAGCAGCTAATACGGCAACTACTCGAAGCGCTAGCGCAGTGGACGAGAAAGCTTAAAGATAAACCTCAATAAATCACCGCGTAAATAAGATAACACCATTTTTTCACTTAAAAGCCACAATTTAAAGGATAACACTAAACTTAAAATTGTTAGATGCCACTTTAGGATAGGCAAAAAACTTGAAGATAATCGCCGACCTGCATGTCCACAGCCGTTACAGCCGGGCTACAAGCCCGCGAATGAGCATCAAAGAAATCGCTCGTTTCGCAAAAATTAAGGGGCTAAAGCTCGTAGGCACAGGCGACTTCACGCATCCGAAATGGATAAAGGAAATAACGGAAACCTTGGTTTCAGAACAAGGAACACACCTTTACAAAGTTGGCAGCAATGCGGATTCGCAAGTGCACTTCATGTTGACAACGGAAGTTTGCACAATCTTCAATTTTGAAAACGAGGTCAAGAAGATTCACCATGTTATCTTGACTCCCAGCATTGAAACCGCTGTCCAAATCAATGACACCCTTAAGCAGTACGGCGATTTAGGCGCCGACGGGAGACCTATTCTAAACATGACTGCTCCGCACTTAGTTGAAGAGATAATGGCGACTTCAAGTGAAAACATGGTTTTTCCAGCTCATGCCTGGACGCCATGGTTCAGCATTTTAGGTGCTTTCAACGGTTTTAGTAATATAGAAGAATGCTACCAAGACATGACAAAGCACATATATGCCGTAGAAACTGGCCTCTCATCTGACCCTCCGATGAACTGGCGCTTGAGCAGACTTGACAGATTTACGTTGGTTTCGAACAGTGACAGCCACAGCTTTTGGCCTTGGCGTATGGGCAGAGAAGCAAACGTCTTTGAACTTGAAAGAATGAGTTATCAAGAAGTTGTAGACGCTGTTCGTCGCAAAGACCCCACGCATCTCAAGTTTACGATCGAGACTGACCCTGCTTACGGAAAATACCATTGGACTGGCCATCGCAACTGTAATGTGTCTCTCTCACCGCAGGAAGCACAGAAATTTGGTACCATCTGTCCGGTTTGCCGCAGAAAATTAACAAAGGGTGTTGAGCAACGTGTTGAAGAACTTGCTGACCGCCCTGCAAGCTTTAGGCCTAACAATGCACCGGGATTTATGCGATTGCTTCCCCTTTCAGATATAATTGCTCCGGTATTGGGCGTTGGTTCTCCCTCAACTCAAGCAGTGTGGAGGATCTACAATTCTCTCATTGACAAATTCGGCGATGAGTACACGGTACTCATCGATGCGCCTAAGGACGTGCTGACTGAGGTTGCGGAAGCGGCGATTGCTGATGCTATCCTCCGAGTTAGAGAAGGTTCGTTTAGCGTCGTTCCTGGATATGACGGCGTATATGGGAAGCTTGTTTTGGGCGTAGGTGCTTCAGCAGAGAAGCCTCGCGAAGAAAGAGTGCAACAGTTAAATCTTGCTGATTTTTGGTGACTTTGGACTTTCACGTTGTTCTTAGTATTTTTGTGGTTAAGAGTACAACAGCAACTCTCATCAAGTTTTAATATGAGTGATGCTTGCTGGGCTGCAATGGAAGAACTTACCAGAAAAAAGAGGGCAAAATCTTCAAAATCATAGACAAAGTTCTGAAGCAAGTCTTCGGCGAAGAAGCCCCCCTTTTCATATACAAATACCTACAACAAGAATACTCTCTGCGCCAAAGTGACTTCTCAGAAAAAATCGATGTTTTCGTAACAGTACTTGAAGACTGCCCAAGTTCAGGTGCTTTTGCAATTGAAAGAATCCTGGAGACAGCTCTTCTATGTACACCTCATTCAGAAAAGTAAAATTTTAAAGAAAATTTGAAGAATGTGATTTTACCAGTCAAATGAAAATCGCCGTACGAAGCTCGCAAGAATAACACCCCATCTTTTCCTCAGCTTATCCAAGATCTTAATGGCAACGTTTTTTTCGCTCTTTAAATGAAACAAAATGATTTTATTCTCTTTCATTCTTTACTCATATCTCAATTTGCTGTAGAAGGTAGAGGACCCTTGGAAGGCATTCTAGCTAATATAAATGGTGTCGCTGTCCAAAAATTTGGAGCCGAGTACGCCGAAACCCGCGCGCAAAAACTTTACAAAACTATGCTAACCTTGAAAGAAGGTCGAGTTGAAGCCGCCAAGCAAGGCATTGAAAACGGGGTAGCACTACGTGTGCTTGTGAATGGCGCTTGGGGCTTTGCTTCAGTCGGTTCCCTAAACACTGAAACTCTGACGAGCGCCGTTTCTGACGCTTGCAAGATGGCCAAGAGTGCAAGTTCGCGGTTAAAAAAGCCGATAAAGCTTGCGGAAACCAAAACAGTGGAAGACCGTGTTCAGGTGAAACCGAAGAAGAATCCTGCAAAAATCCCAATGGAAGACAAAATAAAAACAGCATCGTTGATGAATCAAACGATTTTAGGCTATGACAAGCGAATCAAAAGTTGCACGATTGACTACTTGGACTTAACTGGTACCAACTATTTTACAAACAGCGAAAGCACACGCATAGAACAAGACAAGCTCTACGTTTGGTCAAGGATAACCGCCACAGCTGTAAGCAACGGCGTTTTCACATTCAGCAGGGAAGAAATAGGGTCCACGGCAGGCTACGAAGTATTTGATGCAACTCCCCCCGAAATGATAGGTGAAAAAGTGGCAAAGCGCGCAATTGAACAGCTAGACGCTGAGCAACCGAAAGGCGGTAAATCTCCTGTGGTGCTGGGACCCAACGTCGTAGGAGTTTTCGTCCACGAGGCTTTTGGGCATCTTGCTGAAGCTGACTTAGCACTATCTGGAGGCGTTTTGCCGAATAGGCTTGGAAAGAAAATCGGTTCCGACTTAGTCACCTTTTATGATGACGGAACAATAGACGGCGCCTTTGGCTCTTTCAAATACGATGATGAAGGGGTTCCCACTCAGAAAACGCTTCTCATAAAAGACGGCGTGGTCACTGGCTTAATGCATAACCGTGAAACCGCACAAAAATTCAATGCAGCCCCTACTGGTAACGCAAGAGCCGAGAACTTTCGAGTAGAACCAATCATCCGCATGCGCAACACGTTCATGGCTCCAAAAAATTATTCTCTCGAAGAATTGGTTGAAGATATACGTTCTGGCTATTACTTCCAAAGCTTCAGAGGCGGACAAGCCAACCTAGATGGCACGTTCCAAGTAGGCATCCAAGAGGCCTACAAAATAGATGACGGGGAAATAGGCGAACCTGTCCGCAACGCTTCCATAAGCGGCAACACTCTTGAAACTCTATTCAAAATTGACGCTGTTGGAAAAGACTTTGAGCTATGGCCAGGACGATGCGGAAAAGGTCAAACCGCCTTCATATGCGATGGCGGACCGCACATCAGAGTCAAAGAGGTGATTGTCGGTGGCAGTGCTTGAAAAAGACCAAATGTTGTGTTTTGCAGAAAACGCCGTTGACATAGCCCTAAAAAGAGGTGCCCCAGAAGCTGAAGCCTACGTTTATGAAGGTCAAGCTACAAATGTGGGCATAGAACGAGGTCAAATCACCAAAAGCAACAGGATAATTGACCGAGGCTTAGGCATCAGAGTCTCACTTAACAAGGCTGTGGGTTTCGCGTACACAAATATAATAGAGGACCAAAACAGCATAGAAGACACGATTCTCAGGGCTTTAAGCGCCGCAAGAGCAAGCAAACCCGACCAAGACTGGAATGGACTTCCTGAAAAGAAGCCTTATGCCGCAGCCAAAAAAACCTATGACCGCAAAATCCTTGAACTTGGCGCTGAAGATCTGGTTAACATCGCTTCTGCAATGTTGGACGCCGCTGTTAGCGTGAATAAACGTGTTTTTCCAATTGAAGGCGGTGCTGTCGCGGCGTATCTGTCAAGTGCCATAGCCAATTCGAACGGAGTTGCGGCCTTTGATAGAGGAACCATAATTGAGTGCAGTTTGGCGGCGGTAGCTAAAGAAGGGAAAACGGTGACACCCGTCTGCTTCGAATTTAACGCTGAAAGAGACTACAATGTTGATCCCGAATGGGTTGGGAAAGAAGCAGCTCGTTTGGCGGTTTCCGCCTTAAAAACTAAGCGGATCAAAACGAAAACCACCAAATTAATATTGACCCAGTTCGCCCTGCAGGGTTTGCTCTATTATACCTTGATCAACGCGGTAAAAGCCGATAATGTTCAGAGAAAACAGTCGCCCTTCCAAGGCAGGATCGGCGAAAAAGTTGCGTCAGAAACCATCACGGTCTGCGATGACGGTCTCTTTCAGGGTGGGCTTCGCACATGGGCGTTTGACGGCGAAGGAATCCCTCACCAGAAAACAACGCTAATAGAGAAAGGTGTACTACGCAACTTCTTATATGACAATTAC
>CP070714.1:669622-682225 GCA_020350385.1 Candidatus Bathyarchaeota archaeon | reverse complement strand
CAGAAACTTGGAGAAAGTAAAATTGCAGAATAAGTGCCATCGGCATCGCATGAAGCTTCCCATAACTTAAAAGCTAGACTTACAACATTTTAATCTGTGGTTCAAAATGAAACTGCCGCCGGGAAAAATCCCCGTAGACATTCTAAAAGAAGTAATTTTCAAAAACCTCGGCGCTGACCGCAAGGAAGTCACTGTTGGACCCGCAGCAGGAATTGACGGCGCCGTTTTAGACCTTGGAGACAAATCTTTAATCGTTTCTATGGACCCTATCACTGGGGCGGTTGAGCGAATTGGCTGGCTCGCCGTTAACGTGAACGCGAATGATGTAGCCACTTTCGGCGTTGAACCTACTTTCTTGTTTTCGTGTATGCTGCTTCCTGAGAACGCGGAGAAAAAACTTGTTGAGACTATAAGTGCTCAAATTGACGCGGCAGCCAAAGATTTAGGAATAGCCATAGTGGGCGGACACTGCGAATCAACGCCAGGCTTGACCAACCCGATAGTTGTGGGTTGCACCATGGGCTTAACAGAAAAGGGACGCTACGTCACAGCAGCCGGAGCAAAATCAGGAGATAAGCTCATTTTAACTAAAAGCGCAGGGATAGAAGGCACCGCCATTCTAGCCACTGATAGAGAGGCAGAACTTAAAAAAGCCATGAACCCAACAATGGTTCAGAACGCAAAGGACTTCTATAACCAGATAAGCGTGGTAAAAGATGCCTTGACTGCCTGCAAAACAAGCGGAGTCCACGCTATGCATGACCCTACCGAAGGTGGCGTGGCGGGCGGAATTCACGAAATTGCAGATGCATCAAACTGGGGAGTAAAAGTCTTCGAAGAAGCAATTCCTGTCCAGCCTGAAACAGCCCAAATCTGCAGTTACTTTCGGATAGACCCTGTACAATTAATAGCCTCAGGTGCATTGCTCGTTTCGGTAGAAGCAAAAAGCGCAAGCGAAACAGTTGGAAACTTGAAGCTTAAGGGGATTAAGGCTTCGGTTGTCGGTGAGTTCATTAAGAACACGGACCAACGAGTGCTAATACGAAAAGATGGTGGGACAAAGGCTTTGCCGCGGCCACTATCAGATCATCTTTGGACGGCGCTGAGGCGATAAAATTCCTTTGACGCCGTGAAGGGAGAGCTGAAGAAACCAGTGAAACATGAAAAAAGGGTAATAGAAGATGTACGCGTACATATGAGAATAAACTAGGCCGCATCTAAATTCAACAATAGCCTGTGAAACGCCGTTCTGCAGACTCCAATTAGTTGGGGATTTGAAATGTAAACAGTAAATGTCGTCACCGATCACGGTTTTGTATCCTTTACTTTTTATCCACTTGATGATGTACGTGTCTTCGTAAGCGTGCAGCTGTTCAGGAATTCTTACACCCTCCACAGCCTCGCGGCGGATAAGCGTGTCATGCATTCCGCCTCTAAGGCCAAAGCATTGCCTTGCAATCAGACTCTGCAACTTTAGAATCCGTTTATCTTTCACGTTAGGGATAACGTCAATGTTTACTCCCCAAACTGCTCCAACATCGCTTTTCACGTTTTTTTCGGCTTTTCTAAGCCAGTCTCTGCTGAGTATGATATCGCTGTCGACAAACATGAACCACTCCGTACTCACTTGCCGTAAGCCTTTCTCTCTTGCTTTGCCTCTCGACCCGTTCACGTTCAAGACTGTAACGTTTCCATGTGCATCATTGATTTTGTTCACGATTTTCAGGGTGCGGTCGGTTGAAAAGCCATCAACTACAATCAAGTTCTTAACGGGCACATTTTCATAAACCGACGCTAAGCACCTATAGAGTAGGTGTTCACTATTTTTTGTAAGTACGACGACGTCTATCGGCTGCATTACTGTGCCCCCTTATCCATTCTTGTCATAGCCTTGTGCCTTGATAAACGTTAATGTATTGAACTGATTGAAAATAAGAATCTATCCAAATTCCCAACTAGAACAGCGGGATTTTCTGATAATAATGAAATGAATACTAAGATTCTCCGCGTCTCGTCTTGTTTGTGAATAATTGATATACAGAATACGCCGTGTAGAAACCATAGGCAAATATTAACTTGACAATCAAAGCCAGTCTGCCAAACCTAATTGCATCAGCTATTATGCTTAAGCCTCCACGAATGGTCCAGACCTTTTGAGGTCGATAGTGAATGCAATACGGATCGTAGCATGCAACTATTTTGTATCCTTTCTGGGTTATCCAATTCTTGATGTAAGCGTCCTCAAAAACATGCAGGTTTCTTGGGATTTCGATATCTTTAACTATCTCTGTGCGAACAAGCGTGTCGTGAGTTCCACCCCGGAGTTCGAATATCTTGCGTGTTACCCATAAGAACAACTTGAGCGTAGCTTGGTTCTGAATTGTTGACCAGATTTCGATTCCCCAGACTGCGCCTACGTTCTTGTCTACGTGTTTTATAGCTCTTTGATACCAGTTCCTGCAAAGAACAACATCACTGTCGACGAACATGAACCATTCAGTTCTCACCTGACGCATGCCCTTCTGTCTAGCGGTCGCCCTTGTTCCCCTATCGTAAACAACTTTTACATTATGATATTTCTCATTGAACTTGTTCAGTATGTTAAGTGTCCTGTCAGTGGAGTAGCTATCTATAATTATTAGTTGCCTAACAGGCACGTTTTGATAGACTGACTCAAGGCATTTTTCCAGAACCTTTTCGCTGTCCTTTGTCAGCAGCACTACATCAACAGAGTCCATCGCTACATCCCATTATTTTCTCACTAATATTCTCACGGTTAATCCGAAGTTGGGCACCTTAAACGATTTAAAAAAGAGCAGTCTGTCTGCAATTTTTGCTGTAAAATCATAGAAGGTTTCTATCTTGAGAAGTTTGTAATCTAAAGTGTCTTTTATGCATTTTTCCCATTCAGAGGAAAACTTGACATTTATGTGTGTTTCATCGAAGTCTCGCATGATTTTTCTCACAGGCTTTTCAACAGCCTTATTCGGCGTCGTGCAAATCACTGCACCCTCACAAATTTCAAGCATGTTCTGAATCGCTTTCTCCGGAAACTGAAGATGCTCCAATACCTCAAAACAGGTTATCAAATCAAAAGTCATAGCCCTAAAAGGAAAATTTGTTTGAGCGTCGCAGACCAAGAAGTACCCGTCACTATTCATTTTTGCCCGTTTTACACCCCACTTTGATAAGTCTACACCATAAGTTTCGTATCCTAACGTTTCCAGAATTTTAGACGCATAACCGTAAGCGCAGCCAACATCTAGGGCTTTCTTGCCTTGCCCATTAAAGAGGCTGCTATTGGAAACTTTTGAGGCCCACTTGACAACTTCCAAAACGTGTCTTTTGACTAATTTTTCTTTAAGCTTATATCTTCGATCACTGAAGTAGTCTTTCTCAAACTGCAAGTTCAGTCGCCTATTTTCCGCTGGAACCGCGCTGTATTGTTTTTATAGTTCTAATCTAAATATTTTAGCGTTAACAAAGTGGCTAGTGACACGTTATTTGACAAAAAGTCTCAAAAAAACTGCAACCGTAGCAGTGCGTTCGCTCGTTCCGGGCAGACCTCACCACGCACAGTGGATGATTACAAGAAAATGTAATTATCATTGCAGGGGCTGCAACGTCTGGAAAGAACAAGACCAAAGAGAATTGTCGACAGAAGAGATAATACGTGGATTAGACATACTCAAGGACCTCGGCATCGTAGAGATTGTATTATCTGGGGGAAACCCGCTTTTAAGAGAGGATGCCCCCGAAATCATCGAGTACGCTTCAAATCTTTTTGTAACTACAGTGTACGACAATGGCAGTATGGCTACAAAAAAAATCGAGGCTTTGCGAAACGTGGATTTTGTAGCAATTTCAATCGACAGTTTAGACGAAGCCAAAAACGATTACATAAAAGCTGTCCCCGGCGCTTGGAAAAAAGCTATGAAAGCCGTGGAAACGTTGCACAACGAAAGAATAAGTGTGAGTGTGACACCCACAATTTCCCAATTAAACCTTTACGAAATCGTGGGCATCACAAACTATTTCACTCAAAAAGGAATTCCAGTTTGGTACTGCCTTTATTCTTTTGATCAAAGTGAAGACAAAAATCAACTTTTTAGAATCGGCAAAATAAACGATGAGCTTATTATAAGAGATGATCAAGCAATGGTTAAGCTTTGCGATTCTCTCATTGAGATGAAAAAGAAAAACAGGAAAATCCTTATTACGACCAAATTATTGAATGCACTTAGAACCCTCTTTCTAGAAGGCAAGAGAACGTGGAACTGCCGTGCACTTCAGAACTTTCTTGTCATAGATCATTTGGGCAGAATCGCTGGTTGCCACAGTCACAACTTTTCAGGCTCAATATTCGATTTACCAAAGTTATGGAATAGCGAAAACTTCAATTTGCTGCGAAAAACTTACAACAAATGCAAACAGTGCGCCTACTTATGCTACATTTTCTATTCACTTCATGGAAATCCTTATGGGAATCTCACGTTGGCTAAAGACCAATGGAAAAACGTGAAGCTCCTCTTTGAGAGATAGCGATGAACCTCCAAGTTTAGCAAGACTTTAATTTTTGCCATTGTTTGGATTAGTGAAACATCAAATCTTTGTTCCTTTTAGATATTCGTAATGTAAATAACGGATACAGTTTGCGTTTTTACTTTTGGGCGGGCTTCTATAGAGGTTAATTCTAGAAGTTAACTCTATTAGAGTTGAATTTCAATTTCAAAACTTACGGATTCCCTTATCATAGAAAGAACTTTCCAAATAAATTAACAGAGAAGGTTATTGATTTTTATTTTTGAGGACAATATTGTCTATTATCATACAGAGAACCTGAAAGACTTCTCCAGCGTCTAAGTCGTCAGTCTCCAAAACCAGATTGAACGGGTCGAAATCCTCGCCTAATGCAAAGCCGTATAGTTTCTTGTAAATAACCTTTGTTCTTGCTTCTTTTTCTTTCAAAACTTGTAAGGCTTCTCTTACAGTTATCTTATCTCTCTTGGCTATTCTTTCGGCTCTCTTTGTTTCAGAAGCAACCAACCATATTTTGAAACCCGTATTGAGCAACCATGGCATTACCCAGCTGTCTAAAATAACATTACCTTGTTGTGCGTATTCCAAGAGTTTATCGTCGACCGCTTTGTCGAATTTCAGGTTTTTTTCTCTCTTCTCTAAAAAACTGAGACCTTCAGGGCTTTCCCACCATCCATGATTGGATGAATTGTATCCTTCGTCTTTTGCCAACTCTTTTAAGGCGTCTCCGCCTGAATAGTACTTCAGTTTGTATTTTTGCGCGAGTTTCTTGGATAGTGTGCTTTTTCCAGTTCCAGCCATTCCAGATATGCAAATCACTATTTTTTTCTCGGGTGTGCTCTTTATTTTTTCGTTTTTGCTCATAGCGTTAGCTCAACCTTGTATCTTGTTTATGCTATGGGCGATGTACCTATTACACGAGAAGCTAGTGTTCCTAAGAAAAACGAGCAGAGCATGTACCAGATGAACACAGGGATGCCGCTCGGCGGCGGCGCAATACCCGGCACATATGCCACTGCGTTTGCCCCGTAAACCGGGATTAGAAAGAGGTACCAGATTACTAGGTAACTGAAGGAAATCGGTAGAAGAATCATCTGTGGCTTCATCATTTTCTTTTGCATGTTGTCTATTTGCGACTGTTTCTTTTTCAGTTTCTCCATAAGTTTCTTGTCATTAGCGCGCATAGCCTGCATCATCTTAGAGCGGTGTTCAGACGTTTCCTTTTGCATAACTTTATATTCTTTCCATCCGCACATGCGGGTGATCAATAAGCGTTGGATTGCCATGTTAAGGAACGAAACAGCAATCGCGATAAGCATTATCACTACTGTTGCTAACGGAATAACTGCGATGTCCATTGTCTTATTTCTCCTTGCACTGACGATTTGCTCTTTTAGCCTATTTGTCTTCTCGTTAATAACCATTTTTGCTCTTGTAGACGATTCTGTTAAGCTATTAGCGAATGGCTTTCCTAAAAATTATTTTGACAAAAGTCTCCGAAAAATGCGCGGGTTGATTGAAACGAAGAGGTTGGAACGGTCGGGAGCTAACCCTCTAAATTCAGCAAAAAGTCGATAACTTTGGCGAGCCGTTCCACTAATACATCATCAAATTTATGGTCTTGTTCTATGTTCGCAAGTGGAATTGGATGTCCCATACTATAATCCATTCAACCACCACGTTATATCAATTCTTGTTGGTCAAGCTTCGAACTTCGAAGTAATGAGAATGTTTCCCGCGAAACTTTTTACGTTTTAATTTAATTTCTTAGCATATTACCCTACCAAAATTGCTGTATTTGGCCCTTTTGCAAAGCGAACTTGGACACGTTTTTAACAGTTGCAAATCTAAAAAAGTTCCTAACATATCATTACGTACGCAAATTGAAAATATCTTTCGAGAATCCATGAGCCTTGTATAGAATTTGCATTTTTTAGACTTCTGTAAAACATAACTTGTGGCAAAAATTCGGCAAGAACATCCTTTTGTCAACTACCTTGGAATCTTTGCGAAGTTAGAATGATTTTAACTCCAAAAAAGAAGAGTATTGATTCACAAAGGTCAAGCCAAAGAAAGGCAAGTCATTTATTGTTTTTGTTTGATACATAACTCTTATTTGTTAGCTCTCTTACAACAGCCTTTACAGTTGTTAGACTTTGGGTAGTCAAAACAGCTTGTAGCTTCTTGTTCCTATATGACATCCTATCTTCTTATTTTTGTGTGTCAAACAACTCCATGTCCAAAAAATAATCTTAGATTTATTCTATTAAAGCGTCAATTTATTTTGTGTTTTTAATTAGGATTTATTCCTTCAGGCTAGAATCTTCTACAATTGAAATTTACCATTTGATTTTTCATTTAGGATTAACTTCATTTCATTGAAGTCCTCAGAATGTTTGTGAAGCAGAAACTGAAAATAATAATTGAATCATAATTAATCTCAGAAGTTTTTATCTGGCGAAACTGAAAAATAATAGTAGTCACATAATAATTATCGTGGGAGAAAGACAATGGTAGAGTATGTTAAGGGAACCCCACCTGACAGATGGCATTGGTGCGAGAATTGCACACAATATCCAAGGTACATCCACCAAAGACGCTCTAAGAGACCGCATTCTGACCTCTGTGACCAGTGCAAAATAAAAGAAGACAACGAAAATTGCTTAACTAAAGAACAGGTCAAAATTGTAAAGACATTACAGTAAATCATCTAAGATAGCGTTTAATGAGGTTTAGTGCATTCATTCAAGATAGCTTCTCTGAATAGCTAAGAATACTTGTGAAGTGAAAGAATTTGCGCAACGCATTAAGACGTTGCTAGTCTACCTGCAAGAGATGTAATTGAGAAAAAACTACTGCAATCTAGGTGCTTCATTGTAACTACTTCCCCTTCACTGTCAATATGCTATTCTTGCGTGGAAACATAACGTAGTAGCTTCCTAATTCCTTATTGCTCAGTCCAAGTTTTTGTTTCATATGCGGGGCTATAGTCTTTTACAAGCAGCTATTTCTAGATCTCACGAACTCCTAGTTGTCTCTTTATATAATCGAATGGGAGTATGCCGAGAGCGATGGAGTCTTATGACTATTCTCCGAGGATTCTTCTAAAGGCGGGGAACATTTCAGCTGCTCTTTCACGCATTAACAGCTCATAATACTGGTAGATTATGCCTACGGCTAATAAGATGCCGGTTCCTGAGCCGAAAACTCCTAGAAAATCTGAAATTCCGGCGACCAATCCCACAATTATTCCGCCTAGAATTGTGACCACGGGAATGTACCGCTTAAGGATGGATTCAATTGGTCTTCCCGATCGCCTGTAACCAGGGATTTGCATGCCCGAATCCATAAGCTGCCGCGCCACTTTAGAAGGACCGAGACCGCCAACTTCAAGCCAAATAAGCGAAAAGACTGCACAGAAAGCTACAAGAATAGCCAAATAAACAGCGGCTCTTATTGGCTCAGCTGCTACGCTCTGGACGTTATGCGGTGGCGTTACAAAATAGGCTAGACCCCCTAATGGTTGATTATTCGTTTGGTTATATTGGCCTAAAATGTCAAGCAAAAAGTTTTGTCCGGGAGGTGGTCGACCTTGAGTGCTCCAGATGAGCTGAGAAAAGAAGAAAACGTTGGCAAAAAGTGCGGACGCGAAAATTACAGGAAGGTTGGAGACATATAGGAGCTTGATGGGGTAGCGGCTGCGGAAGCCCTTGTATCCTGCGTAGGTCATTGGAAGCTCGACCCTAATCCCTTCCAGGTAAATTATCACTAGGAACGTCCCAATCGTTGCTATAAACCCAATCAGGGATGGATAGGCTCCTGCGCCGAGTATCCAATCCGTTAATGTTTGTCCCCCTCTAAAGAGTAGGTCAAGCGACCCGACGAACAAGCCTGTCCCAGGATTAAACGTTTGCCAGAGAATGTTCTGTGCAACTCCAGCCATAATGAATAGACTGATTCCGCTGCCAAAGCCCCAGCCTTTTTGGATCAGCTCGTCCAATAGAATAACAATTACTCCAGCACCTAAAAGTTGCAGGAATATAACTATGGTTGTTGGTCCTGCGAGGGCGCCGTACATGCCGCTTATTATGTAAGCTGAAGCCTGAATTCCTGTGAGAAGAATGGAGAAGAATTTGCTCGCTACAGTGAATAAGCCTCTGTCTTCGGGATTTGACATGTCACATTGTATAATGGCGGAGCCAGCTAACAGCTGCAGTATTAAGCCTGCCGTGACTATGGGGCCTATTCCAAGTTCCATTAGGGTGCCACGGTTTGAAGCGAAAATCACTCTCAAAGGAGCAAACTGCTCTTGCACACCCGCAGAAATCCCGTAAAGAGAAATCTCCGACATGATTAGATAGACGATTAGAACTATGGCAGTCCAGAAAATTTTCTCGTTAAAACTAACCTTGCGTTCTGGAACTTTTATTTCAGGCAACACTCTTCCAAGAGGTCTGAAAAGGCTTAGGAATCTTCCGGCCATTGACTAATCGTTACTCTCCATGTTCCTGAGATGTAGTTAAAACTTGTCCGCCTGCTTCCTTTATTTTTTCGGTTGCGGATTTTGAGGATTGGGCTACATTTACAATTAACGGTTTTGTAACTTTGCCTGTGCCGAGAAGTTTGGTGTAGCCTAGACTTGTTAGGTCTAAGTGTAGTTTGCCTTTTTCCTTTTCAACTGAAAATTTTTGGGAGAGCTCGTTTAGTTTTTTAAGGTTTATGGCGTTTTCTTTGCGTTTGAGGCTTTGGGGTGAGGTGAAGCCTTTCTTGCCGAAGTATTTGGGTTCGTAGGTTGTAACGTAGCTCCACAGGTGTTTGTGGCGTCCGACTTTTCTGTGTCCTTTTGAGCCTGCGTCTCTGTGTTGACCTACTCTGCCGTAGCCGTGAGTTCGGGAGCCGCGCATTTTTCTGATTTTCCTGAGTTTGTGAGGCATCTTTCAATCAGCTTTTTTGTCGATGGGTTCTTCTTTTTCAGCCTTTTTCAGTTTGATTTCGAGCACGCCATTTTTGTAGGTGGTGTGCATGATGTTTGGAATCACTACTTTGGGTAGATTTAAACTTTTATAGTATCTTCGTTCTTTGGCCTTGGCAGATAACGTTATTTTTTGGGCTTTCACATTTATTTTTAGGGTTTCCTTATTAAAGCCTGCGATTTCGGCGATTATGGTTATCAAGTTTTTTTCTTGGAAAATGTCGATGAGAGGCTTCGGCTCTTTCCATTTTCGTTTGGCGTAGTTTTGGGAAGACCGATAAACGCCTCGTGTAGTTCGCATAGGTTCGATACGCAGGATTTTTGGGCGACTCTTAGCGCTTCTTAGGTTCAGCCACTTCAGATGTTTTCTGCTTCTCCGCCACTTCGTGCTCAATTTTCTTTCTCCTAGATACAATGGCATTTCTAGCGTTACTATAAAATGTATCGCACAGAAAAGAATAGAAAATGAGGGCTTGTGAAGAGCTGGTTCTATATGGATTCGTTTTGCCGGTGGGTTTACTGACTCTTTGGTGTTGCTGTTGTTGGCGTGGATTTCATTGTCTACCTCAGGAAACAGAATCGATAGACTACCCTCGCCAAGCATTTTCAGCGAATACTTTTTTTACAGAATATTCACATAGTTCACTTTGATTAGTGATAGAATGTCGAAGAAAGAAGCGAAATACAAGAAGCTAAGCAGAGAAGAGGAAAGCGTCATAATTCACAAAGGCACGGAAAAGCCCTTCACTGGCAAGTACTACGCATTTTGGAAACGCGGTACATATATCTGTAAACGGTGCGGTTCGCCGCTTTACCGTTCTGAAAGCAAGTTTGAGGCTGGTTGCGGCTGGCCAAGCTTTGACGACCAGATTCTAGATGCAGTAAAGAGGACTCCAGACGCCGATGGGATTCGCACCGAGATTACTTGTACTAACTGTGGCGCGCATTTGGGTCATGTTTTCACGGGAGAAGGTTTCACAAAAAAGAATGTTCGACATTGCGTGAACTCGGTTTCAATCGATTTCGTTCCCGATAAACAAGAAAAAGAGCGCCTGTAATTCGTGTCTATGGCGAGTTTAAACGCTGGGGCATGGAAAGAGTAAAAGCACAATGAACAGATTTACTTCGAATTTGAGCTGATGAATATGGTTAAGAATAAAAATCCAGAAAAAACTAAGACCGTTATAGCACAAGCTGTAAACCTAACTGACCTAATCAATTACCAAGCGGCTTCGGTGGTAAGCCGCACAATAATTGACAAAAAAGCAGGAATTGTGACTTTGTTCGCTTTCGACGAAAGCCAAGGATTAAGCGAACACACAGCACCCTACGACGCACTTGTTTACATACTCGACGGTGAAGCAAATGTTGTTATATCTGGCAAGCCTGTGCGCTTAAAGAAAGGCGAATTTACTATAATGCCCGCTAACGAGCCGCATGCGCTGTCTGCGGTGACAAGGTTCAAAATGCTTCTAACAATGATAAGGTCTTAACTATAGTTTCTTGCCCCAATAATCCAAATAAAAATAATTCTCAAGCAGTTTTCTGGATGGTGTATATGGCTTTTCAGAAGGGTACCCTAATGTAATTAACGCTTGTGGCTCGACATCATCTGGGATTTTCAAAATCTTCCTTATTGTCTCTTTGCAGAATATCGGCGCGCAGAACCAGCAAGCACCCAAACCATTAGCGTGCGCCACCAGAAGCAGGTTTTGCAACGCCGCCCCTAAGCTCTGCACCGCCAAATCACGCTCGTTCCTCTGTCTCTTTTCATCTGCATACTTGATCATGTCTTTCATAGTTATGCACGCGACTATGAGCACTGGTGCATGAGTGAACCGTTCCACCGATGTTTTGCACTGGTTCTCACGAACTTCACAGGGAATGCCGTCTTTAATCATGTCCGCTACCCACACATCAGCCATGGCTTCTGACAGCGCACGTTTCAAAGGCGCATCGGTTAAAACGATGAATCTCCACGGTTGAGCATTGTGCACTGAGGGCGCCCATCCTGCTGCTTCCAAAACTTGACGGAGAATATCAGTTGAGACCTTTCTAGAGAAATACTTTCTAATGCTCCGTCGCTTTTTAATTGAGTCCTTAATATGGTGCATGAATATCGGTTATTCAGAGTTTTGTTGACGCATTTTAGTCTTTGCGAACGTCACATTAGAGCTTAAGCGCTTCTTAACCGCTAATCCTTATTGGGTTCAATTATTATCTTCAGGGATTTTCCTGACTTTGCCATCAGCCTGAAACCTTCCGCTGCCTGCTGAATACTGAACCGGTGCGTAATCATATCCGCAACATTCAGTTTTTTCTGAGCCAAAACCCCTAAGGATTCTTCCAAATCCCGTGGCGCAGCGCCATAGCTGGTCTTCAGCGTAATCTCGTTTCTCCAGAACTCAGTCATAGGCACGGGAATTCTCACTGTTGGGTCAGACACGGCGAAGAACAGAATCGTTCCACCTTTGTCCACGCACTCCATCGCTGTCAAAGCTGCAGATACACCCCCTTTACAGATGAACACTTGGTCTGCCAATCGTCCTCCATTTATTTTCTTCAGTTCCTGCAGAACATTCAGTCTTGCGTCTATTGTGCGGTGGGCTCCGAATTTCTTAGTCAATCTCAGCCTATACTGGTTCACGCCAGCCACAATGATGTTTCGGACGCCTTTCGCTTTTGCGAGTTGTGCGTGCAGGTTCCCGGCTAGTCCACCACCGATGATTAGAAGTGTGTCCTCTTTCTGAAGTTTTGCAAGCCTTTGCCCGCGAATCACGCAGGCTAAAGGTTCGATGAAGGTGCCTTCTTCGAAAGACATGTCGTCAGGGAGCTCATAAACACCTTGTTCAACGTTGATTTTGGGCACGCGCACGTACTGGGCGAAGCCACCGGGATAGTAATTCGTTGTGTGCAAGGTCTCGCATGCTGTGTGGTGCCCCCTCAGGCAGTAACGGCACTTATTGCACGGCACGTGATGTGACACAAAGACTCGATCGCCCACTTTGTACCGTATAACTTCATTACCTGTCTTCTCAATTACTCCTGTAGCTTCGTGGCCAAGAACTCTAGGCGCTTTTGGGACTCTATAC
>CP070714.1:664827-669522 GCA_020350385.1 Candidatus Bathyarchaeota archaeon | reverse complement strand
ACGCATGAATCCCCGAGAAACAAAGCGCATGATGCAGCGCATGGGCATGAACATGGACGCTGTCCCAAATGTTGAACAAGTCATCATAAAGACCAGTAGCAAAGAAATAACAATAGAACAACCTGAAGTGGCGGTTCTTGAGATGCAAGGGCAAAGAATCTTTCAGGTTGTCGGCGGAAAAATAGCTGAGAAAGCTTCTGAACGCACCGCTCCAACCGCTTCTAAACTTGTCGTGTCTGAGGAAGACGTGAAACTCGTGGCTGACCAAACAGGTAAAAGCGTAGAAGAAGCAAGAAAAGCCTTGGAAGAATGTGACGGTGATTTAGCGAAAGCAATATTGCTGCTTCAGTCCTGAGTTGGCTAATGGTTATTTCTATATATCAGTTATTCTATTACGTGTTTCGTAGGGGCTAGGATGGCGGTTCAAAATTCTGACGTCGCAGTGGTAGGTCATTTCGCTATCGATTCTATTCGCCTACGGAGCCGTTCTGCTCCTTTCGTCGTTTTGGGCGGTTCCGTAACTTATGTTTCTTTTGTAACAAAACGTTTAGACGGAAAAGTCTCAATAATATCCAAGGTTGGCGGGGATTTCCCAGAGGCTTACATGTGGTGGCTTGGGAAAGAAGGTATTGACCTCTCAGGTGTTACTAAGCTTGCGAACGAGCAGACAACGCGTTTTGAGCTTGGATACAGCAAAGACTTTTCAAAGAGAACCTTGAAATTAAAAAGCAAGGTCTCTCCCATCAATGTGAGTGATCTGCCGTGTTCTCTGAGCGCCAAAGCTGTTCACATCGCGCCTATTGCTGGCGAAATTTCTTATGAGGTGGTTGAGCGTTTAAAGGGCTGCGCGGAGGTTTTATCCCTTGACCCTCAAGGTTTATTGCGACGCTTTGGTAAAACAGGAAACGTAACCTTGCGCGGTCAAGTTGACAAGCGCCTGTTCAGCCTCATCAATATTTACAAATCTTCACTGGACGAAATTAGTGCATTAACGAGTCATTCCGACCTAGAATCGGCGGTAAAGGCTGTTCATGATTTTGGAGTTGAAACAGTTCTCGTCACCTTGGGGGCTAAAGGCGCTGTGCTTTCTGTGAAGGGAACGCATTACAACATTCCACCCTGTAGCTCAAGGGTATTTGTTGACCCCACAGGCGCAGGAGACGCTTTCATAGGTGGCTTTCTAACCGAGTACATCCGCCAAAAAGACTCTTTATGGTGCACTTGCGTGGGTTCTGCAGCTGCTTCGATGGTTGTCGAGGGCATAGGGCCGACATTTTTCGGAAAAAAAGAAGAAATCTATCAGAGAGCCCGTTCTGTCTATGAAAAAGGAATTAAGCAATAACGCGTATTGTACTGAGTGAAAGCTTTGTGTGAGGGCAAAAACTATTGGGACGCATAGATAAAGGTGTCAAATGTAGCGTGTCTGGTTGCAGCAGGGAAGCTGTCCGTTCACAATCAACTCAAAAAGCCAAGTCTGCTGGCTTGAATGTTGGTAGCGGCACAAAACGTGTTTATCTCTGCAGGGAACACTACAAGGAATTTAAGAAGAAGACTAAAAAGGATAAGACTATTGATAAGTGGCGTTACGGCACCTAAAAAAGTGAGTACCATGCGTATACTGCAGTTACATTCTAACTTCATCGTTTTTAAGCCTGTTGAGAAAGAAATTGCTGTGGCTGAAGAAACGAATAAAGAAGAGAATCGCGTCGAAGAAGTTCTTGTTCTCTTTACTGCCATCGAGGAAGGCGACGACACGGCTTTAGCCCAAAAAGCCATCGACGACGTTCACGCTTTCTTGGACAAACTAAAGGTTAATCGTATCTTAATTTATCCCTTCGCTCACTTGAGCAGCAATCTGTCAAAGCCTTCCGAAGCGCTGAAATTGATAAAGGTCATGGAAGCCTACGCAAAACAAAAGGAAATCGAGACTTATCGTGCTCCTTTCGGCTGGAACAAGCAGTTCACAATCTCCATTAAAGGCCACCCGTTGGCAGAGCAATCCAGATTCTACGCGTCTATCGAAGGAGGGGAAGAGGCTAAGGAAGAAACGGTTTCGGAAGCTGTAAGAGCTGAGGAGAAAATGAAATCTTTCTGGTACATTCTTCAACCCGACGGAAAACGGGAGGCAATTGAAGATTTCGACTTTAAAGGATATGAAAACCTTGGGAAATTCGCTAAATATGAAATTGCGAAGGTGCGGGCAAGTCAACAAATGCCGCCTCATGTTCCTTTAATGAAGCGACTGGAGATAGCTGACTACGAACAGGGAAGCGACCCTGGCAATATTCGTTGGTACCCGAAGGGTCGTTTAATCAAGTCCCTGCTAGAGCAGTTTGTTACAGCTAAGACGATAGCTTACGGAGCCATGGAAGTTGAAACTCCAGTTATGTATGATTTTAATCATCCAAGTTTGGCGGACTACCTGAATCGTTTTCCCGCTCGGCAATACCTGTTAAAAACCGAAGATAAAGAACTCTTCCTTAGGTTTGCTGCGTGTTTCGGCCAGTTCTTGATAGTTCATGATACCCAGTTCTCTTACAAACAGATGCCGCTTAAAGTCTACGAGTTGACACGCTACAGTTTCAGGCGCGAAAAAAGCGGCGAAGTCTGTGGCTTACGGCGGCTACGCGCGTTTACGATGCCCGACTGTCACGCCTTCTGCGCCGATTTAAAACAAGCAAAACAAGAATTCAAAACGCGATTTAACCTGTCTATAGACGTCTTGAATGGTATGGGCTTGTCAAAGGACGATTACGAAGTGGCGATTCGATTCACGGAAGATTTCTACGAAGAAAACAGGGACTTCATTGCAGACTTGGTCAAAATCTATGGTAAGCCAATCTTGGCTGAAGTGTGGAAAGAGCGTTTCTTCTATTTCAGACTGAAATGGGACTGCAACTTCATAGATAATCAAGATAAGGCGGCTGCACTTTCGACAGACCAAATAGATGTTGAAAACGCAAAAAGATACGAAATAACCTACGTTGATGAGAAGGGCGAAAAACAGTATCCTCTGATTTTGCACTGTTCCCCCAGCGGTGCTATTGAGAGATGCATGTACGCTTTGCTGGAAAAAGCTTACAAAGAGCAACAAAAAGGCAAATTACCCATGCTTCCCTTGTGGCTTTCTCCCACTCAATTACGGTTGATTCCTATGTCTGACAAGTACATAGAAAAAGTTGAAGAAATCGCCAAGGAGATAGCAGCGCATTGTATACGCGTGGATATTGATGATCATGCGTCCACCTTGCAGAAGAGAATCAGAGAGGCGGAGATGGAGTGGATTCCCTACGTGATTGTCGTAGGACAGCGAGAACTTGAGTCTGAGGTTCTTTCAGTTCGAGATAGAGAGGCCCATGGCAAGGTACAAAATATGAAACTGGAAGAGTTGATAACGAAAGTTGCAAGTAAACTCGAAGGCAAGCCTTTCAAGCCTCTTCCTTTACCGCTGAACCTTTCTAAAAGACCGCAATTCTATGGATGATATACGAATCCTATAGATCATTGCCAAAAAATATATCAACAGTCAGCCTAATAAAAAGCGTCAACGTTGGAGGTTAAGTCTATGGAAAAAGAGTTGCAAGTCTCCATAGATGGAGTGTACTATCCAAAATCGCAGGCTAAAGTCTCCGTTTACGATCACGGTCTCCTATACGGCGACGGTATTTTCGAAGGAATTCGCGCCTACGATGGAGTTGTCTTTAAACTCAAAGAGCACATCTACAGGCTCTATCGTTCTGCGCACGCACTAATGTTGCAAATACCACTAACGAAAGAAGAGATGACGCAAGCAGTGCTTGAAACTCTGCGAAAAAATAAGTTGCGGGACGCCTATATTCGCTTGGTAGTGACGCGAGGCGTGGGCGACCTTGGGCTGGACCCGCGAAAATGTCCCAAGCCTTCAATAATTATCATAACTGATGCTATTTCGATAATGTCGAGTGAAGCTAAAGAGAAAGGTATTTCCACCATGATTTCTTGGATAAAAAGAAACTCAGTGGACGCGACGACGCATGAGATAAAGTCGCTTAACTACCTTAACAGCGTGCTAGCCAAGATCGAAGCTACCGAGAACGGCGTTGACGAAGCTATTTGCCTGGATAAAAACGGTTTTGTATCCGAGGGGGTGGGCGAGAACCTATTCATTGTTAAGAATGGCAAAATATACACTCCTCCAAGCAGCACTGGCGCGTTGGCGGGAATCACGGCTCAAGTTACCGTAAAACTTGCCGAAAACTTAGGATACAACGTAATTGAAACCAATATAACACCCTTCCAGTTGTTTACCGCCGACGAGGCATTCTTTACTGGAACAGCCGCGGAAATCGTGCCTATCAGAGAAGTGAACAAGCGGCAGATAGGCAATGGACGCCCAGGTCGTGTTACAAAGAAATTAATGGCGGCTTTCCAAAAAGTAATCGCTGACCCCGCAGAAGGAGTGCCTATATACTCCTAGAGTCGAAACCAGCAATAATAAAATTGGGTTTGCCTTTACTTCTTTTTCATAAACCGTTCTACTTCATTAAAAGCCTGTTCAAGTGTTTCGATTGGAGGAAGGAATACTCCTCTGACGTGCCCAGCGCCGTAGACAGGGTCAAAGCCTGAACCATGCACCAAGAGCACACCAGTCTCTTTCAGAAGTTCAAAGGCAAATTCCATGTCTGTCTTCCATTTTGATCCCACACCGTGAATTTT
>CP070714.1:654756-664727 GCA_020350385.1 Candidatus Bathyarchaeota archaeon | reverse complement strand
TCGAATTCGGCTGGAAATTTTTTGGCTATAGCGAACTTTGCTTTTTTCTCATTTTGCATTACGGCGAAGTATCTAGCCAAATTTTTTTTCGCCAATTTGTCGTCGAGAACGGCGACGGCATCTGGTCTTAAAAGTTTCCACATTCTTATCTGTCAATAATTAATACGGAAGGTTGTACTAAAACAGTGCGTACGGCAAACGCTATCCGGTTGGATGCAGTTTTCCCTTTATTGGAATTCCATGTCCGCAAACTGGGCACCCCATTTCCTTCGTTAGGTTCCATTTTGTAATTTCAAAACTGTATCGCTTGATCACAAGTTCGTTACAGCGTGGGCAATAAGTGTTCTCAGCTGGGTGCCCCGGAACGTTGCCAATGTACACATAGTTTAGCCCAGCGTTTCTTGCAGTCATGTATGACTTTTCCATGACTTCAACTGTCGTGGCTGGAGCAGTTGTCATTTTGTAGTCAGGATGGAAGCGCAACAAGTGAAAAGGGGTATCTGGACCTAACGTTTCCTTAATCCACGTTGCCATCTCTCTTATTCTATTCATTGAATCTCCAATCTTTGGAACAACCAGATTCGTGATTTCTATGTGAACGCCATTTCTCCTAAGTTCTTTTAACGATTCATAAATTGGTTCAACAGTGGGAACAGAAGAAAAACTCTTGTAGAAATCTGGGTCTCCTCCGCCTTTGAAGTCAACAGTCGCCGCATCCAAATACGGCGCAATTGTTCTCACGGCTTCGGGTGTCATATAGCCGTTCGTTACAAAAGTGTTAAAGAAACCCACTTGATGCGCGAGTTTGGCGGTGTCATAGGCGTACTCCATGTAAATGGTTGGTTCAGTGTAAGTGTAGCTTATCCCTTGGCAATTTCGCTCTCTTGCCGCCTTAACGACTTCAGCCGGAGGGAAATGCTTGCCAGTCACTTCTCTCTCTTGGCTTACCATCCAATTGTCGCAGAATTGACAGCGAAAATTGCAGCCAGCCGCCGCAATAGACATAACCAATGCGCCAGGGTTGAAGTGCGAAAGAGGCTTCTTACTTATCGGGTCAACAGCCGCTGATACGGCCTTGGCGTAAACAAGAGAATAAAGACCTCCGCCTTCGTTTTTCCTAACCAAACAGAAACCGGTTGCACTATCGCTTATTAAACATCGTCGCGCGCACAAATAACATTTCACTTTGTTGTCTTTTTGTTTTTCGTAGAGCATAGCTTCATGTAGCGACATACAATTTTCACCCTTTCACGACAAAGTGTTTCTGAAATGAACCTTACATTAACGAATAAAGGGTTTATTTCTTTAAAACTATTGGCTAGCATTCCAACTTGTTATGAAAGCAGGTGTCTTTTCCAGTGTGGCATACGTTTCCCTTCTGTTCCACAATGAACAGCAACGCATCGTAGTCGCAGTCTACGAGGATACTTTTGATTTTCTGCGTATGCCCTGACGTCTCGCCTTTCAGCCACAGCTTGTTCCGTGAACGACTCCAGTAGTGCGCGTAACCCGTGCTCAGCGTCTTTTCAAGAGCTTCCTCGTTTGTATAAGCCAGCATAAGCAGTGCTTTAGAATTAGCATCTAACACAACCACGGGGATGAGGCCATTACACTTTTTGTAATCCAGCTTTTTGAGCAAGTCTTCTCCTGTCAAGGTCTAACAATCACCCCCTGCTTTCGCAAGAATTCCTTCACAACTGGAACCGGATACTTGTTGTAGTGAAAGACTGAAGCCGCTAAGGCCGCATCAGCTTTTCCATCCGTGAAAACTTCAAGGAAATGTGCAGGTTTCCCTGCACCGCCGCTTGCGATGACTGGAACGTTAACTCTCTCAGAGATAGTTCGGGTCAACTCTATGTCGTAGCCTTCTTCTGTGCCGTCCTTGTCCATTGAAGTTACCAAGAACTCTCCTGCTCCAAGCTCCGCAGCCCGCATCGCCCAGTCAATCGCGTCCATTCCAGTAGGTTTTCTTCCTCCATAAGTGTAAACTTCGAACCAGACTGGACCTTCGCGAGTTTCCACTGTCATCTTACTTGCGCTTTGCCCGCGTTTTCGTTTTGCGTCTATGGCTACTACGACGCATTGTTGCCCAAAGACGTCAGCGAGTTTTGTTATCACCTGTGGGTTTTCAACCGCAGCAGTATTTACTGAAACTTTGTCTGCGCCACTACATAGAACAAGTCTAGCGTCTGAAACGTTCCGTATTCCTCCCCCGACAGTAAACGGAATTTCAATTGCCTTTGCCACGCCTTCAACGACTCCCCGCAGTATATCTCTTTCTTCTGAGGAAGCGGTTATGTCAAGAAAAACCAGTTCATCTGCCCCTTCATCCGAATAGCGTTTCGCTAACTCAACGGGGTCTCCAGCCTTTTTCAGGTTTACAAAGTTGACTCCCTTAACTACTTTTCCTTGGTCCACGTCCAAGCAGGGGACTATTCGTTTAGCTAATGTCATCTTTTCCTACTTACTCCTACACTTTTTAATGCATCCTTCAGCGTGAATCTGCCCTCGTAAAGAGCTTTACCAATGACTACGCCTTCAACGCCTACCCGCTTTAGCGCTACCAAATCGTTCAAGCTACCTATTCCTCCAGCCGCAATTATCTTCACATTTGGGAATTGGTGTGCCAAACTGAGCGTGCCAATATCCGGTCCTGAAAGCGTCCCGTCCTTCGTTATCGAAGTTATGAGAAACGTCGTAACCCCGAGCGCGATAAACTTTTCCAGCGCCTCCCTTATTCCTAGCGTTGTGGCTGTTTTCCACCCTTCAACCATTATTTTGCCATTCCTGTTATCCAAAGCAACGATTACCGTTTCGGAACCACAATTCTTTTGGATTCGAGTTATCGCTTTGGGGTCGCTGAATGCTAAAGCACCGAGAATAACTTGGTTGATTCCCATAGTGAGCAGTTTTTGCGCAGTCTCGATTTTCCGGATTCCGCCACCAACTTGAATAGACAATTCTACGCTTTCTGTAATTTCAGCGATGACGGACAGGTTGTCTCCCGTGCTAAAAGCTGCGTCCAAATCTATTATGTGCAATTTTGTTGCGCCTTCTTCCTTCCATCTTCTCGCGGTTTCCACAGGTCCGCCGAACTGGCAATACACCTTAGCCGTTTGGGGATCGCCCCGTGATAGTCTAACGATCTTGCCGTTCATCAGGTCAATTGCCGGAATTAACTGCAACTGCAGCGTCACCTTTTCACTATCTTGGCGAAGTTACCTAGAATCTTCAATCCGACATCGCCTGATTTTTCTGGGTGAAACTGTGTGCCATACACGCTTTCGCTGGCTATGGCTGAAGCGAACGTTGTTCCGTACTTTGTTTCCGCAGTCACAATCTCTTTATCGACGAGAACGGGATACAGCGAGTGCACAAAGTAAACATAAGACTCATCATCAACGCCTTCAAAGAGTTGGTTCTGTTTTACTATGCGAAGCGTGTTCCATCCCATGTGTGGAACTTTTACAGATCTGGGCAGCCTTACACTTTTGCCCTCAAAAAGCGCTAAGCCTATTCCTGGGCCTTCGTCACTTTCTTTGAAGAAAAGCTGCAAGCCTATGCATATTCCGAGGAGCGGTGTGCCGCTTTCGACCGCATATGCGAGATGTTCTTTAACGGCGTTAAGTTTGGTGGTAGCAGCAGAAAAGCTCCCAACGCCTGGCAACGCAATGGCATCAGCATTTTTCAATTGATGCGATGACACGGTAATTTTCGCGTTCAACCCGACCTTTTCTAAGGCGCATTTTAGGCTCAGAAGGTTTCCTACTCCATAGTCGAATATTATTGCTTCGGGCATCAGATTACTCCTTTTGAACTCGGCACTCCTTTTCTTCTCGGGTCCAACGCCATCGCTTGTCTAAGTGAAAGGGCGAGGGCTTTGATAGCTGCTTCTGTTTTGTGGTGGTCGTTACTGCCATATTGGACGAACACGTGAACGTTTGCCTGTAGTGAAGTGGCCAGTGTCTCAAAAAAGTGGTTGATGTCTTCTGTAGGCATGTCTTCGATTTTTTTCCCTCGCAGTTTTAGATCGATTTTGAAGTATGGCCGCTTGATAAGGTCCACTATTGAAAACGCTAAAGAACAATCCATTGGCGCTGCTGCGTTTCCGAATCTGGTTATGCCCTCTCTGTTTCCCAAGGCTTTGCTTAATGCTTCTCCGAGGCATATAGCAAGGTCTTCAACGGCGTGGTGTCTCAGGTCTCCCTTTACCGTAGCGGTGATATCAATCAAGCTGTGTGTTGCCAGCGAAGTTATCATGTGGTCAAGGAAAGACACGCCTGTGTTAACTCTTGCTTTTCCTTCCGCATCAAGGTTCACTTTTACGTGAACTTCTGTTTCTCTGGTTTTTCTGTAAACTTCATCTGCTCTCATTTTTCATCACCTAGATATTTCCCTTAAAGCCTCCAATAATCTAGCGTTCATATGAGGTAATCCAACCGTGGTTCTAAGGCAGTTGTCCAAGTGAAGGATTTTGCCGAGTTTCTTGATGAGTAAACCTCGTTTCAGGAGGCTTTGGTAAACCTCATCAGGTGCCTTGTGTACGTTGAAGAGCACGAAGTTTGCTTTCGAATCAAAGGCTTCTATTCCCTTAATTTCGTCAAGTTTCCTTATCAGTTTTCCGCGTTCGCTTTTTAATTCTTCAACGGCTTTTTTCATAACTTCCACGTTTTCCAGAAGTTTTTGACCCATGTTTAACGTGAAGGCGCTCACTGGAAAGGGCAACGGCGTCTTATCCGAGAGTGTTTTTGCAAGCCTTGGGCTTGTGACAGCGTAACCAAGTCTAAGCGCCGCTAACCCGAATGCTTTAGAGAATGTTCTCAAAATAATCAAGTTCTCGAACTCGCCTATATGTGAAACCATTGAGTAGTCCGCGTATTCCGCGTACGCTTCATCTAATATAGCAATCCCTGGAAGTTTTTTAGCCAAAGTTTCCACTTCATTCATCGAAAACTGGTTTCCCGTAGGGTTATTGGGCGAGCACAAATAGAGAATTCTGGTTTTAGACGAGAAGGTAGACAAGAGCCTTTCCATATCAAGCCCGAAATTGTCTAGAAGCGGCACTGTCACATATTCTGCGCCTTGGCGCTTTGCGCAATATTTGAAAACAGGGAAAGTCGGCATAACGGAAACTGCGCTTTCGCCTTTATCCAAGAAAAACCTTGCGATCCGATCTATTAGCTCGTCGCTGGCGTTTCCGACAACGATGTTTTCCTTCGGGGTTTTGAGATAATCGCTAAGTTTTTCGCGGAGTTTGTATTCTTCTTCTTGAGGGTAAATCCGAAGATCACATTTTTCCGCAACTTCCTTCATGAGCTCAATAAGCTTCGCTCGGGGCATGAACAAGTTTTCATTGAAGTTGAGCTTCAAGATTTCAGCCGGCGAAATTCCCAACTGCTTTGCTAGCGTCTCGGTGGATTCTCCGATACAGTAGCTTTCGATGCTGTGCAGTTTCTTCAGTTTCTCATCTATCCACTTTTTACATGCGGCGTTCACTTTCAAACCTCGCTTCAATTGCTTTGTAGTGATTAGGAAGGTTTTCCGCGTCTGTTATAACTTTCACGTAATTCTTCAGGTTCAGCAATTCTTCCTTTGAGCTTTCAACGATGTTTACTCTTCGCGTAAAATCAAGGGCAGACAAGCCTGAAAACGCATGACCAAATCCGCCTGTAGGTAAGACGTGATTTGTTCCACTGCCGTAATCGCTTAGGGCAACAGGACTGTAAGAACCTACGAGAATTAACCCTGCTGATGTGATCCTATCAGCGATTTCCATAGGAGACTTTGTCATGATTTCAGCGTGCTCTGGCGCAAAAACATTCGTCAACTCAACAACTTCGTCAATACTGGCGCAAGTAATTATGAACCCGTGTTTTTTCAGTGCCTTACTAACTATTTCTCCTCGGTCCACAGAAGCAGCCATTCTCTTTAGCCGATTTCGAACTTCTTCTGCGAGTTTCTTTGATGTAGTTATCAGTCCAGCAATGCTGGCTTCGCTGTGCTCAGCCTGAGAAATCATGTCCAGAGCAATAACCCGTGCACTTGCAGTTTCATCTGCTAACACGAGAACTTCACTAGGACCCGCAGGCATGTCAATGGCGACGTCTTTTGAGACAAGAAGCTTTGCCATGGTCACGTACTTATTTCCAGGACCAACAATCTTTCTCACAGGCTTGACTGCTTCTGTCCCATAAGCCAAAGCAGCAATAGCTTGGGCTCCTCCAATCTTGTAGATTTCGTTAACTCCGCAAATGTCTGCGGCGACAAGAACCAGCGGCTCTATTGTGCCTTTGGCATTTGGCGGTGAGCAAACTACGATTCTGGGAACTCCCGCCACCTTTGCTGGCGTTGCAGTCATAACCAAGGTGCTTGGATACGCAGCTTGTCCTCCTGGAACATAGCAGCCAACACTTTCGATTGGACGCAGAACGGTTTGAACGGTTATGCCCTCTTTAGAAGTTTTGGTACCAACTTGTTTGAGAAGGAGATTCTCGAAGCCTTTCACTTTGTCTTTGATGAGTTTGAGAGCAGAAACTTGCTCTTTGCTTACCGCTTGGTAGGCTTCTTTAATCTCTGTTTGTTTTACTCGTAGGTCTTTAACATTTAATCGTGCTTTATCGAATTTTTTCGTAAGTTCTATTAGTGCGGCGTCTCCGTTTCTTAAGACTTTACTTATTACGTCTTTAACGTCGTTCTCGAGTTGCTGACTTGCTTTTTCATCTGGCGTTTGTCTTCTGAACCAGTCTGGCGGTAGCGCGGTAGCCTTCCAAACTTTCACTTGGGCTTGGGTGCGCATTCGTTTCCTTCTCTCCTGCTTATCTCGTCTAAAGCAAGCACCTGCCTAGGTTCATAAACAACTATTCCTTGGGCAAGCTTGCGGATTTTGGGCAAGAGGTCTATGAGGCGTTTTTTTTCAATAATGGTGTTAACAGAACACCAGTTTTCATCTGCCAGAGGCGCTATCGTAGGGTTCTTAAGGGCTGGTAGTTCTTTGAGAAGCCTCTGCAGGTTTGTTTTCTTCACGTTTACGAATATGTGGATTCTCTTGGAGCCGTCTACTACGCCTTTCAGCAAGGTTAGGATGTCATAGATCTTTTCTTTTTTTTGCTGGTCAACCAAAGCTTTCTTGTTTGCTACGAGTACTGCTGAGGATTGCATTACTGTCTCAATTATCTTCAAATTGTTTGCCTCTAGAGTGGAGCCAGTTTCAGTGACATCCATGATGCAGTCAGCGTTCTCTGGAGGCTTAGCTTCTGTGGCTCCGAAAGACAGAAATATTTTTGCTCTCGGGTTTTCGCCTTTTCTCCACCATGGCGTTACTATTAGTGGCTCTGATTTGCCAAAACGTTTTCGATAGGCAGGATTGCTTTTTATGTATTCTGCGGCAATGTTCAAGTATTCAGTGGAGATTCGGAAGTTCTTTCCTTTGCTCCATAAAGCCTCCATTAAAGCTGAGATGGGGCGTGCACTCAAACCTTTCGGTATTGCTACTACTAGTTTTATCTTTCCGTATTCTAAGTTCTGGAGGACTTCGACGTCCGCGCGTGTTTCCCTGATCCAATCTTGGCCTGTAATGCCCACATCTTGTAGGCCTTCACTGACAAAAACTGGTATTTCTTGTGGTCTGAGGATTTTCAATTCGATTTTTGGATCATTAATTGTCGGGCGATAGGTACGTTCTTGGCCTGAGACTTTGTATCCTGAACGCTGCAAAATTTCAAAGGTTGCTTTGGCTAAGGATCCTGCGGGTATAGCAAACTTTATTTTCTCCATTCTTCATCACTTAATTTTTCATTAAAGGAGTATCGAGTAGAGTTTCTTAACAAAACCATAAAATTTTTTGGAAAATCCGTTCTTTTCTCAAGGAAAACGCGTAATCTAGAGTAAGTTATCGTTTTTGGCCGCATGATTCTGGGATTGCTTTCACTTGTAATGAACGCAATCGCCTTGTATGAACGCAATCCCTCAACTTTTACCACTAAAGGGCACCTTAATTTAGTCTCTTCCTAATAAACCTATCCTTTCTAATATGAGCTGTGGAAACGCGGTGATTTATAGTGTTGAAAGTTTTTTTTGTGTTTTTGTCTCGAAAACCAACGGAGGCACAGTAGTCTTCATGTCCAGCTCTACATCAAACAGTCCTTCCAGAACTCCTTTCCAAATTTCTGGGTCGATAATAACTGGTGTTTTTATGAGAATGTACTTGTCTTTTAAATATAAATCTCCGAATCCTTGCACTCTTAATCTTTTGAACACGCTTTCCCAGTTCTCACGCTGTGCTGCTTGGATGCCCAAGGTTGTTTCCATGGAAACTTTCAATGCCTCGCCCATTTGTTTCCCGATTTCATGCCATTTTTCCTTTGGAATTTGCTGGATTAGGATGTTCAGCAACTCCACGTTAACGAAAGCAACGCGGCTTATGCCGCAATAGTATTCACCAGGAAATCGCCAATCGTAAATCATCATGCTTCGATAAACATCAAGCATCTTGGAGATGAGCGGCTTAATCCCAGGCTCTTTTCCTTCTTGTATCAGTGAGTCAATGAACTCTCTCTCTTCTTTTTCTAGTATTATTGTTGTTCTCTTTGTTCTTTCCTCATCTTTGTTTATCAATTCATCTAATCGTTTTCTTGTGTCGCCTTGCATACTGGATATATCTTCGGGAATATTTTATATGCTTTTCTAACCCTCGCAAAGAATTCAAAGAAAATTTAATAACATGCCATTGGAATTCTAGAAAATGCCGATGAAGAATCCAAAATGCTGATAATGATGATGCACCCTGGGGTATCTGAGGCATATTTTTCCTATGTAATGATTCTCTTCTTAACCAGAAACCACATCAACAATAATCCTGCTATGAACAGGGCAAATCCTGAAACGATCGAGGCAACGTAGTGCACGTTTAGAACATCAGAAAGCACGTAGGATACGTATGTTGGACCAATAAAAATCAGAAAACTCGCAACAATCACCAAAAAAACTCTCCAGAATTTTGAACTAACATCGAACCTGCTAACGTTATTGCTTTCGTCGTTCTCAACCATGCAAACACAACCCTGCTGTTTATTAGTTGTAATGTTTTTTTTATAATCACTCTTTTATCTCTTTTCCTAAGGCTTTCATCAAAAACTTGAAAACTTGAAATCCCGCCCCGCGATCCGCCTTGAAACCCGTTGTAGTGCCAAGTAAGCAGACGCCCTCGAGATTACGCTCCTTTGCAAGTGCCAACGTAAGCCCTGTTCCCCCGACTATTCGCCCTCGGCCATATATGACTGCGCCTTTTTCCATAAACTCTGTTGCTAGCCTCGGCGAGGTGGCAACTACGTAGACTTGGGTCTTATCTTCGGTTATGGGCACTCCCCCAATAGTTACAATGAAATGGCAGCCCAGCCTTTCGACAAAATCTACTATTTCAGTGCAAACGTGGTAGTGCGCCACAACATCATCGAACGAAGGCTGCGTTTCTCCGGTCATGATAACAAGATTGTTCTTCTCAATAGGAGCAGAATAGAACTCATATCTAGGTAAGTAGCATATTCCCTTCGAGCTTACGGACACATAATCTGGAAAAGAAGGAGAGTATAATTCTGCAAAAGGTTTTGCGTCGGAAAACTTTATCAAGAGATGCGCCGCTATTCTGCCGACGTTGCCAAAACCTGGAAGCCCTTGAACAAAAACTGGATTTTCAAGGGCTGGCTTGGATATCTCGCGTAAGTAAAGCTTGTCCATCTGTCTAAGCACTACTACAAATTAATAACCGCAACTAAAATGCTTTTGCCGAGGTCAAAAAGAAACTATTAATATTCGACGAGTGGTAGTACTAAAAGGATTCAAGAAAACGCTTTCAGTGGAAACTCAGCGGGGTGGGGTAGCCAGGATTAACCCGCTGGGCTCATAAGAGCCATCAGGCTCAGAGAGACCCAGAGATCAGTAGTTCAAATCTACTCCCCGCTACCAAAATTCATGTG
>CP070714.1:632778-654656 GCA_020350385.1 Candidatus Bathyarchaeota archaeon | reverse complement strand
TCCTGGACGGATTGCCGCAGATACGGTGATTATTGGGCCTTTCAAACCTATTCGTTCAAGCTGATACTTTATGTCGCGGGTTAAGTTTCTGAACGAAACACGGAAAAGATCTGCAAGAAGGGGCCCTGCGAGCCTAAGCCGTTTGTTCTTGAAGTGGTCTTTGTCGTCTGTTTTTCTCCTTCCGAGTTTCAGGTTGATAACTCTAAAGGCCATTTCGCCTAGGAAGATGGCTTTGTCTCTTCTGTTTTTGTCGCTTCTGCCCAGATGAGGAAGGAAGTTCTTATCCAGGGCGGTTTCAGCCTTTTGCAGGCGGTACTCTTCTACTTGCCCGTGGGCTACGCGGTTTCCAATGAATAGTATCGCATCACTGTACGTGTCTACACCCAGAGCTTTCTCGAATGACGCGCCTAGCTCGCGTTGGATGCTCTTGTCAAGGGAGACTTCTTCGGCGATTTCTTTGTCTTTTTCTAAGCTTAAAGCGCGCATTATCACCACGAACGGGATTTCGGTGGGCACTCCTGGCATTGTTACGTAGATGGCACCGTCTGACTTCAGCTTCAGCTCAATCCTTGCCCTGAAGCCAACGGTAGTTGAGAATATTTTGGCTTGATAAACTGGTGAAGTTCCTTTCTTGTCTACGTCAACTATCACGCGGTTTGGCGCCAAGTCTTCCATGGCAACTATGACGCGTTCAGAACCGTTAACCACGAAGTAGCCGCCTGAGTCATCTGGGTCTTCTCCTGCGGCAATAAGCTCTTCCCTTGAAAGTTGAGACAAGAAGCACAATTTTGACTTCAGCATGACAGGTATGTTTCCGATGTAAACCAGCTCAGTGTCTTGTTCTCTTCCGTCTATTACGGGCGTCATTTCAAGCGCTATGGGCGCCGCGTACGCAAGGTTTCTGAGTCGCGCTTCCATGGGGTAAATTTCGTGTTTGGTGCCGTCCACTTCTGTGACGTATGGTCCAGTGATTCTTGATTGAGGCTCTATAACCCAAGTTTGTCCAAGCTTTACCTTATATGGGCTTTCGGGAACTTCAATGGAGATTTCGCCCACTTCGTCCACCACATCCTGAAAGCCGTGGTCTACGAATTCGTTGTAAGAATCGAGGTGCTGCCTTACTAGACCTTTCTCTTTGAAAAAAGTTTTTAGCAAAACATGAGTGTCTTCTTTAGAAAACTCAGTCAATTTTACCTATCTCCCGCAAACTTGAATTTGCAAACGCGACAACGAATTTGTGTGATGCGGGTTTTTCTCAAACTCTCGATTTCCTCCGATGTTGAATTAGTGTCCAACTCGAAAAAGGGTTTCCTATCTTTAAATAGCACAAACACATGCTACACAGCTCACTAATAAACTTTTTTATGCTAACGCCTTCAAACCACGGCTTTTTTAGCATTCTAAGAATTACAGTACAGTAGCAACTCTTTTATTTTGCGTTGCGCCCCGCAAAACCTGAATAAAGAGCAAATATTCGCCATAAAGGTTAATAATGCTAAACAATAGGTCTTTCTCTGTTTAGAATACTAAAAATTGTGTTTTTTCATAAATTCTTTTGTTTTTAAGAGTCAACCCTCGCGCGTCATAAAACTTAGTTTGCACGCTCTTTGTTCAAGACCTATCTTCTTTCTTATCAGTGGAATCAGGCTTTCGTCTGCTTCGTAGCTTATGCTGTTTCTTTCGTTTTGAATGGCGATTTTGGTCGTTGTGCCTGAACCCAAGAAGGGATCTAGTACCCAGTCGCCTTTCAGGCTGAACATTCTGATAAGCCGATCTGCGATTTCGTCTGGGAAAGCAGCAATTCTTCGTTCTATTTGGCTTTGGGTTTGGCGTGTCCCTGCTATTTCCCATATCTGCGTGAACCAATTGTCCCGTTGTTTCTTTGTGAAAGCACTCTCGTAACGGCGTTGGTTATTAGGCGCAAATTTTCTAAGTTTTCCTTTTCTGAAGATTAGTATGAATTCGCAGTCCAAGGTGACGTAGGCGTTTGGCGGCAGGAAGCCTGAGCCGAGGAACGCCCCTTTTCCCTTGTACCTCGGCTTTGTGGTTGGCTTCTTCCATAATATGTAGGGCAAAGTGGTGAAGCCTGTTTTTTCACAGTTTTCAATGATTCGGGAGTGGTTGGGGAAAAGGCGGAACTTGCCGTTGATTGTGCGGGTTGCGTCGCCGATGTTTATGCACGCTATGCCGCCGCCTATAAGCACTCTGAAGGCTTCGCGCCATACTTTGGCGAAGGTTTTATGCATGGCATCGTAGATTTGAGCTACGGTTTCTTCTTGGCTGTTAGCTTGTAATGTTTGCCATAGCTTGGCGATTTGGGGGTTTATCGTGCTGAATTGAGTGTCCCACATTTTTATCATTGGATAAGGCGGAGAGGTTACCATTAACTGGATGCTGGAGTCGGCTATTTCGGGCATTCGTTGACTGTTTCCGAGTATGATTTTGTGTTCAGTGGACATAGCATGTTCCTTTTTTATATCGTAGGGGAGGAGCTTTTACCTTTTTGGTGACGTACGGGCTTTACACAGTCTGTAGAATTGGCGGCGCCTAAACCGCGACCGGAGTAGTAGCCTAAATAAAGAAGTACAGGTAGTAACTTTTCCAACATGGCAAATTATTAATAAGACAGAGTTCTGAATTTTGTATTCTGTGTGCAGCGGTAACCAAGCTAGGTCAAAGGTGAAGGACTCAAGATCGACGCTTTGATTTAAGCGCTCTATAAGAAATCCTTTCCCGTAGGGGTTCGCCGGTTCAAATCCGGCCCGCTGCACTACAAGTGTTTCTCCCAAGCTAATAGCAACCACACCTGAAGAAATAAGAAAACTTCGAAAACCAAGGTTGGTAAAGTGTGATGGAATGGCATTCAACGGAACGTCAATGCACTTCTACCGCAAGCCCAAACGGTTCGGAGGATTGCAATGAAAAGGTTTTTATGTACACCTTACATTCAAGTTGTTACCCTTAAATGTCTAAGGTACCTAAATTAAAACGATATGGCTTAGGAATGATGGGCAAATGGTTAGAAAAGCGCGAATCCGCCTAACAAGCACTGATTACCACAAGCTAGAAGAGGTATGCGAAGAACTGAAAGCCATCGCCCAAAAAACAGGCGCCAAAATGAACGGCCCAGTCCCACTGCCCACCAAGCGACTCCGCGTACCCGTCCTAAAAGCGCCGTCTGGTGAGGGAACAGCCACTTGGGACAAGTGGGAAATGCGTATCCACAAACGCCTAATAGACATTGACTCAGAAGAACGAGTTATGCGGCGTATCATGCGCATTCGTGTCCCAGAAGATGTCCATGTAACAATAGAACTAATCTAAAACTTCGCTAAGTGATTTTTAGTAAACAAGAAAACCAGAAATTATTGTCAACACCATGCTGACAGCGAAAGCTAACGCCCAGAGCGTCTTGTTCCAATGGAGAATTTTGAAGCCATCAAGAATTCCGAAGGGAATAAGATTAAAAAGCGCTATGTAAGCATTGAAAAAGGCGCCTATAGCGAATATCCAAGAATACGAGGTCGGCACAAACGGAGCGGCACCAAGAAACACAATTGACAAGACAAGGTTAGTAACGGGTCCCGCTAGGGAAATTTCCCCTATCTCACCCATGCTGGCAGGACCAGAAAGCATAACCGCGCCAGGAGAGATTATTTTGAAAGGCAAAAAGATTGAAATAGATGTCAAAATAGCCCCCCAAACGGTTAAACGAAACTCCGCCCACAAGCCTCGTCTCTGCGCAGTAAATTTGTGCGCTATTTCATGTATGAAAAAGGACAGGGTAATAATAGCAGCTAAAGCGGACAAAACAACAGCCCAATCCTCCTGCCCCAAAGCACCAAACCCAAATGACAAACTGATGCCGATAACAAGCAAGGTGCCAAGAGCTAAGTGCTTAAGCTCTTTAGGGCTGAAGTAAATTCGCCCTTTTGCTCGGCGAGGCGCTCCATAAGTAACCCTGTACTCGTACGAACTGGATACCTGAGGCACCACGGCGTCGTCCTGTCTTTGTGCGCGGGCAAGCTCCATTCTTGGGCACGCGTGGTTTTCAGGCAGACGATGCGCAGTACAGAATTGGTCGCCGCAGTAAGGACACTGAAAAGGAAGAAAAGTTTCCTGCCCGCACTTTCGGCATTTCATACGTTACTCGCGCCTTTTAATGGTAAAAGACAGCGTAACCGTTTATACGTTTCCCTCCAGAGCACCAGAAAATTAAAGCTTTAACACACATGCCAAACACTTAAAACTTGCAAAGCCGAAAAACTAAATCCAGAATAGCTACAACCAGTAAACAAGGGAGAGAACATAATCGCTTGAAGGCTTTCAGTTTCGTTCACGCCTCAGATCTGCATTTAGGCTATGCACAATACGGCTTAGAAGCTAGGCGACAAGATTTCGACAAAGCCTTCGCGGAGATTGTGGAAAAAACCAACGAGTTAAAACCAGACTTCATGATCATCGCTGGCGACCTTTTCCATCAGGCGCGCCCCTCAAACGTCACACTCGAGAATGCTATAAGAAACTTCAAACGCTTAAGGGACGCCGGAATCCCAGTTTTAACGGTTGACGGCTCGCATGATTCAGCACCTAACACCATAACAGGCACAATCTTGCACCCGCTGGACAGCGCCGGTTTAATCTACCACCTGCCCAGACACGAGGGAGCTTGCTGGCGCAAAACCGACTGTTGCTACGTCTACGGCGTACCAAACTTTCGAAGCAGGCGAAAGACGGAACAGGAGCTTCCAGCTTTTATGGCGCAAAACCCGCCAACGCCCGACTCGACAGTCAGCAACATTTTCGTTTTTCACATGGCAGTGGATCTGCCAAGCGTCAATCCACCTTACATTGAAGCTGAAGCTCAGCCCGAACTCCTCCCCGACGACTTCAACTATTACGCCGCGGGTCACGTGCATGAGCGCTTCACAGGAAAGTTTAAGACCGGCCTTTTAGCGTACAGCGGGTGCACAGAAACCGTCAGCTATGACGAAGCCAAACAAACAAAAGGCTTCTTCCATGTGAAAGTAAACGAAAAGGGCAAGGTTTCACCATCGTTCATAGAGCTCGAATCTCCCCGCAAGTTCGTAATCATGGAACAAGAATTTTCTGGCATGACTCCGGTTAAAATCACTGAGCTTGCAGTTCAACTTGTCAAGGGCGCCGACGAGGAAGGCGCCATAGTAATTCCCGTTTTGAAAGGCGTGTTGCCCGCTGAAGCAAGCCGCGCAGAAGTGGACATAGCTCAAATCAGAAGGGCTGCGGAAAAAGCCCTGCTTGTACACCCCATTATCATGCTCCGTGAAAGCGCGGTCTCAGACGAAATAGTGCGTTCAATCTTCGAAAGCGAGTTCAAGGATTTGAAGACGAAAGCGTTTGAGTATTTTCTGCAGATTCTCAGCGACCGGTATAGCCGCGAAGAAGCCGAAAAAATAGCACGCTTTGCCCTCGGTCTCATAGAACCGTTGACGAGGAAGCAGGAGGAAAAGGTTAAGCAGGCCATAGAGGAGCTTCTGAAATGAAAATCGAAATAGTCCAGTTGGAAAACATCCGCTCGCATGTTAAGTCTACAGTGCCTTTCACACGAGGTTTCAACTGTCTCATTGGCGGCTTGGGCTCCGGAAAATCCAGCGTCCTTTATGCTGTTGACTTCGCCCTGTTCGGTGAACCACTCGGCAGAAGCTTCGAGTACATATTGCGCGAAGGCGCAGACTCGGGAAAAGTCACAGTCGAGTTCACTCAGAATGCAAAAACCTACAAGCTTACTCGCGGACTCAAAAGACGCGGGAAAGGCATAGGGCAAGATTTCGAAGAGCTCAAGCTCTTTGAGGATGAAACGCTCATAGCAAGCATGAAAACCGATGCTATAGCCGAACAGTTCAAGTCGATAACAGGTTTGGACAAGGACCTTTACAGAGAAATAGTCTGGGTGAGGCAAGAGCATTTGAAAGAGCTTTTAGACGCGACGCCCAGAGTAAGGCAAAGACGCCTGGATGAACTGTTCGGTTTATCTGACTATGAGACAGCGTGGAGCAACGTCGCTGTGTACCAACGCGATTATGAAACGGAAAAGAGAATCCACGAAAAGGACCCCGATGTCGTTGGATTAAAAAACCTCAGCACCGAATACAACCGCGTAACCGAAGAATTCACCCTTTTAGAGATAGAACTGCAAAATGCAATAGAAAAACTCGTTGTAGCCAAAAATGCGTTGACGGATGCAGATTCAAAATTGAAGAAGATGGAGGAAAAAAAGCTCTTCATAGAAGAACTCAGAAGAAAAGAAGCCGAGGTTCAAACGAACATATCGAACGTGAAAAATGCTTCTGCATCATTGACCCAGCGGATTGAAGGGAAAAAAACCATTGTTGATAACCTGAGGCAACGCCAAAACTCCATAGACACGCAGGTAAGCTACCACAAGAGCAAACTTGAAGAAGCGGGGATAACCACAAACCAGCCAACGGAAGCGTTACGATCACACTTGGCGGCTTTTGATAATCAACTCTCCAGCCTGAAAGCGGAACAAGAGGCTACCGTGCGGAACGCTCAATCAAACCAGAAAAGAAGCGCGTCACTGTCTATGGAGAGCCGCTGTCCACTCTGCCTACAACCCTTAAACGAAGAATACAAGAACGGATTGCTGCTGAGAATCCAGCAGGAAAACGTGGAAAGGCAGAAAACAATAAAGCAACTGCAGAGGGAGATTGAGGAATTGCAACGAAGAAAAAGCGGGGCCAACGAAGCGTTTTCGAACTTGCAAACGCTAACGGCGAGAGCTGAAGACTTGAAAATGCGAATAGACGAAGAAAAGAAGAACTTGAGCGAATTGTCAACCGAGTTTGAGGAGAAACTGAGACTTGAAGCAGATTTCGTTGGGCAGTTTGAGGCAATACGCTTGGAAATAGGCAAGTTCGAATTGTCAGATCTGGAAGCCGCAAGAGCGCAAAAGGAACAAGCCTTCAGGCAATATTACCAGTCGGAGTCTGATTTGCGCACTAAAGAAAACCGCAAGAAATATCTCCTTGAACGCTTGGATGAAACGAAAGAGCGAATTGACCACGCACAGGAAAAGCTTGAGCGCATTCGGAAAATCGCCAAAACCGTGGAAGTCTTAGGTGCCATCCGTGATGCGTACAGGAGTATTCAGCCTAGACTGCGCAGCGAATTCGTGAAAGTTCTACGTAGCTTTGTGCAACAAGTTCTCGATAGCCTAGTGGGCGGGGAAGCGCTGCTTCTAAATGTTCTTATAGACGAGACTTACACGCCTTACGTTAAGAGCGAAAGCGGCGTCGAAAGGGAAGTTTCGAATTTGTCAGGTGGAGAGCGGACATTGCTGGCTTTTGCGTACCGTTTGGGGCTAGGCCAACTGATCATGCAGTCACGAACGGGTCACGGATTAAGCATGCTGCTGCTTGATGAGCCCACGGAGAGCCTAGGCAGAGAAGACGGTTCCATAGACCGATTGGCCGAAGCGATTTCCCGATTTAAGGCTATAGAGCAGATAATTGCGGTGACCCATAGCGAGGCGTTTGCGGAAAAAGCGGAACACGTGATAATACTTGAAAAAGAAGCTGGGACAAGCAAGGTCTCACTTGAGAGGTAATTATTTAGTTATTCTTGTTCTTCAAAAGTGTTTTCTAGAATGTCGATTCTCCAGATTTCGGTGTGCCCAATTTTCATCAGTAAGCTCCTCCTGCTTTTTGTGAATTGTTGAAAAGCAAATGGTGTTTGAGAAATTGCAGGGTTTATTCTTCTTCGTAAAGCTTCCTTTCTTTCACTTTCAGCGTGCTCTCTTCACCGCTTATAACTTTAAAATAGTCTTTTAGCTCTTGTTTATGCAGGAACTTTTTCAGAAACACGCGCAGGCGTTTCTTGGAAACCGAAGCGTCTTCGCCTTTTACTGTTATTGTTTTTGATTCGGTGGTAACTTCTGCACTTGTTTTTTCCTTAATGAAGTTGGCAAGCTTTTGGATTACCTCGCTTCCTTCTCCTTTGAGTTCGGAGGCGTCAACCTTTATCTCGATTATCATATCAGTGTTCACCTCGTTTTGCTTCGCGCTTTTATTTGCGTTTTGGCTGATTGTTTCATAAATACTTTGCTGATAAATTTTCCGTATGTGAGAGTGTCAGTTCGCCCGTCGAGTCATCATCACCGCGTTGGCTCTGTGACTCTAAAGCTCATCATCCAAGAATAATGAAAGCTAACTAAAACTTAAGGCTTTTACGCAAGAGTACCCTTTTCTAAATGTGTGAATATTTATGGAGCTTTTGCAGGCTATCAAAGGGAGAAGAAGCATTAGAGCTTTTAAACAGCAAGATGTGCCCGCGGAAGCAGTTGAAAAACTCATCGATGCGGCAAGACATGCGCCGTCCGCTGGAAACATTCAACCATGGGAATTTGTGGTCGTCAGAAATTTGGAAATCAAGAGAAAACTTGCAAGAGCGGCTCTCAACCAAGCTTTCGTTGAAGAAGCACCCGTCGTTATTGTGGTCTGCGCGAATGAAACGCGTTCTTCAATGGGCTATGGCAGCCGAGGCAAAACATTGTTCTGCATACAAGACACGGCAGCTGCGACCCAAAACATCCTCTTAACTACCTATTTGCTCGGACTGGGCGCGTGCTGGATTGGCGCATTCAACGAGAACGAAGCAAAACGAGCTCTAAATGCTCCGGAGGGCATACGACCAGTGGCGATAATTCCCGTGGGCTATCCAGACGAGACGCCGTCGCATCGAGGCATAAGATCCCTATGTCAGATAATATATTATGATAGCTTCTGAAGCAGAGCTGCTCTTTTAAGAAATGACGTGTAATTTTTTCAGCTGAGTATTGTATATTCAGAAAGGTGATTTGCTCATTTTTAGTTAGAAAAGTTTAAAAGTGTCACTTTCATTTCCATGTGACTTCATTTAGACAAAGAAGCACACGTGCGAACAGGTGAATAACCTTGTTCAACAAAAGTGCTTGCCTTGCCAACTCATAATAAAAGGAGGCGACTGAAACTGCTATCAAGAGATTGCGATGGTTGCTCACAAATGAAAGCGTGCAGCAGACGCTATTACGTCGTTGAGAAAGGCGACAGAGTCTACTGCCCTGACGGAACAGCCCATCTAGTGGATGGACTGTAAAACAACTTTCAAAGAACTATAATCAAAACGAACGAAATTAACTCGGAGAAATGCAGCAAATCAGTCACGAGTTGGTCCTGCCCCTTATCTACATTTGACCACTTGGCGAATAACTTTTTGGTGCCGAGATGAAATTTTATTACTTTACTCAGCAGTATACTCTGTGAGGTTTACTGTTGAATTACTCCGTAATCGCTGATGCCTACGAGAAAATCGAAGCTACTACAAAACGGCTCGAAATGACTGACCTGCTAGTTGACCTCTTGAAAAAAACGCCGAAGGAAAGCATCGCTAAAGTAGTCTACCTAACCCAAGGCAAGATATACCCAGACTTCGTAGGCTTAGAGATAGGCGTTGCGGAAAAACTCGCCATGAGAGCTTTGGCTCGGGCGTCTGGGCGAGAAAAAAGCGAAATTGAGGAAGACCTGAAAAAGAGCGGAGACATCGGCGAAACCGCTCAGAAACTCCTAGCCAAAAAGAAACAGACTACTTTTTTCCAGAAAACCCTAACAGCACAACGCGTTTACGAGACGCTTGACAAGATGGCGAAAACAACAGGCTATGGCGCGGTGGATTCAAAAATGGCACTTTTAGCTGGGCTGTTATCAGACGCTTCGCCGAAAGAGGCTAAGTACATCATGCGAACGGTGACTGGCAACCTGCGGTTAGGCATAGCGGACATGAGCGTTCTAGACGCTTTGGCGATAGCGTACGGCGGCGGCAAAGAATCTCGCGAACTCATAGAACGCGCCTACAACATTTCCTCGGACCTTGGCAGGGTTGCGAATATAGTGGCTGAAAAAGGCTTGGAGGGAATAAAAAAGTTCCAAGTGGTGGTCTTCGAGCCCATAAGGCCCATGTTGGCGGAGAGGCTTTCGTCTCCCGAAGAGATACTGGAGAAAATGGGCGGAAAATGCGTAGCGGAGTACAAGTACGACGGCGAACGTGTGCAAGCTCATAAGAAAGGCAACCAAGTTGTTCTCTACTCCAGACGTTTGGAAGACATTTCTAGCCAGTATCCAGACGCTATTGAACTTGTCAAGAACCAAGTGAAAGCCAAAGAAGCCATTCTGGAAGCCGAGTGTGTCGCCATAGACCTTGAAACAAGTGAGTTGCTTCCTTTTCAGGAACTAATGCACCGACGACGTAAGTATGGCATTGAAAAAGCCATGGAGCAATATCCAGTTTCGCTTTTCATGTTCGACGCCCTCTACGTCGACGGCAAAGACCTGACCCTTGATGCCTACCCCGTCAGGCGGAAGGCGCTGGAAAAAGCCATAAAAGAAAACGATCGAGTCAAAGTAGCCAGGCATATAATATCAAACAACGTAAAAAAGCTCGAAGAGTTCTTTGAGGAAGCCATAGAGAACGGCTGCGAAGGCTTAATCTGCAAAGCCATCGGAAAAGGCTCTGTTTACCATGCTGGAGCCCGCGGCTGGCTCTGGATAAAATACAAGCGAGACTACAAAAGCGAAATGACAGACACTGTAGACCTCGCAGTCGTGGGCGCTTTCCACGGAAGAGGAAAACGCGCAGGAACATACGGCGCCCTGCTTCTCGCAACATACAATCCAGATACGGACACGTTTGAAACGGTTACCAAGTGCGGAACAGGCTTCACAGACAAGGACCTCGCAGAAATTCCTGAGATGCTACAGAAGCAAGTGATTCAGCACAAGCATTCACGGGTGCAGTCTATGCTGGAAGCTGATGTTTGGTTCGAGCCCTCAGTGGTTCTGGAAATTCTGGGCGCTGAAATAACGTTAAGCCCAATACATATGTGTGCTATGGACTCAATACGTAAGGGTAGCGGCTTGGCGATTCGGTTTCCACGTTTCACGGGTAGATACAGACTGGATAAAGCTGCTGAAGACGCAACCACGTCTGCTGAGGTAGTTGAGATGTACCGCAGTCAGCTTAAGAAAATCAGCGAGGCCTAGCCGATTTTTGCCATGGAACGGTAAAAAAGCTAAGACTGATAAACATAAACCTCTAAAGTCATGTGCGTGAAGTGAATGTTGCACGATTCCGAAAAAATGAGGTCTATTGTTACATTTAAGAAAAAACTTGAAAAAAGAATTGAAGAATTAAACTCTGAACTAAGGGAGCTCAAGGTCACGCTAAAAACGGTGGACTCGATTCTGCTTGAAAAAGGGTTTAAACGGGGAGACATGAAAGAAGTGCCCTTTAAGCCTAAAGAAGTGGCGCCGCCCACAGAGCATGCTGCACCTAAAGACGAGAAACTCGTTCTACGGCGTGCTCCAGAACCCGAAAATGTCATACCTCTAAAAACGATTGACGATGAGACTCTGGCAATAATTTACGTCGATAAGCACGCATTGCATGTTCTGCCAGACGAGAGCAAGAACTTCAGCGTTAACACACCGCCTTTCAGCCATTTTCTAGTGGAACGAGTACTGGCGAAGATGCAGGAAAAAGACAGCGAACTCGCAAGAAAAGGACAACTGAGGCCTAACAACGTGTTTGCTTATGACATCGTCCGCGAAGGTGACTTACTCCGCGAAATAGTGATTAGAAACGCGGATAAAGAGCGTCTGAGAGAACTTAAGTCCAGCATAAGGTGGACGCTGGAAAAAATGTACGAGAAAAAGAGAAGCTGACGCTTAGAGTTAGCCTTCACAGATGTTTCTGCAGTATGCCTTGTATTTTATTCTTGGGACAGAGACCGACTAGCCTGTCAACCTCACAGCCATTCTTGAACACAATTAGGGTTGGTATGCTGAAAACTTGAAAGCATTCGGCAGCTTTGGGGTTTTCGTCAACGTCAAGTTTGCCAACAAGCACTTTCCCAGTGTACTCTCTGGCTAGTTCCTCGATTGTCGGAGCCAGAGCTCTGCATGGACCGCACCAACCCGCCCAAAAATCCACCAAAACTACCTTATTGTTTTTTACTGTTTCATCGAAGTTAGCGTCAGTCACATGAAACGGTTTGCTACCCATTCTGCTCATACTCCTTATGGTAAAACACTTAGTTCTTCAGCTTACTTTGATATAAATCGTTCGCGCTCACTAAAAGGTCTCTTTTTTATTAGCAACTCTTCAAAGAGTCCTGCAAAGCCTGTAAAGTCCTGTAAGACTTCTCAGGATCGGATATGTCAGCCGCTGCCTTCTCGAATGGGCACACGCCGCTTTTGTTTAAATCAAGAACATTCTTTACCAGCGCTTTCCATTCATGGCGGACTCCGTTTTTTTCGAACACAGCTTTGGCTTTTTTGCTGAGGACTTCCGCGTAAACATTGCTTATCTTGGCGTAAACGCATAGGAGGGCGATGGCTTTTCCAGCTACCCTGTCGGCGACCGCGGCGCCTTCAAGTACATTGCCGAGTTTTTCGATGGCGTCTAGAAAACCCGAGATTCTGTGAGAATGTGTTTCAAACAGCACCTTACCGTTTTTCACTATTGCGAGGGTTAATTCTTTTCGGCGAAGCTGAGTTTTGGCTATTTCTAAATCGGTCATAGCTAGTTCATACACTTAACGTTAGACAGGTAAAAATACTCTGCTGTTTTCTTGTGAATTCGAACCTCGAAAATTTATTTAAGCAGGATTTAATGCACTATTGAGATGAAAGCTATTAGTGTTTCTTGTTCGCAGGTAGCCCCAAATAATAATATGTTAGACTTCTAAGTTTCTGTGGAATAATCTAATTAGATTCAAAACGTCAAAAGCTTAACCTTCTGCGACTTTCGCTTTCTCAAGAAGCTATTTTTGGCGCAGAATTTTTAGGCGTTAAACGCTATAATGCTAACCATGAGCAAACAACTGTTACATGGCAAGCTTGCAAAATATTACGACAAAGTTTATTCCTTCAGGGATTATTTAGACGAGGCCGTTCGTATACAGAACCTAATCATAAAATACTTGGAATCAGGAGGAAACAGCCTTCTTGATGTCGCATGCGGCACCGGGCTTCATCTTAATCATCTAAAAGATGATTTTTTATGTACCGGTGTCGACGTCAGCAAGGCTATGCTCAAAATTGCAAGAAAGAATGCAAAAGGGGTTACCTTTAAAGAGGCAGACATGAAAACTTTGAAACTCGGCAAACAATTTGACGTCATCACATGTCTGCTCAGTTCAATCGGTTACACAAAGACCTATTCAAACCTAAAGAGAACTATTCGGAACTTTTCCAAGCATCTCAAGAAAGGTGGCTTAGCATTAATCGAGCCGTCATACGTAAACTCGGTCTATTTAAAAGGTGAACCACGGATCACAATTTATGACGGGAAAGATGCAAAAATCGCAAGAATCAACGTGACAAAAATCAGGCGAGCCACAGCAGTTTTGAACATGCATATTCTAATTGCCGAAAAAGGAAGAGACATTAAGTACTTCATAGATAAACATGAACTAGGTCTTTTCGGAATCAACAAGACACTTAGTATCATGAAGGAGACAGGTTTAAAGTCAAAATACCTCAAGAACGGTCTAATGCATGGAAGAGAGCTATTCGTGGGAATCAAGAAATAATCCAGACCGATAACGAGGAAAAGTGCATTAGCTAACAAAAAGGTGGAAAACGATGATTTGTCTTCAATTAGTCGGCTTACTTGCTCTTAAGTTTCCGCGCTCGTCTTTTCTGCCACAGAAACTACGGTAGCAACCTCGGGAAGTTGCTCCTTAAGTTTCTGCTCCGCAACCAAATCTGCTTCCTCTAAAATCTTTTCTGCTTGTGCGTTTGCGGTTCCAGTATTTATTGGCGTACCAGTGGTTTGGTTGGTTGAGGTAACTATTTCGGTCAGCAAACTCCCGATATTTTCTAGTTCACTACCTGCCTCTGGAAAAATACCTGCCATTCCAGAGCGAAGATTATTAAGCACGCTAGCTGCCGGGGCTAAGACCGTGACTACATCGCCCAATTCCGAAACCGTATTAAGCCTTAAAGATACGCTTTCCAAGGCAAGCGCTGCATGCATTAAGATTTTCTCAACTTTCCGTATTTCTGCGAGTTCATCTGCGAGAACGTTTGCACGCATTATGTCCCTTTTCGAGAGGGCTTTCACAATGCGTTTAAAGAGTACAGCATCTCGTTTCTCAAAGCGGTTCATTGCATTGTCAAGCTTATGCTTTTGCGCTTCTATCCGTTGGATAACTGAATTGATTTGCCGTTTTAAACCACGAGATGGTTTGCCGATTCCCTTAATTGTTGAAATAAGAGACGGCTTTTTTTCTTTTTCCTTCCATCTATCAACGAACCGATCAACCATAATCAGGTTCACTCCTCAAGTCTTTTGTTCAATTCGAAATGCTTTGAAATATTCGTGTTTCAGCTATCGTACACGGTCCCTTGAGCGGTAATTGCTTGCTTTGATGAGTCTTTGAAGTTTTCAATTTTCGATCCACCTGCTTTACTAAGGAAGCGAGGACATAAAAGATTGTTTTAACTAACAGGCTAAATCTCGCGCCCTATAAAAGCTCAATTTCAATTATTCATTTTAAAAGCGCCAACTAGTTGAAAGCTCAATTTCAACTCATTTATTTAATGAAGTATAGGAATGGAGAAATCCGTATTTAAGCAGAGTTATCGCTAGGGCTTTCCTTTGCTGTAAACATGTAAGAAACGTGCGCTTATTTGTTCAAGATTTGAACTTTTCTTCAATGTAATAGACTAAGAGCGAATGGTTAGTTTAGTTTCTTTGCTTCAAAAGCGAGGATTTTGTGGCATTTGATGCATCTTGTCAAAACTAGCTCAAACCCATTTAATATATCGAAGCGTGTTTGGGTGTATCGCCTCTGTTTTGCATGTTTGCAAGTGAATTTACTGAAAGAAATCAGTCTATCCTCGTACATTCTCCCTTCCCGCAATTCATTATTTGCTTTGTATCTACAAATAACTTTTATGAAAGAATCTTCTATTGCGCATGACTTAATCAGCCAGAAGGCACTAAAGGTCTATTTTTGCAAAGCACAATATCGCTTCTTTTTTCGTTAACGAAGAAACTATCAAATCTGCGCCTGCGTTTACCAACTCCGTTCTGGAATAAATACCAGTTTGAACAGCAATGCAACTCATTCTTGCGTTTTTGGCTGCTCCAACACCGAAGATAGAGTCTTCAACAACCACGCATCTTTCTGGTCTTGTACCTAGTTTTAATGCACACTTAAAGAGAATTTCAGGATCAGGCTTTGAGTTAGAGATATCGTTGGCTGTGAGGGTCGCATCAAAAAATCTTTGAGTATTTGTCGTTTTGAGCATGTGGTCGATTACTTCCCGGTCGTTCATAGAAGCCAAGCCCAATTTGAGTTTGCCTTGCAGAGATTCCAGAAGCTCTAATGAGCCATCGAACAGTTTCACATCCCCGCTCAATTTGATTTCGGTTTGAATCTTCTTTTCTGCAAGGCTTTTAATTAACGTCTCATCGAAGCGCATCTTAGAGGCCTGCAATATTTCTCTGAAAGTTTCTTTTGAGCCAATACCAATGCGGCGCTCAATGAATTCGCCGCTGATTTTGCAGTGTATATCACTAAGGGCTTTTTGGAACGAAGCCACAACTACTTGGCTGGTATCAGCGAGGGTTCCGTCCCAGTCAAATATTACAGCTTCGAACATCCCGTCGTTCCTATCTGAAAACCTTTTTTTACTTTTGGTTGATGCTAATTTTTTCTCGGATCAGCTGGCTTTTTTTGGCTGCTTCCCCAACCGCGCGCATTAGCGCCTGTCTAATCGAGCTTCCCTCAAGCTCGTATATTGCCTCAATTGTTGTTCCGTTTGGAGTTGTAACCATGTCCTTTATTCTGGCTGGGTGCTCCTGCAACTCTAGAATAAGTTTTCCTGTTCCCAAAACAGTTTGCGCGGAGCCATATAAAGCCACGTTTCTGGGTAAGCCTACCTTTAACCCAGCGTACATTAAAGCTTCAATTATTATGGAAAGATATCCAGGTCCGCTGCCAGTAAGGGCGGTTATGGCGTCCATGTATTTTTCGTTAACTTCCTCGCATATTCCCATCATATTCAAGAGGTCTTCAACCTTCTTTTTGTCTTCTTTGGTGACGTTTTTCTCGCAACAGTATGCCGTGTAGGACGCTTGCACCATAACGGCAATGTTTGGCATTATCCTTACGAACTTGGCCTTAGGAACGGTTTTCTTGTAAAACTTCAGTGGTACAGTAGCGGCGGTGGAGATTACGAGTTTGCCTTCGATTTCATTGCTTATTCCTTTCAGGACTTTTTCCACGTCACTTGGTTTGACGCAGACGAAAACAATTTCGGCGTCGGCTACGGCTTTTCGGTTGTCCGTAGTTGCAGGTATACCTAGCTCTTCCATGGCTCTAATCCTTTCTGTTTGGCAGTCAGCAGAAGAAATCTTGCCCGAGTATCCGCTTTTTAACAAGCTTTTCACTATTGCTCCGCCGATCATTCCAGCACCTATTACGCTAATATTCTCGACCATCGGTAATCACACTCTTCCTTTAACTTCTCACCATTTCACTCTTAAACTTTTGTTATACACACTTTCAAAAAAGATTTGTCTAAGCAGCTACTACAAGCTCCTGCAATGAATTTTGCACGATCAAAGCGGGAGCATCAGTTCTTATACCTCGCGAATTAAAGTGTGTTGGAAAAGCCTGAAAACCCCTGCCACGAAGAATTTGGAGCATTGCGTCAACGGAAGGCACTGGCAAGGCTAGTTCATCGCTGATTTTGTCAAGAACATAATATGTTACTGGAGCTTCAGCCTCGCCCTCCGCTAAGGACAGAAGCTTTGCGATTTTTCCGCTGTTTCTGAACGTCGTGTGTATGTTTTCTTTCTCCATTAATTTGCAGAACTGCTTGTCAAAAATTCTTTCCAGCAAGAGAGGCCCAGCGTAGTCCATTCTTGAACCGCACGCGGGACATTTCTCGAGACGTTTGGCGAAGAGGCTTTTCGCGGTTTCTCTGTGCAGACAGTTAAAACAGTGCAACACATACCCGAGGTTGCCAACACTTGCATCCGCTTTTTTTGCACCGTAGCCTATTTCAGCGTAAACTCTTATATAGTGATTGGTACTGTGGCTGAAGACTACACGGATGCCAATGTCATGCTTCGCTGCAACTGTGGCTATGCACCCTGCTAAAAGCCGAACAGCAAGTTCATGGCAGTACTCCGTGCGAAGAGGTTTTCCACCGTACTTTCTTAAGCAGGCTTTTGAGTGGACGCCACATAGCGGCGCCAAGTCTGTTGCAGTAACAGCTAAGAGCCCATTGTTGCGCAAGGCGCGGATAGCTGAATCCAAATATAGCACTGGAGAACCAAAGGGATCCACGTCCACAACGTCAAATCTTTTACGGGGTGCCCCGTGACAGCTTAAAAGACAGTTCGCGTCTTTGTGCTTCACCGTGACGCAGTTCTGAAGCCCATTTAAACGCACATTGAATTTTGCGAGTTTGACCGCTCTCTCGCTGATGTCGCTTATCACAACTTTTTTAACGCTGTGAATTTCGGCTGCAAAGCGGACGCCTCTTATTCCCGAGCCTGTTAAGGGTTCGCATATGAAAATTTCCCTGTTAACAATACGCTGATGGGTTTGTAAGGCTAAAACGGATATATCGCGATTCAGCTCCATTACTGGATTGTAAAACACTGGTGCTTTTGAGGGCGCGTAATCGGAAGGCTGTGTCACGAAGGCTTTAAGTTTCGGAACCAAGGCTTTTGCTTTGCCTTCTCTCACCGTTTCGCTTGGAAAATGCGTTTTGAATTCTTCCTCAACCATTATTTGGCTATGCTCCACATGCTGGTTATGAGAAGAAATTTATGGGCATATTAGACTTCTGGTTATTGGGAGTTCATGCGCTTTGTTGAAACGTGTGCTGCTTTTGACGGGCAACCCGGGTTGCGGAAAAACCACCGTGCTAATGAAAACTGTCAAAGCTCTGAAAGGAAAAAGAGTCTGCGTGGGTGGCATGATAAGCTGCGAAGTCCGCGAAGGCGGAAGGCGCGTAGGCTTCGAAATCTTAGACCTAAGCAGTTCCCGCCGCGGCTGGCTTGCACACGTAAACCAGAAAAACGGTCCGCAAGTAGGTAAATACCGCGTTAACATCAAAGACCTAAACGCTATCGGGGCTCAGGCTATAACTGGCGCAGTGGAAAAATGTGAAGCTATTGCCATAGATGAAGTTGGACCCATGGAGTTATTCTCAGAGAGGTTTAAAGGAGCCGTGCTAAAAGCGCTAAAAAGCCGCAAGCTTGTTTTGGCGGTTGTGCACTGGAAAGCACAAGACAAACTGATAAACGAAGCAAAAAACAGAGAAGACGCAGAAACAATCATCGTGAATGTAGAAAACAGAGAAAAATTACCAGAACAAATAACAGAAAAAGCCCTAAAAGTCTTGCCAGAACTCTGAACTTAACCTCGCGCTTCACGCTGTGGTTCAATGTATACAAGAGGGCTTATAGCCTTCGCGAACTGCTGGTTCTCCACGATGAAACACTCTTTATCTAAAGTTTTATAGCTTGCATTCCCATCTAGCCATTTTCGAGGTAAGGTTACTCGTGTTGGTTGCGGGTGTTGACGAGGCAGGCCGTGGCTGCGTCATCGGTCCCTGAGTCATCGCAGGGGTCTTGATGAAAGAAGAAAATCTGCCCTTTCTAGCCCAGTTAGGCGTGAAAGACTCAAAACTCCTTTCACCTAGAAAACGCGAAGCCCTAGCCGCGAAAATCGGTCGTTTAGCAGAAAAGTACATGGTCGTAAAGTTGTCCCCTAAAGAAATCGACCGAGCAGTGGAAAGCAAGAGAAAGCTGCACAAACTGAACAGGCTGGAAGCGCAAACCATGACGCAAATAATAAACGCCCTAAAGCCAGACAAAGCTTACGTTGATGCCGCCGACGTGGTTGAAGACCGCTTCAAGCACCACATCCAAGAAGGCTTAACCGTCAAAACGAAAATCACTTCAAGACATAAAGCTGACAAGATTTATCCTGTTGTTTCCGCAGCGTCTATCATGGCGAAGGTCGAGCGCGACAAAGAGATTGCGGCTTTAAAAGGCGAGTACGGTGACTTCGGCAGCGGATATCTGACAGACCAGAAAACCATGAGCTTCCTGAAACATTGCATGCAAACGCACCCTGAATATCCAGATTGTGTGAGAAAATCTTGGAAACCCGCAAAACAAGCCAAAAATGAAAAGGGTACAGTGCAAAAGAAACTCGTCTAAACGCTAGCAATCAAGTCCTCAGGCGTACGCATCACAGATAACTCATCCAAGCAAACGCAGGACACGCCCTTGCTGGGGTATTTGCATTTTTCTGTAATCAAAACTGGATATGCACGAACCACTTGGCATATGCTCAAGAGTTCTTCCATTCTACTATACAAATTCCTTTCGCCGTTCACAGCCACGCTGCCCACTATTACGTACTTGTCGTTTGGAACGTTCATGACAAAATCGAAAGGCGCTTTGTGAACGGGAGAAATATCGCAGAAAGCGAATTTTCTGAAAATTTTTTGAAGAAGCACTTTTCCAGCGATGGCGCGTTTCGCTTTTATGAGGAGACATTGGCTTTGTCTTCGTGTTCTTTCAAGAACGTTTATGGGTTTTGCCACCGGAACCGCCAGAGTTTTTGCTAATTTGTACGCTGATGTTACTGATGCTCTGGTCATGCCTCTTTCATAACCGTAAAGGGTTCTGCGGGAAACACCTATCATTGCCGCAAGCTTGCCAACAGAGAGCCCTAACTCTTTCCGTCTCTTCTCGATAAGCGGACCGTCAATTTCAACAGTGTAGCCCCCTGGCCCTGCGTAGATTAGCGGGTTCGCCGTTTGGAGCGCTATGTTCTTTATGGTTTTTTCCGTTACCACGAAAACTGCGTTTCGCGAGTACACCGTGTCATCCCCTAGGGGTTTGCCATGTGCTTGCTGGCTGATTATCAAGGAAGCGGCTGAAAGGCGGCTAGCTATCACCTTGAGTTCTCGAGCGCTCTGAGCGGGAAAAGAGTCCACATCAGAGTTAACTTTGACCAGAACGGTTTTGTCGTCTTTCCTTGCTGCGAAGTCGAAGCAGCTTGGGCGTGAACAGCATATTTGGGAAACCTGAAAGCCAGCTTCTTTCAACGCGACTCCCAGAGCCACCGCGTTTTCCATTTCCCAATGATTCATTCTGCCGTCACGGCTAATATCAACTGCGCTGAAAAATATAAACAATGCTCTCTACTATTGTATAGAATATTTCTATTCTCCTTAAGAAATTGAAATACAATCTTTTGCTCTTAGGAAACAGCTAGTAACGTTTTGTTTCGTTGAAATATGTGAATTGATGTAAACTCACTAAAAAAGGGGAGAAATAGGGATTATACCCTATGGAGATGCTGAGCTGTTAGTTGTTATTGCAGGTGGTGGAAATAGCACGTACCTTCCTCGGGAGTTTGCTAAGCCGAACAGGTATTCTGCCTTCCATGTTCCATTGCAGTATTTGCCCCAGAAGAAATCGCCATCGTAGAATCCAGCGAAAATTCCTTTTCCGTATATGCCCCAGCAGCGCTTGCCCAAATTGTCAGTGCCTACGAATCTGCCGTTCCCGTAGACGCCCCACATTATGTGCACGCCGTCATAAGTCCACATTAGAAATCGACGTCTTATCGGATAGATGCTTCTTTCTGCTTCTTCTAGTGTTGCGGGGGCTAATTCTTTCAGTTGTTCCTTATCTTCTGCTTGTTCCGGCGAAATTACGATGCTATCATCCAAATCTATCTTTTCTATCGCTTCTTGCACGTTTTCCGCAGGAACAACATTGCTTACAGACGACGTTGCTCCTATCGCAAGGTTTACTGCCAAGATCACAAGCATAAACGCAGCGACCGCAGCCATGGAGATTTTGATCTTTTTCTGCATTTTTTGTCCCCACAGCTAAGTTGTCACTGACTTACTTTAGGAAATCCGTGGAAAACCGTGGAAAAATTATTCCAAATCGAAAATAAGCCTGAATTTAGGCTTAAAGTGGTGTCGATTATTCGCTATTTCTTCATATACTTCTTTCGAATTGAGACTATGTTCTGTCTCCTAGACTTCCGTATGTCAACTATCTCCATCTTTTCTAGTCTTTTTAGAAGGCGCCAAGTCGTCGTTCTTGGAAGATTTAGTTTTTCGTAAAGCTCCGCCTCAAACGCAGTCCCGTGTTTTTCGGCAAGAAAACGGATCGCGTGCACTTCCTCTGGCCTCAAGTACTTCTCTCTTTCAAACAGCTTATCGACATCTACCTCATCCCTGATTTCCTTTGGCTGCGGAGGTTTTTTCCGTCTCAGGAACCAAAGGGCAAATTCTATGAAGGCTATGGTTGGAAAGGATACTATTGCTATGAGTTGCCACGTTTCATAATTTGGGGTATATTGGTAAAGATTGTGCGCGGCGATATATGTAATCTCTATGGTTCCTGAGGGCATCACCAGAGAGAATTGGCCATTAGAACTCTCAATAAGTTCGGGAACAATATTGAGGCTTATGATCGAAGCATTTTCTGGAAGTATAACCCTTGCTTTTGTAGAAGCCTCTGCACTCAAAGTCCAGTATTTACCAGTTTTTGATGTTAAATCTGGGGTGAAATATGAGACTTTAATTTGAGTAGCGTTTAGACTGTAAATAATTACTTCACTAGTTGCTACAGAATAATCCAAAGGAAGGTTTTCCTCATCAACAACTAACAGTTCTTCATACGTTTCGCCCAATAGGGTAACATTAACTGAGGGGTAGGTTTGGTTAAGCTCTAATTCGTGGTTAATTAGAACAAAGCCGTCAAGATATACTGTAAGCGTA
>CP070714.1:620360-632678 GCA_020350385.1 Candidatus Bathyarchaeota archaeon | reverse complement strand
TTCAGAGCAAAGGCATAGTAGAGTCTAGCTTTGGAAAGGTTCCTGCGTACATATTTGCGGACGCCATAGTCTGGGGAGTAACCTACAAAATCTTAAGCAAATTCGTTAAAGCTGTGGAAGAAGTTTCTCGCAAATAAAAGACTTAAGAAAAGAGGTGGAAGCTAGACGGGCTATTCTGTCGAGTATTGAAGGGTTCCACAATCTTGCTATCATTACAAAATTAGGTTCTACGACTAAAACCAAGTACATATGTATAAGGGGGCCATAGTTCCGCAGAGAACGTCGAACGTAATAGCCAAAATAATTCTTTCTAGAAAACAAAAATGGAAAAAGTGAGAGTGTCTTAGTAGGGCATGCCGCCCATGCCGCCCATGCCGCCCATGCCGCCTGGAGGCATTCCGGATGGCATTGGGGGTGCTTTTCCGCCGCCTTTGACTGATATTAAGTCGTCGATTTTCAGGATCATGTTTGCTGCTTCGGTGGCTGATTTGATGACTTGTTGTTTCACGCGTAGGGGTTCGAGAACCTGCAGGTCAACCATGCTCTTAATTTTTCCTGTGGTTACCTCAACACCAAAGTATTTGTTTTCTGGCTTTTCATGTTCAGCCCTCAGAGCTACCATGATATCGATGGGGTCTAATCCAGCGTTCTCAGCCAGTGTTAACGGAATAACTTCGACAGCTTCTGCGTAGGCTTCAACAGCTAACTGTTCACGTCCGCCGACTTTGACAGCATAGTTTCTCAGGTTCTTAGCCACTTCTGCTTCTGGTGCGCCGCCACCCGCAACGATTTTTGCGTCTTCCACTGCGTTTCTAACTACGCACAGGCCATCATGCAACGAGCGTTCAGCCTCGTCGACCACGTGGGACGATGCACCTCTGATGACTATTGTTACTGCCTTCGGATTCTTGCATTCACGAACGTAAATTAAATTGCCGTCGCCGATTTTTACTTCCTCCACCCTCTTGGCTTTTCCGAGAGTGGCAGCAGTCAAATCTTTAACACTGGCCAATATTTTGCCGCCTGTGGCTCTGGCTAATTTTTCCATGTCGCTGCTGCTCACGCTTTTAACCGCAAGTATGCCGCCTTTCGCCAAAAAGTGAAGTGCCATGTCATCTATGCCTTTCTCGCAGAAAACCACATTAGCACCAGCTTCGGCTACTGTATTAACCATTTCTTTAAGCATACGCTCTTCCTCATCTAAGAAGAGCTTCATCTGGTCTGGGCTTTCAATGTTAATTTTCGCGTCGAACTCGGTCTTTTCAATCTCTAGCTTTTCATTAAGCAACGCGATCTTGGCGCCGTCGATTAACTTGGGCATCTGCGAGCTAGCAACTTCCTTGTCGATAACCATACCCTTAACGAGTTCTGTTTCGTCTAAGCTTTTTCCGTGTTTCTTAACGATCTTGATTAAGTCAATGTCAGCTTTATACTTGCCATCAACTTTTTCAGCCACTTGTTTGACTGCGTCAACAATTAATCCAGCGAAATGGTTTTCAGCCACGTTAATGGCTTTGCTAGCTAAAGATGTTATTGCCACTTCCCGCAAGGTCTTGTCATCGCTGATGCGTACTGGAATAGCGATTTTGTTCAAGATTTCTTGAGCTTTATCACTGGCTTTCTTAAAGCCCTCAATAATAATTGTTGGATGCACATTTAGATCCAGCAAACCTTCCGCTTTGGCAAGCAGTTCTCCAGCTAAAACCACCGCAGTTGTGGTTCCATCGCCAACTTCGTTGTCTTGCGCCTTAGCTACCTCCACAAGCATCTTTGCCGCTGGATGTTGCACATCAAGCTCCTTCATTATAGTTGCGCCGTCATTTGTTATGGCAACGTCGCCGAAGCTGGTGACCAGCATCTTGTCCATGCCGCATGGGCCGAGTGTAGTCTTTACGGCTTCAGCCACTATTTTAGCAGCCATTATATTGTTTTTTTGTGCTTCACGCCCGGTTGTTCTGCCTGTGCCTTCCTTCAATACTAGAACTGGGACAGTTCCTCCCGCTGCACACATTTTTTTTCACCATTTTTTAATTACGCAATATGTTGAATTCTAAACGGAACACTTATCCCTACGATATAAATTTTTCCCAGCACTATTCTGCTTTGACAATATTATAGCCTGATGCTTTACGGAGTCTGTTCATAACAGCCAAGCCTAACCCCTCAGTGGGTACACCCTCAGCAATTACAACATGCGTGCCTTCAGCGTCAAACTCGCGCAAAAGCTTAAACAAGTTTTGGGCTATAACCGCCAAGTTATAGCGGCTGCCAAGAGACCTGACGATGGCAACCTGGTAGTTCGCCATAGTTTCATCAGTGGCTAAAACACCAACCTTAACGCCTTTCAGCCTATACGCCTCCGCCAAATCTTTTACCTTGGCGATTACCGCTGAGATTGCGCCTTCCACGACAATCACCTCGGCGTTCGGAGCGTAATGCTTATGCTTCATTCCTGGCGAGCGCACCTTTTCCATAGGCAACTCTTTCTCGGCAATCACAAATGGATGAAGCTTCACGTCGCCAAGAACTTTCCTCAACGCTTCAAGCGGAGTCCCGCCCGGACGAAGCACTTGGGGAGGATTAACGCTCAGATCTAGGACAGTAGACTCAACACCGATACGTGTCGAGCCACCATCTAAAATCGCATCGATCCTTCCATTAAGATCATCAAAAACATGTTTGGCCGAAGTTGGACTGGGTCTCCCAGCGAGATTTGCGCTCGGAGCAGCAATGGGACAATTGCTTTCTTCAATCAACGCCAAAGCAACAGCGTGTTGCGGCATTCTAATCGCAATTGTTTCCAAACCCGCAACTGTCACGCTAGGAACCCTCTCCGACCGTTTAAAAACCAAAGTTAACGGTCCAGGCCAAAATTCTTTCATCAACCTGTTCGCCTTAGGCGGAACTTGGTCAGCTAGTTTATGGACGTCGCTTATGTTTTCCACGTGAACAATGGGCGGATTATCCAGAGGCCGCTCTTTTGCTTCAAACAGCTCCAAAACAGCCTCGTAGTTCAATGCATCTGCGCCTAAACCGTAAACCGTTTCTGTGGGAAACGCTACTAAACCGCCTTTTCTGATGATGTCTGCTGCAACTTGCACTTTTTCGATGTCTGGCTTTCGAGAATTCACCTTTAACCAAAGGGTCTGCTTCATTCTGGGGTGCCTTACATTTAATACACGGACGCTCTCTTAAATGTGAAACAATTTGTATTCTTAAGTTCAAGTACGACTGAAGTTTCAATTTGTCGTTCAGGGATATTCCAATATTTTCTGAGAAGCCTACCCTTTTCTTCTCTTGTTACCAATCTAAAACCATGCTTCTTGTAGAAACTAATAGCCCAATGGGCTGCTTCCCAAGTTCCCACAAGAACCTCAACAGTTCGAGCTAAACTTAGAAGATGTCTGAGCAGTTTCTCTCCGATGCCTCTTCTTTGGCGATTTGTAAGTACATACGAATGCCTAATTAAAGTAACATCATTGACAATTTGAATCCCCATAACCGCCACTAAAACGTTATCTTCCACCCAGCCATAAAATTCCACTCCACTTTCAATTTCTACCCTAAGCTCCTCGGCTGACATGTATGGCTCCTTCCACCTGTCCTCTGGAATTGCACCCCTATAAGCCCTTGCGGCATCATTAACAACATGCAAAATGGAATTAAACTCAGAAGAAGATGATAACCTGCAAATCAATTAATTTCCTCCAATTTAGAGGGCACTCAAGAGACACAAATAAAAGATTAGGCGCCACTCATATTTTTGTGCTTTCTTTTTCGCTCTTTGCCTGAATAACCTTTTCAACCAGATGCATAAAGAACGTTTGTGCTTGCATTTCGCCCAGCTTATCTAAATAAACGGAAACCATAGCGATTTTTCCCCTCTTAGAGGCAATGTATTCGGCGAACATACGAGCCGAAACTGCATGTTTATCTCCCAAAAGCACAGATGATGTGACTGGCCCCAGAAAGTCTTTGGGTTTGGGAATAGCGATCGCCAAGGTTCCCAATCTATCTTCTTTCTCGCTTAACATAATTAGGCAAGAGTTTTTTGCTTCAACGTAGACCGCCAGAAAACGCGTATCCTGCTCTATCAACTCTTCTTTAATGACTTTGGCGCGCTCCATTCTCCCCTTCTCCATTGCCTATTTATAGCTTGATGAATTCACTATTTATGATTTTCAACAAAAACGAGGTAACATGATGAAAAAAAAGCGAGCGATCGCAGTCTTGCAGATACTGCGGCGAACCTTTACAATGCCAAAGAGGATCGAAGCAAAACGCGATCCGTTTAAAACGTTGATTGTAACGATTATCTCACAAAACACCGCAGACAGAAATACCGCAAGAGCCTTCGAACGCCTCTCGAAGCAATTCGAAATCAAGCCCGAAGTGCTAGCGAAAGCAGAAAACAGCCAAATTGAAGAAACCCTACGGGTAGCTGGTCTCTATAGGAACAAAGCCAAAGCAATAAAGAGAGTTTCAACAATAATTCTCGAAAAATTTCACGGCTCCATGCAATCAATATTGTCGCTAACTTTTGAGGAAGCAAGAAAAACACTTATTGAGCTTCCAGGGATAGGGCCGAAAACAGCGGATGTGGTCTTGCTTTTTTCCGCAAACCAGCCCACTATTCCCGTGGATACTCATGTGAACCGTGTGTCAAAACGGCTATGTTTTGCGTCGCCAAACGGAGACTACGACGCTGTACGCATGAATCTCCAATTGCTTTATAATCCACGCGACTATTTGGCCGTGCATGTGCTATTGATTGCGCAAGGACGGCGATACTGCAAAGCTAGGCGCCCATTATGCGAGCAATGTCCCGTGAACATGCACTGCCCGTCAAGGGGATTATGATATAAGAATGATTGAGCTACCGAAAGAAGTCAAAGAGTATTTTCCTTACGTAAATGTAAGGCCTTTCCAAGACCAGTTTATAAAAACTGTTTTCGCGGCTGTCGAAGACCGACGCTCCGTTCTCATCGAAGGAAGCAACGGCTTAGGAAAGACCATTTCAGCCCTTTCTGCCTGCCTCCCCCTGGCGGTGGAAAAGGGCTTGAAGATACTGTACGTTGCGCGTACTCACCGGCAACATGATCGAGTGATAGAAGAATTAAGGGCGGTTTACAAGAGACGCCCAATTTCCGGCATTTCTCTTCGTGGACGTACCCAGATGTGTCTCAACAACTTTGCGGCTAGAAACACTTTGGATGCGAAATCACTCATGGAAGTTTGTAAACTACTGAAAGCAAAAGGCAGGTGCCCTTACTATAGGACCCTAGATGAACAAACGTACGAATATCTTCAACTTCAGCAACAGATAGCTACTCGCCCTTACAAAGCGTCAGACATCCATAGAATCTGCCGAAAAAAAGGAGTATGCCCTTACGAACTTGTCAAAGCTTCCTTGTCAGATGTCACCGTTATTGCCCTGAGTTACCTGTACGTCTTTGACCCAGTGATTCGTACCGCTCTTCTTAAGAACTTTGATTTTCAACTGCAGAAAATCATATTAATCGTGGATGAAGCCCACAATTTGCCCGAAACAGCTATTGACATTTCAAGCAATAGCTTATCCCTTTTCGTTTTGAAACAAGCAGAACTCGAAGCAAAGAAGTACAACAACAAAGAGGTTGCAACTTTCACTAACTTTCTCAGAAACGAAATCGAAAAAATGACAGAAAGCATAAACCGCGAGGAAGTAATCTCTCCCGAATCCATAATAGAAATCATCCAAAAACAAGGGAGCATACTCAACCCCCGATACTTCTTCGAACAGCTCCATGAAGTTGGCTGTTCTATCAGACGAAGTCTACTATCCGAGGGAAAAAATCCGCGCTCGTACATTCACGGTATGAGTGAATTTCTACTCCGGTGGCTGGAAACACTTGGCGACGAATCCTTCATAAACGTTGTTAGCAGGTATAACACCAGAGAAAACGTGAAAACGGCAAGGCTGGAGATAGTTGCGTTAGACCCTTCGAAAGTCACCGCGCCAATTTTCTCATCTACCTTCTCCAACATAATTATGTCAGGTACTCTTCAACCCTTACAAGCATACATGAGAATAACAAAACTTCCCGAAAACACTGTGCAATGCGTTGTAGCCTCACCCTTTCCCAAAGAACATATACTCTCCCTTGTTTGCCTCGGCGTAACAACCGCCATGGAAAAAAGAACTCCCACCATGTACAAAACAATTATAAAGAGAATAAACGAAGTGGTTCAGAACACGCCGGCAAACACTGGAATTTTCGCCGTCTCATTCGATGTGTTAAACGCACTAGTCTCCGAAGGGTTAGAAAACGCTTTGAATAAACCGCTTTTCCATGAGCGCAGAGGAATGAGTTCTAAAGCGAACGAAAAAATGGTAGTCGAATTCAAAGCCTGCGGTGACCGCGATGGCGCCGTGTTCCTCGGCGTTCAAGGAGGACGTACTTCAGAAGGCGTTGACTTTCCAGGCGACCAGATGAATTCTGTAGTAGTCGTGGGCGTTCCCTACGCGGAACCCACGCCGAGGATAAAAGCGCAAATAGATTACTACGAAAAATGTTTTCCCAGACTAGGGCGAGAATATGGTTATGTTATACCTGCAATGAAAAAAGCTTCCCAAGCCGCTGGGCGGCCAGTCAGAACTCTTGAGGACCGAGGCGCCATAGTTTTTCTAGACTACCGTTTCGCCACAAACTATTGCCGCAGGTTTCTGCCCTCATGGATGAGCAATGGGCTGAAGGTTTTGCCATACGGCGATAAAATTTTGTCTCGGGAAATCCACAGGTTTTTCAAATACTAGCTTTTCACGCTGCATCATTCTCGACCCGAAAAGTAGGAACTTCTCGTAGGTTTTCGTCTAACCGTACTTTTCCAAGGGCGATAATTGAAGGCTTTGCCGAAACTGATGTGAGAACTGTTAAAGTTTTTCTCACGTAGTCAACTTCACGCAAAATGCTGATTCCTAAAATTTTCTTCTGAGAATCATACAATCCCAACAGCAACCCTCCCTCTTCGTCTTGCTTGATCGGCAGGGCAATATCTTCTTCAATTGTAAGCTGATCTAAAGGCAAAGATTTCACTTTTGCATCTGTCAAATATTTCGCGTAGCTCATTTCTCGCAGCTTTTTGCGCTTTTCTCTGCTCCGCTGCTTGGCAACCGAAGAGGAATTTATTACAATTTTTCTGAAATTTGTTAGAGCAGCGAGCAGAGGTTTCAGTTCGTCTTTCTGCTGAATGCATAAAACCACGTCCGGTTCAAGAGTCTCAGCCAGTTGTGATTTATATTTAACAGCTTTTTCTCCCTCGACCCAACCATCAGTATTCACGACAACGAAATCAACCGTTCTGTCCAAAATCTCTGCTTTCATTAACGCTAAACCTTTAATCGTTTTACTCGGTGCTTTACTTGGCGATGTGACGCCCACAAAAAAGGCGTTTTCCGCTTCTAGTTCATACAGTTCCATGCAAGGCGTAGTTGTTAAGGCGTAAGCGACTGTGCACGGAGGACCTATGTCGGATTGCCCCAGATCGCCGTCTAAAATGGCAACTTTCTGTTTTGCGCTGACCAATTTGTTTATCAGGTTTGTGCAGAAACTCGTTTTTCCAGAGTCAGCTTTCCCCATAACCATAGCGATTACCGGCTTTTTCTGGAAATCCGCTAGAAATTCAAGGGATTTAACCCATGATTGTGGAATCGTGTTACCATCAACTTCTTTAATGCTTGCGTTCTCTCCTAAAGAAATGTCAAAGCTAGCTGCTTCTGCAACGAAGAATGGTAATCGCTTTCCTTCTCGAATCACAATCTTACGTGTGCCTTTAATCGGAAAACCCAATACTTCAACCTTGCCAGAAACAACCAGGACAGAGGCTGGACCATCCACTAAAAGAGTCTTGCCACGTTCAACCTTTTGATGCACTGGGTTTCCTCCGCGGATGGGTATAGCCGACTCTTCCAGCTATGCGTATGGCCGAAGCTATGTCTCTAAGCCCTCGCCTATGCTTGTTTTTGCTAAAAGCACGGTTTGTTCCCGCTTCACCTACCACTTCCAAAACTACTTCAGGCGGCAAGGCAGCGTCCAAAGTCTCTAAGAGGTCCCTGTACGCTGGAACTCCACTCCCGATTTTTATGGAAACAACAGTTGAGGAGAAATCAACGTCTTTTACAATACTTTCAGTTTTGTTCAGTACTTCTTGAATGCTGAAGCAGTTTCCTGTTTCGTTAACTTTCCCGTCGGCTATAACTGCCAACCCAAATACTTCGCCTGGGTCTACGCCTATGACAATCTTTTCGTAGACTTCTTTTCCCTGGAGGATTTTCGTTACTTCATTTGCCACGGTGTCTGGGTCCGTTTCGCTTTCGTAAACCAATATTTTTTCATGGTTTATTCTGTGTTTTTCCTTCTCGGTCGTTATTACTGCTTTGACCTCTGTGGGTACTGGTTCACCGGGAACTAAGCTTATGAAAGCAATATTTCTCTCTTTCAACTTGTTTACTATCAAAAAGTACACTTTTCCCGAAACTGTCGCAACTGCAACCTTCGCTTTCATAAACACATCCTATACGCAAATACGTTTAAACGCAAAACAAGTTATTAGTTTTGCAGTTTATAATCCTTGATGTGCGTTAACGTGATAGGAAAGATCTTGACAGGCTGCGGGTGTATAGACAGCAATATGGAAGGTGGCATATCTTCCGAAACCATTACTCTGATTTACGGAGAACCAGAGACTGGAAAAACAACGCTGACAATGCAGTGTGCTGTGAATTGTGCTAGGCAAAATCACAAAACCCTATTCGTGGATTGCGACAGCACGTTCTCCCCCGAAAGACTCTCTCAAGTAGCCTCGGGAAAATTTGAGGAAATCGCCGACCTCATAATCCTGATAAAGCCGAACGACTTCAGAGAGCAAACAGCTGTTATAGATCGCCTGTCAGAGTACACTGCGAAAAACTTTGGTTTGGTAGTGATTGATACTCTCACTTCCTTGTATCGGGTCAAGGTTGCAGAAACGTCTGGAAGAGCGTTTAGACTGAACCGCGAGTTAAACAGGCAAATGGCTATTTTAGCGCAAACCGCAAAAACCCAAAAAATACCGGTAGTAATAACGAGCCAAGTGCGAAGCGTTTTCAATGAATCTTACGTCAGTGTTGCGCCCGTAGCCACCAGAGTCCTAAAATTCTGGGCCGACACAATAATCGCCATGAAACTCACTGAAAATCCCCAGACTATTAAAGCCGTGCTTGAAAAAATATATGAAAAGACTCAAGAAGCAACCTGCCATTTAAGAATAAACGAAACCGGAATACGTGATTACCCGTTCCGGTAGTGACGGTTGATTGAATGGACATAGCAATTCTAATCGTTGAAGCGTTAAAATTCATATTTCCTGCCTACTGCGCAAACGCTGTACCAGTGATATCCGGAGGAGGACGCCCAATGGACTTTGGAAAGAACTTTTTTGATGGAAAACCAGTTTTTGGGAAAAACAAGACTTTCAGAGGTTTCTTTTTTGGCTTGGCTGTCGGGATAGCGGTTGGATTAGTGGAGTGGGTGGTTTTTGGTTATCCTTTTCTTTTCAGTGTGTTTTCGCCCTTGGGTGCCCTTTCAGGAGATTTGGCCGCCGCGTTTCTGAAAAGGCGATTAGGGATTGCTCCTGGCGGTTCGTTACCCGTTGTTGATCAGGTTGACTTCGTTATCGGCGCAGTCTTGTTTTCGTTGCCTTTGGCGATAATATATTGGGAATTAGCAGTCGCGGTTATTGTAATCACTCCTCCTATTCACCTGCTTACAAATTTCTTGGCTTATAGGTTGAAATTGAAAGAAAACCCTTGGTAAAGTATCATCTACCTAGCTTAATTAAAATGGCGTCTTCCAGGAATATGTACGCTAAAAGCAAAAGTGCCACGCCAACAACCAGCCACATGTAAGCCTGTCTCGGCTTATAGGCGTACTTTGTGCTTTGATAAACAGCCAACAGGCCAACGAAACCCATTGCGTACAGCATCACTGCGATTACAGTGTCAGATACAAATTGCGACCCAAGCTCAGGATATAAGAAAATGAAGCGCTGACCGTAGTAAACTGCTGGAAGAGGTTGCGTAATAATAGTGTATAAGCCTCCGCCAAAAAGAAAAATGGCATACACGACTACAATTATGGTAATAGCTAGAGATGAAGGTCTCGCAGTTGAAATTCTACGGAACCACCTGCTCAGCGAGAAAGACATTGATGAAGCGCGTCTCTTAAATTTCTTTGACAATTCTTATTTCCTCATTATTAATTAGGTAACTCGCTACTTCTTTAGCCCATTCTCCTGTTAATGAATTTTGCTCGATCTCACTTAAATATTCTTTCCAAGAAATCTTTAAAGCCTTTCTCCAAAAATCATACTTCTTAACGATGTTCTCATAGGCTTTGAGGTGCAATAGACAGAAATCTCTTTTGCCAGCCTCTCTAGGGCACGTTTTGCACTTCAATGTTTTTTGCTCCATTTTTCTTTTAATGGACATTTAGGATTAATACACAAAATCCAAGGGCGCTTCCCTCTAATCCAAATCCGTGCGGTAGGCCAGCCGCAACTTCTGCAAACATTGCCTAATGGTTTCACTAAGCCTCTTTGCGGAAGGGGAAAGGCGGCTTTGCAATTGTCCTCAAAATAATTTGTGCAGCCAACAAAACGTTTGCCAGTTTTTCTTGAGCGCAAAATCAAAAGTTTTCCATTCTGGCAGATTGGGCATCTACCGATTATTTTTTCTTGCAGTCTTGCCTTCTTTATCGCTTGACTTAAGCGTGCACCAATTTCCTGTTCTTTTTCTTTCAGTTTTTCTGTTACAGGCTTCAGAATTTCAACTGTAGTCTGTAGGACATTTTCTCTTTTTTCCTTTCCTTGTTGAATCTCGTTCATTCTTTCTTCAAGCTTTCTCGTTAGCTCTATTGACACAACGGTTGGACAGTACTTCTTCAAAACGTCAATGACCTCGAAGCCGAGGTCGGTCACCACAATTCTCTCTCCACGAATATACTTCCTGTTGTGTAATGTTTGAATTATTCCTGCTCGAGTTGCCTTGGTTCCTATCTCCTCTTTTTCCATTCTTTTGAGAAGACTACTGGGATTGTATCTTGATGGTGGTTTAGTGAACTTGTCTTACAAAACTACTCGTTTCACGCTGACTTTTTGCCCTTCTTTCAGTGGTGGCAAGGGAGCGTCCTCTGAACGGACATGGGGTTTGTAGAAACGAAGCCAGCCTTCCTCTAAAGTTCGTCTTCCATTCAGTTGAAAGTGGTTTCCATTAATACTGATAGTGATTTTTACGCTCTGTCGAATTGCGGGCTCGCCAAAACCCGCCATAAACCTTCTGACAATAAGGTCCCAAATGTTTTTTTCAGCTCTGTCAAGACCCTTTTCCGGCAAGTTTCCAGTGGGATAAATGGCTGGGTGTGCTGGATCTTCCTTCTTTCCTTCGGTTGGCGTTAGCGTTGGCTTAGCGAGGAGTTCAGCCGTGAGGTTTCTATAATTGTGAATTCTGCCTAGTTGCCTTAATATTGCTTGGTAACCGATTGCTGGTGGAAGTTTTTGACTACTAGTTCTAGGATACGAGATTAGCGCATCTAAGTATAAGCGTTGAGCGATGCTTGAAGTACGCATCGGTGTGTACTTGAAAAGGCTGTAGGCTTCGCTTTGCAGAGAACCCAAATAGAAAGGCAACGGAGGCATCTGCTGGAACTCTTTTACCTTTGTTTTTTCTGTTTTCCCGTCTTTCCCTTTGCAGCTGTCGATTATCGCCTCTGATTCTGCCTTACTTTCGATGATTTTCTTTTCATATTCTGCTTCAAGAAATTCGCCGTTTATTTTGACTTCAGCCTTTATGGTCCAGTACGGAGTTGGCACAAAACACTTTATACTTCTTTCTCGTGTTTCAAGAAATTTCAGCGTTGGTCCTTGCACTCTTCCAGTGCTAAGTGTGGCGTATTTTCCGCTATAGTTTTTCGCTGCTGTGGTCAAAGCTCTTGATAGGTTTATGCCATACAGCCAATCCACTTCATGTCTAGTTAGTCCGGCCTCAATGAGGGCAAAATCTAAGTGAGGTAGTGGTTTGGTGTAAGATTTTTCCAGTTCCTCTTTTGTTAGAGTGGAGTACTTCATGCGTTGTGCAGTGTTTTCCTTGTTGCCACAGGCATACTTTAGGATGGAGTAACCTATTATGCTTCCTTCAACGTCATAGTCGCATGCATCAATGAACTTGTCTGCGTTCTCTGCTAGTTTCGAGATGACCTCAAGCCAAGTGCGGATTCGTGCTGCTCCGCGTTCAGCCAAGTATCG
>CP070714.1:581860-620260 GCA_020350385.1 Candidatus Bathyarchaeota archaeon | reverse complement strand
GTTCTTTCTCGATGATTTTAATCATCGTCTCAAGATTGAGGGGTTCGATATAAGTGGCATCCGCCATATCGGGGTCAGTCATAATTGTTGCCGGATTTGAGTTAACCAACACAATCTGGTAACCTAACGATTTCAAGGCCTTACATGCTTGGGTACCAGAATAATCGAACTCACAAGCCTGCCCTATAACAATTGGTCCGGAACCAATAATCATAATCTTCTTAATATCGTTACGTAAGGGCATGTTCATCTCCACTTTCGATAATATTAATCTCCAAAATTCTTCTTTCTGCCAATTCTGTTCCACAATTTAAAGCAATTTGACCGCCGAATCCAAGGAAAATTCCGCCTGGTCTTTCTTTTTCAACTACTTTTTCCACAAATTCAGGTGTTGTCAGCAGGAAATACGCTTTATCGCCTACAAATTTTTTACCAGTTTGAAGTGTGGCAACGTTCGGATTGACGAGAACATCCTCTATTCCTTCTTCTTTAACTGCTTTTATCGCTTGCGCGCCTGAATAGTCGAATTCGCCTGCCTCGCCAATTTTTATCGCCCCGCTTCCTATGATCAGGACTTTCTTGATATCTTCTATTTCTGGCAATTTTCACATTCATCTCCGTTCGTTTAATATTGCATTGTTTATTGACCAGTTATCCAAGGTTATTGCAGAAAACCCGCAACGGGTTTTCACGTCAATTCCCTTTGTTGTAAGAATTGTGACGTGATTTTGATAAGATTCAAAACAAACTGGAATTCCGCTGTCGAAGTTAGCGCTATGGCTTGGAACGCCATAGCCGTTTCTAGGCGGATGGGCTCCAAATCGATAATCAATTGAAAAGGGGCCTTCTTCTGATATTAGAACCGCTTTTTGGTCTTTGCTGGAATTAAGTTCTAGGACCAAAGCCCTATACATCCTCCAAGTTTGAACTCTTAAGTGTTGCGTTTTCGCAGGAACCCACAGGAAAATATGATTTGACGACCTTCTCCAATTTGTTTTCAGCCTCTTCAAGCTCCTTGTCCATCTGCAATATATTGGATTTGGTTAGAAACAACTTTTTCTTCCATAATTCTATCGCTTTTTTGACCTCGACGGGCGCGGGTCCGCCCTTGACTTTACAGGCTTCAACCAGCGCAAGCGGATTTGCGAGCGCTTTCAGGTCTTTAGCCGTGACTGCTAATTTGATGCCTGCAACATTCTTAGCCGCTTTCTGCAGCAATTCAGGCGTAACATCTGCGTAAGTTAGTTTCGCCTCTATCAAAGACTTGACAAGGGCACCGACTACCTTGTGCGCTGTTCGGAACGGTACATTATATTTACAGACAAGCATGTTAGCCAACTCGGTCGCAGCCACAAAACTTGCGTTAGCTTTGTCATAGACATCCGCGGTTACTTTAAGTTTTGGAAGCAGCTTGTGGAACATATTCAGCGAAGCACGCACGTTTTCTATGGATTGCCAGAGCTTGGGCGTGATTTCCTGAAAGTCAAGGTTATACGTGGACGGCAAACTCTTCACCGCAGCGGCTGAAGCCATAAAATCACCCAGCACATGGCTGGCTCTTGCCCGGATGACCTCCAAGACCTCAGGGTTTTTTTTCTGTGGCATGATGCTGCTGGTGCTGGTGAACTCGTCTGGAAGCTCCACTACTCCGAAGTCCGGGGAACCCCAGATTATGAGGTCCTCGGCAAAGCGACTTAGGTTTACAGCGATAAGCGTGAGGACCGCGATAGTTTCAGTGATGAAGTCTCGGCTACCTACAGCGTCAATCGAGTTTTCCGCTAAGCCGTTGAAGCCTAAGAGTTCTGCGGTTCTGTCGCGGTTTATTGGGAAGCTTGTTGTAGCTAAGGCTCCTGCGCCGAGCGGGCAAAGATTAACTCTTGTGTAAGCGCTCTGAATTCTTTGCAGGTCGCGTTCTAGCGCAGCGAAGTGTGACAGAAGGTAATGGGCGAACGTCACTGGCTGCGCGGGTTGCAGGTGAGTGTACTCCAAAATGACGGTGTTCACGTGGTCTTCTGCAACCTCGGCTAAGTGATCTTGCACATGAGCTACGGCACGCATCAGATTAAGCAGCTCTTTTCGTAATTCCATGCGGATGGCTGTGGCAGCTTGGTCGTTTCTGCTCTTGGCGATATGGAGGTTTCCGCCTGCTGTCTCTCCTGCATCTTTGAGTACTGCTTCTTCTACCGCCATGTGAATGTCTTCAGCAGAAGCATCTAACTTGATGCTGGAGCACTTCACTAGTGCTTTCAGAAGTTTTGGTCCGTCTGACTGCTTGAGGATTTTCTGCTCCATCAGCATTATCACGTGGGCTTTGTTAATGTCTATTACAGCCTTCGATAGTCTGATGTCGTTTTTCATTGATGAGGTGAATTTGGCAACGTCTTCTCGCACTGGTGATAGCCGTCCTCCACGCAATAGTTTTGACATTACTCGCCGACCTTGGTTGTTTCTTGTTTCTTGGCTTTTCGTTTGAGCATGTTCTGCATTCTTGTTTGTAAGCCCCACAGTTCTATGAAGCCTTTAGAGCATGATTGGTTGAATGTAGTTTTAATGTTGTAGTTTACTAAGTTCTGATCGTAGAGCGACATTGGCGATGATCGTCCGACGACCTGCAGCCCTCCTTTGTAAAGCTTCACTCGTACTTTACCGTGCACCTTTTCCTGAGTTTGGTTTATGAAAGCTTCCAAGTCTTCTTTCAGAGGGTCCATCCACAGACCTGTGTATGCCAAAAAGGTCCATTGGGAGTCGATTTGCTGCTTAAACAACACTTCATGCCGCGTAAGGACCATTTTTTCCAGGTCTTTATGAGCTTCCAAGAGGACTGTTGCGGCTGGGCATTCGTAAACTTCTCTGGATTTAATGCCTATTAAGCGGTCTTCTATGTGGTCTATGCGGCCAACACCGTGTTTTCCTGCTGTCTTATTCAATGTTTCAATAAGTGCAAGAGGCGCCATGCTTTCTTTGTCTAGGGCAACTGGAACTCCTGCTTCAAATTTGATGGTTATGTATTCAGGCGTGTCGGACGCTTCTTCAGGTGAAACAGTCCACTCAAAAGCGTCTTCTGGCGGTTCTTGGTTAGCGTCTTCCAAAACTCCACATTCAATCGATCTTCCCCAGATGTTTTGATCAATACTGTATTTCTCTGCTGCGGTGGAAACTGGGATTCCTTTTACCTTTGCATATTTTTTTTCTTCGTCTCTTGTCATGTCCCACTCCCTAACTGGCGCGATTATCTTAAGGTCTGGCGCCAAGGAGCCAATTGTTACGTCAAAGCGCACTTGGTCGTTACCCTTCCCTGTGCAGCCGTGAGCAAGGCTTGTCGCACTCTCTTTTTCTGCAATTTCAACCATTTTTGCGACAATAAGGGGGCGAGATAGGCTTGTGCTTATAGGGTATTTTCCTTCGTAAAGGGCGTTGGCTTTTATGGCTGGGAAAATGTAGTCCGTGGCGAATTCGGCTTTGGCGTCGATAGAATAGTGTTTTGAGGCGCCAAGGTTTTTCGCTTTTTCTTCAACCGTTTTTAGGTTTTCTTGTTGGCCGACGTTGACGGTTACAGTTATTACTTCTGCGGTGTATTTTTCTTGAAGCCATTTGATCAGCACTGATGTGTCTAGTCCACCGGAGTAGGCTAGCACGATTCTTTCTGTTATTTTTCGTTCCCCCGTTTTTGAAATCGATTTATTCCCCTTACCTCTCGGGCGGGATTTTTAAACTTTGCGACTTCTTTGTAACATAATAAGCTTTAAATGTCCCATTTGATACATTTATGCATTATGACAATAGCTCAAACCGTGCGAAGTTACTTGCGAAACAAGCCCTACATGCTGGAAGCCTTAGAAAAAGGAATAGTCAACCTCAGCGAATTATCTAGACAGATTCAAAAAGAGCTAAAAATAGGCAACACAAGCGCTGTAAAAGCTGCTTTGAGACGATTTTCAGAAGAACTGCAAAAACACAAGCAAAAAAGAGAAGAAAAAGTCCTGCAAATTCTGAACCGAAGCGGAATAGCTGTTTACGACAGAAAATCCGTTATGATAACAAGCAAGGAAATAAACACAAAAAACGGAATGAAAGTGGACTTGCTAAACAAATTCGTTTACCTTCTGGACAGAAGTGAGATGCCTGAAAGAATTAATCCATTAGTCAAACATGATAATTGCACAATGATAGTTATGCATTCTCCAGAAGAACTAGAAGCAACACCGGGAGTAGTCGCTTTCCTAACGGCGTTGCTGGCAGAGCAGAACGTAAACATCATAGAGTTCATCTCTTGTTGGACGGAAACAATCATTGTGGTGGAGAAAAAGGACAGCCTTAAGGCTTACGAAGTTCTGTCCAACATAGTAGGGTGATACATGATTAAGCAATCCTCAGGAGGCTTGTTCATTTTAAAATGGTTTGTTTAGAACTTGACTCGCGAAAAAGCAACAACATTAATAATAATTACAACTTGATACTGTTTGCTGATTTGGAGATGAAATCATACCCCTCAGCCAAGCGCTACGAAGGTCGGCAAAGGCGTTAACCTAATGGAGTTGAAATGATGGTATATCAAGAATGTATTAACTGTGGAAGCAGATACGAAATAAATGAAATTGTGTACTTCTGCAAGAAATGCGGAGACCAGCTTGAAATAAAATACGATCACGGTAAGTTGGCTAGAGCACTTAAAGAAAGCGAATGGAGAAATACGCCTCTCTCGGTGTGGCGATACCGAGACTTCATGCCCATAAACGATTTTTCAAAAATAGTTTCTTTAAACGAAGGGGGCACAGGTCTTCATCTATGCCAGCGCTTGGGAAAACATCTGGGAATTAGGCAGCTTTACGTGAAAAATGAAGGTGAAAACCCCACTGGGTCCTTCAAAGATAGGGGTATGACAGTTGGTGTTACGAAAGCCTTGGAGTTCGGAATTGAATCCGTTATCTGCGCATCCACAGGCAATACTTCTGCTTCTTTGGCTGCGTACGCTGCCAAGGCGGGGTTGCAGTGCGCCGTGCTGATACCGTCGGGCAAAATTGCCTATGGAAAGTTGTCGCAAGCCATGATTTACGGCGCGAAGGTAATTCAAGTGCGCGGCAACTTTGATCAAGCCTTGGATGTTGTGCAAAAGCTTTCGGAAAAACATAGAGCCATCTATCTTCTTAACTCCATAAACCCTTTCAGAATTGAAGGACAGAAATCCTTAGGCTACGAAATATGCGACCAGCTGAACCAAGAAGCACCAGATAGAGTTGTGGTGCCTGTGGGAAACGCTGGGAACATAAGCGCTATATGGAAAGGATTCACTGAGTTCCACGAGTTCGGTCTCGTAGAAACGCTTCCAAAGATGACTGGAATACAAGCAGCTGGCTCAGCGCCAATAGCGCAGGCAATAAAGAAAGGAAAGGACGAAATCGTACCTGTTGCCCAGCCTGAAACCATCGCGACTGCCATAAGGATTGGAGCGCCTGTAAGTTGGAAAAAAGCTCTGAAGGCGATACGAAAGTCACACGGGACGGCTGAAATGGTGACCGACTCGGAGATTTTGGATGCACAAAAGATGCTAGCTCAGGTAGAAGGGCTCTTTGTGGAGCCAGCAAGTGCATCGTCAATTGCAGGGTTAAAGAAGCTTATAGAAAATGGAGACGTTAATGAAGACGAGCGTGTGGTTTGTGTTACAACTGGTCACGGGCTTAAGGATCCAGATGTTGCGGTTAAAATGAGTGAAAAGCCCATTGAAGTGGATGCTGAATTGGAAGCGGTTGAACGTGTTCTGGGGCTTAAGACCCCCATTGTAATGACTGTTTCTGGAGGGTTATCGTGAGGATTATATTGGTGGGCTACGGGGTTGTCGGGCAGAGTCTAGCCGACATTCTCTTACGCAGAAGCATAGAAACCGTTAGAGATTATGGTTTCAACCCGAAAGTTGTAGCCATTGTCGACAGAGGCGGCGCAGCCATAAACTCCAAGGGCTTAGACTTGGAGAAAATGTTGGCGCTTAAGAAGAAGGACGGAACAGTAGGAACCGACCCTAAATTCGGTTACCCCCAGATGTCGTCGTCAGCTGTTATAGAGTCAGTAGAAGCTGAAGTGGTGGTGGAAGTGACCCCCACAAACGTGAAGAACGGCGAACCTGGCTTATCGCATATTAAAACCGCCTTCAAAACTGGCAAACACGTTGTAACCACCAACAAGGGTCCTCTCGCACTAGCGCTTCCAGCTTTAATGGAACTGGCTGATTATAACAAAGTGTACTTACGGTTCAGCGGAACAGTGGGTGGTGGCACTCCCGTTTTAGAGTTGGCAAAAAGGGGCCTCTTAGGCGATAAGATAATTGCCATACGCGGGATTTTGAACGGCACTACAAACTACATTCTTACAAAAATGGAAGAAAAGTGCATAACTTTCCAGCAAGCTCTGGAAGAAGCACAGAAACTTGGCTACGCGGAAACTGACCCTACGATGGATATTGATGGAATAGACGCAGCATGCAAAGTGGTCATTATGGCGAACTGGATAATGAACAAAAAATTCACCTTAAAGGATGTGGAAGTGCAAGGAATCCGTGATGTAACTCTCCAAGCGTTGGGAAAAGCCTCCAAAAGAGGAAACACGATCAAGCTCATTGGATCAATAGATGGCAACCCCACTGTTGCGCCCACGGAAATATCAAAGCACGATCCATTATGCGTCAGCGGCGTTCTAAACGCTGTAACCTTCGTTTCCAAGTTCGCTGGGGAAGAAACCATTATTGGTCGAGGGGCGGGCGGAATGGAAACTGCCAGTGCAGTATTAAGGGACCTGTTAGACATAAAGCATAATTTAGCAAGCGAACTGCTTATGTAACAACAGTTTGGAGTTGAGTGTATGAAGAAAATAGTGATGAAGTTCGGAGGAACTTCTCTGGCTACTGGCGAAAACATCCGTTGTGTAGCAAATTTGGTGGCAGACAGCGCCAAGCAAGGTTGCAGTGTTATCGTTGTGGTTTCAGCTTTGAACCACACAACCGACGACCTCTGTGACGCTGCAGAACAAGCAAAGAAAAGAAACGAAGCTTACATTCGCAAGTTTAAACAGAAAATGCTTGAAAAACACTCAGCTGCCGCCTTGAAAGCGATTAAGAATAAAGGCGTGCTGCAAGAAATTGAGCAAATTATTAAAAAGACTCTCGATGAGCTTGAGAAAGTGCTTACTGGAATAAGTTATGTTGGTGAGCTTACGCCTAAATCAAGAGATTTTGTCGTGTCTTTCGGAGAACGACTGTCGGCACCACTTGTGTGGGGCGCCCTTCGGGATTTGAAGCTCGAATCGCAATGGGTCACTGGAAAAGAAGCGGGAATAGTAACCGACGCGAATTTTGGAGAAGCAAGCCCGCTTATGAACGTGACCATGCACCAGTTGAGAGAGAGAATTGGACCTTTGCTCGAAAAGCAAGTGGTTCCTGTGGTTTCGGGATACATAGCTGCGACTCAAGACGGTGTAGTCACAACTCTTGGGCGCGGGGGATCAGACTATACCGCTACCCTTTTAGCCGCTGCCTTAGCCGTGGATGAAGTGTGGATATGGACAGACGTGGATGGGCTGATGACTACCGATCCGAAGATTATTCCATCCGCAAAAATGCTGCCTGAACTTTCTTATCAAGAGGCGGCGGAAATGGCGATTTTCGGGGCCAAAGCCATGCATCCAAGGGCATTGGAACCAATCATGAAGGAGAGTATTCCCGCTAGAATTAGGAACGTTTTCAACCCTGAAAACCCAGGAACGTTAATAGCTAAGGCGCAGACAGCCAAGCGGACCGAAGTTGTGAAGGCAATTGCTCTGATCAAAGACGTAGCTATGATTAATGTTAGTGGCGCGGGAATGGTTGGTGCGCCTGGAAGCTACGCGAAAATCTTCGATGTGTTGGGGAAAAATAACGTAAACATTATGATGATTTCAACGGCAGTTTCCGAAGCAAACATTTCATTAATAATTAGAAGAAGCCTTTTGGGAAGGGCGCTTAGCACGTTGGAAATAGTGCTCTTAGGCAGAGGCTCAATCAGTGAGGTAACTGCTGAAGACGATGTTTGCGTTATCGCCGTCATGGGCGCCAACATGAAAGGTACATTGGGAGTAGCATCAAGAATATTCACAGCCGTCGCCCGCAAGGGAATAAACATTCGTATGATCGCCCAGGGGTCTTCGGAACTGAACGTTTCGTTTGTGGTTAAGGAGAAAGACGGAGAAGTGGCAGTTCGAGCAATTCACGAAGAATTCAAATTGGACAAAGCACCACGATAGTTTCACGATGGCGAGAGTGGCGGCTTTTGATTTCCGGCTTTCTCATGTAGCTCAATTAGTTTTAGAATAGTCTCCTTGTAGACTTGAATGCCATCCAAATACTCGCTTATGAGAATGTGCTCGTCTTTCGTGTGATCCAAATGCGAGTCGCCAGGCCCATACGTGACTATGGGCATGTTCATAGCTCGTCCGAGGATGTTCATGTCGCCCGTTCCCGTTTTTCTCAAAAGAGTCGCAGGCTTATTCTGCACTTTCCTGATGGAGTACGAGAGGGCTCGCACAAGAGGTGAATTCTTGTTAACTTCGAAGGGCTCATTCGAATCTTTTATGGCTACTTTCACTGAACCCTTTGGGTTAGTCGCTTGATATTGCTTGATTACGTTTTCGGCTTCTTTAAAAACTTGAGCGGAAGTGCATTGAGGAGGAACCCGAAGGTCAATATGCATCTCGCATTTGGAAGGTATCTTGGAGTCTCCCTTTCCGCCACTCAGTTTAATTAGGCAAGCTGTTACGGCGTGGAAAGGGCTTTCTTGCTTTTCCACTGGCGGATAGGCATTTTCGATCTGTTGCCAAAGTTCAAACGCTTTTTCTATAGCGTTTTCGTAAAGCCATGGCACGGAAGAGTGCCCAGTATACGTTTCTAATGTTATCTGAATGTGCAAGTTGCCCTTGTAGCCGATGGTTATGTTTTCCGCTCCGCTTGGTTCTCCGAATATGGCGTAGTCTGCTGAAATTCCTTCACGTATTAGATTCTTGACGCCTCTGCTCGTGGCTTCTTCTTCGACAACGCTGGCAACCACAACTTTGGCTTGAAACGTTGGTTCTTGAGCAACTTTGGCTGCGGCGATTATCATGGCTGCTAATGGACCCTTTGCATCAACAGCGCCTGCGCCATATATTTTGTTGTTTTTAACCCGCACTGGAAGTTGTCCTGGGATAGTGTCCATGTGCCCGCACAAGAGGATTACTGGCTTGCCTTGCCCGATTTCTCCAATAACGTTTCCCACACTGTCTTTACTTATGCGGAAACCTAACGCTTTCATCTCTTTAACGAGAAAGTTGGAGATAGCCTCCTCTTTGCGTGAAGGACTGTAAATCTTCAATAAGTCAGTTAGAAGTCGCACTGCGTAATCGCTCATTTTCTTCTTCTCCTATGACTGTGTCAAGGACAGAGATGGCTTTGTCAATTTGCTCTTTCTCAATTACTAATGGCGGTAGAAAACGCAGAATGTTTTTTCCCGCGTCCAAGATGAGCACGCCCCTGTCCATGGCTTTGAGTATTATATTGAGAACATCAAATCTGAGTTCTACTCCTATCATTAAACCTAAGCCGCGAACCTCTTTCACAATTTTATACTTATTCTGCAGTTCTTCCAGTTTCGCCTTAAAGTATACGCCCAGAGTCGCCGCTCTCTCTGCAAGCTTTTCCTCCAAGATTACATCAATGGCGGCACATGCAGCAGCGCAGACCAGAGGGCTGCCGCTGAAAGTGCTTGAGTGCTCGCCGACCTTTAGAGAAGACATTATATTCTTTTTGGCTATGGTTATACCGATGGGCAAGCCGCCTGCAAATGGCTTAGCCAAGCACATTACGTCAGGGATAACTCCCTCATGTTCACATGCAAATAGTTTGCCGGTGCGACCGAAACTTGTTTGAACTTCGTCCAAGATTAGGAGAACGCTTTTCTCATCGCAAATTTCTCTGAGTCCTTGAAGGAAACCGTTGGGTGGAATTCGCACTCCACCTTCGCCGCGTATTGGTTCGACGAGAATGGCGGCGGTTTTGTCTGTTATGGCTTCTCGCACCTTTCCGAGATTGTCAGGAGGAACATGTTTAAACTCTGGAACCAAGGGCTGGAATGGTTCACGGTACTTTTTGTCCCAAGTCGCAGATAGAGCACCCATGGTTTTTCCGTGAAAGCCGCCCATCATGGCGATTATTTCAGGCTTGCCCGTGAATTTTCGAGCTAATTTTATGGCGCATTCAACAGCCTCGGCGCCGCTGTTTGAAGGAAAAGCCTTTTCTAAGCCCTTCGGTGTTATTTGGACGATTTTCTGCAGAAGTTCAGCTCTCTTGTCGTTATAGAAGCCCGCGTGGCAAGAAATGAGTTTTTCCGCTTGTTTGTGTACCGCTTCTACCACTTTGGGGTGAGAATGCCCTAATAGAGCAACGCCATAGCTGCCCGTGCAGTCTACGTATTCTTTACCGTTTACATCCCAGACAAGCGCGCCTTTGCCTCTTGTTAACACTACGGGTTTTTTGGCGAAAACGTTTGCCATCAGCTTGTTTTCGATGTCAATAATCTCTTTTTCATTCACAGCTAATCACGGTACCATATTCGTGTTTTAACGCGGAAGAAATAGGTTGTTTTCCACTGCCTGACGTGATTAAGACTTCATTGACGCCCTGATTCAACGCCTCAAGAGCCGCGTGCACTTTGGTGCTCATGCCCTTCCCGATGCTGGAGAGAACTTCTTTAACTTCAGTGGCAGTTATTTTTTGAATTGGCTTGCCTTTTAGGACTAAGCCTTTCACATCCGTCAGTAAGACTAAGCTGTCTGCTTTGAGGGCGCCAGCAATGGAGGCAGCTGTTCTATCGCCATCCACGTTAAGCGATTCAAACTCTTCACTCATAGCCATCGGAGTTACTACGGGCATGTAATCTTTGCCAAGTAAAAACTGAAGCAAATTCGTGTTTACCTCAATTATCTTCCCCGTGTAGCCTCCTTCGATTACCTTTTTTCTTCCTCTTTCATCAACGGCTATAAGTCTCTTTTTTCGTTCCGCCTTTAAGAGCAAACCGTCCACGCCAGATAGACCGACGGCGAGTACGCCTTGACTTTGCAACGCCGCGACGATTTGTTTGTTAATTTTTCCCGCCATGACCATTGTGAATATTTCCATCGTTTCTTTGTCAGTGTAGCGGCTTCTGAAGCCTTCAGGGGACACGATAAATTTCTGTTCCTTGCCCAGCTTAGCGGCGATTTCAGTGACTTCGGCTCCTCCGCCGTGGACAAGAACAATATTATTCTCTTTAGCCAGTGCTTTGAGGTCGGAGATAAGCTCCGAAGAAGCGCCCTCTCTGAGTATGCTTCCGCCCAGTTTCACTACTAACAACATAATTGATCACATTGGATGAAAGCCAGTGCTTTTTAAGCCAGTTTTCTCGTCTATGCCCATGAGTATGTTGAGGCATTGGACGCCTTGGCCTGACGCTCCTTTAATCATGTTGTCTATTGCCGAGAAAAATATGAGTCTGTTTGCGTGCGGGTCCAGCTCGAAGCCTATGTCACAGAAGTTTGTTCCCATGGTAACTTTTGGGTCTGGGAGTTTATACGGGCCCTTCTGATACTTAACGAAACGTATGAAGGGTTCGCCTTCGTACATTGAACGGAGCGTCTTCCAGACGTCTTTGTTTGTTAGTGGGGCTTTGGGGAAAACGTGAATGGTTGAGAGTATGCCTCTTACCATGTTGACTGCGTGCGGAGTGAACGAGACGGTCACTGGTTCGCTTGTTAGGTTGTTGAGTTCCTGTTCTATTTCCGCGAGATGTCTGTGTCCTGCCACCTTGTATGGTCTCACTCCGCCAAACCGTTCAGGATGATGTGAAGCAATTGTTGGTTTTCTGCCTGCTCCCGAAGAACCGATTTTTACATCCACTACTATCCTATTCTTTTCGACAAGATCTGCCTTTACTACTGGGGCTAAGGCGAGGATTGTGGCTGTTGCCATACAGCCGGGGCAGGCTACCAAACGAGCGCCTTTTATCTCTTGCCGGTGAAGCTCGGGTAAGCCGTACGCGACTTCTTTTAACAATTGCGGGCTGGCATGTTTCCAATCGTACCATTTGTCGTAATCATCAGGGTTTTTGAGGCGGAAGTCTGCGCTCATATCAATGACTTTCAACCCAGCTTCTAGAAGTTTTGGAACGAGGTTTACTGCTTCTCCGTGGGGTGTTGCAGTGAATACGAGGTCGCAGTTATTTTGAAGTTCGGCGATATCTAGGGGACCAAATTTCAACTGTGTGAGTCCGCGGAGGTTTGGGTGCACATTGAAAACATATTCTCCTATGTTCTGGCGAGAAGTAACCATTGTGACTTCTGTCTGCGGATGGAGTAACAATAAGCGCAGGAGTTCTCCGCCGACATAGCCTGAACCGCCAATTATTCCTGTTCTCAACCTTTTTCACCTCATGAATATAATGATTAGATTAGGCTTTGAGCACCTTTCAAGAGAGGTACTGCAACGTTGATTCCGGCGATTAGCCGCGTGTGTTCCCAGAATTCAGGGCAGGAATTTGTTTCGTGAAAGACGATGTCGTACTTGTTTTTTTCTATGCTCTCTTCGATTATGCTTTTGACTTTTTTGTAAGGCGCGGTGCTCATGTAATTCTGGAATGCTGCTTCTAATTTGCTGTTCCAAACGGGAAAATCTCGCAGTCTGGTTTGGTCCTGCTTGATTTTTCTTACGTTTTCAAACGCCATAGTTGCCTTTTCGAGTTCCGATTTAAGCTCATCATCATCCACAATTTTGTTTTCTCCAACGTTAACCATTGCGTCCAAGGCGAAGAGCCACGCCGATTGTTCTTTGCCAAGGGCTTTGCCACATTTCACTGCCAACTCCATAACATGTAATGGAAGTTTGGCATCAAAGACTAGGTTGCCCAGATAGGTGTTTGTTCTGAAGTCTTTAAAGCCGCCTCTCGCTAAAGCCACGGGGTGGCAAACGGGCGACTTGCCTTTTTCTTTTGAAATTATTATTCGTAAATCGAAAAACCATTTTTTTATGAGTTCTTGGGCAACTATGCCTACGGGATTTATTATTGATGGTTTTGTTTCTTGGATGTTGGTGATGAGTTGTTCTCGGTTTTTGGATAGTAGAGTTCCTTTTCCATGTGTGCCAGCGTCGGGTTTTATCACGATTCCTTCATCGGAGGATATTTCGTACTGCAGCAGATCCGCGATGTCTTTTTCGTTGTGGATCTCTTTTCCGTCTTTGGTAGTGTCATAGGAGTCGCAGGGAATGTAAACCGTTTTTGGAATTGGAATCCCTTCTGCCCAGAAGTGTAGCAAGGTCCTGAGCTTGCTGTAGCATATGAATTCGATTTGGCTAGTGTTTATGGTTTTTTTCCCGAGCGTTTCCATTATGTATGATGCTTGGAGTCTTCGGTTTTTGCTCTGTGCTCTGTTCAGCACCACGGCGGTATTTTTGACTGCGCTGGTGTAGTCTTTGCCTTTAGTTTTGGCTATAAATTGGTTTTTGTGGATGGAAAGGCCGATTTTTCGGAATGGGATGTATGTGAGGGGTATACCTAGTTTTTCTGCGGTGAGTTTTATGCCCATTTCATCCGTTTCTGATCGTTCATATAGAAGTGCTATGCTCATTAGTTCTCTGCATCCCGTAGAAAATATGTTGCTTAAAGAATTTTGGCAGCATATTCATGTTTCAGGTTAGAAGACTGTTTGGTGAATACGTTTATTCGCCCCAGTCTTCTCCTTCTATGATTAGTTCTTGAAGGTCGACGCATCCGCCTTTTATTTGTTTTACTTCGAGTTCGAGTCCGCAGCCTGGGCAGCTTAGAATTTCTCCTTTCTCAGTGTCTGCTGGAATGTTAAGTTCTGCGTCACAGTCGGGGCATTTAGTTATGTTAATTACCTTCACCTCTGGTGGTCTTAAACTTGCACCTTGTTTAATCATTTGCTACCACGTTTTTTGTTGGAAATGTCTCTCTTGTTGGCGCGTCTTTCTTTTAAACGTTGCGACTTATTTGTAACATATTAAGCTTTTAATGTTCCATTTGGAACAAACTTCCATGTTCTGCCTATTTTTACACTTTCCGAAAACGGCACTACAAGGCGCAAACTGTAACGGAATCCGCGTTAGACAAATGCAGTGAGCTACAGAAATCGTTAAATTTTTCCGCAACCTAGAACAAATAGGGAAACAGAGATGGACGACAAGGACAAACAGATATTGCGGATACTGAAGGATGATGGGCGAGCGGGCTACGGCGCTATTGGCAAGAAGGTCGGCTTATCCGAAGGCGCTGTCAGGAAAAGAATTAAGGTGCTTGTCGATTCCAGTGTGATAAAAAAGTTCACCGTCAAAATAGGAGTTGCAGAAGGCGCTGAAGCTATCACTTTGCTTGCGTCTAATCCTTCTTTTCCAACTAAGGAAGTTTCCAAAAGGATACGGGCGATTCCGAACGTGGAAACTGTCTATGAAGTGACGGGCGAATATGATATTGTGGTGGTTATAAGCGGGATGAACGTTGTTGAAGTCAACGAGTGCGTAGAGAAAATCCGCAGAGTAGAAGGTATCATGAAAACCAATACCATGATCGTCCTGCGCAGCTTTTAAGCCAAAAGCAGCAAGCCTTGACCTTCCAAGAAAGCCCTCAGTTTTTCACTCCAAAAACACGCCAAAAAAGATAGAGGGGTAAAGACTCGGAAAGAGTATATCAGTCAACCATTGGTCTTTATATAAAGAGGTATAGTCACCGCAGAATACCGCTGAATCGCGCCTTAACGTAACGTGATTGACTTGTAAACTTTTTAACTCAAAAAGCCCAAATCACCTATTAAACCTGAAGATGAGACTATGCCCATAAAATACTATTTAGCCCCAGGTATCAAAAAGCAAATAGATGAAATTGCGTCTGATCTGGATCTTTATCATGTTGTGCCCCAATTCCTTTTCTGCGTTAGAAGTAAAGGCTCCAAAGCTAGACGCACAATAGCCCGGATCCACGGTCTAGGCAAAATCTGGCAAGAAGCGCTAAACCTTCCTCCATCCTACACCATCGAAGTCATATCTGAGACTTTTGACAAAATGCCCAAAGAAGAAAAGGAGAAAACCCTGATCCATGAACTCTTACACATCCCAGCTGGTTTCTCAGGGGGTTTCCGCCCTCACAAAGGTTACATTGACCGTAAAACCGTGGAGCAACTTTACAAGAAGCTGCAACAGGCTAGGTTTTCCAAAGAATACGAGCCTTGTTTATAAGCTAATAATTGAAATTAATTCTCAAAGTTTTTAAGTAACGGAAAGAGTGAAAAGTGAAGCTCAACGTATAAACCCGAAAAAGTGAAAAAGGTATGGAGATGGAACCCAACGCGTTCTGAGAGGATTGACAAATGAAACAAGTTATGAAAAGCCTGAAGCACAATGGAATCTGCGTTCCATCTTATGATTACAAGGGTTTCAAAATCAATATTCAAGGACAAGTAATAAAGCTAAAGCCGAAAAGCGAGCAGATCGCTATCGCATGGATACGTAAAAAACAATCAACCCTATCGCCACCAGACGAAGTTTTCGAAAAGAACTTCATGCAAGAATTCTTGGAGCAACTAAAACAAGAGAACCCATCGCTGGATTTCCTGATGTCTTTCTCTGCTAATTACCTAGAAAAGATAAAGAATGCCGCGCCAATTGACCCTGCAATCGATTTTTTAGAAGTCTCAAAATACTTAGATAGTGAAAAACAGAAAAAACTAAACATGAGCCAAGCCGAGAAGAAAAAGCAGGCTGCTGAACGCAAGGCTATCCGCTTAAAACGGAAAGAAAAATACGGTTACGCTACGGTTAATGGGAAAAAACTGGAAATAGCCAACTGGACCTCAGAACCCTCGTGTCTCTTTGTTGGACGTGGTGACCATCCTAGACGAGGCAAATGGAAAGAAGGTCCTAGCGAGGAAGACATAATCCTTAACCTTTCTCCAGGCAGTCCAAGACCGCTTGGAAACTGGAAAGACATAATTTGGGAACCTGACAAGATGTACGTTGCCAAGTGGACCGACAAACTCACTGGAAAAAATAAGTACGTTTGGTTTTCCGACTCAGCGTTTATCAAGCAAAACCGCGAAAAAGACAAGTTTAAGAAAGCAGAGAAACTTGGCAAGCACATCAAGGCAATTGAACGGCACATAATCAAGAACCTCGACGTCAAAGACGAAATGAAAAGAAAAGTCGCTACAGTGTGCTGGCTTATCCTCAAGCCTAACATGAGGGTTGGTGACGAAAAAGATCCAGACGAAGCCGACACCGTTGGCGCAATAACATTAAGATCCGAGCACATCAAAATTGACGGCGCCACTTTACACTTCGACTTCTTAGGAAAAGACTGCGTTAGATGGGAAAAAAGCGTGAAAGCTACACGATCAGTTATCAGAAACATCAAGCACTACGCAAAAACCAGCAAAGAATATCTCTTCGAGGGCGTTGACTCCAAAAAGGTTTCTAGGTTTCTTTCCCAAAAAATGCTTGGATTAACAGCCAAAGTTTTCCGCACTTGGCGATGTACAAAAACCGTGAAGGAAGAGTTGGCTAAGAATAGAGTAACAAAGGAAGATCCAGTTCACCTGAAAAAGTTCCATGCGAAAATGGCAAATTTAAAAGTGGCTGAGGTGGCTAATCACAAACGTAAGGTTTCACCTAAATTTGAGGAGAGGTTAGCAAAAAAAGAAGCTAAGCTTAAAAAACTGGAAGCACAGTTGGAACAGAAGAAGGCTGAAGGCAAAAAAACCGTCTCTCTCGAAACCAGAATTGAAAAGACCAAGCTTGATATAGAATTGGCGACTCGCACCAAAGAATACAATTTGGGCACATCGCTCAAGTCCTACATTGACCCCACAGCGTACGTGAAATGGGCACGATCAGTGGACTTCGACTTGGACAAGTTTTATCCTAAAGCATTGCGAAAGAAGTTCAGCTGGGCTTTGGGGAGCAGTGAAGCTGAAGCTGAGGTTGAGTGCGCGGTCGTATGAACTCAAGCGATACGAAAGATGGCGCAATAATCGAAGTGTTGGTAAAACCGAATTCTCAGAAGTTCGAAATAGCCATTGACGATGATAGCATATTGGTTTTCTGAACGGAAAAACCTGTTAGAGATAAGGTGAACAAAGGACTTGTAAGGGAGTTTTTAAAGCTTTTTCACGCCAAAGTTGAGCTTGTTTCAGGATTAACTTCCAACCAATATAGACTGCTCATAACAGGCGTTGCAAAAAGCGAAGTGAAACAGTTTTGCATGCCAGATAATTTTTAGCTACCCTGCATTTTAAACCTTAGGATAGCCGCTATTCCTCCGAAAGAGTTCTTGAGCATTTGTCCTTCTTCTGTCTCGGTAGAAATTATCTCTACATCAGTATTTGCATTTTCGGCCAACTGCGCCAAGTCGTTGATTATGTCCTGCTCATCTACTATAGACAGGGATGGCGCTTGACACTTTGGGCACGGTTTTCCAGACAAGGCCTGCTCAAACTCTGTCAGTTTTTGGCTTTTGATTGTGTATTTTTCCTCGTAGCCACACGCGCTGCAATTGACTGTTACGCGCAGTAGATCAATGTTTTCTGAGATCAAGAGTGTTCGAACCGCGCCTGCTTCAAGTGCTTTTCTGACTTCGGCTTCGCCATAGGTTATCATTCCAGTGTCGTGGCCGACTTCGTAGAGGAACTGCTGCATTATCTGTTTTTCTTCTATATATCGGACTTTGCGCATTATTTCAGGCGCTTTTTCCACCACTTCTTTTACGCCTTGCTCTTCCACGTAAGCCGTGTCAATAGTGTCGATTATCCTGTTTTTTAGCATGTAATTTAGGTAATCGCCTTTTTCGAAGTCGTATTTTGTTGGTCCTGGCCCTGCAATTATTAGACCTTTCAGTGTTTCTATGGGCAGGAAGATTTCGTCGGCATGTTGACCTACGCGGCTAAAATACTCTTGGAGTCTCATGGCTCTCAGGCGTTCGTATCTTCGGGCTGATTGACCGCCTGCGCGGGTTTTACCTGGGACTCCTGAGGTCATTTGTCTAACTATTTTTAGTCTTTTGCCCTGAAGTGTGGCGATTGTGGCGCCTGAGGCGTCTATGAGGAGTATGCCGTATGTTTCTTTTTCTCTTAGGAGTTCCAGCAAGTATTCGGTGTGGAATCTGGAATCGCAACGGTACAGGTAAATCCTGATAGGTTCAGGCGGCACTACTACGTAAATCTCCATACGTTCACTGCCTGCTCCATTCTGAGGTATAGCTCCGCAGAAAATAACCAGCCCGTTTTCTGGAGGCGCTTTGAAAAGCTTAAGACGCTGTTGCACTTTTACGATGGCTTCTTGAACATTCTTGCGTGTGGTTGTGGATTTGATATTTGAAGCTGTGCCGTATTCGTCTCGGAGCATATTTAGGGCGTCGCTTATCTGCTTTCCTGGTGGAACGTAGAGCGTAATCAGCTCTGTGGCGCGCCCTTCTTTGCTTGCAAGTGCTTGTAGTGTTTTTCTCAGTCTGAAAAGTTCAAGTGACGATTTTTTTGCGGTGCTCAATAGTTTTCACTTATGAATCTTTTTTTGCCATGAGTTACGTTGTGGCGGTTAAGATAAAAGTTGCTACTTCAAAAAGAGGTTAGGGCGCTTCTATCGCTTCTTTCAAGAACGCTTTGAAAGGACCAAGTTTTCCGCCGTAGTTACCAGCTGAAATCTTCACTACACCCGGAGTGCTTGCGGCTGCGTTTACGCCTTGTTTGACAGCGTTTTTGACTGCGTCAAGAGTCAAACCATTAATGACGATTTCGTAGACGCTGTTTACGTTTTCTGGGACTTGCGTATCGGGTACGAGGCTTTTCAATGTGGGGCAATATGTGTGGTATGTAGAGGCTTTGAGTTTGTATTTGAGGCTGCCTGCTTTGGAGCCTGCGCGGCAGATTCCGCCTGGGAAGGGCATGACTACGTCGGTTGTTTTGGCTTTGATGGCATTGATTGCTTCTACTGCTGCTTTGAGTCCTGAGGCTTTGCCTTGGGCTAGTATAAGGAAGTTTCCGCCTGCTACGGCTTCTTGGGCTCCGAAGCTGTCTTCAACTATGAAGTTGCCTTCCATGACTGGGATTTTCCAGCATTTTCGGTTGCCAATCATAGCTTTTTTTTGGAAGCCGTCGCCGAAGTAGCGTAGGCTTCTGCCAACCTTTAATTTTCTTTTAGCTTTTGGCAAGCCATTAAAAGCTGCAGTTGTGGGGCAGGTCATTATGCATTGGCCGATGCGTTCCAAGAGTTGATTTTTGAGTTCGAAGCGATCGCGGTTGTAGATTTGAATGAGTACTCCGGGACGGTTGTCTGGTGTCTGGTCGGCTGGTACTGCCGCTTCGATGGCGGCTTCAGCTGGTGCCATGATGACGCTTGTGGCGAAGCCTGTTGCCACGCTGGCGGCGGTTAGTGCCCATTTTTCGTTTTCTGCCGTAATGACAATGCGTCCTGCCCAGAGGGGAAACATTTCTGCAAAAGTATCTACGATTTTGCAGATGTGCCCTGTCTGTGGAGATTTTACGGTGAAGGTTTTTGTTTTGTCGTCGTAGTTTAGGATTTCGAGTTTGTTTTCGGTTGTGGCGGTCATTTTTATTTTCATCCTTGTCTGGTGAATATGAGTCAAATATTGATTCAGTTATTTCTCGCTCTCATTTAAGAGTTTTCGTAAAGATCTGGTCATTTAATTGATCTATGATGATTAGCCTCCATTATAAAAAGACTGAAGTGTCGAGTGAATTGTCCATTCAGCTTTGAAGCAATGGCTTTTTCTGCCGACATTCGGTGCGAAAATCGTGACAATCAGAAACAATATATTATTCACACATAAATAATGTTACGTTATTCGTAAAATGGTTACTAAAAACGGAAAGCTTTAAATTTGTGTTAGCACTATACGCTAGTTCCAAAATGAGGTATGTAAAATGGTAGTGTTTAGTGGTTGCTATACCGCCCTTGTAACTCCCATGACACCGGATCGCCAAGTGGACTATGAAGGGTTACGGAGTCTTGTCGAATTCCAAATAAGAGAAGGCGTCAGCGGAATTCTCGCCGTTGGAACAACAGGCGAAAGCCCAACCTTAGACTGGAACGAGCACAACAAAGTAATCGAGAAAGTTTATGAGTACACTGGGAGCAAAGGCTTAACTATAGCTGGCACAGGCAGCAATAATACCAAGGAAACCATGAACGGCACAGAACATGCTGCACATATCGGCGTGAAATGTGTTCTGCTAGTTGATCCCTACTATAACGGGCCCAGCTCACTGGAGATACGCAGAGAATATGTGGAACCCGTCGCCAAGCACTTCACAGAAGTCCAAGTCATCCCCTACGTCATTCCAGGCAGAACAGGCACTCAGCTCTACCCTCAAGATTTAGCGGTTCTGCACCAGGAATACCCAAATATCAGCGCCGTCAAAGAAGCCACAGGCAATTTGGAAAACATGCGCTTAACTCGGAAGCTCTGTGGAGACAACTTTGCAATTCTCTCAGGTGACGACGACAAAACATTTGCCATGATGACCGCGCCCGACATTGCCGCAGCAGGAGTTGTATCAGTCGCCTCCAACATCGCTCCACGGGCAGTGCAGAACCTAACGCAAGTCATACGCGCTCACAGAACAGAGGAAGCCAACAGGCTCTGCTCAGCGCTACAGCCGCTGTTCAACATAGTCACCGTAAAAACGGAAGAACAGACACCCTTCGGTCTAGTAACCTGCAAAGCCCGCAACCCCTTAGCATTTAAAACGCTGATGAATATTTTAGGCATGCCTGCAGGCCAATGTAGACAGCCACTTGGAAAAATGTCCCGCAGTGGTCTTGAAATAGTCCTCGCCAACGCGAGAAGAGTCTACGAAACCAACCCAGCAATACTCAGACCCATTGAAGACTTCTTCAGCGTAAACCTACAAGAACGCCTATACAAAGAACGCTTCTGGCAGGGGCTCTACTATGCTTAGGCTATGCGTGGCGGGCGCCGCAGGCAGAATGGGCAACGCCGTAATCCGCGAAGCCTCAGCAAAAGGCCACCAGATAACAGGCGTCGTCGAAGCGCCAGCCAATCCTTGCATAGGCAGAAGCCTCAGAGAACTCGGCATCTGCCACTGCGACACGCGAATTGTAGGCTCTGATAGAATCAGTGAAGCCGTTAGTGACGCGGATGTTTATGTGACATTTACAGCGCCAGCCGCCGAAGTGCAAAACATACCCCCGGTTGCTGCGCTGGGCAAGCGAATAGTCTTAGGCACTACGGGCTTCACTGAAGAGCAAACACGGCAACTGCGCGAGGCAGTTTTGGGTAGGGTTCCAGCCGTCTTCTCACCCAACTTCTCCGTAGGCATAAACATCCTCTTCAAACTCGCTCAATCCCTAAAATCGTTTCCGCAGGAATACAACTTCAGCATAAGCGAAATCCACCACACAGGCAAGAAAGACGCACCAAGCGGAACTGCTAAGAAACTAGGCCAAATAATCACGGATACACGCGGCTACACCCGAACCGTATACGGCAGAGAAGGCACCAGCCCCCGTCAACCCGAAGAACTCGAAATCACCGCGTTACGCGCAGGCGGCGTCCCAGGCATCCATGACCTCATAGTCGCTGGTCCATACGAAATGCTCCGTGTAGAGCACACCGCTTTCTCACGTAGCGTGTTTGCACAAGGCGCAGTGTACGCCGCAGAATGGATAAACAGGCAAGACCAAACCCGAATCTTCAGCATGGAAGACGTCCTCGGCCTTTCCTAGAAATCGGTGAAAACCCTGTGGGCAACAGAGTTGTAATCAAGTTCGGTGGAGCTATCCTCTCCAACGGCGAAAAAATCCAACATGCAGCCAAAATGGTTGCCGAAGCGCCGTACAAAGAAATAGTAGTTGTAGTCTCGGCTATGGGCAAAATGACCGACAGCCTTGTTAACACAGTTTCCCAAATAGGCAACATTAACGACGCTGATTATGCGGAAATCATTTCTATGGGCGAACGAACAAGCGCCCGCATATTCTCCAGCGCCCTAAAAAAAATAGGCGCCAAAGCTGAACCCTTCGACCCAGCCAACGACAACTGGCCCATAATAACCAACTCCAACTTCCGCGACGCAGTACCTGATGTGGAAAAAACCACACTTCTGGCGCAGAAATTCCTAGCGCCGCTCCTAGGCACAGCCATACCTGTGGTCTGTGGATTCCTCGGAAAAGACAGCAATGGCAATGTCACCACTCTCGGACGCGGCGGAAGCGATACAACCGCCGTGTTACTCGCAAAATGCCTAAACGCTGACGAGGTAATACTAGTCAAAGAGACAAGCGGCGTTCTTTCAGCAGACCCCAAAATAGTCCCCGAGGCTAGGCCGCTCAACAAACTGGACATACACGAAATGTTCGACCTCGCCCAAGGAGGTGCAAAAATCGTGAAGCCCGAAGCCCTAAAATACAAGTTGCCAAACCAAACGCTTAGAATAATTGACTTCTCCTCTGGCAGTTTCGTCCATGACGGTACTGAAATTATAGGGTCCTTCACACTCAACTCAGCAGAAATCAGTAGCCACGAAGGCTTGCTGGCCATTAACGTCGTTTGCGAGGTCAATACGAAAAACCTAAAGGAGATTTTTCAGGCGCTCAGCCAAAACCCAGTTTACGGCGTCAGTTCAGGAGGAAAATCAATCACCGTCTTCACTTCTGACGGCAAAGTCAACGAAGTCATAAACAGGCTTCACCGCGCACAATGCTTCAAGGCAATAAGCCATAGGGAAAACGTGGCAATGCTTCAAATGATTCACCCCATGTTTATTGACTCGCCCGGAGGCGTTGCGAAAATCTCCAGTGCACTCAGCCAACATGGCATCAACATAATTGAAATCACAACTAGCAAGGCGACCATTAATATTTTTATCGAAGAAAGTCAACTCAAAAGAGCAAAGGAAGCTATAAGTAATGTCTTCGAACCGTAAAGTAGCCATATTAGGCGCAACGGGAGCCGTTGGGCAAAGGTTCATTCAGCTGTTGCAGGGGCACCCGTATTTCAAAATCGAAGTGCTTGCAGCCTCAGAAAGGTCCGCTGGCAAAAAATACAAAGAAGCCTGCTCCTGGACCATGGAATCAAACCTGCCAAGAGAAATTGCCGAAATGCACGTAGCGCACACTGATGTGGAATCAGTTGAAAAAGCAGGTAACATAGACATTGTCTTCTCAGCCTTACCAGGCGACTTGGCAGGGCCAGTTGAAACAGAATTCGCCGCTGTATATCCAGTATTCAGCAAAGCAAGTGCACACCGAATGGATAGCGACGTTCCTCTTATCATACCGGAAGTGAATCCTGACCATGTTGCCCTCATTCCAATCCAGAAGAAGGCGAGAGGCTGGAACGGCTTCATATCAACAGACCCCAACTGCTCTACGATTCAATTGGCGATGACGCTGAAGCCTCTTATGAAATTCGGCCTCAGGCAAGTTATAGTTTCAACCATGCAAGCCCTAAGCGGCGCCGGATACCCAGGCGTGGCGTCGTTGGACATCATTGATAACGTTGTTCCTTTCATTTCTAAGGAAGAAGAGAAACTTGAATGCGAACCCCTGAAGATTCTGGGCACGTTCGACGGCAATTTCGTACGCAATGCCAATTTCGTTCTTAGCGCGAGTTGCAATAGAGTAAATGTTAAAGACGGGCATTTGGAATCCGTATTCGTGAAGCTTGGCGAGAACCCCTCTGTGGATGAGATTGAAGAAGCCTTCAGAAAGTTTAAAGGCGAACCGCAAAAACTGAAACTTCCTTCAGCTCCAGAAAACCCAATCGTGGTACGAAAGGAGCCAAACAGACCTCAACCCCGAATCGATAGACAAGAAGGCAAAGGCATGAGTGTCGTAGTTGGAAGAATTCGGAACGACTCTATCATGACGCTCAAGTACATGTGCTTGGGGCACAACACTATCCGAGGAGCCGCAGGGGGAGGTATCCTCAGCGCTGAGCTCATGATAGCAAAAGGGCTAGCCTAAAGGGCAACTCGGCAACTCACCCTAGAGAGGAGATGTGGCTATGGTTAAAAAAGCACAGAAACTTCGAGAACCATTGGAGAATCGAAAGGGAACACTTTACTTTGACGGCGTTTCTACCAGAAAATTGACTGAGAAATTTGATACGCCGCTATACGTAATCAGCGAAAGTCGAATCAGAGAAAACTATAAACGCCTTCACGAAGCGCTTACCTGCAACTACGAAAAAGTAAGGCTCTATTACGCAGCAAAGGCTAATTCGAACCTATCTGTGCTGAGAATCCTAGAAACCGAAGGTGCGCATTTAGACGCAGTCAGCCCCGGCGAAGTTTTTATGGCTTTAAAAAGCGGATTTACGCCAGAACGCATACTTTTTACTGGAACAAGCGTCAGAACTGACGAGTTAAAATTTCTCGCTGGCTCCAATGTAACCGTGAATGTTGACTCCCTGTCTCAATTAGACAGACTGCTAAAGATAGCGGTTCCCAACATTTTGTCTGTGAGGGTTAACCCAGAGATAGGTGCAGGCCATCACAGTCACTGCATTACAGCAGGCAAGCAATCAAAATTTGGCCTATGGGAAAAAGAAGTGTTAAAAGCGTATGCGACAGCCAAAAAAGCGGGCGTCACGCGGTTCGGAATACACATGCACGTGGGCTCAGGTGTTCTCGACGTTGAGCCTTTCGTCTTGGCGCTTCAAAAGCTTTTGAGCATAGCCAAAAAGGTTCACGACAAAAGCAAAATAGGCTTCGAGTTTGTTAACATGGGCGGCGGGCTTGGAGTGCCCTACAAACCAGAGGACAAAGAGTTGGATTTGACCCTTTTCTCTGAGGAAGTGCTGTCCTTGTTCAAAAGCAGAGTCGACGAATACAATCTTGGAAAACCGTTTTTCTGTGTGGAGCCTGGTCGATACGTAGTCTATGACGCAAGCATCCTGTTAACCGCTGTGAACACGATGAAAAAGACGCCCTTCAAGAAGTTTGTCGGAGTTGATGCGGGATTCAACACTTTGATTAGGCCCACTATGTATGGATCTTATCATCAAGTGCTCGTTGCGAATAAATTGGATTCTCCAGAAAAAGACACATACGATGTTGTTGGACCTATATGCGAGTCAGGTGACGTGTTAGCTAAGGACAGACGGTTGCCGAAGATTCAAGAGGGCGATTTGCTGGCGGTTCTGAACGCTGGAGCATATGGCTTTGCCATGAGTTCACAGTATAACGCTAGACCGAGAGCTGCAGAGGTGCTTGTTAAGAAAGGAAAATACACTTTAGTCAGAGAACGCGAAGAATTGGACGATTTAATTTCTGGTCAGCGAATAGCGAAGTGAGGGTAATGAAATTTTGGAAGATGCACGGTTTAGGCAACGACTATTTCGTAATCGACAACAGAAATGAGAAAATAAGCAATGCTGAGGCAGCTAAGCTGGCTCGAAAACTCTGTAAAAGGAGATTTTCAGTTGGCGCGGATGGTCTTCTGCTAGCGTCAAACTCAGCCGAAGCAGATGTGAAAATGCGAATTTTCAACGCTGACGGAAGCGAAGCTGAAATGTGCGGCAATGGCATCCGCTGCTTCGCCAAGTACTGCTACGAAAACAACATTGTCCGAAAGCACGAGTTGACTGTGGAAACGTTGGCAGGCATAAAACGGACGTGGTTAACCCTTGAAAATGACTTGGTTACATCGGTGAGGGTCGACATGGGGCCTCCGGTGCTGGAGAGAAGCAAGATTCCGATGCTTGGTCGAGGCACATGCATAAACGAAGATTTGCAAGTCAACGGAGAGAAATACGAAGTAACCTGCCTCTCGGTTGGAAACCCTCACTGCGTTACATTCGTTGATGCATTAGAAAATTTTCCAGTACAGTGTGTTGGACCGAAAATCGAGAGCCACTGTCTTTTCCCAAAGAAAACAAACGTGGAATTCGTTCAAGTTTTGAACAGCAATGAGCTGAAAGTGCGGGTGTGGGAGCGGGGTTGTGGAGAAACCCTGGCCTGCGGCACAGGAGCCTGCGCAGCCGTCGCTGCAGGAAACTTGTTTAGAAAGCTTGGAAATAAAGTTCGGGTTCATTTGCTAGGCGGCGATTTGGAAGTAGAATACGCAGAACATTTGTTCCTAAATGGTCCCGCAGAAAAAGTTTTTGAGGGAACACTGTTTTAAGGAAAGTGAACACAAAATGAACTTTGAATTTGCTGATAGAGTAAAAAGGCTTCCGCCATATCTCTTCGCCGAAATAGAGAAAGTGATCAAAGAAAAAAAGGCGCAAGGCGTAGACCTGATCTCTTTAAGTATAGGTGACCCTGACCTTCCCCCGCCACCCTTAGTTATCGCTGCCCTTAAAGAAGAAGTAGTGAATCTGAAGAGCCACCAGTACTCCCTCAGTCAAGGCGAATTGGACTTTCGGCACGCAGTTGCAGACTGGTGCAAGAAACGGTTCCACATCGACATTAGCCAAGATGAAGTTATTGCTCTTTTAGGCTCAAAGGAAGGCTTATCGAACATCCCTAGAGCATTCGTGAACGCAGGTGACCATGTTCTTGTACCTAACCCAAGCTATCCAGTTTACAATAACGGTAGCACCATACTAAACGATGGGATTCCCATTGCAATGCCGTTGCTTCAAGAAAATGGCTTCAAACCAGACCTCGAAGCTGTCCATCCAGAAAAAGTAAAGCTGATGTTTCTAAACTATCCGAATAATCCAACAAGCGCCACGGTGGAAAAGAAATTCCTAAAACAAGCTGTTGAATTTGCCCGAGAAAACAACATCATCTTGTGCTACGACAATGCATATTCAGAGGTAACTTTCAACGGCTATAGGGCGCCTAGCATCCTCGAAGTTGATGGTGCTATGGAAGTGGCGGTCGAGTTTCACTCATGCTCAAAAACCTTCAACATGATGGGAGACAGAATAGCTTTCGCCGTGGGAAACAAGCAATTAATAAACGGACTCGCAAAAGTCAAATCGCAAATCGACTCGGGACCGCCTCTTTACATCCAAAAGGTAGCTGCCAAAGCTTTAGCAACATACAAGAGCGATGAACCGCCAGATTTCCTCAAGAAAAACAATCAAATATACGCCGAAAGAAGGGATGTGCTTGTTGAGTATTTGCGTTCCGTTGGCTTCAAGTGTGACAAGCCGAAAGCCACATTTTACGTTTGGCTAAACTGTAGGTCCGACTCGGTAAAATTTGCAACTAGACTCCTCAGCGCCGGCGTAGCGGTGACACCTGGAATAGGCTTCGGTGAACACGGAGAAAATTATGTAAGGTTCTCTTTAACTCAACCGAAAGAGCGGATAATCGAAGCCTGCAAAAGAATAACCGCACTTTTCGGATGCGCAGAAATGCAGTAGTATGTTACTTATTACCAAAGTTCTGTATTTGGGTCAAAATTTGCATTTCTTCAAGTTTATATATTGACGTACACTTATGTTATCGGCATGAGTTCCAACAAAATTAGTTTTGAAGCTTCTTTGACAAGTGAAGTTATTGAAGCGGGGAAATGTGTTAGCTGCGGCACATGTGTCGTCGTCTGCCCTTTTGACTGTTTAGAATTGACAAAAGAAAAACCCGGCTTGATAAAGGAATGCAAAATCTGCGGAATCTGCGCTCAGGCTTGTCCTAGATACCAGTGGACGGCGGCAAACGTGGAGAACTTTGTGTTCGGCCGAGAAAGAAAACCAGAAGAAGAGTTTGGGATTCACCGCAGAATGGTTATAGCTCAAACGACGGAGGACAGAATATCAAAAGTTAGTCAAGATGGAGGGGTCGTCACTGCGTTATTGCTGTTCGCTCTGAAAAATGGTTTCATTGACGGTGCGATTGTTGCAGGAACAGACAAGGAAAAGCCTTTTTACCCTGCTCCGATGCTAGCCACAACTGCGGAAGAGCTCATAGAGGCTGCTGGAACAAGATATTCATGCTCGCCTAACATCCTCGCTCTAACTGATATGCTAAAGCAGAAAAAAACCAAAGTTGCCTTCGTGGGAACGCCCTGCCAAATTCACGCCATTAGGAGAATGGAGCTGGCTGGTTTGAAGAGGCATACCCGTCCCTTGAAACTCCTGATCGGACTTATGTGTTCAGAATGTTTCACATACAAAGGGTTAATGGAAAATCACATTCATGGAAAATTAGGTCTCAATTTGGGCGACATAAAAAAAATTAACATTAAGGGAAAGATGTTGGTCACTACAGGCTCTGGAGTTACTGAAATTCCTCTACGTGAGATAAAGCAATATGCGCGAAAAAGCTGCAGCGTTTGTGATGATTTTAGCTCTGAGTTAGCTGATGTTTCCGTAGGCGGTCTGGGATTAGATGGGTGGACGTTCACGATTATCCGCACAGAAAAGGGCGAAGAACTCTTCTCAAGTGCAGAAAAAGCTGGTGTCTTGCGTACCAAAACCATAGATGACACAACGTACGCGTTCAAATTACTGAAGAAACTTTCTCGGCGAAAAAGAAAGGCAATTGCAGGCTCCTAAGAAACGTAAATCACTTCATGTTATGAAGAGGTTCCAAATAGTAACCCTTAACACTGTTTTTTATAACCGTTATCGCGTATAACGGTAATCAATGTTACCATCGCGGGTCATCTCTTCCAACGATTTCATTCAATTTTTCACTGGCTTTTCATTGACTACAAAAGAGAGATAAACTTCGTCGAAATACCTTATATGTAAATATGTAAAGTATATACAACTGTGGTTTTATGAGGCACTTTTACCATAGAACTCTTCATCAAAAACTGGCGGAAGCCCAAGTTTGGTTTTGATTTTAGGTTTACCACTTTTTCCGTGAGGTTTCCTAACTAGGCTATCGTTGTATTTTTCGATTTCACGCGCTTCTTCAGCCAATTTGGCAGCTGTCTGAGCTATTTCGTGTGAACATGTAACGAGGAAAATGTATTTTTCGCTTTCTTTTTCTATGAAACAAGCTTTCATGTTTATTTTAGCAACTTTTTCAGCCAATCCGTAAGCTGCCATTGCTTTTGCTTTTGCGTAAGGATTATTGAATTCAGATCGGTCCCGAATCATATTCAAGTCTATTATTAATCTTGGTAAAACTGGACTTTGCCCATTTTCAATTGCATAAATCACTTTGTCAATCTCCTGATATAATATTCTGTAGGCGCCTGTAATTGCAAGCACTTTACTGATGTTTGAGTTAAAGATTGCCATTTCTATAGGGTCTAAAAACTGTTTCCTTGCCCCAATAAGAGGGTCGCCAGTGATTATTATATAGCCTAACCCTTGTTCTTCAAGTGTCGCTTTAACGCGTTTTCCAGGGGCGTCAGTAACGACTATTCCTGGTAGCCCGCTGTTTGATATTTTCTCCCTAACTTTTGCTGGTCCGGGTAATGCCGTATTAGGAGATACTAAGATTAAAATGTCTGGATTAAATTCAAAGATTTTTGGCAACGCTTCTTCGACGTCTTCAGGGCCCATTTTTGAGCCAGTGGTCACCGTTCGGACCTTGATGTCCTTACGGTCAGCTAACTCATCCAAAAGAAGCTCAATTAATGGAGACGTCCCAATGTTTCCGCATTTGAAAAATCCAATTTTTTTGAATTGCTGCTGCGCCATTTTAGGTCACTTCTAACTGATAATGCGAGCTAAACTTTTAAGAATTGCTTTTTTTCGGTTGTGTGTTAGATGTTAATATTATTATCTTCAGTTTTTTCTTTCAAACTCAGAAACTACCAAGACTGCCAACGAAATTGTTTAATAACTACTTCTCAGAGTTCTAACATAAACCTGAAAGAAGGCGTATTCATGTCGCTGAGTGAGAATTTAGAAAAACTCTCTAACGCTTACGGCGTAACTGGCAGAGAGGAAGAAGTCAGAAACCTCATGACTAAGTTGATGAAACCGTATGTGGACGAAATTGTCGTGGATAAACTTGAAAACGTCATCGCCATAAAAAAAGGCAAGAGGTCCTCGCCGAAGGTTATGCTTGCAGCGCATATGGACGAAGTTGGCTTGATGGTGAAAACCATTACTAAAGAAGGGTTTCTGCGGTTTACAAAAATGGGCGGCATAGACGACCGTATTCTACTAGCTAAAAAAGTGATAATACACACCAGAAAAGGTCCCTTACACGGGATAATAGGTTCCAAGCCTCCTCACATACAAAAAGAGGAAGAACGCAAAAAAATCGTAGCATATGATGAGCTCTTCATCGACATCGGAGCGAAAAGCCGCGAAAATGCAAACACTATGGGAGTAAAGATTGGAGACCCTGTAGCATTCGACGTGAAATACGCAAAAATAGGCAAGAATATAGTGATTGGCAAAGCCTTTGACGACCGAGTTGGCTGCGCAATATTGATTGAAACTCTGAAACAGCTGGGAAAGACCAGTTGCGCAATATGCGCTGTTGGCACTGTTCAAGAAGAAGTGGGCTTAAGGGGCGCGGCAACGGCGGCCTTCGGCGTTGATCCCGATGTCGGTATAGCCTTGGATGTGACTGTGGCGGGTGATGTGCCTGGCGTGAGAGAATTCGATACCAATGTGAAAATGGGTAAAGGTCCAACGCTGACTGTGACAGATTCGGGTTTGATTACTCACCCGAAGGTTTTGCGCTTGCTTCTCGATGTGGCGGAAGAAAATAAAATCTCCTATCAGCTTGAAACGGGCTTGCCGGGCTCTACGGACGCAGCGCGCATATCCTTAACTAGACAAGGCGTTCCAAGCGGCACAGTTTCAGTTGCAACTCGTTACATTCACAGCCCAGTAGGAATGCTAAACCTAAAAGATGCGGAAAACTCGGCAAAACTTACAGCTGCAGCAATCCAGAAAATCCAAAAACACTTCTAGACTTTCACTAATCCATGAGTTATCACAACGAATGCGAAATTGTTTTTAGATTTGTTCCTTTATCTTTCATATGGGCTTGACTATGGATAGAAAAGGGAAGTTCGAGTTTCTGGAGCACACTGCGGACGTCTACATCGCAGCACACGGCACAACACTGAAAGAGGCGTACGAAAACGCTGCTCTCGCAATGTTCGAAGTAATAACCGACACAGACAAAGTCAGTCCCAACGACGAGGATTCTGTTAAGGTTAAAGCTGAAGACGAGTACGCGCTTCTCTACAGCTGGCTTGAAGCCTTGCTAGTAAAGCTTGAAACCACAAACATGCTCTACTCAAAATTCAAAATCTCAAATCTAGAAGAAACCTCTGATGGATTTAGAATCAAAGCAACAGCATGGGGCGAAAAATTCAACGCGGAAAAACACACACAAAAAGTCGCCGTAAAAGCGATTACCTATCACCGAATGAAAATAATCAAAGAAATAGGCAAGGTCACGTTGGAGTTTATTCTAGACATCTAGACCATTTTCAGTTTGCTCAGGTTCTTCAGGATTGTTTTTACCACAGCGTCGGGCGGTGTGTCTAAAGTATCGCAGTTAGCCACAACAAAAGGCACTTTTCTTTCCTCAAAGAACTGCAAAATTGGTCGAGTTTGTTCCTCGTAAACTTGGGTTCTTTTTTTTATGACTTCAGGATTATCATCTGAACGCTGAAATAAGGGTCCACCGCACTTGTCGCAGACCATGTCCACTTTGGGCTTTAAGAAGCGTATGTTGTAGACTGCGCCGCAGTTCTTGCATATCCTCCGGCTGGACAAGCGTTCAATAATGATCCATTCTGGAACCGTTAGTAACAGTATAACGTCTATTTTGGCGATTTCATCTAGGGTCTCAGCCTGTTCAAGCGTTCGCGGGTAACCATCCAAGATGAACCCTTTTTCTTTAGGAATCTTAGCTAGACGATGTTTTAGCACTTCTATCACAATGTCATCGGGCACAAGCAGTCCCTTTTCCACGTAACCTTTAACTTTCTTTCCCAACGCGGTCTCTTTCTTCATGATTTCTCGAAAAATGTCTCCCGTGGCAATCACCTCTACGCCAAGCCTCGATTGAAGTCTTGACGCGTATGTGCCTTTCCCAGAACCTGGTGCTCCAAATATGATTGCGTTCATTTTCGCGTTTCTCCTCTCACTGTATTTTCCCATAAGAAGAAAGAAAGGCGTAATTAAAATTTATATGCGTTCTTCGAAGGCTGCTAGAAAGAAGTTGACTTGTGTTCAAAACTGTTTTATATGTAGCCTCTACTTTTTGTTTGGAGGCGAAAATTTATGGGCAAAGGTGCAAGGCGGCATCCACTGGATAAGGTTCCTCTTGAAAAAATAGACAATTACATGTGGCGTATCCCGAAGTACAAACCGGGAATGCGTGTTCCAGGCATGGTTTTTGCCAACGAAAGCCTTTTGAAGAAGATGCTGACTGACCGAACTCTTTGGCAATGCACTAATGTTACACACTTGCCCGGTATTTACAAGTACGCTGTGACTTTGCCAGACGGCCACGAAGGTTATGGTTTTCCCATAGGAGGCGTAGCCGCAACGGATTATGATGAAGGCGTGATCAGCCCAGGCGGCGTCGGCTACGACATTAACTGTGGTGTTCGCCTTTTAACAACAAACCTTTTCGAGCAACAGCTACGGCCAAAGCTTGCTCAGTTGACAAGCGCAATTTTTAAAAACGTTCCCTCTGGGCTTGGGAGCCGAAGAAAAGACTTTAGGATAACTGCTGGAGATTTGAACGGGCTGGTGGTTAAGGGTGTGCAGTGGCTCATCGACCGCGGGTTAGGCTGGACTGACGATGCTGAACACTGTGAAGAACGCGGGTGTATGAAAAACGCGGATCCCGGCAAGGTTTCAACAACCGCCAAAAACAGAGGCTTAACGCAGATAGGCACTCTGGGCTCGGGCAACCATTTCTTGGAAATCCAAAAGGTTGATAAAATTTACAATCCGAGAACAGCCAAGGTCTTCGGCATCGAGCAGGAAGGACAGGTTATGGTGATGATTCACTGCGGTTCTAGAGGATTCGGACATCAAGTGTGTTCTGATTACTTGCGGGTTATGGAGCGGGCAGCGCAGAAGTACAAGGTAGCTTTACCTGACAGGGAACTGGCATGCGCGCCTGGAAGCAGCAACGAGGCTGGCGACTATTTTCAGGCAATGGCTTGTGCAGTTAACTACGCCTTCTCGAATAGGCAGGCGATTATGCATTGGGTTCGCCAGAGTTTTCAGCAAGTTTACCACAAAGACCCCGAAAAGTTCGGGTTAAAACTTGTTTATGATGTAGCACATAACATTGCAAAAGTGGAAACTCACCAGATCAACGGCGATAAGAAGAAAGTTTGGGTTCACAGAAAAGGCGCCACAAGAGCTTTCCCTCCTGGACACGTAGAGGTTCCCGCTGATTATCGTAGTGAAGGGCAGCCAGTGCTTATTCCTGGCAGCATGGGGACCAGTTCATGGGTTCTGGTAGGCGCAGAGAAAGCCATGGAATTGACTTTTGGTTCAACAGCACATGGGGCGGGCAGGATGATGAGTCGCTCCGCGGCTAAGCGAAAGTACTGGGGCGGCGACGTAAAGGCCGCTCTTGAGAAACGCGGGATGGTTGTGCGTGCCGCGAGCGCTGTGGTTTTGGCTGAAGAAGCTGATCCTGCGTACAAGAACGTGGACGTTGTTGTGGAAGTCAGCGACCAAATTGGAATTGCCAGTAAGGTTGCGAGGCTTGTTCCTCTAGCGGTTGTTAAAGGCTAATATTTCCTGCTGAAGGTTACTTTCGCTTCTCAAGATAGAATAGTCCCTCTTTTTCTCTGATCCATTCAAAGCCTACTTCAAGATGGACTGTCAGCTCTTCTTTGGTTCTGGCAAAACAAGAAATAGAACAGAAAAAGAGAAGGGGAAATTAGGCTTCAGGCAGTGTTTCTGTGCTTCTTACGCCTTCTATGCCGTTAATTTGGGTTGTGATTTCTCGTAGCTTTTTGTAATCTTCAACCTCAACAAAGATTGCTATGTCGAATCTTCCGTATGTGAAGTAAGCCTTTCTAACGCGAGCAACTTTCCTAACTGAGTCTAGAATTATATTTGCTTTTGTAGGCACGACCTTAAGTAGTACACAAGCGTTTAGCACATCTTCTTCCTCTCTAATGTTGTATCTCTACGAGGGTTTCAGTAAAGACTACGCCAGCAAAATTTCCCATCCTTAGCACTGTAGCATCTAGCTCCTTAAGATCCAAGGCTTCAAGGTCCACTACAACATCGTATCTTCCAAGAGTTGGGAAGACTCGCTTGACAGCTTTCCAATGGCGAAATGAGCTAACAACATCCTCAAATCTACCATGCACAGTTCTTATCAGAACACAAGCAGATAACAAAGAACAAATCACCCAAACATACAAAGCCACCATGAAATATTAATTTGTTGGGGATACCTACGTCAAGCGTCAAACCTCTTCACCTGAATCTTCGGTGCTTTAAATATTTTGGACGTGCGGAAAATCTGAACGGTGTCTACTTAGGCCTAGCTATTTTCTTCGTTTCGTTGTAGGGCGAGTCACGATTTTTACCAAATCTTTATGTCTTAGATTGTAACTCTTAGGGAGCCGTATTCCTGTTTTGGCGTCGATTGCAAGAATGTAGTTCTTTGCAAGGTTTGTGTGTATGTTTCGGGCGAGGTCAATGGGGGTTGAGCCGTCTGGCATCAAGTACACATCGGGAAGCACGTTTCCGTGATGATCCGTGTACTTGAATTCGTCGCTAACAGGGTAAATCATATTGTTTTTTAAAAGTTTGAAAACGACAGTGTTAAGGGCTTGTTGGATACCAGTACTTATCCATTTTGCCATGACCCTCGTTTCAATGTACCTTAAAGCGCCCCGTTGATTTGCCGTGAGTCTAACATTTTCCTTTATTCTGAACTTCTCTTGACCCGGCGTATACTGAAGTAACCCCATCTTCTCTGCCCTTCTAAGAACCAGTTCTGCCTTGGCAGAACAGGCTGCAACTAGGCTGCGACCATAGTACTCGGTTAACATTGGAAGGTAGCTCTCAGAGGTGAGAATGTCCATTTTATTTGCTATAATTAGTGTTGGCTTGATAATTGGAAGGAGGAACGTAGCGAATTTAATGGTTTGATTGAGATCCCACTTAATGAATGGAACGTCTTTGAGCTCTGTTTTCTCTAAGGCCTGAAATACCTGTAACGGATTGGCTTTTACTCCTGACAAGGATTTCGCAATTGCTTCTTCTAGAGATGAGGATGATGCTTCGCGGATTATGAATTGTCTATTGCGCTCAATTATTTCTGCAATCCATCTATTCAGTTCCATTTCGATGTCAATTGCGTCTTGTACAGGGTTACCACTTCCAGGTTGGGTTATTTTGCCGTCAGCATCAATTGAACCTGAGGCGTCTACTACATGGATTAGCGCGTCGGCTTGTCCGATGACAGAAAGAAATTGATTTCCAAGTCCTCGACCCGTCCATGCGTCTTTCACTAATCCAGGTACATCAACGATCTTTACCGGGACATATCGCCAGCCATCTATGCATGTTGAATTCAACGGGTTATCCTTTACGTCTAGCTCTTTGCACACACAGATATCGCAGACATATGCAGTACCTGCATTTGGCTCCTTTGTGGTGAATGGAAAATTGGATATTTTTGCGTTTAGAAGAGTCGCTGCATTGAATAAGGTTGTTTTACCTGTATTTGTCTTCCCAACTATACCAATGGTCAACAAGTAAACTTCACTCAATTAAACAATATCTTCATTTAAAGATAATAAGATAGCGCGTGCGCTAACCTTGCAGGGGGTCTACCCATTGTTTCTCATGGCGGTTGTCAAAGTTAAGGTTAATATCGCGAGCCTTGCATAAGTATTGTTAAAGGCGTTTCTGCAGCGATTCTTGTGTGGTAGCAATGGTCAAGGATGAATGTGGAATCTGCGGGAGAGTACTTCGGGTTGCTTACATGCGAAAGTGCCAAAGATGCAAGCGGTTGTTCTGTCGAGATTGTATGGTGCCTGATGTTGCCACTGGAGACCCAACCATGATGCTTTGCTTGCACTGTGCTCGACGGATTGTTTCGCCACGCTCACGGTCAAAGTACGGCGGGCTTACGTCTCATTTGAAGTTCAGAGGCGCTTTCACCCGGTTTGTTCGTCTTTCTTTTGCTCGAATCGACGGGCTGATTGGAAGCAATCTTCCGATGAGTGCTTATAGAGATGAGGCATGGTGGCGTAATTCGCCATCGAGGGCTCATGCCCGAGCTTGGTTGGACGCGGGTTGGGAGGTGCAGGAAGTAAACCTGAAAGAGGGCCGTGTGGTGTTCAAGAAAGTGCGTAAAGTGCCTTTTAAAAGATCCAAACGTGCTAGGAATAAGATAGATAAGCCTTTTACGCCTGTTCCCGTTCGCGCGTCGAAGCGTAAGGCGCCGTCTAAGACGAAAGTGTCGAAGCTTTATGCACGAATTAAGAATTTAGAGCGCCAACGCGCTGCAGGCCGTGGAAAAATTAGGGGTCTTAAGCCCCGACCAGCGCATGAGAAAAAACTTTTCAAGCCTGATGAAAAACCACAATAATCCGTGAAACAAATACACGTTTTGAGGTTTATTCTTGTTTGAGCGAACAGTGAGTTTGGGAAACAACGAAGCCTATGCAGATTTGAAGGCCCTTTTGATCAGGAAAGGTTGCAAAGTAGTTGCTGAGGAACCGCCAACGTTTATTTCGGTCAAGCAGGGTTCGCTGTGGGGCATTTCCCCTGGAACTGCCAAGAAGGTAGTAAGCTGCCGTCTTTCTCCAGTGGATTCTAGAACGCGAATATCATGTTCTTCCTCGTTGGCTTCAGATTGGAAAAACCTAACCATAATCGGTAGCGCGCTTGCAGTCCTTGTCATGGCTATTTGTTGGTGGATTACAGTGGATTTGGAAGCGTTTATGATTATGCAAGAACCCAGTTACTGGAGCTGGATAGCCACAGTTGACGGCTACATAGATTCTCAGGCGGGGCAGATATTTGTAGGTGTGACGAGGATGCTTGCTATTTTTCTGGCGATTATAATAGCCCTAGAAACAATGGTTGCTGTTTACGTGCATTTCAGGATAAATGCATTTGCAGAAGAAAACTTGAAGGCTTTATCCTAGTCTGACTTTTTGTGACTTTGCTGTTTTTCTTTCTTAGCCAAGAATTGGTGCTTGGTAACTAATCAGAATTACAGTTGTAGCAAGGAATGTGATTGGCGGCTCTATTGAACTAGTAAGTTCATCAATAGGTGGATCAGGAAGAATGCCGAGAGATGACGCTGCGAGCGAAAAAACCTAGCTAAAAAATCTATATTCATTTTGTAAAGGTTAACTTGGATAGAATGTGGTACAAATTCGTTAGGAGCTATGGCTTAGAGACCAGCCTGTTATGTTGCATACTTTTCTTCTGGTATTTGGACAGTGAAGGTTAACTCGTTCAGATCAGACATCTTCCTTGGTATGGCATCTTCTCTGGAGCCTATCCAATACAGGCACCATCCAATAAACCACATGAAAATTACTATGGGTATCAATAGAAACAGGGCTGCTCTGTTTCGTTTGTGCATAAAATGCCTTTGTATTGAATGAGCTAATAAGAATTTTTAACATGTAGGTATATAGCTAACTAATAATTTCAATTTCCTTTCAACTTTGAACAAAAAATAGCTCCTAGATGCTTAAGAGGTTCTATAGAACATTAATGGCGAGGAACGGACTTTTAGTTGAGAAATATCTGTTGCAGAAAAGAATGCCCAAATCAGTATTCACCAGACACCGCTTAAAAGAGAACATTGAATAGTTTAAGACTATGATAATATTAAGCTTAGAGAAGCCTAAAATAGCCTTTTTTCATGAAACTAATGTGTAGCGGTCGTCGTCTAGCCTGGTTTAGGACACAAGCCTTAGGGCAAAGTAATTTCTTTTGGTCTTCTTTTTCTTCTTTCATTCTTTTTCTCTCCCTAAAATGGACATATTTTGGATAGTTTTGTATGAGTATTTAGTTTTTTCTCGCGTCATTTTTTGGTTTTCCATTGTTACTCATTCCTTGTTGGGATTGATATGCGCCCCTTTTTGTGTGCCTGTTCCGAGAGAGTAAACTTTTAGTCGCAACGACTTTTTCTGCAAAAAAGGAAAAGTTTACCTTGAGGACTGCGGAAGCAGAAGGCACTTTTTATGTGAATTGGCGGAAAAGACGTGGTGTTGGCTGTGTGTCATTCCTATGTTGGTTTTTGACTGCGTTGCCCTTCAGTGTGGAGAGGGCATTCGCGGTCTATTTTCAGGAGTCACCCTTTTCAAAAAGTAGGTAGTGCTTTACATCTGTACCAAACCCAGTAGCTTGATAGGTGTGAAGACGCCAACCTTGGTTCTGCATGTCAGCAATTGCTGTAGGTACCTCTTTGTGGTGATTAACTTGTATGCAAGCATATTTTTTCAATTTTACGTCGTACCTCCTTTTTCAATTTGGCGCGTGCCCTTTC
>CP070714.1:547134-581760 GCA_020350385.1 Candidatus Bathyarchaeota archaeon | reverse complement strand
GTCTTTGACATCTCTTTCGCTTGTTCCCGAACCGCGTGCTACGCGTCTTACTCTTGAAGAGTTTAAAATTTTAGGGTTATCTTTCTCTTCAGGTTGCATGGATTGGATTATTACGCGCCATTTTTCAAGGCGTTCTTCAGCCGTGTTCAGCGTGCCCTCGGGCACGTCGTAAGACATTCCACGAAGCATTTTGAGGATTTTCCTGAATGGCCCCATGCCTTTGACTGCTTCGAATTGTTCGTACATGTCGGTTAGAGTGAACTTGCCGCTGAGTATCGCCTTTGCTTTCTTTTTGGGAACTTTAATTTCGGCTTCGCGAACTTTCTCGAGAAGAGTTTCCAGGTCGCCCATGCCTAAGAGGCGCCCGACGAAGCGAGAAGGGATGAAGGATTCGATATCTTCGGTTTTCTCGCCTGTGCCGATGAATCTTATGGGCGCGCCGGTCGCTGCAACCGCGGAAAGAGCTCCGCCGCCTCTGGCAGATCCGTCTAATTTGGTGACTAAAATTGCGCCTATGGGTGTTGCTTCATGGAAGGCCCTGGCTTGGATCAGTGCTTGCTGCCCGATTGTGCCATCAATAACCATCATGACCTCGTCAGGTTTGATCTTTCTCTCAAGAATTTTCATTTCTTTGATTAGTTTTTGCTCCTCTTTGTGACGCCCAGCGGTGTCAACGATTATTATGTCTTTGTCGCTGAACTGCTTTAATCCTTCGAAAACCACTTTGACTGGGTCCTTTGCCTTCAAGTCGCCATATGCTGGAACGTTTAGCTGGTTTGCTAATTGTTGGAGTTGCGCATAGGCTCCAGGGCGGTAAGTGTCCGCGCAGATCATCGCAGGTTTTAGTCCCCTTTTCTGGAAGTACCGGGCGAGTTTGGCTGCTGCCGTGGTTTTTCCAGAGCCTTGAATCCCAACGAGCATTATTATTTTCTTTTTTCCAGGCTCAATTCTTATTGGAACAGGCTTATCGCCCACGAAACGAGTTAATTCTTCGTAGACGACTTTTGTCAAGTGCTCTCGCCTTGAGATGCCTGGAGGAACCTTCTCTTTTAGGGCTCTTTCCTCTATTCGCTTGGATATGCCGAGAACAAGTTGAACATTAACATCTGCTTGAAGGAGCGCTCTTTGAATGTCGCGAACGAGTTCCTTAACTGTAGCTTCGTCCACCACGGATGCTCTGAAAACCTTTTTTAAGGCTTCGTAAAGAGAGGCCCCCAAGCGGTCTAACGCCATTTCTTTCTCCAGCCTTAGAACATCTTAAACGTCTTTAAATATATATTGCAGTTGAAACGCGAAGCTTTAGTCCATATTGGCTATCGTCACAATTCAGACGATTCTTCATGTTTCATTGGCCTCATGATCAAACTGGATTGGGAAATAAACTTTGGCAGAAAGATAACATAGGTAAAGTGCGGGATTATTTGGCTCTGACGATTTTGATTCTGCCAAGTATTTTCCAGTACTCGATCTCAGCGCCTACAATAAGCTTGGCTTTCAGATCTTCTTCCTCGGGAAAAGGAGCATCAACATACTCATATGTTTCCAGGTCCATGATTTGGACGCTGTTTGGGTTAACAGTGAACACTTGGCCTGGTCTCTTGTCGATAATAGGGATTTCCGCGTTGCTGTCAACGGGTTTGACGAAGCTTCTTTTGACGCCGTCGAAAACGCCGATGGCCACTACTCTTGCTTTGGCGGAACCGTGTTTTCCAGGTTTTGATTTGGTTATGTCCACTATGCGGCACGGCTCATTATCGATAATAATATAGCCTCCAACGCGTAAACGTCCAACATCAATGGGTCTGCTCATACACTCACCAAAGGTTGTCTATTCAAAGCAATCTTAAACAACACCCATATATAGATTAAGGTAACGCTATTTACCTAAGCGGTGAAAATAGTGTTCAAAAGTGTGGGATTAGTCGCCCGTTACGACAGGAAACAGGCAATAAAACTCGCGGAAGAAATGGCAGAGTATCTTAAAACCAAGGGTTTGGAAGTTTACATGGAAGATACCCTCACGGGAAAAATGAACACCCAAGGAAAACTTGTCCCGCTTGCGAGCATGAAAACGGATTTCATAATAACAATAGGCGGAGACGGAACAATTCTGAGAACTTGCATTGCAGTTCCTAAACCTGAACCGCTAATATTAGCCATTAACATGGGTGTGCGGGGATTTCTGACTGAAGTAGAACCGAAAGATGCATTCGCCGCCGTGGAAAAATGCCTAAACGGCGAGTACAAGATTGAGAAATGTAGCAAGCTTGCGGTATCCACAGGTGGGGAAATACCCCCTGACGCTTTAAACGATGTTGTTATTTCTGCTGGAGAACCCTCAAAAATACTTTACACGCAAATATTCAAGGACGAAAAACCGATTCTGAAGTGCCAAGCAGACGGGTTGATAGTATCTACGCAGACGGGTTCCACTGGCTATTCGCTCTCGGCAGGGGGACCAGTTTTAGATAAGGAAGTAGATGCGTTCGTTCTAACTCCCATTTGTTCCCTAACAGTGTTCCGCTCAATTGTCTTTCCAGCTGACGCTAACGTCACGATCAAGGCCATCAGACCGAAGAAAATGCTTGTCTTAATTGACGGAAATTACCGATTTGTAACAGGAAAAGCTACTGCGTTGACAGTTACACGCTCCAAAAATGTGACTTCGTTCATCAGGTTTAAGGACAATTTCTATAATCGATTGCGAAGCCGATTGCTGTTTAAGGGAACGGGATGAAAAATCCAGAAAAACAATCCATGCAAACGAGTCATGGTATTAGATACTTCCGCCTTTCTAGCAGGATTTGATCCTTTTTCTGTAAGTGAAGACCAAGCTACAGTGCCCAAAGTCAAGGAGGAGATAAGAAATAGCTCAATGCCATGGATACGGTTTAAAACAGCCGTGGAAAACGGAAAACTAAAAGTAAAGGCGCCTTCTGAAGACTTCTGGAATAAAGCGAAAGCTTCCGCGAACAGGGTTGGCGACTCCTTTTTCCTGTCAGAAACCGACATGCAAATCTTGGCTTTAGCTTTAGAGCTTAAGGCAGCAGGCTGCACTCCCCAAATCGTAACAGATGATTATTCAATACAGAACGTTGCCACGCAAATGGGGATGGAGTTTGTGTCTCTTGCAACGTTTGGCATTCGTCGTCTTCTGGAGTGGGTTAGATACTGTCCAGCTTGCCGCAGAGAATATGCGGCTGATTACAATTCAACAAAATGCGCAGTCTGCGGGACAGCGCTGAAAAGGAAGGCTCGGAGAACAGCTAAAAACCTAAAAGGCACAAGTTAAGAAGCCAGAAAGAGGAAAGGCCATATGGATTCACATGACAAACGGGCAATCTATTTCAGAACGGCAGGCGCACAAAATACAAAAGCTCTCTTAAAAATCGTTAAAGAATACATCAGCAAAAAAATATCGAAAACGTAATTGTCGCCACAAACACGGGTGAAACAGGAGCCGAAGCCGCTAAAGCCTTCAAAGGCAAAAACACCGTGGTGGTAACGCACTGCTGCGGATTTCAAGCACCAGGAAAATTCGAGTTAAAAGAGGAGTTCAAAAAAGAAATTCTGGCTAATGGAGGGAAAATTCTCACTGCGACCCATGCCTTGAGTAGCGTGGAGAGAGCGATTCGCAAAAAATTCGGCACATTGGAACCGCTGGAGCTAATCGCTAACACGCTTAGACTCATGGGGGAAGGAACAAAGGTATGCGTGGAAATAACGCTTATGGCTGCAGACGCGGGATTAATCCCTGCCGGCAAAGATGTTGTTGCGGTTGCAGGAACTGGAAAAGGCGCGGACACGGCTCTCCGAATTAAACCCGCTAACGCTGCAAGATTCTTCGATCTGAGAATAAGAGAAGTAATAGCTAAACCAAGCGATTTCTGAAAAGCCTATATCTGGTATACTGTCTAAGCTTCTTTCGCTACCTCGGCTATCGTGTCTTCAACAATATCTAACGCTACGTCCAACAATTCTCTCTGTATCGTGAGCGGTGGCACTATCCTGATTGTTGAGGTACCACAAGTTACGATAGCTACTCCACGCTTCCACGCGCGCATAATCACCTGAGTAGCTTTCTTAGAAGCGGGCTTCTTGCTTGCCTTATCCTCAACAAGCTCAACGCCAATCATCAAGCCCTTCCCTCTGACGTCGCCAACTATCTCGCTGCGTTCTCTTAATTCCACAAGTCTTTTTAAGGCGTGAGCGCCCTGCTTGTTTGCGTTGGCAAGCAACTTTTCCTCTTTTATAGTTTCTAAAACAGCTACTGCAGCGGCACACGACAAGGGATTTCCGCCGAAGGTGCTCGCGTGAGAGCCCCCAGTCCAATCCATGATTTTCGCTTTGGAAATGGTGGCGCCTATTGGCAATCCCGAGGCTAAGGCTTTTGAGCTACAGATGATGTCGGGTTCAACGTTCCAGTGTTCGATGGCAAACCATTTGCCAGTCCTTCCGATGCCAGACTGCACCTCATCATCGATAAGCAAGAGACCATATTTATCAGCGAGTTTTTTCAGCCTCTGGAAGTAGTCTGGCGGAGGAACTACATAGCCACCCTCACCTTGGATTGGTTCAATTACAATCGCCGCCACATTTTCTGTCGGCATGTACTTCTGCAGAACGAACTCGTCAATGAAGCCCACACACCAGTAGTTACACTCTGGATAAGTAAACTTGAAGGGACAACGATAGCAGTAAGCGTAGGGAACGTGAGCTACGCCGGGCATTAAGGAAAAGAAGTGCCGCCTCTGCATGGGTTTGCTGGCAGTAAAAGACAAGGCACCTATTGTGCGACCGTGAAAAGCGCTGATGAAACCTATGAACAGCTGTTTGCGAGTGTGCCATTTAGCAAGCTTGACGCCTGCCTCAACAGCTTCTGTGCCGCTGTTGCCAAAATAAATTTTCTTTTCGAAGTCGCCAGGGGCTATTTCAGCCAGTTTCTCTGCTAAGTTGATTACTTCTCTGTAGTAGAAGTCTGTGTTGGAGTAATGTAGAAAACGGTCGCATTGGTTCTTGATGGCGTCTACCACTCGGGGGTGAGTATGGCCAACGTTCATGCACGCGATGCCAGAGTTGAGGTCTATGTACTCGTTTCCATCAACATCTTTTAATATGCAATCTTTAGCCGACTCCACGACAAGAGGGTAGTACCTTGAATATGAAGGCGAAATGAATCGTGCATCTTTTTTTACGAGCTCTCTGGCTTTGGGACCAGGTGGAGAAACGATTATTTTTGGATAATCCCTCATTCTGCCCTACTCCAGAGAAAGCGACTAGGCAAATAGGTAATATTAATCTTTACGTAAAAAAGGAAAGCGACAGGCTTTGGCTTATAAAAGTGCCAGAAGCAACATCAAAGTCAGCCCTTCAAGCCCAAAAATTGGAACTACTGTCTGCTTCGCCCTTTGAAGAGCCTTGTCAACAAGTGTCGACAATGATTCTAGCCGAGCCTTGCCAATTACTCTGACCTTGGGCACAATCATGTGCATGCACCCCGCTTTACAGTGTTCCAAGGTTGATGCTGCTGTTTTTGTGACTTCCTGAATGTAACTAATTAGCGTCGCATGGTTCATGACTTCGCCGACAGGGTGGTAACCTCGGCTTCCCAATACTACGGCGCTTACTGCGTGCGTGTCGGTTGTAAAAACTTCGCTCGCGTGAAAACCTATAGCCTTAAGAGCTGAAAGGATTTCTTCACGTAATCCAGAAACCATGTTATTTCCGTCAATAACTAAATAGGCGGTTTTCTGTTCAGCAACCTTCACCACGACCGCAGTGATTCCGCCAGGGCCAATACCGTCTTTCAAACCAAATTCCTCAGGGAAAACGGTAGCAGCACCAGCCTCAAACGGGTAAGAGGGCAGGGAAACGGCTTTTTCAAGGCATTGGGAAGCCACCGCGCACAATGTTTCTAAAGACGCTTCTACATCAATCGTGTCGTCGATACTGTTATGGGCGTTTACTACGATACTGCAGTTAAGTCCGTGTTTTTCTGCCTCTTCACGAACTAGGTGACCCAACTGTTGCGGCAGATCTTCGGTGGTTTTTGGGGCAAGCGTAAACGAAAGAAGGGCAATTTTTCCAAAAACTTGGCATGAGGCAGTTGCGAAGCCTTCAGTGACTTTGACGAAGGGTGTTGCTTTATTGGCAGAGGCGGTGAATTTTGCAGAGTTTATCACGTGACTTATTATTTTATGGTTCTGGGCTTGTGAGGCTAAGTCAAGCTCATGCCCGAGAATTCCTAGAGGAACACAGGTGTCACAGCCAAATTCTTTTTCAAATTCATGTTTAAGCATAGATGGCAGGAGGCTGCTTCCAATGTTCTTAAAGGGGCCTGGATGAACAAGCGGAACTATAATCGCGGCCTTAGGCTTATGAGAATCGAACATTAAAAGGGTAACTTCAATGTCCTCATTTTCACCCAGTTTTTCGAGAAATTCTTCGAAGGGTGCGTTTAGACCAGCCACCCAGTTGAGCATGAACGCTCTAAAAAGGGGCATGGAAGGTATACCATACGTGCGTTGCCCCAAACGATCTATGAGGAAAGTAAACAAGTAAGCAGTAGAGATTCCAATTATAGGCGAAATAATAAAAAAAGGCAGAACTTGGAGAGGGATTGCATTGTCAAGACTCATCCAAAAAACCACAAACACGGCTATACTAAGAAGGGGCTGAAGCAAAGAAGCCAATAAACGCCGCAAGATTGTTACCGATGAAGTTGAAATAAACACAACACTACGAAAAGTCAGCACGGCTGCAAAGCCCAAAAGGCAAAGTTTAATCCACCACCACAAATCGAAAATAGTGCCGAAGATAACCCCAAGGATGATGAAAAACAGCCAGAGAATCCAGCAGAAGAGGGAAAGCGCCACTGTTCTTCTCAAAACATAGATTGGGTCATTTCCAAAAACTATTTTGCTCGTTACGTAATCAAAGAGGAGGGTCGCGGCAAAAAGGGAAAAGCCGAAAAAGAGGCTGCTGATCAGTCCTTCAACCGAAAGGAAAAGGGCGAAAGTGGAAAGGCCCACCACGCCTATGCAGAGTAAGGCTACAGCTATGACTGCCTTTCGGAATGATGGGAGGAAAAACATGGAAGAGTAATGCTTCAACGCAATATTTATGGAGTGATTGAGTGAATCCTCAGTCGCCATGTCTACCATCTCAATTTGGGTTCCTAATGAACTTGGATATGACTATTAAAGTCTAGCTAAGTTAAGGAGTTATTCTTTGCGACCGTTAAAACATGTTCTTGTACAATCTGATGAAAAGTACGTTAATGTTTTAACATGAGAAAATCAAAAAACAAAGCAAGGCATAATGCTACACCAACATGTGAGCCATGGATTTAATATTCATTACGGGGGGCAATTGCTTTATCTTTAAAGCATTAATTATAGAGATTCTGCGAAGTTAAGTCTATGCCAGAGCAAGAATTGCCCCCTTCCATATTCCTCATGCTCGAAAGAAATTTGGGCAAGAAAATCAGGGTTGTTCTGGATCCAGCCTACGGTTTTGAAGGCACTCTAGTTGCTGTGACTCATAAACCCTCTGGAATCTGGCTTTCTAACGCTGAAGCTGTTGTTTTGAGATCAACGATTGCTCAGCCCATACCTCAAGTCGCAAGCCGAGAAGAAAGGAGTGAGTTATTTCTCCATCTTAATTCAGTTCAAAGAATAGAAGTCTTGCATTCTCCATGACTGTAAAAGACGCCTAAAACAGCCTTAGGCGGGGAAAAACGCTTGGGCTAGAACAGAAATTATTACTAGAGCTACCGCAAATATTACGAGAAGCTCTGGTCTAATCTTAATGCCTTCGGTTTCTTCCTCGAAAAATCGCAGTAGTCCTGCGCTCGCCGCTGGCATTGGACTGCTTTCTTTCTTTTTCTTGCTCATCTCAGTTTACCGTTTTGTTAATCGAAGTGATGTAATCCTATAATTTTTTCTGTATTATTAATGTTGCGCACTCTTCTGATTCCTTGATTGGATAATAATAGCGCCATTTGAGAAATTATTTGTTACGAAAGCGCGTCGAAATTTTAAACCTGGAAGAGCATAAACAATAAAGCGAAACTGGTGAGTAAGATGCACATACATGAATTCCAGCAAATGATGCGACGCCTATACTTTCATAGAGACGCTAAACGCGGGATAAAAGGAACATATGAGTGGCTTGCGGACGAACTCAGAGAGTTAGGAGAAGCACTTAAAGAAAACGGCAAGGAAGCGACTGAAAAAGAGTTCGCAGATGTCGTTGCGTGGCTCGCGTCACTTGCGAACCTAGCAGGAATTGATCTTGAAAAAGCCGTAATTAAAAAGTACAATCATAAATGCCCAAAATGCCAACAGTCACCATGCCAATGCGTTTTCTAACCGATCAAGCGCTTCTGCCCTAAGCCTGTTAACACCCAAGAATAAGGTCGCTTACCTTTTCGATTGACTATTCCTTCTTTTTCAAGGAGTCGCAAATGATGCAGTACAACGCCATATGACAGCGATTTTTCCTTGGCAATTGCTGCTGCGTTAGAGGACCGCTTTTCTAACGCATTTAGGATTTTGGTTCTGGTTTTGAGCCCCCTTTTTACGTTTTTCACGTGCTCCAAGTAGGCGTTAGGATGAAAAATTTCTTTGATACTGTTTCACCAAATGATAATTGTTGTTTACGTTGAAAAGCTTTAGTTTTAGGTGAAGTCTACAAGGCTGACTTGCTTTGGCTTTTTATTATCGAATAGGGATGTGATTTCGTCTTTTATCAATGCAATTCGCTGAGCGTAATAATTTGGTAACCCATACTTATCAATCAACTGTTGGGCTGCTTCAAGATACTTTTCTATACCGCCGCGATAAACCGTTAGAGTTAAGGATCCACCACAGAAGGGACACTTACCGCGCAAAGGTAAACGGCGGAAACGCTGGTTACATGATTTGCACCTAAAACCCTGTGTTGAGAAAGCACGTAAGTTGCCAGCAATATCTCGAAGGAAATGAGTTGTCAAAACCTTCAAAGCGACGTGTCTCACATCCACAGCATCAATTTTTTCTCCTAACTCCAGTTGCGCGTTTAATTTTTCAATCATCGACTTAAATTGCTTGTAAGAGCTTACTGAATTCCCGAGGTTTATGTCTGAAGCAGGCGTGGTAAATTTGAACCCTTCAAACTGCCCTTCAGTTCCAAGCCTGTGGCTGACAAGGTCCATAATGGAGCTGACTTGCTTAGCTTCGGCTCTTTCCAAAGTCTTTTCGTAAAATTCAAGAGGGTACGCTCCACTAACGTCAAAATCATGAGCTTGCCGCTGTACTTCCTTGGTGTTAACAAAAGGAATCAGCAGTAAAGGAGCATCCATTATTCCGCCTATCTGTGCTGGCAGGTACCTACGAGAAAAGTTAAGAAGCATATCCAACGCTAGCATAATAGTGTCCTCATCGCCATCGCAGTCTCGCCGTTTGGCTGAGTGCCAGATAGGATGGGCGTAGCAAACATTGAGATCAGTAAATCCAACGATGCGTCCCAAGATGCTGACGCAGGTGTGGGGAGCCAAGCCCATAATCAAGTGTCCAACTAGGTCATGGGGGCTTTTGATGTTGTAGTAACTTGGAAGTTTGTAGACTTTGGCTAGGAGTTCATCTATGAAGTGTGAGACCTGAACGAAGTACTTTGCTGCTTTCCGTGGGATGACGACGTCTTGAATTTTAAGTTCACATATCTGGTTGGGATTAGTTAAAGATGCACCGTATGCGTCGTAGGAGTAACCGAGTTGCCTAAGCTTTTCAACGGTTACTTCGACTTCAGAAGGCTTAAAATGCGTTAAGGGTGTATTAGTGGTGTCGAATCGAATTGTTCCATCCTTGTAAACTGATAAATCGTGTTTTGCTCGCAAAATACCCTTTTCGATAATTTCAGGGGTCTTATCCTCATTAGTTAATCCTTTAACTCCCTTCAAGATTTTTGGAACAGAAACACCGAGCAAACGGCACGCATCTTCAATCAAGTCCTTAACGTTAATTGCCTGCCTCTGGTACGCCACAGCGCCAGATTTACAAGTTGGGCAACGGTTAATCTTTAAAGTCCTACCACAACGCGGACAACTCTTCTGAGCGATCGTTTCCCATCCACACTCAGCGCACTTCACCTTGAAAGTGAAAGTCTTGCAGTTAGGACACTCGCGCTTGACAACATCAACGAACACCAATCCTTTTTTTGCCGCTTCCAAAAGATTTCGGCGAGAGCCTCCAGCTAAGCTTACTGGAAAAAGAACGTGAACCAGAGGCTTCATCTCTCTTCTCTTCGCCTTTTCAGGCCGACCCATACGCGCACCCACAAACGTAGGCGCCTTCTCCTTGACCTCCACGCCGGAAAGGAAACTAACCGCCTTCAACACGGATTCCGCTTGGCTATCTTTTACAATTCTAGAAGTTCCATAGCCAAGACAGAAAGCAAAAGCGCATGCATCTTCTCTTTCCAGAGCGATCTTGCCGTCTAAAAGCCTGTGCGGCGCAAAAATTTTTCTCAAAGCTTGAGCCACGTTCGGTTCCATTGTTCCAACAATTTTGTGAATAGTATCAGCGTCAAGCATTACTTCGGCGTCTGAAAGCCATTTTCGCAACATCACAACCTCTTGAATTGACGACAGGTTTGACCAGAAGAATGTGAAATTCGGATGCATAGGCACATTAAAGTGTATGGACAGCAGTATTGCTTCTTTGACAGTAGGCTTGTTATAAAAGGGGGCCTCTAAAAAAGCACCTAGTTTTCCCTCCGAAAGCCTGACGGTTTCAGCGGCTTTTAAGATGTTTCCGCCGAATCTTTCCGTGAGGGCCTTCTTTAAGTCTTTTGCCCACCATTCTTCAACATACCCCGAAGGAGAAAGCGTTTTGCTAGTGTAAAGGAAATCGCCGAAACTGATCAGAATGTCGCCTAAAAACAGAATTTTCTCAATCTTGCCCTTTACGCGTTTAAAGTTTTCAAGGGAAACACGAACTACTGAGCCATCCTTCAATAAAACAATGGAGGGCTCGAGAACGTCCACCGGCACTACGACACCGCCTTTCCCAGGGAGTTCTAAGCGCATTTGCGTGCCAGCAGCCAGAAAACGTTCCACCACAAGCATTGTGGCTGGGTGAATTCCCACCGCTGAAAGCCCTGTGTTTCGTGATCGACCATACCTAAGCCTGAAGCCTCCGCGTCTGGAAGGGAAGGAGAAAATGGGGCGTCCAGCGATTACGTCGTCCATGAATCCAGCAGACTTCTTTTCTGATTTCTTGCGAAATTCTCTAAGCCAATCCCAGCCTTGAAAGCCAAGCTTTTCTATAATATTCAGAACTTTGGGAGCGCGCCCTACAACACCGTCGTTAACGACTCTCAAGGCTCCGCCTCTTACACGGTTGGTCTCTACCCTTTGAAGATTTCTGAAGGAAGAAACTTCTATTGGATCAGATTCTGTGCCAGTGACCTCGACGGGAAGCCAATGAAGCGCTTTTTTGGCCTCCTCATCTGAAACATGATATTGGAAGCGCCCCACTGAGCGTTCATATAATCTTAGTTCTTCAAGAAAACGGGAGATTTCTTCTGTCGTGGGCTTGTATCGGTCAAGTCCCAGCAGGCGGCGCACAAAATCTCCAACAACAAGAGTCAACGCTTGATCTGTTCCTCCAGCAGCCCTTATTGGTCCTGCAAAGTATATGGCAAGGTACCTAGTTCGATCAAAGTTAGCCTTTATTTTTACTTGAGCTACTCCTTGGATTGGAGCTGCTGTGAGACCCTCAGTGAATATTGCGAGGGCAGTGCGTATAGCTTGTTCCGCCGCGGTTTCTGGTTCCATGTGCCCGAATTTGCCGTAAATAATTTCTTCGGCAACTTTAAAGGCTATTTCTTCCCGTTGCAGTTTCGCACTTAATTCACGGATGCTAACCGCAACCTCTTTTGGTCCTACAAGCCCCTCTACGAGGTCAGCTATGTCTTTTGCAATGATACATTCTGTCTTTAACGACGGGTCAAGCCCTCTTGACCTGGCGCTCTCACTTATGGCATACAATTGGTTGAGCTGGGTCTCCATGGTTTCGACGTAATTTTGATAGTCTGCGCTCATTTTGCTGTTCAAGTAGCGGTTCCCTCCAAACATTGTTAACAACGCATTTATTTTGGCTTTCTAACATAAAAATCGAAAAAAGCCCCCAGCGAAGAAGCCACTTCGGCGGATTCAATTCAAAAAGGGCAAACTATCAGGGCTCAGTTCCTTTAACGCCATTAATGATTTCAGAAACTTTTTGTTTAGAACTAGTGCTTTCGATGACGTTCCCAGTGACTATGATGTCTGCTCCTGCTGAGGCTGCGGCTAAAGCTTGCGCCTTGGTTTTTACTCCTCCACCTATTATGAGTGGGATTTCGATGAAATTCTTAACCGTTCGGATCATTTCCGGGGGCACAGGCTTTTTCGCCCCAGAGCCGCCTTCAAGATAAATGAAGTGCATGCCAAGGTACTGTCCAGCAAGAGCGTGTGCAGCTGCGAGTTCTGGTTTTTTGTATGGCACGGGGATGGCTTTGCCAATGATGCCAGCGGTACCGCCTTCGCCTAAAATTATGTAACCCATAGAAATCGGTTCTAAACCATACTTTTTCACTAGAGGGGCGCCTAAGATTTGAGCGCCTATAAGGAAGTAAGGATCTACAGAGTTCAGAAGAGACATGAACCATATAGCATCTGCGTAACGACTTATTCCCGTTATGTTGTTCGGGAAAAGAATTATTGGAATCTTGACGGCACGTTTAATGGCTTTGACGACGCCATCAAGGTGAGCCTGCGAAACAAAAGTTGAGCCTCCAATCATTATGGCAGAAGTTCCGCTGACTTTTGAGTTTTTAGCAACTCGTGCAGCTAGAGGGGGCGTTATCTTTTCAGGGTCTACAAGGGTCATGTGAATCGAGCCCTCCGCCTTGATTTTCTCGAGAAGATATTTTTCAACACGCCGAACCGTTCTTAGACCCCCCGTAACTAAGCATTCTTAGCGTTTGTTATAGATGTTCTTTTTGAAGGGCTATAAACTCTATCGGTGAGCATGCAGTAAACGTCAACTTCACCTTGAGCAGGCTTAACTTGGAATTCTTCCTGAAAGCCACAGCTACTACAACCCGCCACAGCGCGACTTTCATCTCTGAAAAGTTCAACTCTAACAGTTTCTTTCCCACATTTAGGGCAAGAAAAGAACTTAGGCAAACGCTTCTTAGGGATACGAACTACTCTTTTCCTTCTTCTCCCCATTACAACAGCCTTCTACGGCGTAGATTTAGGACCCTTTAGTATTTATGCTTGCCCTTAAATACTTGCCTGCGACCATAGAAAAGCAGGGATGGGATACACAATTGAAGTTGCTCCCTTCTGTCTTAGAACTGGATTTACCTGAAGTTGAGAAGAGAATCAGACGTTTCATCAAAGAATACATCGAAAAAGCTGGAGCAGACGGCATAGTTCTCGGCCTGTCAGGCGGAATCGATAGTAGCACAGTAGCAGCACTTTCTAGCCTCTCAATTGGAGGGAATCGAGTTATAGGGCTTATTCTCCCAGAAAATGAAACACACAACTCCAAAGACATTGATGACGCAAAGTTTGTTGCAAAGAAATTCGGTTTGAAAATGCAAATATGTGACATCACATCTGTCTTAGAAAGTTTTTACAAAACAATACCCATATTTGACCAAGCAGACAATCTTTGCAAAGGCAACATCAAAGCAAGAACCCGAATGATTTACCTCTACTACTACGCAAATAAACTCAACAGAATAGTTTGCGGAAGCTCGGACAAGTCAGAAACCATGATGGGATACTTCACTAAGTGGGGAGATGCGGCCGCCGACATATCACCAATAATAGACTTGTACAAAACTCAAGTTCGAAAACTCGCTGAACATTTGGGATTTCCAGCCAAACTTGCAGCAAAACCCTCCACGCCTGCCCTTTGGCCCAACCAACTTGCGGAAACAGAACTTGGCATCAAATACGAAACGCTTGACCTCATCCTTTACGGGCTTGAACGGTTCATGACCACAGAAGAAATAGCCCAACAGCTAAACGTTGAGAAGGCGCTAATTGAAAAAGTGAAAAGCAAATGGCTCTCAGCAGAGCATAAGAGACGAATGCCTCTGACGACAAAAATCGAATACAGAACTGTAGGCGCTGATTTTAGGCTTCCTCGGCACACGTATTGAAATTAGGAAGGCAAAGAATGAAAGAAAAAATCAAGTTAGTCCTTGCACAGATAAGTAGTAAACGCGAAAACAAGGAAAAAAACCTGCGAAGAATCGAAGAGTTCACCATAAAGGCAAAAGAACAAGCGGCCGACCTTGTGATTTTTCCAGAACTTTCATTGACCGGCTACGTCGTCAGAGATCAAATCTACGAACTGGCTGAAATAATACCCGGGCCATCAACCAAAAGAATAGAGGATCTGGCAAAAAGAACAGGGATGTACATCATTTTTGGCATGCCTGAACTAAGCGAAAAAACGAAAGCTACAGTATTCAACACAGCTGTCTTTGTAGGACCTCAGGGGGGCATCGGCAAATATCGAAAAATGTACCTTCCCACGCACAGTGTCTTCGAAGAGAAAAGGTATTTCCGCCAAGGCTATCAGACTGCCGCATTTAACACGGAACTAGGAAATATAGGACTATGTATATGCTACGACCTTTTCTTCCCAGAAGTATGTCGCCTTTCGCGATTGAAAGGAGCTGAATTGATTGTGTCTATATCGGCTTCGCCCGCTGTTCGCAGAAGGTACTTCGAGATTTTGACGGCGGCGAGAGCTTTGGAAAACACAGTCTTCCTTGCTTATGTTAACTTGGTAGGCGTGGAGGATGGACTGCAATTCTGGGGAGGAAGTAGACTGATAAGCCCAACAGGGGAAGTTCTTGTGAAAGCAAAGAATGATGAAGAAGACTTTGTCATCTGCGAAGTTGATTATAGAGAGATTAGACCTGTGGAAACTTTTGTCCCCACCCTTAGGGACTTGCGCCCGGAACTTTTTGACGAACTAAAAAAACACGCGGAATTGTTCTAGACGCAGTTGATGGGCAGCCATTTTGTATACGATATCAAAGGTGCGCAAGTATTATGGCATTTCTACATAAATCACAGTGGCATCACGATCTGTTGTGATATCAAAGAATTTAGAAGCAATCACGCGTGATTCCACTGTGACAAGTGATGTCACATCCCTATAATACGCCAACACCGTTTTCCACTGAACTAGAACAAAGATTAATTTAACCTATCTTCAAAGTGACCCTGCAGAAAATTAACTGAAAGCAAAAAACTTGTATTCCAGATTTCCAACTAATCATATCTGCTAAGTGCAACAAAGCTCAGTAAAAATAAAGGTAAAAATGTGAAGTCTTGCGGCTAAGCAAAATGTATTGAGTATTGCCTTTATCATAAAATATTGAGCATGATAACGCATTGTGGAAAGACGGCTTTCCTTGGGGCTTTTGGGAATTGGCAATCCAATTTTAGTTTAAAGTTCGAAACAATGAATTTTGGAGGTTCTAGTTCGTTTTAGACTCTCTAGGATGGTCATTTTACGCGAAAGGATGTTAGCTGGTCATATTTAGTAAGGTCAGATGAAGCCCAACATATATAAAAGTTGAGCTAGTATACAAAAGCGTATCCATTTAAGACTACGCAGGAGAAACTACTTTGAGACTAAAAGAAAGCGTTCAGGCGTGGTTAAATGGGGCTTTAAATGACCCCATTGTAAAAATACTCTCCAAGAACAGCCAATTAACAAAAATACAGCTTGAAACACTTCTCATAGACATTTTAGCCGAAAATATATCAGGAAAACAGTTAAAGTACGATGAAAAGGCCAGATTAAGGCTAACAAAGGCAAAAATAAGCCGAGGTTCCTTTAATAGAACACTAAAACAGTCTAAAGGAAACGTTATAAAATCAATATACACAGTATTACTGTTAGGATATCTAGGCGTCTTCGAAAGCACAACTCTTGACCCCTATCTTGAAATTGCAAACAAACTGCATGAATACGTCGAAGCTCACAAAGACATACCAGACAAGGGCGAAAAAATGAAAGCTCAAATAAAAGTCATAGAAATCATACGCGAAGAGCTCGAAACAAGCCTAAAACGGCTTTCCAGTCCATCAGGACGCGTAGTGTGACGTCACAAATCACACTAAGGATTACCTAATGTTTTTGCTTGAAAAATACAGCAGGGAATAACGCATAATAAAAGCTTAATTTGTAAAAAGAAGCCTTAAAATGGAAGATTGCCGCGGCAACCAAGTATCAAGACAGGAAAGAAAGTCATCCACCCTAAACTGTGATGTGTGACGTCATGCGAGATTTTTGAACAATAACACCGCAAAACTTAAATTTTCCATGGGAAACTGTGATGTGTGATGCAACTGTTTAAATCACGTACAAATCACAGAAGTGACTATTATGACTGACTTTCTGCTAGTACTCATAGGCGTTCTACTAGCTGCAACCATAGGCGCTTCAGTCGAGTATTACAAACAAATTCGCAAGGCCAAAAAAGAATACGAGAAAGCAAAAGAAGCGGTCGAAGATATCGTCCTGAGTTTCAATAGAGAACTTAAAAGAGAAGTTGACAAGCTAGAGATAATGGCGTATAGAGTGGAAGGCATCACGTCCAAGGCAGACGCTGGGCTTAAACGGGTGGGAAAAATAGAAAAGAAAATAACGTCTTTTGAAAGCCAAATCAAAGCCATCAATGAAAACAGTACAGGTATGGTAGCCAGGGTAACAAAGGTTGATGATAAGACGCGGGATGCCGAGGCGTCACATGAAACTCTAAAAGCAAGAATCTCTAGGTTAGAAGAGCAGGCACAAAAGTTCTTTTTGGAACCTGAAGGGAAAAGCGAGCCGGTAATACCCATAAAAAGAGACAAAGCAATGGCTGCACTAACTGATACGGAAGTGACGGTTTTGGAATTACTTTCGATGGAAGGAGCTAAAACTGCACCTGAAATTAAAGATATAGTACATCTCAGCAGAGAGCACACTGCAAGACTTATGAAGAAACTGTATGAAAAGGGCTATGTGGAAAGAGAGACAGGTAAAATCCCTTTCAAGTACAGCGTTAAGAAAGAAATGGCAAAACTCTTGAAAAAGGCTGAAAGTGAGCAAACGTGACTATTCTTAGGAAAGCGCCCCCTGGCTACTTAATTGTTTGAGGCGATCACCTAATAATGCAAGTTTTCTATCTTTAGCGCAGTACTGCATCTTAGTGTGATTGAAAGAATTTAGAAAGCGATTCACAATTATTTATTAAAAATAAATCCTTATTTACTCTATTTCAGCTGCTGCTTTATTGCGGCTTGGGGGATATCCGGTGCAACTTTGTATTTCAAGTTGTTAGCCCTTCCAGTTCTCAAAAGCAGCTCTCTATTTACCATTCTCGCGAGGTAAGTTGAAACGGTACTAAGGCCAATTCGTTCCCTAAGCTCCTGTTCATAAACGGACTGAACATCCTTTGAAGAGAACCAAATTAGCGGAAAACTGTTTTTAATAATTAAACGAACCTTTTCGAATCGTGAAAGATTATTACGTGCCAAGACGTTACCAGCTCCATGAGCTGCTCCTTCGCCCGGCATACCACCTAACAATTCTACGAGATCTAACAGGCGGAGAGCCTTATCTCGAGTAATTTGACCCTCGAAGGCTATCGTGTATCGATTGCCTTCATTATCGAACAGTTCTACGCGCATTTTTCGAGCGGGCATTCCAGTATAAACCTTAGTTGATGTCCACAAGCTTTACACTTCACAACTTATAGCTGTTATGGTGAAGGATAAAAAAGCTAAAAGACAGGAGAAGCTCGAAAAAGAGTAAAAAGCTAAGAAAAGCAGCTTATTTAAGATTACAAGCTTCACAATAATTTGAAATAGTCTGAAAATTATCGTTGCTATCTGATTTCACATTTCCAGTAGAAGCCTAGGGGCGCCTCATTCACAGGAAAAAAACAAGAAGAGGGTAATTTTACAGAAAAGAACGACAGTAAGCAACAATTTTAATGCAATTTCACATGATGTTCACAAAAAAGTGAAGGAAGAACAGTAAAACAAGAAAAAGGAAACGCTCCAAAATTAGAAATATAGTAAAGCAGCTGTTTTTCTAGAGAAAGGAATAAACTAAGTAATAGTTCCTGTACCATTGAACAGGTAAAGAATTTCATCAGAGACGGACACCCCTTTATTTCCTGTCGAAAGAAAGAATAAAAAGATAATTATAGGAGTTGTAAAAATTTTCCCAGAATAAGTATCTAAAAATTTTAACAACAATTATTATTATAGTTATAGTCGATCTAACCTATCAGAGTATATTTCCTATTAAAAGGAAATCAAATTATTTTTTTACCTAATTATATTTCCAGTGGAAACCTTTGGGTGTGTGCCTGTCCCTATTTAATCAAATATTGTCATTAAGTCTCATTATCTTTTAGGATTATTGTGCTTCAAAACTAGTTTTTTATACTGTATAGTTTATCTGCTCAACTCGAAATAACGATGGTGCCTCTTAAAACAGCAGGGACTATAATGGGAAATACAAAAATTCTTGATGATGTCTTCGAAAATTTCGTGAACAGTGCTCAACTTTTCAAAGACCGAGAGGTTTTACGACACGACTATATTCCTGAAAAACTGCCTCATAGAGAGGACCAAATACGGCTTCTGGGCGCAACAGTCGCACCAGTTCTGAAGGATGCACGGTGTTCCAATATTTTCATTTATGGGAACACTGGCACTGGAAAGACTGCTGTAACTAAATATGTGCTAAGTCACTTGGAGTCCAAAGCAAAAGAGTATAATGCATTAGTCAAGTTTTCCTACGTGAACTGCCGGATGACAGGCTCCGAATACCGCGTCTTTGCAAGCCTCAGCCAAAACGTGGGAGTGCCGGTGCCTTTCACTGGTTTATCCGTAGATGAAGTTTTCGATAGATTTCGAAGAGGTTTAGAGGCATCAAGAATAAATCTCATTGTGGTTTTGGATGAGGTAGATGCTTTAATTAAAAATCGCGGCGACAGGCTTCTTTACGAATTAACCAGAATAAATGAAACCCTGAGTAAAAGCAAAGTGTCAATCATCGGCATTTCAAACGATCTTCGATTGAAGGAACTTCTTGATTCCCGGGTTTTCAGTTCTCTCAGCGAGGAAGAGCTGGTCTTCAGACCGTATGATGCAAGTGAATTGCACAATATTCTTCTTGAGCGTTCAAAACTATCCTTTCATGAAGGGTCTCTCTCCGAAGCTGCTTTGAATATCTGCTCTGCTTTAGCCGCTGCGGAACATGGAGATGCCCGCCGTGCTTTAGATTTATTACGTGTGGCCGGGGAAGTTGCCGAGCGCCAAGGGGAAAAAACAATCACGGAAGAACATGTTAGAGAGGCTGAAAGACACATTGAACATAATAGAGTTGTGGAAGCCCTTAAGAACCTAACTCTGCATTCTAAGTTAGTAGTTTTAAGCGTTTATAGCTTGAACAAGTCGAACGCTACCACCGGGGAGATATACGATGTTTACAACGAACTCTGTGGTGAATTAGGAACTGGACTTCTTACACAACGACGTCTGGGCACCTTGGTTAATGAGCTTGATTCAATGGGCATTTTAAACGCGAAGGTGGTGAGTATGGGGCGTTACGGCCGCACGAAGAAGATAAGGCTGGAAATATCCCGTACATTAATTAAGGATGTTTTTGGAAATGATTGCAGAATAGGGCGCTTGCTTATAAACAAACTTTCCTCAAAAAAGGCAAAAAGCAAGAGTTGAAGGAGTTTTCAGAAACCAATAACACAACGACTTTCTGTGTACCGCCCCCCAACTCTCTGAAAGACCCTTTACACGTTTTAACTTCAAGGGCCCAACAATTTTTTTGGCAAGTTAATTATGTTGCTAATGACCTCTAGCAACAAAAAAGTAAGGTGAGCTAACGTAATTGCCTGTGGGTTTTCCTTAAATGAACGAAAGAATCGTGGTTTCTAGTGTTTGTAAGTTCACCACTGGCACTTTTCCAGGTGTTGGAATCAACCCGAGCTTTTGCATATACTCTGTTTGCTCTTGCCAGCCGCCCGAATTTACAATTAATACCCCCCGATAGTTACAACAGCCCACTACATGGACGTGACCAGCATGAAAAACGTCTGGAACTCGCTCTATCACAAGCAAATCCCGATTTTCCGGCGACAACATCGTTTTGCCGCCGTATAAAGGTGCTAAATGACGACTTTGTAGAAGCAGTTTCATGGCTTTCTCAGGGTGTTCGTGGTCCAAGCTGGGCGCGGTGGCTATTATGTCGTCCAGACTGCGACCATGGTACATCAAAACCTCCACATTGTGAAGGCTTATCAAACAGGGATCGCCAAGGGACAGCACTCTTCTAGACTCTTGAAGAGTTATAAGAAAGTCTTCCGATATCGCTGGTTGAGGTAACGCTTTCCTCGAGGCGTCATGGTTTCCAGGCGAAATTATGACTTCAACGTAGTCTGGGATTTGTTCAATCAGTTTTGCGGCAAGCATGTACTGTTTGTGTACATCTTTTATTACTAGTTCCTCCACTTGATTGGGGTAAACTCCAATGCCATCAACTATGTCGCCTGCAACTAAAACGTATTTTACGTGACCGGCCATTTCCTTCATTCTGCCGGTTCCGTACTTGCCATTAAGCCATAAAATGAAACGGTTAAAAGCCTCTCTGTTGAACTTTGTACTGCCAACATGCATGTCTGAAGTGAGCACCGCGTAAACGGGTTCCGGAGCTCTACGCCGAGGTTTCTCGCCTACTTCTGGAAAAATTATGTCCTCAGCTAGGAAAAGAGTACTTCTTGTTTTTACCACAGCTAAACATACGACTTGGTCAGGAAGAAGCAGCTGGACTTTTTTATGTAGTTTTTCTGGCGCGTTGTGGGCAACTAGAATAGTGGCACGTGCTTGTGGGTCTTCAACTCTTAAAATTATATTCCGTTTTGATTCTCGTTTTTCAGTCACCATGCAGATTATCTTCAGTTTTGTTTTGGCTGGCGATTTTAACGCTTCTAATATCGGAGTTGCGGCTTTAACATCAATTCTTTGTCTTAGCAAGCGTTCAATTCGTTTAAATCTGTCTTTAAAGTAGTGAAGATATTCTTCGATTGTTCCGTTGGAACTGAGCTTGTTTGTGGGGTCCTCTATCACATTAATGTTTGCTTCTACCTCCTTTGCGTAAGGGTGGAAAAAGTCTTTCCCTTGAGTCAAATATTGCTGTGGCGACTCCAAGCTTTTTTCCTGGGGTTGAACTTGTCCTTCTTCTATGGTTTCTGGTTGTTTGAGCACCATTTCCAACAAGCTTCTGTCGATGAACAATGGTTTCATTCGTAATTCTTCTATTTTTTGTAGCGCTTTATTCATTAACGCGGTTGGGTCATCCGTAGCAGCAGCTTTGTACAAAAATTCAAACGCCTCGCTGTTTAATTGGTATCCTGCTGCAATCGTTGTTTCAACGGCTTTTTGAAGTTTTTCTCTTTCACTCATGCTACTTGGGGTCTCCAGTCTCTCTTCTTTGAAATGTTGTGTAACCCTTCTCGTTATCACCTATCCTCTAAGTTTGACTTTTCAGGTGGAGAACTGGTGTTAAGGCAGCTGTAACTGCGTCGGTTTCATGCCTAGCCAAAGGGTGCGTTTCTAGTTCTCCTTTCAGTCCAAGGATTTAAGATCTCTTGGATTACATTCCAATCTTCTAATGGTATTTTCAGGGCTTTTCGGGTTGATGTTGATGCACTTCAACTGTTTTATAACTCTTCTCCTCTATTAGCCTATTCAATCTTATTGCTCGTAAAGCGAGTTTCTTCATGACAGGGAGATTAGGAGGAAACACTCTGTATATTCTTCTTATCATTTCTCTGTTTTTTCTAAAAAACTAGTCCTCTTTTGGGAGGCTCAAAGGCGCGTCTATGGTTATGCGCGCAAGAGATTCCTTGCTGTGTTTTCTAAAACTTCGCTATCTCTATGGACTAAAGCGGTTTTTACAGCATTACCTTTTTGCTGTGCCTATCCACTCGGATTTCTGCTTAACCCCCTAAATCTATACTAATCACATATTTGTCATTGTATTCTAACATATGTTTTCAAGTTTATATACGCGATTGATTATTTAGATATGTTATTTCCAAACTTATCACGTTGAGGGGTACAATTGTAATGGGTGAATTACGCAAAGTGCAACGAACGCCCACCGGCACATTTTTTGTTTGTTTACCAAAGTCTTGGGCTGAACAGCAAGGTTTGAGAAAAGGTACTTTGGTTGCTCTTGATGAAACTAGCGAGGGTAAACTTCTCATAAACCCTAAGTATAATGCTGAGCCGTTGCCGAAGGTCGCCAACTTGAATACTGGATCATATTTGAGCCGCGAAATTATTGGGCGCTATCTCCTAGGTTTTGATATAATTCGCATCGAAGCAAACGCGAGTATCGACCTCGACGTTAGAAACGTCGTTAAGACAACTGTAGGCTCTCTGATTGGATTGGAAATTGTTGAGGAGAGCTACTCTCAGATAGTTCTCCAGTGTTTATTGGAGCCTTCTGGTTTTCCACCACTGAAGATTTTACGACGAAACTATGCTATAGTTGCAGGAATGAACCGCGATGCCGCCAACTCCTTCATCAACGCAGATTTGCAGCTGGCTAAAAGCGTTATCGCCCGCGATGATGAGAGCAATAGGCTCTATTTCTTGTTGGTTAGAATTCTACGCACAATAATTCAGACTCCCAGATTGAGCGAGAAACTTGGGATAACTCCAATTGAGTGTTTAGACTACCGGTTGGCCGCGAGTTTGGTTGAAGCTATAGGCGATGCGTGCGTGCAAATAGCCGCCAAGACAATAGAACTAAACGGGATTAAGCCCTCTGAAGAAGTGCAAAAGCTATTAGCTGGTTTGCAGGCAATTTGTTTTGATGCTTACGAACAAGCCTTGAAATCGTTTGCAAACAAAGATATTGCCTTGGCTGAAAATGTGCGGAACATGCATGGGAAAATCGAAACAATATTCGTGGATGTCGAAAAGGCTGCGAAGGATCAACCTGTCGAGGTGATGCCACAAATATTGGCTACGGCGTCCTTTTTAAGGCAGATTTACGAACATAGCGTGGATTTGACAGACCTTGTCGTTTAACAGAAAACACATTCTACTTTTCCCCTCACTTCTGAAGTCGAAATGAAAACTCTTTTAGACTGTGGCGCAAATCTCTAATTAAGCCGGGGTGGCGGAGTGGTTATCGCGCTGGCCTCGAGATCCCCATAGCGCAATGAAGAGGGCTATGCAAAAGACAAGTAAGCCAGTGGGCCTTTGGCTCGCAGGGGTTCGAATCCCTTCCCCGGCGCCATTCTTTAAGACATTAAAAACCAAAGATCAAAGGTTTTTCTTTTTTTGTCTCTGCTTTTTCGTCATGCTCATCTTCTTCCAATATGTGGTGAGCTACGTGGATGGCTAGGCCTGTGGCTGCACCTGCTGAAAGCCCGAGCAGTGTTTCCATGAGCCAAGCGTACTGGTTCAACAATGCCAACACTACGAGTATGTCGAACATTATGGAGATGGTGAGGTAGCCGTAGCACCACCTTTTAATGCTTATTCCTCTTGGTTGATTTATGCCGATGCCGACAAGTACGCCAAGCATTGTCAAAAAACCTATTAACGCGTAAATCAGCTCTTCTCCCTCACGACGTAGGCTAATGTCTTACTCGGGCATGCTTAATAGCTTATCTGCTGACATGCGCTTTCTCTTTGAGAATGCTTTCAAACCACTAACTATTTTACTAAATATTTGTATGATAAACTCTAGGTTGGTGGCCGCTTTAACAAAGTTCAATGAAAAGCACTGTCACAAATGGGCCTTGCTATTACGTGAAAAGCGAGAAAAACTGAATCAAATCTTGGCCGCCATAGACCACGAAGATTTTGATGAGGTAAAGCGTTTGTTCTCTGAGGTTTTTTACGGAGTTTCCGCTGGCAAGCGCACTGATCCTGGAATGGCAGGATCCCTCTTGTACCACATGGCTATGGTCACCAAAATGGAAACGGAAACAAGCGTTCTCCTAGAAGAATTATGTGCCGATCTGCCTGACATAGTAGGGCAACTGTGGAGATTTTACGGTGATTTTGCCTCTGATGTGGCTTGGCTTACAAAAGAAATTGTGCCGCTGAATCTGAATCCACAAGAAGTGGTCAGCAAAGCAAGTTTGAGCACCGCCGAAAAAATCGGCACTTTCACCAAACTAATTGAAAAAACCAAAGCATTAGAACACCTGCTTAGTGATAAGAATCCTGAAGCAATTAAGCACCTTGAATACTTGTTTCGGGACTGGTCGCGACACATTGTCGAAATGCGTTTGAGACAAGAGTATGAAACCATTAAAGGCTTTTTGATCACTGCGGAACTGACCAAAACGATAGGAGTATCCCGTCTTCAGGATGCAATTAAGCGGGTGCAAGAAAAGTTCGGCGAAGAAACTGTAAATATAGCCCTTACCGTCACTCTCAAAGTTGGAATGCGAAGGGAAAAACTGCAGACGATAATGTTGAGTGACCATTTCATCAATTACACGATGGACTTGGCAAAACTTGATGGCCGTATGCAGTTTTTAAACTGCCCAATCTTCGGGAGCTACCAGTACATTGCTGAAAAATTAGGCATAAGCAATGCGGTGGGCTCTCTCTTTTGCGTTCATTTTTGTTATGCTCACGCAAAGGCTATGTTGAACACTGTTCTCCCTTTTACGTTTGCACTGTGGCAACCTCAACGGATGGCTACTCATGGAAAATGCGAATTTTATCTTAAGCTCGCATACTCACCTACTTCATTGACGTCAGAAAAGTTTATTCCGCTCGTCATATCTTGGAACCTTACTCGAAAATGCAACTTGAAATGCCCTCATTGTTACATAAACGCCACCACGCAGCAACTTGAAAACGAACTAAACACTGAAGAATCGAAGAGGCTGATAGACCAAATATGTGAAGTCAGTAGGCCCCTCCTTATATTAAGTGGTGGCGAGCCCCTTTTACGCAAAGATATCTACGAGCTCATTAGCTACGGCGCTGAGAAAGGTTTGAAGATGGGGCTAGGAAGCAACGGAAGCCTCATTGATGATGTTGCGGCAAAAAATCTCAAGGAAGCAAGTATAGAAACCGTTTCAATTAGCTTGGATTCAAACATTCCAGAGCAGCATGACGAGTTCAGGAGTGTGGGCGGCTCTTGGGAAAAGGCGGTTCGAGCTATTAAGGCCTTGAGAGAAAACGACGTGCTTGTACAAGTGAACACAACGGTAACTCAGCGAAATTATGACCAAATCGATGATATTATGTCGCTGGCTGAAAGACTTGGCGTGGAAAACTTCCACCTCTTCTTTCTAGTGCCAACTGGAAGGGGCGCAAAAATCGCCGACATATCTCCCGCTAAATACGAAGACATGATTAAGACCACTTTCGCAAAAGCTGCCAAGCACAAACTTAATGTACGGCCTTCATGCGCACCCCAATTCATGCGAATTGCAAAGGGCATGAATCTGGAAATGAGACAGTGGATTCGAGGCTGCATCGCTGGATTGTACTATTGCCGCGTTTATCCCAACGGCGACATCACTCCATGTCCGTATCTTCCAATTAAACTTGGCAACATACGCGAAAAGTCGTTCAGAGAAATATGGTTCAATTCAGGCATGTTCAAATCCTTGCGCGACTTTAACGCTTTGAAAGGCAAATGTGGCGCGTGCGATTATCGCGGTTTATGCGGGGGTTGCCGTGCACGTGCGTATGGGCTTTCAAGTGATTTTATTGACTATTGCGGCGATCTTCATGAACCTACAGAGTTGAAAGGAGACTATTTGACTGAAGACCCGTGGTGCGTTTATCAACCAAAGAAGTCGCATTAAAAAGTTGCAGATAGATTACTGCCTTGTTTGTTACCTAGCAACCTTAGCAAAAAGGACCATTACACTGCTTCAATATCCTACTCTTATTATAACTTTAATCTGTTTTTCTTGTTTCGGCATTTTGGCGGTCTTGATTTTGACTTTGCTTCGCCTCTCCTTTAATGCCTTATGAGCCGTAGCTTTGGCTTGGAATGCTCCTTCAAGTTCAATCTATGGCAAGCTGTTATCAATTTTGATCCATACTAAATACATTTGAATTCACAATCTGCGCCAGTCGCAAAGATATTTCACCTCTGAACAATTAGGATGGTTTTGAAGTGTAGTATGGATTCGAACTAACCTCTCAGAAACTTATTTAAGCAATATACAACTTCTCAATAAAAAGTTAGGAGTGCAAGTTGAAGTGGTACTTGGCGGCCCACAAGCGCACATGTTATTAAAGAGGTGCCTGTGGATGGCTGAAAACGAACAACAGTTGCAAGGGGAAAAATATGAAAGTAGTCCACATTTCCCATCCTCGATTCAACGCCCTTCTAGCGCCAGCGCCATACAAAACGCCAAGATCTTGTCTCAAATCAATTAATTACGGAGAAAACTGTTTTCCCCAGTTTTTCCACCATTGTTCTCTTTTATATTCTCTGATAACCCGGAGGAGGCAATAGCGGATGTCAGATGCGGGCATTTCAAAAAAATTCTCGGAAATGCTCAAAGAGACCACCTTAACCTATGCTTTTGGTTTAGGAGGATTGTTTGCTGGTTTCATGGTAGCTTCTCAACTTGGCATTTTTAGACTTTCACCATGGGCTATGGCCCTTTACCCTGCACTTATTAGCGCTAAAGGGGTTGGTAGCGGTTTGCTAAGCGGCCGCCTAAGCACTGGACTGCACCTCGGTACAGTTTATCCTAGATTTTTTGGAAACACGAAGATTTTTTACAAATTGATCGAAGCTTTGATAGTTTTAACCTTAGCCACTAGCGTTACAATTTGTGCTATATCTCTAGTTTTTGGTCAACTTTTTTGGGGAATAACGTTGGCTCATTTTCCTGGTATTTTGTCAGTTGTTGTAGCAACTATGGGTTTAGGCTTGTTGCTTTCCTTTGTAACTATTAAAGTAGCCTTTGTTTCCTTTGAGAAAGGATTGGACCCTGACGTAGTTGTGTATCCTGTAATGTCAACTATCGCCGACATTTTTATCACTCTCTGTTATGTTGCCGTGCTCAATTTGTTTTTCGTTGGCGCCTTGGGTCAGTGGTTTATTGGTATCGCTTGTTTGATTCCTGTTTTCCTTGTTCTTTATATCTTGTCTAAAAACTTGCACGAAGTGGAGTTTACTAAAACCCTCAAGGAGTCTGTGGTTACCATGCTGCTTGTAGCCTTCATGGTTAACGTAACTGGAACAGTTCTTAATGGAATTAGCCATTTTGTGGAGGACCGTGTAGAAATTTACACTGTTTACCCTGCTTTGATTGGCATGATTGGTAATGTTGGTTCAGTTGTTGGTTCTACCGCCACAACCAAACTTGCTTTGGGTTTGCTTGCTCCTTCATTCTCTTCAATGAAGCGCCACGCAAAGAACATCTTCAGTGCTTGGACTGCTTCAATTATTATGTTTGTTGTCTTAGCAGTTTTGTCTGTGTCAATACATGGGTTGTTTTCATTATCCTCTTTTCAAAGTCTTATTTTGGTCTTGCTGGTTGCCAACGTTCTTGCCGTTGCCTCAATAACGGTTTTGTCTTATGCAGTTTCAATCCTGACTTTCAAAAGAGGATTAGATCCAGACAATTTTGTTATTCCCGTTGAAAGTTCCTTCGCCGACAGCGTCACCTCCTTTGCTTTGCTTGTGGCTTTACTTTTGATAGGATGACCTCGCAAAAGAGTATAATTAAAATATTTCATGACCACTATCTTATTGGGGAGCGCCTCTCAAAAGCATGCCACAATTTGAAAAGGTTAAATACAAACCTATTCCAGTCCGCGATCTTCTGTTGGAAATGAAGAACCTCTCCGAGCTTATGATTGACTTGGCTTATTCCGCCGCTTTATTCAATGACAAAGAACTTGCCGAAGACGTTATTGAACTTGAAAGCCGCATTGACACTTTAGCTTATCTTTTAGACATGGAAATAATGATTGCAGCTAGAGACGCTAAAGACGCAGAGACCTTGATAGGCGTTTCTACTGTGGCTGCTGCCGCAGACAAAATTTCAGATGCCGCCGCTGACATCGCCGCCATAGTAACGCGTAATATTAGCATACACCCGATAGTTGGCGAGATTTTCGAAAAAGTTGAAGAGCGCCTCATGAAGGCAACCGTCAAGGAAGGGTCCGTGATAGTAGGGAAAAAGATAGGCGAACTTGATTTAGCTGCAAGGATGGGCGTTGACATAATCGCCATCCGCCGAAATAGAGATTGGATTTTAGACCCTGATGTTGCTGAGCGTGTTTTTCTTGGGGACATTCTCATAACGCGGGGAGCCCCCATGGGTATTAAAGAGTTTAAAGACATAGCCGAAGGAAGACTTACGAAATTGGAGGGCTAACAATGATAGAGCATAAACAAGAAATTTTCGAAGAGATAGTTACACGGTTCGTTGAGCTCAAAAATACCTCTGAATTGATGATCGATCTGGCTTATTCATCACTCATGTTAAACAGTGGAGACTTGGCTGAGGAAGTAGAGCGCCTCGAAGAGTATATGGATAAGTTGCATACAGATTTTGAGCTTCTGGCTTTAACAAGTGGTTTTAGGAAAGAAGAGGCATCTGGCTTTTTAGGGCTAATTAGATTGGGCGTGGCAACCGAAAAAATTGCAGATGCTGCGGCTGAGATGGCAGAGGTCGTCCTTAGAGGTATCGAACCGCATCCAGTTTTGAAACTAGCCATAAGGGAAGCTGAAGAAACCGTTGCCCAAGCTTGCGTAACCGAGAATTCTCCACTCATAAACAAAACTCTGAAAGAAGCGCGAGTACACGAAGAGACAGGTATGTGGGTTCTAGCAATAAAACGCGGCGAAAAAAGTTTGCGTCCCAAGTCTGACACAATAATTCAACTGGGTGACCTCTTGATAGCTTCGGGTTACGCTGAAGGCGTCGAAGACCTCAAAAAGCTCACTTCTCCAAAACATCTATGCAATACTGAATAGTTTGGATGTTTATTTTAAATTCATTAATACTATAAACATGTAACTAGTAATTACTTTTGACAGGAGGGTAAGCTATCTCCCAGATTGAAGAGAAACCCAAAAAAAGTAATGCATTTACTTGTCCGAACGTTTCTTGCGGCAAAGTTTTCGCTAAGCCCCTTAGAGCTTTGAATCTGCAACAAGACCCCGAAGGGTCATATAACGCGTGCCCATACTGCCTGACAGAAATAATCCTTGAGGATGTCTTAACAGTTTCGTGTGATGAACCAAAAGAGACTGAAGCGAAGAAGGAGGCATATGCGGAAGAGCCGGCTGAAACCCCTGAAAAACCTTCTGAGTGCGGTTACCACCTTGGTTATTTAAGTGAACGGTCGTCAAAGGAGAAGATTCCGGACGAATGTATGATGTGCAAGGACATAGTTGAATGTATGCTCAAGAAAATGAAGTAGGGCAGTCTTCCATGATGAGCACATCTTCTTTTAACAGTGTTTGTTTTATGCACTGTAGTCAATGTTGCATTATATTTCGGTTTTAAAATCTTTGGATTGCAACAAACGTTATTTGAAAATCAGAAGTTTTCTGAAATTAGAAAAACTATAGAATTAGGAATATTTAGTTGCTGTATTGGGGCGCTTTTGTCTTAAGGTTCTCTCTCTTCTTCCGAGGCTTCTGGCATCTTCGTTTCCGCTGGTTCCTCTACTTTCATTTCTTCTTTTCTCTCTTCTATCTCGGTAGTGATTTCTTCTATTGGTTTTGGCGGTGGTGTCGTTGCCATTGTCCAGCCAATCCATGCGCCTATGAACAACACGGCCATGAACGCTACGAATACTGGTATGGCGATTATCCAGAATTTGACGTCAGCGACAGTGGTAGTTAGTCCTACATATCCGATTACGTCTATAAACAGCTGTGGCCAGAACAGTGTTACCAGGTAAAATATAGCGACAAGCAGACACACGATGAATATTGCTCCACCTATTGCTTGATCTTTACTCATCTCGTTTCACCACTTATAAACCAAGTTTATACCCTCAAACCATTTAAAGTTTACCATAATTGCCGATGTACTCTTCCTATGTTGTTCCCATTTTCCACGTTGTTAAATACTCTTTCTGTTCAGATGTGAGTTCGTCGATCTCTATTCCCATGGCTTTGAGCTTCAGTTCAGCAATGGTTTTATCTATGCCTTTGGGAACAGTGTAAACTTTTGGCGGCATTTTCGCAGTTTTAGTCAAATACTCCGCGCATAATGCTTGATTTGCGAAAGACATATCCATAACTTCAGACGGGTGGCCTTCAGCCGCGGCTAAATTTACCAGCCTTCCTTCGGCCAAAAGGTAAAGTCTTCTTCCATCTTTTAGAGTATACTCTTCTAGGTTAGGTCTCATTGTTTTTTTCACTGTTGATAAGTCTTCTAAATCCTGTAGGCTTATTTCCACGTTGAAGTGGCCGCTGTTTGCGATTATGGCGCCGTCTTTCATTTTTTGCATGTGCTCCTTTCTTATGATGTTAATGTCGCCTGTGGCGGTTACAAATATGTCGCCTATGACTGCCGCTTCAGCTATTGGCATAACGCGCAAGCCGTTCATTACTGCTTCTAAAGCTCTAAGGGGGTTCACTTCGGTTACTATTACGTTTGCGCCCATTCCTTGAGCTCGCATGGCTATGCCCCTTGAACACCATCCATATCCGCAAACTACAAAGGTTTTGCCTGCCAAAAGGGTGGTTGTAGCTCTTAAAATTCCGTCAATTGTGCTTTGGCCCGTTCCGTAACGGTTGTCAAACAAGTATTTTGTGTAAGCGTCGTTTACAGCTATTATGGGGTACTTTAGGCTTTTTGTCTTTTCCATTGCACGTAACCGTAGCACACCTGTGGTTGTTTCTTCGGTTCCGCCTTTAACGTTCTTTAATGCTCCTGTTCGCTTGCTGTGTAATGTGCCGACAAGATCAGCCCCATCATCGAGGGTTATCACAGGTTTGTAGTCTAAAACTCTGTGGATACAATAATAGTATTGTTCAGTTGTTTGTCCTCGTTGTGCAAAAACGTGCGTGCCTTTTTCCACCAGCGCTGCGGCTACATCATCCTGTGTGGAAAGTGGGTTGGACCCGCATAAGGCGACCTGGGCGCCTCCCGCCATTAATGTATCTACCAAGACGGCAGTTTCCTTCGTTACGTGCAGGCACGCTCCTATCATTACATCTTTGAATGGTTGTTTCTTGCTGAATCTGCTCTTGATTTGGTTTAAAACGGGCATGTGGGCTGAGGCCCATTCAATTTGTAAACGACCCTGTGACGCTAGAGACCTGTCTTTAACTTGAAATTCTTCCATTTCTTTTCCTCTTCTTTTAGAAAAAAGGCTGACTTACTATTTAGTTTTGCTTTAACCTTGTGACAAAACGTTTACCATTTAAAAATAAAACTCAAAACTCGGTTTATTGAGGCACTAGTTAATCTCCAGTGTAACTGTGTGTTTGTATCCACCTATTGCCTTTCATAGGTTTTTCTTGCTGGAAAGGTTTAATTATGCCTTGCTTGAATCTCATTTTGAGATGTGCGCAATTGAGGGAACCTTTTGCCGAGTTTTTTAAAACTGAGTTGGGGTCCGGGACTCTACTGATTACGTGCGGGCTCCCAGGAACTTGGAAAACAGAGACCTCAGAGGAAATCTCAAAGATCAAAGGTTATCCCATTCTCAGGAGCGATTTGATTCGATTGGCCGTTCTTAAGAATGAAGATGTGTTTGACGCGAAAATTGCAGGGAATATGCGCAAACGGCTGGCTGTCTATGACGAAATGTTCCGTCGAGCAGAAGATCTTGCTCGAAAGAGTAGAAAAGGCATAATTTTAGATGCTACTTTTGTCACCCAAGAACTGCGAAGGCGTGCGGCTGAAATTGCTGCAAGGCACAGCATAACTTTTGTTATACTTCAAACTAGCTGTCCTCAAGAAGTGTCCATTGCGAGAATCAAAAGAAGAACTAAGGAAAACTATGAGTCAAACGCGCTGACCGTGGAGGCATATCTTGCCAACAAGAGTAAATTCGAACCAGTTGACCTCGATGACTTGAAAAAACGGCATCCCCAGCTCCAAATAATGCATTTGACGGTCGACACGAGCCATGATTCTCCCGAGGACTGGTACGTCATCGGGATGGAAAAAAGGTAATTGGACATCGTTTCATAATGATAATAGATTTGCATATTCACTCGAAAAGTTCTGACGGAGCTCTGACTGTTGAAGAAATTATTAAGGAAGCTAAGATCAGAAACATTGGATTTATGTCGATTACAGATCACGATTCGATTGGCTGTCAAGAAACAGCCATAGATTTGGCTGGAACAGCTGGAGTCCGCTACATTTCTGGAGTTGAATTAAACGTAACTTTCTCGAATCCTAGGCATCATCAGAATAAGTTCATATCGTTAGATTTCTTGAGTTACCAATTTGATCCAAGAAATAAGGCATTAAGTGACAAGCTTCAACAAATAGCGAGTTATCGTGAGGAAAGAGCAGAAAAGATTCTACGTAATCTTAATTCAGAATTTGCAGGGGAAGGGATTGAAGAGTTAACGAAGAACGACTTTGAGGAGATTCAGGCGTCCGTTGACGGAGTGCTTGGGAGGCCTCACATAGCAGATTATTTGGTGAGAAAGGGAATTGTTAGAACTAGGCAGGCAGCTTTTGATAAGTATCTTGTGAAGTGTAATGTTCCCAAATATCCACTTTACGTTGAAGAAGCGTCGAGATTGGTGAGGAATGCTGGAGGAACAATAGTGTTAGCGCATCCGAACGATCCTCATGGAACCTCGCTTGTGACGCTGACCAAATCATTGAGTGAGCAGACCAAAGTAATAGAAGAGTCAATGCTAAGACAAATTGACGGCGTAGAATGTTGGCACTCCAGAAACGACGCCCAGACAACGAGTCATTACATAAAGTTTGCAAAGAAACACGGACTAATAATGACTGGAGGCAGCGATTGCCACCAAAAGCCAATCCTAATGGGAACAGTTGAAGTTCCAAGATATGTAGCCAATCAATTCAAATCTATTTCCTTTTTCTAAGATAACGTTTTGGCATAAATTCCAGCCAATTCAAAGTACGCCTTTGCCTCCTTCATTGCATCGTCCTTTTCAAGATCACTTATGCTAGGATCTTTGAGTTTAAAGCTGATAACTTTTCCTCTGACATACGCTCTATAACATTTGTAAAACGGAAGAAGTAAAGTCAACTCTTTGTCTCCAGAAGATTTGATATACCTGTTAACAAAGGCTCCAGAGAGATCGCCTCGTTTTCTAAAGTCTAAATCCATTGCTAAAAAGCCGACATCAGCGGTCACATCGGAATATCTGATTCTATCATTAAACTCTATCGCGTCGAAAATGTAGATCCGATCCGCGATGAAAATATTCCCTGAATGAATATCGCCATGGCAATACCTTACTCTGCCTTCAGCCATTCTCGTTTCAAAAATACCCAAGTTTCGCCCAATGAAATCTTCGATTCTTTCATGAATCAGTTTAAATTTCTTCATTGATATAGTCTTGCCGACAAACTCCTTGGTCTGGTCAAAATTCTCTTTCCAATTGGCTTCTACTATGGGATCTACCATCGGCAACAAATTGTGGTTCCTTTTAGCCCTTCTTGTTTCTGCTTTAGAATGGAAATTTGCAATAATTTCTGCAATTTGTTCAATAAGCTTGACATTAACTTTGTTCTCTTCGAGAAGTTTGCTCATCATTCTATTTTGAGGGATTCTCTTCATCTTTACTGCATACTCAACCGTTTCCCCTTCACCCTTTATCTTGATAGTATTTGATCTGTTGATTGGAACAACTTCCAAGTACATGTCTCCGCACAGCCGCCTGTTAAGCTCTAACTCTTTTTCGCAGAAGAAGCGTCTCTTTTCGAGAGTGGTAAAGTCTAGAAATCCTAGATCCACAGCCTTCTTCACTTTGTAAACAAAGTTTCTAGTCAAGAATACGAAGGATATGTGAGTCTGGACTAGTTCAATTTCACCTGGCTCTTCGTCGTAAGCTTCAGGCTTCATCAAAGCTTCCACAACTTGCTTTTGAACTAGCATTTGCCGAATCTCCTTCCTTTAAGTCGTTCTGCAAACTCTCTTTTATAAACAAAAATTCAACGAGCAATATAGGAATATCTGTGCGGCGAACTACAAGAACAAGTACGCGGTTTTATCCTATTTGTTATCCTAAACTGAGAATGAATGTGCAAGTGAAACTCCTTAACTTCGCAAAGAACGTTTTGCTGCAAGATAGGTTTGCCTTAATTGACGTTAATTCTACTTTGAGGACGTTTAGGTGGAGTTTCTGACATATTCCGATTTCGGAAAAAAAAGATAAATACAAATTTATTATACTTGGTTTCAGGTGTGACTAATGAATATTGAGACAGCCGAAGATTTGAAAATTGCCCTTAATGAAGTGGGCTACTCCGACAATGCCGTAAAAGAAATTTTGAAATGGTACACCTCAAATAAACTACCACGTGAACTATCATAACTAAAAGGAACTAACCGCGAATAATCTT
>CP070714.1:521963-547034 GCA_020350385.1 Candidatus Bathyarchaeota archaeon | reverse complement strand
GCAGCGCCAAGATAAATAACTTGGCAGCCTGGCGCTATTGGCACCGTCTGCACGCCCTTTATTATAGCGGCTGCCAGTTTGCTCCTGAAAGCGTCCCAAACGCGGTATTCAACCCTCTTAAAGCGAATGAGCATCTCGCCGTAAACAGTTCTGCCCGGCGCTAAGTTTCGCGTGGCTAGTCGCTGCGTTCCGTCCTCAAGAATGGCCTGATAGATTTCAGCGAACTGTGGGTGAGACTTAACCTTTACGTGCACGCCTGTTCTTTCTCCGCTTCTGATTTCGCCGTCGTTGCTTCCTGCGGTCTGATCTCTGTTCCCTCCTTTTGGACCTCGGTTTCTTTTCCTGAGGTGGCGGTGGTTCCTTGTATTTCTTGCGGATCTCCTCAATTCTCTTGTCCACATCCGCCTTCAGAGCATCGCCAACGTACCTGTCTCCAAAAGCATCGGTCCTCGCAGCAATGGCTAATTTCCCTGCCAAAACTCTGGCAATTTTGCCTCTTTGCCATCTTTTAGCATCATGCAACAACGCATGCTGGAAAATCAAGCCATGCTTTGGCGGTCTAGCGCCTGTTTTCAAGGAGCGGAATAGGGCTTTCTCCGCACCCAAAACCTGAACCGTGCTGGCTGGTTTCATAGCCAAATTCTGCAGGCTGCCGGCTATAGCGATTAATCTTGCTCCTAGAAGAGAGCCAGCTATAGCTCTGGTGTTGGGCGCCACTTCTTTCATGGTCTTATCCACGTAGTTTTCCATGTTTTTTCGCAATTCGTATAGCTCGAGCACGTTCCGACTTAAGACTTGGATTCGAGTTAAATCTTGTTCTGCTATGTCCGCACCCATGGATGTTTCAGCCGCTTTAGCAGTCATCTCAGCTCTTTCTTTAGGAATTAATTCTTTTTCAATGGCTTCAAATGAAAAGTTATCGCGATGGCCTAAATTCATGACAAGGCGGGCGTAGGTTTCATGTTTTTCGATTAAGCGGGAAAGCTCAGGAAAATGAACGCCGTACCACTCTCTAAGACGACCCATGAACAGGTTTACGGTCTTGTCCAAATCATCAAGGGTCTGAATAGCTTGAGCGATAATCAAATCCCTTTTTTCAGCAGCGCCCTTTATTCTCAACTTTGCGAGTTCCATGCTGAAATTACGATTCCAGAGATTGAACTCTTTCGCATCTTTAACAAAGCCCGTTTCAACCGCAATTTGTTTCAGGCGCGTTCGGAGAACGTCAGCCTCAGAAGTTTTCAAAACTTCTGCTTTGATGTCAAGCTTTCTTTGTGCTTCGCTGGCTATTTCTGCGTTTTCGAAAGTAAAAGTGTCATAACCGGCGTTCTGAAGCAGAGTGATCAAAGATGTAATTTGGGAGATATTTCCAGCTTCAATTTTCATTATGCTTTTGGCTGCAGCCTGCGGCTTTTTCGGAAACAAGACCTTCTCTATGAGGGTGTTTTGCTCGTCAAAAGCCAAGACTCCGAAGGGAAATTGAGTTATGCTCGCTTTCTTGACCTTTAACTCCGTCACAAGCTATTCCATTGCAGTGTCTTAATAAATAGTTGTTGCCGTTAACGAAAAGGCATTGGTAGCTTGAGTTGTCACAAGAGCTAACGTTTAAACTCTTGCTCTAATAATAGATATAGGCAATTTGAGAGGGGAACTCGACTATGGTGAGGCTTCCATATAGTACACGCGGCGTAAAAGTTCTAAAAGCAGTTTCGTCACCGCTCAGACTCCAGATTTTAAACTTGCTTTTCGATAAGAGCGCCCTCTCATACACCGAGTTGATGACCTCGCTAAAGATGAACCCGAGCAGAGACGCGGGAAGATTCGCTTACCACCTAAAATTCTTGCTCAAAGCGGACTTGGTCGAAGCCGACGCAGAAGCAAAAAAGTATTGCTTAACAGATCTAGGAAAAATGGTCCTTGATGTTGCAGAAAGAGTTGAAAAGAGAGCTTTTAAACCGAGAGGAATGCTTGTTCGCACCTCGCAGTTTACGCTTGAAGAGTTTGACGCGCATAAAATCGCCAACTCGCTCATAAAAGAAGCAAAAGTGCCAGCTGATCTTGCACAGAAAGTGGCTAAAGAAGCGGAAAAACGCTTGCGCAAGTCTAAAACAAAGTACCTTACCGCTCCGCTAATCAGAGAAGTAGTAAATGCAATTCTGGTTGAGAAAGGACTTGAGGATTATCGCCATAAGCTTACACGGTTGGGCATGCCTGTTTATGAAGTAACTTTATTAATAGACGCTAAAAAACATGCTCAAGATTCAACAGTTATCCTTTCGAAAGCGGGAAGAACAGTGTTCAGAGAATACACGCTTTTGAATGTTTTTCCAAGAGATATCGCTGATGCTCATGTTTCCGGTGCTATCCATGTGAATGGTTTGGGCACTTGGATTTTGAAGCCACATGAAGTAATGCATGATCTAAGATTCTTCTATCAAAATGGCCTGAAACTAGCCAGCTCACTTGAACTTTCAGCGGGACCACCCCAAAATCTTGAATCCGCATTGTCGATCGCGTTTAACGTTCTCGTACACAGCAGCAGAGAAATAAATGGAATGCAGACTTGCGATTACTTCAACGTTTTCCTCGCACCATTTGTCCGGAAGATGAACACTGCAAGGATAAAGGAAAACTTGCGCCTATTCATATTGAATGTTAATCAACATGTGGATGCTGCACTGGGGTTGGAGCTTTCAGTTCCAAAATTCATTGTGGACAAGGCAGCTGTTGGACCTGAGGGAAAAACGTTCGGCACATACGCAGACTTCACAGAAGAAAGCCGACTATTGGCTTCGCTTGTAATTGAAGTCGTCGCGGAAGAAAGCTTTCCGAAACCATTGCTTAACCCAAAACTCATTCTAAAAATATCCAGCAAAGCATTGGAAGATGAAAACTCGAGGATAGTTCTTCTAAAGGCTCACAGTTTGGCTGCAAAAAGAGGAACCCCATATTTTGCTAATGTGCTGCAAAAAAAAGATAAATTCGCGGTTTTTTCTGCTTCAGGGCTTAAACTTGGCGCTGAGTTAACTGGAGACTGGGAAACCGATGCTTTACGAACAGGATGCCTTGGAATAGTAACGATTAATCTACCCCGGATTGTTCACGAAAGCGAAAAGGACAAAAACAAGTTTTTTGAAATCTTGAAAGAACAATTCGAACTGGCAGCCCGAGCCTTATCAATCAAATACAGGGCGCTTAGACAGCGCAGGAGAAGTTCACTTCCATTCATAATGCAGAGATCCAACGGTGATACGTACTTTAGGCTTGAAAACTGTTCTCGCATAATAAATTTAGCAGGATTTCGGGAATCTGTAGAAAGCTTCTGCGAGAAAAACAGCCAAGAAGAAAACGTGAAGTTCGCGGAGGAAATCGTCAAGAATGTACTGACCTTCAAGCGTAAGGTCGGCAGAAAACATGGAAAGCGCTTATTTCCTGTAGTTATACACAGCCCTAAAGCGTCCAAGCGACTAGCGCGATTAGACATTGAAAAATACGGAATTGCAAAAGTAAAGTTTTCAGGAACTCGCGAGAAACCCTATTATTCAACTGCCAAGCGATTGAATCTTGAGGTTGGCAATTTTCCATACATTCCCGCTGAATCGCTAGAGATTGAACAAAAACTTAAAGACCTGAGTGCTGGAGGAAGCTTGAACATAATTGAATTGGAAAGTAACGATTACAAGCCAGAAGAACTCATGAACTTAACTGAGCATTTGATTAAGAATCAAAATTTAGAATTCTTCACCTACAACCGTGTAAATACGTTTTGCGATAACTGCAAGAAAAGTTGGTTCGGAGTCTTGCATAAGTGCCCGTCTTGCGGATCTATGAGTCCTTTAATAACCTTTGATAAATTCGCTTCTACTTGAGCTTATTCAACGGCGCCTAACACTAATGCTAAAAGACCCATTCTTACCACGATTCCGTTCCAGACTTGCTGGAAGTAACGCGCTTGTGGTGTGCTGTCGACTTCGGCGGCGATCTCGTCCACGCGTGGAAGCGGATGAAGAATTATCAAGTCTTTTTTTGCGCTTTTCAGGGTTTTCAGGTCTATCCTATAGATACCCTTGACTTTGGCGTACTCTGCCGGGTCTGGAAAGCGCTCTTTCTGTATTCTTGTGACGTATAGAACGTCTATTTTAGAGATTATTTTTTCCAGATTTGCGTCTTCAACTATTGAAATTTTGTTTCTAATTGCGCGGATAACTTCGGGTCGCATTCTCAGGGATTCTGGCGAAATCAGGGACAATTCGATATTGTAGAGGGATAGCCCATATGCGAGCGAGTGAACAGTTCGGCCATATCGTAAATCGCCTACTAACGCGATTTTTAGTCCGTCGATTTTTCCCTTCTCTTTCTGCAGTGTGTACAGGTCCATTAGCGCTTGTGTGGGATGTTCTTCCGCGCCACTGCCCGCGTTTAATATGGGAATTTTGGAGAATTCTGCGGCAAGTTTTGCAGCTCCCTCGAGAGGATGTCTAAGAGCTATTATGTCGGCATAGTTCTCCACGGTTCGTATTGTGTCCGCTAGGTTTTCTCCTTTCCTGACTGAGGCAATCTCGGCTTCGGCGAAGCCTATTGTGGAGCCTCCTAGCTTGAGCATTGCAGCTTCAAAACTCAAGCGTGTGCGAGTGCTTGGTTCAAAAAACAGGGAGGCAAGGATTTTTCCTTTAAGCATGTCTGAACCTTTCGCGGCGAAAGGTTCCATGGAGTGACTGATATTAAGAATGTAGTTGATTTCTTCGCGGGAGAAGTCTTCGATGGCCACTATGTCTCTTCCTTTGAACTTCAACTTAGACACCAGAGACAAGAAAGTCGTCAACTGCTAAATAACATTTTTTATGCGTAGAAGCCTCAGCTTGAAACAAAGAAGCTCAATCTATACATAAAAAGGGTTTAGTCTTCTCGAAAGTTGAGCAAAATAGACTATATGAGCGATTAATCCGCGGTTGGAATTTATTTTTTTCTTTTTCGGTCTTTGTCAACTTCCAAGTCTTCTCACCTTAAAAGAGTTGGCAACGATTTCACATCGTCCCGCCGCATGTTAATCTCGCTTTCCAGAACTTTGACTTTCGCGTCAGCTACCTATCAAGCTCCTCAATCTCTAGCAACAGGTTTTTTCTTTCAGTTTCTAAGGTTTCAATTCCTTCAATCTTGTTCTTTAAACGGCTTAGAAATATTCCGTCCGACATCTTTGAATCTATCGCAATTAAGAGTTTTCATAGTTTGGGTGTACTTCAAAGATTTTTGCGATCAAGTATCGTGGCGGCTTTTCTGAAATAGGTGGTGCAAAGCTTTCTCAGAACCTTTCCCATTTCGTATAAATGCTATTTTTTTATACAACAATTTGCAAATTAAACAATGATTTCGGCTTCGATGTTGTTGGATTGTGCCTTCAATGAGGAAAACGATATTTAAGAAACTTGAAGCTCAAGGGCTAATCGCAAATTATAATCGTCTGAGAAAAAACTTGCCGCCAAAACTTCCCAAGCGAGTTTTTATTTGGGATGAGACTTTTCGGGAGGGTCTAAGGGCGCCCACTGTGTTTTTGACCTATGTGGAACAGGTTAAACTTGCCAAGTTGATGGACGACACAGGTATTTCCTTAATTAATGTTGGTTTCCCAGCCCTCTCAGAAGGCGATAAACACAATGTCAAACGGATTGTTAACGAAACTTTCAAGAACGCAAAGCTTACAGCCTCAGCGCAAGCTAAGAAAGAAAGCGTGGACGCGTGCTTGGAATGCGGCATTAAAGAAGTAACAATAGAGACGCCGTTCAACGGGCTTAACCTTCAGTATAGGCTAAAAATGCCCAAGGAAGAAGCATTGAAGAAAATCGTTGAAAGTACTGAATACGCTCGAAAACACGGGGCATCTGTGAATTTCGTTCTCATGGACGGTGCAAGAACACCGCTTGAAGACATACTGCGAATCTTTGAAGCCGTAGCCAAAGCTGGTGCAACCAAGCTGGTTATAGCTGACACTGTGGGCTTTCTTAGACCGCTTTCAATGCGCTATCTCATGTCTCACGTGAGGAACGGCTTATCAGAAACGGTGAGGAAGAAAGTGGCGCTTTCGGTTCACTGCCACAATGACTTTGGCTTGGCAACAGCCAACACGTTAGCAGCGGTAGAAGAAGGTGTAACTTATCTTCACACCTGCATCGCAGGTTTCGGAGAACGCGCGGGCATAGCGCCTTTCGAAGAGGTTGTGGCAGCACTAGAGCTTCTTTACAACATTGACACTGGAGTTGACTTGGGAAGGCTTCACAGGCTTTCACAATCAGCTGAAAAAGCCTTCGCGTTACCAATCCAGTTTCACAAGCCTATTATAGGCGATGGCATATTCGCTCACGAAGTGGATCAGGAGCTGGAAGAGATGCAGGCGCACCCGTTGCTTTTCGAACCCTTCCCGCCCGAAATTGTTGGACGCAAAACAAGCCTCTTTATAGGTAGAAACACGGCGCAAACGTTGATTCAACAGCTTCTGGAAAAAGCGGGAATAAGAGCTTCACCCCGTCAGATGGACGAGTTGTTCAGGCGCATAAAAGGTCCTCAGGAAAGCTTAGACAAAGGCGAAACTCAAATGACGTTTTATCAGGTGAAAAAACTTCTGAAAGACCTGCAGAAAAGCTACACGATGTGGGATTTCTGGCGTTTGGCAGAACATATAACTCGGCAAAAGCCCAAGCTGCGGGAAACAAACAATAAATAGTCAACTGCAGAATAGTTCGCCAGCACGCCCTTAGAATCACGGCTCTAAACGCAACTGCCGCTTTATTGCTTCAATCTCTTTGAACCGTATGTTTCGAGGATAATTATAGATGGGACCACTTGGTTTCTCATTATAGAATGGGCGATTGCAGTCTGGGCATCCAGAAGTAAGAAAGGGCTTACCAGTTTCCACAATCCGTGTAAGCGTTTCTTTTTCAACACCATAATCCGCTAAGCAGCCAACACCATCAAAACGTATATCCTCAGAACGCGTGCATCCATTTACAATTAAGTATCTCGCAAGCTGAACTCGCCTATACATTTCAATCAAAGGTTGAGGTCTCCTTTCCAAAGTCGTCCCACGTACTGGCATGAAAGCAAAAAGAGCAGGCAAAACATCCATATCAGTGCATCTTTGGATTAAGTTGATTGCGTCATTTTCTGTTTCACCCAATCCAATAATCAAATGCGTACTCACCTTTCCTTTACCGAAAACTTCACGCGCTTTGCTCAGCTGCCTAAACTGATTTTCCCAAGTGTAAGGGCTACCTGAGCTAGAACCTTTAATTTCACGAAACAGTTTTTCGGTTGCCGCATCCAAGGCTATGCTGATCCTATTCACGCCAGCTTCAGCCAGTCGCCACAAGTTTTCGCCGTTCAGAGGTTGACACGAAACCGAAACAGGAATAGCAGCATGTTGCTTTATTGCTTTGGTTAACGCCACCAGATGTTTGAAGACATTATAGTAGTTCAGGGCTTGGATGCAGACCCGCTTTATTCTCCGATTAGTATACGTGTTTCCAATTCCTTTGAGAACGCTTTTAGTTGAAAAAGGAGGCCAAGAGATTCTGGAGAGCAGTTCTACCTTGCTGCGGCTGTTTCGTGCTTGAGGGCAAAAACCGCAGTTGGCTGCGCATTTGCCAGTCTTATAAGTCATCAGATAAACTGTTGTAGGTTCAGCGTCAAGTTTGCCCTCTAAAAGCCCGATAGTTATGGCGGAGCCTACGGAAACACGAATTTGCAGTGGAAGGTAAGATTCTCCACAACTCGGCACTTTCGCCAACTGCCACACCTAATAACTCTTAGTGTTACGAAATAGTTAAAAGAACAATATATTAGCTTAGAGCCAAGAATAAAGTCAATCTAGAACTGTCTAATTCTCTGTGTTTCGTATCGCAAGAGAGATTGCCAATTGTCTTGTTCAAGCGAGTATACGCCCAGTATGAGCAGCAATTATTAAATCAATTCACACATTACTATAATGAGATTGACTATCATGGCAACGGGCGAGGTGTTTTCCTCACTTTCGAGATTTGTGGACATGAACTCCAATGTTGTTGATGTTCAATGGGATCGGAGAATGAGCCCAAGATTACTCGTTAACCCATATTCTGAAGACTACGAAGAAAGGAAGACCGCAGCACATTATTTCTTATTAGCATCATCAGTGCTTGAAGACGGAGTTGTTGGCTTTTCTGAAAATGCCAGGATGCTTCTCGTCCATCTTCACAAAATATTTAGGAACCGTCTCTTCGAGATTCTCAAGCCTCACATATTTGAGGAGGAGATTAAAAAATGCGGATTTTACAGTGATTTGGGTGTTTATAAGAGAGTAATACCCGAAGTTTTGACCCACGTCAATAGGTTTGTTAGGAATAGAGCGGAAAAAAACCTTATAAAATATTCTCAGAGGTTTAGCAAGCCAGTGGATTTGGCGGAAAATCTCGCTCAAAACATTGAGGTAACGAGCGTGTCACACAAAGACAAAGCGTGGACATATATGAGGTGGATGGTACGCCCTAAACCCGACTTGGAACTTTTCAGTCATTTTTCACCAGAAAATCTCTACGTCCCTTTAACTAGAGAAAATGCTAGCGTTGCTGCGAGCTTAGGCTTGATAAAATCAGCTGCACCCCCTCTGTGGAAAGACAAGAACACCGCAATGAAGGCTCGCAAACGTATCACGGATTTCGCTAAACTGCTATCTCCAAAAGACCCCGCAAAGGTCGATTATCCCTTTTTCTTGCTCGGCAGGTGGCTCAAGCAAAAAAAATTAAGCAGAAATACATTGAAAGAGGCACTGGAGTTCTTTGACCATATGCATAAGGTGACTGGACAACCACATGCATACTATCAAAAAATGAGTCGCTACAAGAGCGGCTGGGAGAAGAAGACCGCAAGCACACTTTCGAAAATGAAAATTCCCTACGGTTACGAAACAATCAGTTTCCCTCTGCCCGGTGACACGTATACGCCAGATTTCATTCTCGACAAATCAATTCATGGAAGAAAGATTATTTTGGAGCCTCACTACGAAATGACCCGAAAACAAGCCAACAAATACTCACTTTTCAAACGAACCTACGGACATGAATTCCTCCTGATATTGCTACTAAAAAATGACCTCATCCCGTATTATCATGAGCGTAACTTCCTTGCTGATGATGTATGCGATGATGTTTGGCCTATCGAATTCGTTGATTTGCTCGCAGAAAGAATTAGAACAGGAACTTACGGTCAGTAGACCCAAAATCTGGTCTTCAACTCACAAATGCATAGAAATTGATGCTAGTTGTTTGCTTTTTTCCGAAACCAGTTTTATGTTTCTTCTTCTACTGATAAACTCTAGCGTTCATATACGTATTATGCCGCAGTTGAATTCATGCACCAAAACCTAAAGCGTTCTGCAATTACGGTTGATTCTGAGTTTTGTGCGGGTTTTTTATTTAAGATTAGGAATTCACAAATCCTTTATTCAAAAAGAACACATGAAGAATCGGGGCTTGTAGACATGCGAAGGTCTAAACTTCAACTCTACGAAGATATTCTAACAGCTTTAGTTGATAAGCCTATGACTGTTGACGCTATCGCTTACGCTTGCGATATGGATTGCGTTGCTCTTCGTCAACGGCTCGACTTTCTGGTCAAAAACGGTCTTGTAGAAGAAAAAAATTCTAAGAAAAGAAAGCGTTATGCCCTAACAAGGAGAGGCTTAGCGATTTTCAAGACCCTCACCATTGCAAGACGGCTCGAGAAACTGCAAATCACAATGAAAAAGATGAACGAAGCCCTTAAAGTTATTCCAGCGCTCTCAGAATACATAGAAGAAAAGAGAGAGCGAACCAAACGAAACGAAAAGTATTAAGCACAGCCAAAAGGGTTCTTTTCATAGCGAAAGACAATGGTGCAGCTCTCTCCTGAGACAATTTGGCGTACAAGCGAAAAAGAACTATTAAGCTTACTAAACTCTGGAATATTTATTTCTAAATCGAGGAAAGTCCATTTTTATGCCCCGAGTTTTATGTACTACAAAACAACGTATTACTGCTCTTCGCCAACTCACTTTCCAACCGTGTCCGTGACGGGCACGGAGTGCGCGCTCAACTGCAAACACTGCGGAGGAAAAGTTCTACAAACCATGCTTCCAGCCACCACGCCTGAAAAGCTTTTTAAACTCGGCGCAGAGCTGAAACAAAACGGATCTTTAGGATGCCTTGTGAGCGGTGGGTGCTTGCCAGATGGTTCGGTTCCTCTGAAGCAGTTCATTCCCGCAATTGAGAAAATTAAACAAAAATTAGGTTTAACGGTCTTCGTTCATACGGGCATAATTGACGTTGCCACGGCTTTCGCGCTTAAAACGGCAGGGGTGGATGCTGCATTAATAGATATCGTCGGCTCCAATGAATCCATAAGGAAAGTTTACAACTTAAATACGACAGTTAAAGACTACGCGAACTCGTTGAAAGCGTTGCACAGAGCAAGATTAAATTTTGTGCCTCATATTATCGTGGGGCTTCACCATGGAGAATTGAAAGGCGAGTTCCACGCGCTTAAAATGATATCATCATTCAAGCCTTCTGCTATTGTTGTGATAGCCTTCACGCCCATAACCGGAACAGCCTTGGCTGAGACTGAACCGCCACTGGCAGCCGAAATTGCAAGAGTAATGGCAACTGCACGGATAATGTTTCTTGAAACGCCACTAGTCTTGGGTTGCATGCGACCGAAAGGCAAACACCGAGATAAAACAGACCTCTTGGCATTAAAAGCAGGAGCTAATGCTATAGCTTTTCCAAGCGAAGAAGCCATCAAATACGCAGAAACCCAAAGATATGCGCTGTCTTTTTCTTCTTACTGTTGCGCTCAAATATATGTGGACGCTGCATCTTGAAGAACTTCGAGGTAATGCACAGCGCGGGAATTTTCACAAACCATAAACCTTAATTAAGAAATTTTTGCTTGTGACGCATCCCTGAGCATCTTAGAACTTAAAACTACCACCCATATAAAGCCTGCAAGACCAGAAATAGCCTCGGGAACAGCCACGCCGGAAACAATGCGAACCGAGAAAAGCAGCACCCAAGGCGCTGCAGCAACAACCGCCACTAACAACGTGAACACAGCCATCCCCACTTGTCTAATAAGCCAAAAGGCCCCAGCAATGACTAGCATGGATGTTGGCATGAGCACAAAAAACGTCACAGAAACCAAGTAATGCGCGGGCTTAACATTCTCTGGAAAAACACCTATTGCAATAAGAGACAAGCAAGCCAAAGCAAAAATGAAAGAACCAGTTCGGCTTAAAACTTTTTCACCCCAAAACAGGAACATGCCTGTTGAAAATATGAAAATGAAAATTCCGGTGATCATTAAACCGTAATTGAAAAGTGCTGCAGTAACGCCGGGCACCACGCCTAAATCGCTCAGTGCATTGTCCATCCAGCTGAATTGCGGATAAGAAGTTACTGCTAGATAAATAAACGTAAATGCGAGAATGGGTGCTATGATGCCGCAGGTTCCTGCTATTCTAAACCACATAACTTTTTTTGTCTTCAACATTTCCTTTCTCCACAATCAGCGTTATGCTGTTTGAACATACGAGTTTGCGTTCTCCGGCACAAATCGCCTAAGTCTCTGCAGCGAACGCGTTTTCTCTTTATCGCCAATCTTCGCTGCTTGCACCATTTGCTTTAGCATCTGAATCGACTCGTCCATGGCTCTGCGGTCAACTGGAAAAGGAACACCGTCCTTGCCGCCATAGGCAAAAGAGAATTTCACTGGATCAGCCCAACTCGGTTTTTCGCCGTAAATCAGCTCTGCCACGAGAGCTAGACCGCGCACAGTAGCAGGCCCGACGCCTCTTACGCTGAGAAGTTCTTCGTAGTTTTTTGGTTGGAACTCGTAAACTCGCTTCATTGTCTCCCAATTTATTTTTCTAGGCATATCAAGCGCCTCAATGGACTGGTGCCAAGGGTTAGACTTTGTCTTTGGTAGCCATTCTTGGAGGGATTTCTGATGCAGCGGTCTCGTTGCCTCAAATAGGCGCATGACTTTTGCGGCGGGTTCTTTGGCTATGTCTACTGATGCTTTTCTTGCGCCTTCACTCTTTTTTGCGGTCATGTTCAAAGCTTTTTCGCGTTTTACGTCGCCAACTATAGCGTTATGCGGCTCTACGATAAGGCTGACGTTAGTGCCTGATAGCCAGTGGTAGCGCCGTGCGCTGCGGTCTTCCGCGCTCATGCCCTGTTGGATTACGGCCCATTTCTTGTTTTCAGTCAAGAGAAACGCGTGATGGTAGAGCTGATAACCCGCTTGAATAGCTGTGTTGTCAACTTTGGCGGTCATTTTGCTCGTGTACGTGAGAGTTTTAATATGGTCTTCTGCGAAGCCGAATTTCTCGCCAACCTCGGCGATTTCCACAGGTGTTTTTCGCGAGGTTGCGCCTTTTCCGCCACAGACCACTATACCATGTTTCTCAAGCGACAGCGCTTGTTTGAGAACGCCCGTCAGAACGGTTGTTACGCCTGAGCTGTGCCAATCATAAGCCAAAACGCAGCCCAATGCTTGAAACCAGTAGGGGTCTGACAGGCGCGTTAAGAAGACCTCTGTACCATGCGTATCGATCATAATATCGGCTATTTCCTCAGCCATTTTGCGCATGCGGACGGTGAGCCACGCTGGCGCTTTGCCACCATGGAGGGGTAGGTTGGCTACGCCTGTCCTATACATCGGCATTCAGTATTGACGTTGGCAATTTGGGTTATTTTTCTGTTTTGTACGTGAAAATGTATAGATTTTGTACTTTAACTCATACTGATTGGAACTGTCGAAGCGAGACAATAAAACTATGGACTATTTAACCCGGAAATCCTGCAACCATATAAAGGTAAAGCACGCAATTATTAGAGAGAACTTGGGTGACTCTTAGCTAATGAACAAAAAGCTAATCCAATCCGTAATCATCCTGCTTGCTGTTTCCATATTTGTGTCCACCTTTCAGTTTCCCCTTGCCGACGCAGCTGAAAACGAATGGAAAATTATGGCGCCCATGCCTACTGCAAGAGGCGGACTTGGAGTCGCGGTTGTAAACGGAAAGATATACGCTATTGGAGGGTTAGATAATGATGCGCAACTTGCTGTCAATGAGGAGTATGACCCAGCGACTGATACGTGGAAGGCTAGAGCGCCGATGCCAACTGCTAGAAGCGGTTTCGCGGTTGCTGTTTATCAAAGTAAGATTTACGTGATAGGCGGAGCGGTTGGAGAAGGTACCAATTTGGGATTCACTGGAGTGACCGAAGTTTATGACCCAGCGACGAACACTTGGGAGGCTAAAGAGGATATGCCTACGCCTAGAGCGGACTTGTGTGCAAGCGTAGTGAACGACAAGATCTACCTGATTGGCGGAAAAGAGTATTGGGGTGATGGCCCATTGTATCACGAGCTTGATGTGAACGAGGTTTATGATCCAACCTCCAATTCTTGGACTACGGAGTCGCGGATGCCTATTCCTGTTTTCGGTTATGCATCTACGGTGGTTGATGGTAAGATTTACGTGTTTGGAGGGTCGCGGCAACTCTTAGAGGAATTTAATAATCTTACATCTGTTGGTTCTAACCAAGTTTATGATGCTATTAACGGCACCTGGAGTAGCCGGACTGGTCTTCCCGCTGCTGGAAGTTACTCGGCGGCAGAAGCAACCATTGGTCTCACGGCGCCTAAGCGGATATATGTCGTGGGAGGGTTCGATCAGGTTAGTTACAGTAACGTGGTTTACGCCTATGATTCTGAAAGTGATGTTTGGAGCACTGGGGCTTCTATGCTTACGGCTCGGGGTTACTTGGGGCTTGCGGTTGTGGATGAGGTTTTGTACGCGATCGGAGGGTTTGACGGCGAGAATTGGCTGGATGTTAACGAGCGGTACTTGCCTTTTGGATATGGGACTGTGCCGCCGGAAGTGGGCATCCTATCTCCAGAAAATAAAACATATACCTCGGACAGCGTTGAGTTGGTTCTTAGTGTGAATAGACCGACGACTTGGATTGGCTATAGCTTGGATGCTCAAGCAGAGATAACGGTTAGTGGCGACACGACATTGTCTGGGTTGTCTGAGGGCGAGCACACTGTTAAAGTCTACGTCAACGATGCTTTTGGAAATACGGCTTCCTCCAGCACTGTTCATTTTTCTGTGGATACCCTCCCTCCTAGGGTTGTGATTTTATTTCCAGAGAACAAAACTTACGGAGAGCATGACATCCAATCAGCTTTTACAATTAATGAGCCAGTTTCGTGGATGGGCTACAGCCTAGACGAGCAGGATAATGTGACTGTAACGGGGAATGTCACTTTGGCTGTGCTTTCTGAGGGCCCTCATAGTCTGACCTTTTATGCCACAGATCTTGTGGGGAATACTGGCATCTCTGAAACGGTTTGCTTCGATATAGCGCCTTTCCCGACAGTTTTGGTTGTAGCCGTAGCAGTGACAACAACCATCGCAGTCGCAGCAGGATACTTGCTATTGAAACGCAGAAAAACGATTACGGCAAAAGCAAGAAAATAATTCTACTTGTGCAATAGAGGTTAAGATGTAGTTTTCAATCCTGAAAGAACGATTCTACCCAAAAGTTCATTCTATTTATAAGGGAAGAGGTAGCTGCCTCGCACAAGTTAGAGTAGCGGTTACTGAAACGGTGCTTCTCTCTCTGTTTCAGTGCCTCATATGAAGTAGAAAACTATCGTTTTCCATAGTTTTGTGAGAGGGCCAAGTTCACTGGAATGCTTAAATAATTTCTGTCCGTGTACTTTCACAGAGGACAACAAATGAACACACAAGCAGCTACAAGCACATGTCTTTTTAACACGTTAACTCGCCGAAAAGAAACGTTTATTCCCATTAACGAGGGCAAAGTGCGAATGTATACGTGCGGACCCACAGTATACGACTACGCTCACATTGGTAATTTCCGTGCTTTTCTGTTTGAAGACTTGTTGAAACGGTGGCTGGAATACCGCGGCTTCAAAGTCACACATGTAATGAACCTCACAGATGTGGATGACAAAACTATCAAAGGCAGCCAAGAGCAGCAAGTTCCCCTTAAACAGTACACCGCGCATTACACAAAAGCTTTCTTCGAAGACATCGCAGCTCTAAACATCAAACCAGCCGACCACTACACAAAAGCCACAGACCACATCCCCGAAATGACAGCAATCATTAAAAAGCTAATCGCAAAATGCTACGCGTATAAGGGCGAAGACGGATCCATTTACTACGCCATAAAAAAATTCAAAAACTACGGCAAACTCAGTCACATTAAAGTTGCCGAACTCAAAGCAGGAGCAAGAGTAAAGGCGGATGAGTACACCAAGGAACAAGCACAGGACTTCGCCTTGTGGAAAGCATGGACACCAGAAGACGGTGACATTTTTTGGGAAACAGAGTTAGGCAAAGGCAGACCCGGTTGGCACATAGAATGCTCAGCCATGTCCATGAAATATTTGGGCGAGACTTTTGACATTCACTGTGGTGGAGTTGACAACATGTTTCCTCATCACGAGAATGAAATCGCTCAAAGCGAAGCGGCTACGGGTAAGCGTTTTGTGCGCTTTTGGTTGCATAATGAGCATTTGTTGGTTGAGGGGAAAAAGATGGCGAAGAAGTTCGGCAACTTTTACACGTTACGGGATCTGCTAGGGAAAAGCTACGACCCAATTGCGATTCGGTTTTTGTTGTTGTCGACACATTACCGAGCGCAGTTTAATTTTACTTTTAAGGGATTAGACTCTGCAACGGTAGCAGTAGAGCGGTTGCGGAATTTTGTGCGGAGATTGCGGGATGCGGATGGAAAAGGCAGTGGTGATCGGATTGCTGGGTTGGTGCGCGAGTTGGAGAAGGATTTTGGTTTGGGGATGGATGATGATTTGAATGTGAGTGCGGCCTTGGCGGCGTTGTTTGATTTTGTCCGTGAGGTAAATGGGTTGCTCGATGCTGGGATGATTAGCAAGGGTGAGGCGAATGAGGTAGCGGAGTTGATGAGGAAGATTGATGGGGTTTTGGGCGTGATTGGTGAGATTGAAACAAGAGAACCGTTGCCGAAGGAAGCTGAAGAACTTATTAATAAGCGTGAGGAAGCGCGCAAGGCACGAGATTGGGCGCGTGCGGATGCGCTTAGGCTTGAGCTGAAGGAAATGGGCGTGATTGTGGAGGATTTACCTCAGGGTGTTAGGTGGCGTTTGGAGAATAAGGCTTAAGCGTTCCTTTTTGGTTCCAGCTTGCGGTTGAGTACTTCCACGTGTAGAGTTTTTTTGCGAGTGCTTGCTCGTACATTGTTAGTGGGCTGCTTTTTAGGTGGATTTTTAGTGTTGCCGTGAAGCCTTGTGTTAGTACGTTGGCGGCGGTTTCCGCTGTGACCGCGTGACCTAGTTCGTTTTGGACGCTGGTGATTTTGCGCTGTGCGATTTGGGCGGCTTGGGTGCAGTTGTTGGTGAATGGAACACGGAGGAGGTGGAACATGCGGGGCAAGTCCACGCTCAGCAGGAGCGTGCCATGTTGCTGGACAACGTTTCGCTTTAGGGTTTGAGCACTACCGCTAATTTTCTTGCCCTTCACTGTCAGGTTGGGACAGTTTTTCGTGTCGCCTAGGCTGAAATCTGCGGCTACGCCAAAAAGCCTTAACGCGTCGGTTATTGCGGCGTAAATGCTTGTGTATGCACCTATGATGTCGGCTGTTCGGCTTAGGTCACGTATTTGTGCAGTTATACTGTAGGTTAATTCGCCTTTTTGGTCGTGGTAGACGGCACCACCACCGCTGTTTCTGCGGACTAGGTCAACGCCGAGTCTGCGGCAGTTGTCCAAGTAGACTTGTTCATGGGAGTTTTGGTTTTTGCCTATGCTGACTGAACTTGGTTGCCACTGGTAAAGCCTAAGCGTGTTTGGGACTAAGTTTTCAGTGTGCGAGATTAGGATGGCTTCGTCAATAGCCATGTTCATAAATGCGTTGTGAGTTTCTAGTGGGATTAAGCGCCAAGTGTCCATTATGCTTCGATCCTTCGTGGATGATTTTTGGCATTGTTGCGGCTTAAAACTGTTATGCTCTGCCGACACTATATTCCTTTGTTTATGGCATAAAATAGAGGTTGAATTTTGGTGTGAGATTTTTTGGTATTGTTATATCTGTTTTGAGAATATTGTTTGTGGCAGAATAGCGATTATTATATATTAATACATAAGATGTCTTCGGGAAAGCAAATGTTCGATAAATTAAAGTTCGACAAATTAAAGAAAATACTTGAACCCGAAGAACCTGAGGTAACTATAGAGCCTAAACGAACTGAAAAACCGAAACCAACAAAAGAACCAAGCAAAGAAGCGAAAATAACCAAAAAACCAGCTAAAAAAGCAGAAAACACTGATCCACAAAGCCCCCAAATGTACTCAAGCGTGAAACAGACTGAAAAACCATTTGTCGGCATTAAAGAATACAGTTCAACGATGGAAATCGCGAATAAGATAGACAGTGAAATAGGCGAAACACAAAGCGCCCTCGGCGAGTACCTACGCCAACTAGACGATAGACGAGCGATAGCTGAAAAAACGAAAAAACTGCACGACGCAGTCGCTAAACTAACAAACAAGAAGCAATCTAAAGAAGAAACGAACCAAATTGAGGTAAATGGCTTAGAGATAGTCTTGGACGCTACTGCCTTAAACGAATTAGAAGCAATAGGAAGCGTGGTGAAAAGCCACCAAGAACGGCTAAATGCTCTGCGACAAACTCAAGAAGCATTGAAAACACTTGACCAAGTAGGCGACACCGAAGGCATACGATACTTAGTGCTTGAAAGAGAAGGAATACCCGAAAGAATTCTACTCAAGATCTCATAAACCGCTGCTTGAAAAAAGGATGATCTTACTAAATGAATTGTTTTCAATTAATTTTGAATAGAATTCAAAATATTTTTACGGATTATTGTGAATTTAGGAGTATCTGTCCTTATTTCCATCCTGACCATTTTACATGTGCTAATAATGGAGGTTCACACTGCGGAGAATATCGAAGTTTCAAAGCTGAAAGGACAGTGAATGAACCTGCAAAACCAAAAAGAACTGGATGAACCCCCAACGAAATTCACAAATTAATGAACCAGAAACCTATGAATTTCCGAAGGAAGCAGAGAGGATTTGAGAATTTTTTCCATTTAACTAGTGGTAATGATGCGCGAAATATATTAGCACATCCACCCAAATTTAAACTTTGTTTTTTCCATGTGTTGATCTGGGCGTAATTTCTAATCCAAAATATTGCAGAGAAAGAGGAAACCGTGAGGCTAATGGTTTTTTCCATATTGAGAGTTTGGCACGTGGAAACGATACGAAAGCTAAAACGCCCAAAAAGAATTCGGGCTGTTTTGGTTCGTTTTGTTTATATATGTGTGTTGGGATGTATGGTGTGCAAAGAGGAAACGTAGGTATGGGTTCTAAATCCCCGAGAGGCGAATTCGCCGCGCGACAACTCAAAAAGAAACGGAAAAAATTCCGTTGGTCAGATCGCTACTTTAACCGCCGCATGCTCCGCCTAGACGAAAAGGTAGACCCCCTACAAGGCGCACCAATGAGCAGAGGCATAGTCCTAGAAAAAGTAGGCATAGAATCGAAACAGCCGAACAGTGCCATACGTAAATGCGTTAGGACACAACTAATTAAAAACGGACGCTTAATCACCGCGTTCCTACCAGGCGACGGCGCCCTAAACCTAGTAGACGAACACGACGAAGTCATCGTCGAAGGCATAGGCGGTACCCGAGGCGGGGCCATGGGCGACATCCCAGGCGTCCGTTGGAAAGTTATTAAAGTCAACGGCGTGAGCCTAAACGAACTTGTCTACGGACGCAAACAAAAACCTGCACGGTAACCGCCATGAGCAAAGCAAAACAAGACATAAAACTCTACCACAAATGGACTTTCAAAGATATAGAAGTAAAAGACAAAGGCTTAAAACGCTACTTGAACCTCACTCCCATGGTTCTACCACACAGCATGGGACGCCACGAACATCAACGCTTCCGCAAAGCACGAGTCAATATAGTTGAACGCTTCATAAACGGCTTCATGCGCCCAGGCAAAAATGCAGGCAACAAAGCCAAAGTCACCAACATAGTTAAGCAAGCGTTCGAAATAATCCACCTACGCACAGGAAAAAACCCCGTAGAAATTCTCGTTCAAGCCGTAGAAAACGCAGCACCATGCGAAGATGTAACGCGAATCAGCTACGGCGGAGTCGTCTACCACCTAAGCGTAGACATTGCGCCACAAAGACGCATAGACCTTGCCCTCCGATATCTTACCGGAGGCGCACGCAAAGCCTCAATCAACAACCCACGCAGTATTCAAGAAACCATCGCAGATGAACTAATCCTAGCAGCCAACCACGACATCAAAAGCGTAGCCATGGCCAAGCGCCACGAAATAGAACGCATCGCCAGATCCTCACGCTAAAGCGCCACTAGCGTAGATGAATCTCCACGACATCGCCATCTTCCAAAACAAAACCACATCCAAACTTCTGAGGGCTAAAAACCAACCGTTCAGCCCAGATTCTCGCAAATGCAAAATCCCGCTCAAAATCCGAATGAATACTCCTCGCCAAATCTGCCACCGTGGCGCCACGCCGAAGTGTAAATGGCCTCTGTGAAGGTTCCCTGACGCCAGGCTCCTTTGTGTAAATCCGTATCACACTCAACTCCCTGAAAAGCGTTTCACCAAGCTTCTCCAGCCCCAGCTTTTTCTCACACGAGACAGCAATCACCGGAACCCGCCCATCAACAAAACTCTCCAACATCTGCAAATTAGCTTCGGCGCCAGCCACATCCAACTTATTCGCAACTACAATCGCGGGCTTGTACGTAGTGCTCTCGAAAATCGCATCCTCCACCTCGTCCAACGTCACCTCACCAGAAATCTTTACCACTGCATCCGCGATGCGATAGCTTCTCAGCAGCGCCTCAACCTCATGCATACTGCAATCCACAAGCTTGCCTACAAGAATTATCCTCAAGCCGGCACCCATGTAGCGCCTATCAATATCCACCCTGCCCCGAGGCTTACTCACCAAAACACGTGCCTTCTCCAACTCGCCTAGAACAAGACTCAACTGTGCAACTGGATCGCGAGATAAATCCACCATTAAGATTAAGCCGTCCGCGTTACGTGCAAGCGCCAGCGACTTTAACCCCCACGCCCGCCCAGCCGCAGAACCCTCCATCACTGCTGGCGCCTCCACAACCTGAAATTGCACATCCTCGAAACTCATCACAGCAGGCACAGGTTCATGCGTAGTATAGGGCGCAGGCGACACCGCCACGTTGGCGTTGGTCACTGCCGACAACAAACAGCTTTTACCCACATTAGTTACGCCCAGAAGCGCTACTTGAGCTGCACCCTCCTTCTCAATGAAGAACTTCTGTCCGCCCCGTCCAGCGCGCTTCTGCTTGCGCTCCTCCATCTCTTTGCGCAAAACAGCCATCTTCTTTTTAATCTGCCCGCGCAACTTCATTGTGCCCTTGTGCTGCGGCACCAAGCTTAAAAATTCTTGCATGCGCTTAATTTTCTCGCGTGGGTTCCGTGTTGCTTCAACCTCGGCCCATTTGTCCTTGGCGTCAGGAGGCAAATTTGTCGGCATACCACTTCAACAGTTTATTACTTTCTAAAACAAGTTTAATACAATTTCTAGTCCGTTGCATTAGCTCTTTAGACGATCTAAACGGTTCTCAAAATATGTATAGTAAACGCTGGACGTCTGATGATAAACTTAAAATAATTGGAAGAACAGTTGTGTTAACGCACTAAAATTTAAGGAAAAAACGAAAAAAGGAAGGAAAAACGAATGAGCAAAAGCGCGAAACCGCACTTAAACCTCGTAATCATGGGGCACGTTGACCACGGAAAATCCACTACCACTGGAAACTTACTTTACCAAGCAGGTGCAATCGACGAGAGAACAATAAAAGCTTTCGAAGACGAAGCCGCAAAACTTGGCAAGGGCACATTCAAGTACGCTTGGGTACTCGACAACCTTAAAGAAGAACGAGAAAGAGGCGTGACTATAGACCTTCGGTTCCTAAAGTTTGAAACCAACAAATTCTACTTTACAATCATAGACGCGCCAGGACACAGGGACTTCGTTAAGAACATGATCACAGGCGCAAGCCAAGCTGACGCTGCTGTGCTTTTTGTCTCAGCCAAAAAAGGCGAGTTTGAAGCAGGCATCGGTCCAGGCGGTCAAACACGCGAACATGCGTTTCTGGCTTTCACATTAGGCGTCCGCCAAGTGGTTGTTGCTGTTAACAAGATGGATGATATGACGGTTAAATGGAACAAAGAACGATACGAAGAGATTAAAAACGAAGTTACACGCATGCTCAAAATGGTAGGCTTCAAGGTTGAAAAAATCAACTTTATACCCACCTCAGGATGGACAGGTGATAACCTACTCAAGAAAAGCGAGAAAATGACCTGGTACACTGGGCCAACTTTGATAAAAGCCTTAGACCTTTTAGAATTGCCTCCCAAGCCAACTAACAAACCATTACGAATTCCCATTCAAGATGTTTACAGCATCACTGGCATAGGCACCGTTCCTGTTGGCAGAGTTGAAACAGGCGTGCTTAAAGAAGGCACCAACCTCATTTTCATGCCATCCAAAAAGACCGCCGAAGTGAAATCTATGGAAATGCACCACTCCAGAATCTCAGTAGCTGAGCCAGGTGACAACATTGGAATGAACGTGAGAGGCATAGCCAAAACTGAAATTCACCGCGGAGACGTAGCAGGTCCAGTGGACAGCCCGCCAACCGTAGCCACTGAGTTCATCGGACAGATAATTGTGATTTACCACCCAACCGCCGTTGCCGCTGGATACACGCCAGTACTCCATTATCACACAGGCCAAATCGCTTGCAGGTTCACTGAACTTCTAAAGAAACTCGATCCGCGCACAGGCCAAGTTGTCGAAGAGAATCCCAGCTTTCTCAAAACTGGCGACGCAGCTTGGGTAAGGATGGAGCCTCTGCGCCCGATAGCCATAGAAGACTACAAGGAATTTCCAGAACTTGGTCGCTTCGCCGTTAGAGATATGGGGACAACTGTCGCTGCTGGCGTCGTAAAGGAAATAACTAAAAAGGGACTTTAAACTCTCCCACCTTTTTTTTGTCGACAACCCTTGAACATTTTTTCTCTTGCCGTATGTATTTATTAGAATAGGTAATTAGGTTTTGACAGCAACGATGCATAGAAGACTGTTATAGAACATGTTGCCTGTTGTTCTAGCATATAGTGGGCGTCTATTGTTGCATCGAGATGATTACAAGTTTTGAAGCCTTGAATAGAGATGCATGCATTTTGGGGTTAAGGCCAGAAGTGAGTAGTTACGGGTTCTCGCATTAGAAAATCGAGGAGCCCCCTGTGGGATAAGGAACTTCCTCAGCTTGCAGAAAGAAACTATCAGAGAACGCTTGGATGAAATTCTGAAGAACGTTTCATTGAAAGACGTCCCTTTAGAAGAAAGACGTAAAAAAAGCGCAAAAACCGGTTATACTTAACAATGTATGAATAGTCAAATTTCACCGTCTCGCAGAAGCGGAACGCAACAGCGTAGAAAACTCGTTAATAGCAGAGGGGTTAATTTGGTCATTTTTGTTTGCTGTTTTCGGAAATAGGCAAGTTTTTCATGAAAGCGGAAGTAAAATAAACCGAGTTCTGATTACGTTAATATGAGTTGAGCCTATGTCTGGAACCGAAACTCTTCTCCCATACTTGAATGAAAAAAAGAAGAATGAAAAAATACCTACAATCATCGTTGACAGTCGCGAAGCAAACACCGCAGCCAAGATTGTTAAGGGTTTGATTGAGCGCGGCGCCAAAGTCAAAACTGAAGCTCTTGAAAAAGGCGACTACATCCTGTCTGACCAGTGTGCGGTGGAGAGAAAAACTGTCACCGATTTCGTTTATACGCTCACTCGGAGATACCTTTTTGAGCAGCTGTTCAGGCTTAAGGACGTTTATCCGAAGTCGCTGATCCTTTTGGAGGGCTATTTGCCAATAATCTACAAGTTCAGTCACATCCAGCCCGCAGCGATTTGGGGCGCCATGTTCAATCTGGCAAAGAATGGCATAGCCATTGTCAACACGAAATCATACAAGGAGTCAATCGATTTCCTATACGTGGCTGCCAGACAAGAACAAATCGTGGAAAAAAGAACTCCAACGGTTCATCCCTTTAAGAAAACTGGAACCTTATCTGACGCACAAGTGTATTTCGTCGCCAGTTTACCCAATATCGGAAGGGAAAAAGCCACAGCTATACTTAAGTGCTATCAGACACCGCTGAACGCACTTATTAACGTGGACGACTGGTCAAAAACAGTTCACGGACTTGGTCCAGTTATAAGCAACAAAGTAAAGGAGGTTCTTAGCAGGCCGTACAAAGAATAAAATGCTGCAGAAGCAGCCTTCCTTTCTACCTTTGTTAATAGTTTATAATTGATCGCTTATTCTGAAGCATTCTTATTGCTTCTAAAAGGATTAAGGGTTCATAAATCATAAAAACCAAAAACCGTCTATAAAAACGAGCAGAGTAAAAGATGGAGAAATGATATGGACAAGGTACGGCTGCTTCTGAGCTTAATCACTATAGCCATTTTTGCTATACCTATTTTAGGAATGTTGCTTGCTTACCAAGATAACCTGCCAGGATTAGTCATTCCTTCGGAGATAAATGAAATAGCAGATGATTTATTGGGTGGCGACGGCGCCAATGGCTCTGGACTGAAACCTCCCACTGTGGTGGGTCAACCACAATACGATGAAGCATCACGAACATTCTCAGTGACTTTCCAGTATGAGAATACGTTTCCAATCGATATTACTATTAAATCGTTGTCTGGAAACATTGAATGCGTTGATCATGGATTTCTTCTGGGCAATGCCAGCCTCAGTGATTCAGTCAACATAGGTGCGGGTGAAACTGCAATAATGACTGCTCTCGGCACTTGGACAGAAGAGGCAATTGACCACTTTGACACTTCGCATAGAGGCGAAGATCTTGTTGACGTTGTCTTGGTTGACTTGGCTTTGGACTTCAGCGGACTTCAAATCCAGATTGACCAAAGATTGATGGAAGAGAGCATGCAGGTTCCGAATCCAGTATCATAAAGGATTGAATTACATGAATGCTATATTGGCTAAAATTAATTGGTTTGCCCTCGCTGGCGGAGCTACAACAATTATGGTAATTGTAGTGTCGCTGTTTTATCCTTGGTGGCAACTTACAGTTGGCGATAATTTAGTGAAGGTAGATGCCTCACCTGTTAATATGAACTTCGGATTTCTGGACACTTCGTTCACCATACCATTCATATGGGCACTTAACGTTGTGAGCATACTCACGTTGCTCGCTAGCGGTATTGCGATGTTGGTTTACTCTATTATTCCGAGAAAGCCTTATTCCAAACATCTGCTCGGCTTTGGCTATAAGAAACCTCTGTATACGTTGCTATTCTTCGTGATTGGCTTGATTGCTGCCACGGTGATTTGTCAAACGGTATTAAACTTTAATGTTCCTTTGATGGGGTCAACTACTAGCACGTTACCCATACCTTTTGTGTCTGGCACAACCTTAAGGGTTCTCTTGTCAGCAGGATTTCAATGGTCTTTCTGGCTGGCTGTAGTGGCAGCGGGACTTTGCATAGCCGCTAGATTATACCACAAAAACGTCGCTCCCACGCCTTCAGCTACGACAGTTCCATAGACGAGTGCCCCTCTTACGTGCATATATTCAATTTGATAATCCAGATCTTAAACGCTAAAAGTTTAAAGGTTAAGGAAAACTATTCTATGACCTCTCAATAGAGTACAGCTAAAAATGAAGTGAAAGGGGCTGTCGGCTAGTTTGGTCTAGGCTATGAGCCTCGGGCGTTCGTGACCCCGGTTCAAATCCGGGCAGCCCCACCATCGGACTCACACACACTTTACCAGCTTCTTCTTGTTAGGAAGAATCCATTTCAGTTTGGAACTGAAGAGTT
>CP070714.1:513124-521863 GCA_020350385.1 Candidatus Bathyarchaeota archaeon | reverse complement strand
CCCAGCAAGCGTTGCCTCCACCGCCGACGCCACCCCCCATTCCAGCACCACCTGCAAGTCCAGCGCCACCGAGTGTATTCTTAGGGCTTGATGTTACTTGGCTTGCCTTGTTTGCAGGAGCCATTATCGCGATTGCTGTATTTGCTATAGTGCTTTTGAGGCGCCGTAGAAAGAAATCAACGTATTTTTTGCTTAAGCGGTGGCTGAGGAGTCCCATAGGAATTGGAAGTATTCTCGTGCAAATCCGACTAATCCAACGTGATTACTCCAGATAACTAAACTAGGTTTTTCCTCCCCTAAGAAGAGCATGGCTTCCTTGCCGTCGGCGATTACTCCACCACCAAACATGTGATCCCTAATGCGCAACTCGCTTACGACAGGAACTTTTTTCAGGAAAAGCCAGTCTTTACTTTTCCCCGCCACCATGAGTTTAACGGTTACGGTTTTTTTTAAGCGGCTCATTAACGGGTCTGTAGATGAAAGTATGATCCTAGCGAATTCGGGAGCGGCAATCATGACCTCTTTTGTGGCTTTCGTGAGAACCTCTTCTAATTTGGTAAGAACCGCTTGCTGTCCACGCAGTATAAGCATGTCTGGGCGCTCAACTAATTCTCTTTTTTCATATAAGGGCTGTAATTCCTCAGCAATGGTGCTTTCCCAGCTTTGATATTTGTCTTCAAGCCCAAGTTTTGTAAATGCCGTAGCTTCAACGGGTGGAACAGGGTAATATTTAAAAGGACGGCTTTCTGAGCTTTTCACCCAGCCTTTCTGCTTAAGCGAGTTTAAGACTTCATAAATTTTTGAGTAGGGAACAGACGCCTCCCGGCTTATTTCCATAGCTGTCATCTGTCCGCCTTTCAATAGCACAATGTAAGCATCAATCTCGTAGGCGTTTAAACCCATTTCTCGCAGAGTATTACGCGTGTTTTCGCTGATTGACATCCTGGTTCCCCCTCAATCACCTTAGGAAAGGTTTGGAAACCTTATTATGAACAGTTTTGCTCTTAAGCCCTTCGAAAGCACAATCACTAGAAGGCATAGTGAAAAGCATGAACGAGATTAAGGATACGAAGAGTATTTGTCCTGAGTGCTTGAAAGTTTTAGACGCGACAATTTTTGAGGATGGCGGAAAAGTTTACATCAAAAAAGAGTGCCCGGAACATGGCTTTTTCCAAGAAGTATACTGGTCGGATTATGAACAATACACGCGAGCTGAAGAACTCAGGTACGACGGCGAAGGCCTGAACAACCCCCACACAAAAACGGTCAATGGTTGTCCCTACGACTGCGGCATATGCCCAGAGCACAAATCCCACACGGCTCTCGCAATAATCGATGTGACGAACAGGTGTAACCTTAAATGCCCAGTCTGTTTTGCGAACGCAGCCGCCGCTGGCTATGTGTATGAGCCTACTAAGGACGAAATTGCAGAAATGATGGAAAACCTGCGGAGAAATGACCCTGTGCCAGCTACGGCGCTTCAGTTCTCAGGCGGTGAACCAACAATCCGTAATGATTTGTTCGATTTGATTCGAAAAGCAAAGGAAGTGGGCTTCCGCCACGTGGAGATCAATACTAACGGAGTTCGACTCTCACAGAGCGTGGATTACTGTAGAGAACTTAAGGCTGCGGGGGTTAGCACCGTATATTTGCAATTTGACGGATTAACACCTGGAGTTTATGAGTTCATCCGTGGAGTTAATCTTCTCGACACAAAAATGAAGGCTATCGAAAACTGCCGCCAAGGTGGTTTACGTAGCATAGTCTTGGTGGTCACGCTGGTTAAAGGAGCCAACGACAACCAACTTGGTGATATCATAAATTTCGCAGCTCAAAACTTCGATGTGATAAGGTGCATAAATGTTCAGCCAGTCTCCCTTTGCGGAAGACTCCCACAAAAAGAAAGAGACAGAATGCGCATTACAATCCCTGATTTCATGCACCTTGCTGAGGAACAAACAGAGGGTAAAGTGAAGGTTTCAGACTTTTATCCAGTGCCAACGGTTGTGCCAGTTTCAAAAGCCGTAGGCGCCCTGCAAAACAAGCGGTATGTCGACTTCACAGCGCACCCGCACTGCGGAATGGCCACGTATCTCTTCGTGGAAAACGGCGAAATTAAACCAATTACACGTTACGTGAATGTAGACAAGTTTGTTGGAACCATGAGAAAAGTTTACGAATACGCCTCGAAAGGAAGCAAAAACAAAGCCAGACTGCGCTTGCTTGGAGCCACGAGACATGTAAAATTCAGTTTTCTGAGAAAATACCTTTTGCGAGTCCTAACAGAGGGAAACTACAAAGCATTAGGTGATTTGCAAAGGAAAACTATTCTGCTTTCGGCCATGCACTTCATGGACCCATACAACTTCGACTTGGAGCGAGTTCAACGATGTGTCATCCACTACGCAGTGCCAGACGGACGTATAATACCATTTTGCACTATGAACTCTATACACAGAGCTGAAGTTGAAAGAAAACTTGGCGTGCCAATCAAAGAGTGGAAGAACAAGCATAAAGTTGAAATAACTCAGCTTGTCTAGTGCAGGAATAATTAAGCCAAAAAGGCCAAAAAAATGGGTGGAAAAAAGAAACTCGGTCTAAAGCAAATGGAACGCGTACAAGCTAGAAGGGATAAAGAAGAAAGAGCAGAAAAAAAGAAAGAAAAAGTTGGACCCCTGAAAGAACGAAAGCACATAGCTGTAATCCCTCCAAACGTGAAAAACGAGAAAATCGTTAACGAAATAAAGAAAATGAAAGTTTTGACGCCTTACGCCGTGGCTTCACGGTTCAACATTCGAATAAGCACGGCCAAAGATTTCTTGGAGCAACTAGAACAAAACGGCGTAGTGCAATTAGTCTCGGGAAGCCACAACATAAAAGTATACAAGCCCGTAGTAGCTTGATTCTAAGCGTTAACCTCAGACTTGGCACAATTTTCGCTTTGAAAAAAGGAGTTTAATCCAGTTTGAAATTTCCAGAAAGAGTTTACACCGCGAAAGAAGTTAAAACAGCAAGAGAACTCATAAACAAAGGCTACAAGCATAGTTTAACGGTAGAAGGAAGCTCAGACTTTAAAGAAAAAGTCCGCCAAGTCCTTGAGCGGATAAGGGCAGCGGGATATTACGAGTTTTTAAGAATTTATATCAGGCAAATCATTGAAATTGACGGTTTAACGCAACTTCGAGAGGCAGAAGCGGCAATATGGGCGAACAAGTTTGCAGTTGAAAATCCTGTCGACGCTGCCAGTCTTTTCGTTCAGAAAGCCAATCATATGAAAGAATATCTTGAAGGCAAACTTTATTATGGAGGCATCGCGGAAAAGCGTTCAGTAGAAAAGCGTATAGAATTTTTGGAAATTCTAAAGAAAAAGAGCCAAGATAAAAGCGTGAAAGAAGAATGCGAACGACTTCTGCAGATGTGGGAAGATAGCTCGCTGGCTTATTAGCTTAGCAACTCAACCCTAATCGTTACGCCGCTTTTAACCTGTTTAAACAGTTCCAGATTATTTGAGATTTTGCCCAAAATGTTCACTGGACTGTAGGGTTGTGACTGCCCATAGAATATGCAGAGAGCGCTTCCCATGGGCCAAAAGGCGATGGTTCCGGTTTCCACGGTGGGTTTAGCTTTTTCTTCTCCCATTTTAACAGGAATTTCGAAGTAAACCTCTTCTTTCCATAAAGCAGCTCTGCCCTCAACAGGAAGTTTTCGAACAATGGTATCTATTGTTCTAGGCGCCAAAAACCTTACGAGTTCGCCTTCCGCTCTGCCCAAACCATTTATAATGAACTTTATCTTAACTCGTGAAATATTTTCTTCATTAGCCACTTTTTAACGCATCCTTCAAGAAATCGTCCAATATTTCTTCGAGACAGACAGGTCCTATTACTTGAAGTTCATATTTAACTCTTACAGTTGGCTTATTCACTTTAATCACTCTTCGTAAGTCAATGGGAGTTCCAATCAAGACAATATCGCATGGCGTAGTGTTAATGGTCTCTTCAAGCTCAGCTATTTGTTTTTCACCGTATCCAACCGCGGGAAGAATCGAACCCAGATGTGGATATTGAGCATAGGTCGCCCTTATCGAGCCAACAGCGTAGGGTTTTGGATTGACCAGCTCTTTTGCTCCAAATTTTTTTGCAGCAATCATCGCGGCCCCGTAGGGCATGTTGCCATGAGTTACACTGGGTCCATCCTCAATCACCAAAACTCGTCTTCCTTTGATTAGCTCGGGTTTGTCTGCAGTGATTGGCGAAGCCGCGTCTAATATCACGGCGTTTGGATTAACCGACTTGACGTTCTCTTTTACTTGTATAATTTTAGCTGAATCTGAAGTATCGACTTTGTTCACGATCACCACGTTCGCCAACCGCAGGTTAACCTCGCTAGGATAATATGTCAATTCGTGCCCAGCTCGACGCGGATCAGCCACAACTATGTGCAAGTCGGGTTTGAGAAAGGGCAAGTCGTTGTTGCCGCCGTCCCAGATTATGATTTCAGCTTCTTTTTGGGCTTCTTCAAGGATTTTCCCGTAGTCCACTCCCGCATAGACAACTATTCCACTATCAATGTGAGGCTCATACTCCTCTCGCTCCTCAATTGTGCATTCACACTTGTCCAGGTCCTGACGAGAAGCGAAACGCTGCAAAATCTGCTTTTTCAAATCACCATAGGGCATAGGGTGCCTAACCACCACAACCTTTAGCCCCTTATCTTTCAAAATCTTGGCAATCAGCCGCGAGGTTTGGCTTTTCCCAGAGCCTGTCCTGACAGCGCACACGGCGACCACTGGAACCTTCGCGTTTAACATAGTTGCTTTAGAGCCCATTAAACAGAAGTCTGCACCGTTAGCCAAGACCAATGAGGCTTTATGCATGACGTATTCGTGTGAAACGTCGCTGTAGGCAAAAACAACCTGGTCGACATCAAACTCTTTTATCAATTGTGGCAACTCTTCCTCTGGATAAATAGGTATGCCAATGGGATAATCGGTTCCAGCGAGCTCTTGCGGATAAATTCTGCATTGTATCCCAGGAATCTGCGAAGCTGTGAAAGCTACAACTTCATAGTTTCGGTTATTTCTGAAATAAACGTTAAAATTGTGAAAATCTCTTCCAGCCGCGCCCTTAATTATAACTTTCTTTCGCATTGTACCTGCTCCAGAGAACAATTTGGCAATAAGGTACTAAGGAAGCAATCCGTATAAACCTTAACGCCGACACTTTGTTATAAGAGACCAAGAAGAGTCTTGCCTATGTAGTCTACCTGCGCCCCCGTGACGCCTTGGTGGATGGGCAAAGAGAAGACCTGTTTTGCCGCTTTTTCTGTCTCGGACAGTCTGCGCCCTCCGAAATTTTCGTGGTAGTAGGGCATTAGGTGCACAGGTTGGATATAGTATACTTCGGCGCCTATGCTCTTTCGCCTTAGTTCTTCCACAATTTTGTTTCTTTCGTTTTCTGTGGCATTTTTAAGCCTGACAGTATAGAGGTACCAGCTGTGTTGCTGGTCTTTCGTTTCTTCTGGCAACTGTAATCTTTCTATTTTCGCAAGTAGTCTAGTAAGTCTTTTGGCGTTTTCGCGACGCTTAGCCACAAAAGAGGGCAACTTTTCCAGCTGCACTAAACCTATGGCGGCTTGTATTTCTGACATGCGATAGTTATAGCCAAGCATCAGCGAGGCGTACTTGGCTTTTTCTCCATGAGTTCTTATCAACCGCAATGCCTCTGCCGTTTCATCACTGTCTGTGGTTATAACGCCGCCTTCACCTGTGGTCATGTTCTTGCTGGCGTAGAGGCTCCAGCAGGCAGCGTCTGCGAAAACTCCGGCAGGCTTTCCATTGTAGGTTGCCCCGTGCGCTTGAGCTGCATCTTCAACAACCGCCAAGTCGTGTTTAGTGGCAATTTCACTGATGGGTTTAATTTCGGCAGATAAACCATAAAGGTCTACGGGTATTATCGCTTTGGTCTTTTTTGCTATGTTCTTTTTGATTTCAGCAGGAGAAATGTTGTAGGTTTCGGGGTTGATGTCGGTGAACACTGGTTTGCCTCCAGCAATTACAACTGCTTCGGCTGTAGCCACAAAAGTGAAGCTAGGCAGTATTACCTCGTCGCCCTGTTTAACACCCGCAGCTATAATCGCCGAGTGCAACGCTGCAGTGCCAGTGTTTACAGCTATGGCGTGCTTCACACCTGCAAACTCTGCGAATTTTTTTTCAAATTGTGTGACCGTAGGGCCTGCGCCCAGCCCCTGCGATAGCACCCCGCTTCTCAAAACCTTAATAACGGCTTCGACTTCTTCTTCGCCGATTTTTGGAAGATTAATGGGAATCAAATGTTAAGCCTCCAAGTAATAACAGAATACTGTTTGCGAGTTCTGTATTTCAATTTACCTATGAAAACTGCAAAAATACATACAGTTAAAATTGCAGCTAATTATTCGACACGCGTCACATATTCGGTTTTGTAGTCGGCCACGACTTTGAGTTTACGCGACCGAAGAGCGGCATCCAAGTTTGGATCACCAGTGTCAACTCTCAGACTTTTCAAGCTTCTCAATTTGCCCTCGGTAGCGACCACAACTATGTTGCCCAGACCTACCCGAAGAATCACCTCTGGGCTTATCTGCTGGTTTCCCCTTCCAAAAATGAAGCCTTGACCCCCAATTGGCGTGACAATTATCTGCGCGGCCTTTCCCCGGATTTTTTCCAGTATTTGTTTCTCATTCACGTCACTTGCCACTATTTTCTTGTTGTAAAAGATGTCTACTCCTAAGAGAGATTTCTTTGCTTCCAAGAGGTCACCGATAGTGCGCGTTGTTGTTCCAGGGCCAATAATGTAAGCAACGTTAGGTTTCATGTTTTCAATAATGTACATTGCTATAGCTGCTTGGTTACGCAGTTCACTTTCTGTTATTGGACTCGCCATCTTGGCTCCTTGAATTAAGTACGGCTTGTAAGGAGTTAGTAGGTACCCAAAAAGTCTTGAAGACAGCCGACCCTCCCTAAACGCGTTTTCATCAACATCCATTACCTCCGTTTCTCGTAAGGGTAATTCTCCCCATAGAAACCCCATAGCTATCTTCGCTGCAGCTTTTGTGTCCACGGCAAAAACAGAGCTATGCAACTTTACCCCCGTTGGAACTCCCAATACAGGAATATCGTTGTTGATTGCCTCAAGTATGTTTCGAGCTGTTCCATCTCCACCACAGAATACGAGAAGATCAGCTTTTGCGTCAGCGATTTTCCTTGCAATTTCCCGTGTGTCTCCAGCGGTAGTTTCTTTCTTTTTCTTTCCGAGAACCGTGCAGGCAAATCCACAACTTATAGCTTCCTCCTCGCCCATATTTCCAGCGCCTACAACGAGCCGTATCTTTCCGCCAGCAAACTTTAATTATGAAAGAAAAAATTTGGCCCTCTCAGGTGCTATGGGTTTTGCCCCGAGAGATACAGCTTTTTTCAAAATCGCTCTGCCATCAGTGCCTTTAAGTCCAACAGCCCCACCCATTCCAGCAACAGGATTAACAATTAACCCGAGAGTTTTTGCGGAAACCTTATTTTTGAATTTTGCATACAACGCTTATTCCTTCTCCAACTATGCGCTAGAGCAAGTAACTCGAGAATGTATATACTGTGGCCCTTTATAACACAAAAAATTGAGAGATTACGCGCTGCGGTGTCATCTTTCCGCACCTCAGGCGTTTTTTTCACACGGGAATTCTTTTCAAATATACTTCTTTTTGACTTCGTCTAGCCAAGGATAGAGATTTCTAAGTTTTTTCATCGATTCTTCGACTTTTTTTGCTGGATATTCGTATGGAAGTAACTTGCCGTTCAAGTAATCATCATAGGCTTGCATGTCGAAATAGCCGTGGCCGCACAGCAGAAATAGAATAACTTTTTCTTCCCCTGTTTCTTTGCACCGTAAGGCTTCATCAATGGCTCCTTTGATGGCATGGGCTGGTTCTGGCGCTGGGATTATGCCCTCAGTTTGAATGAAGAGTTTGGCTGCATCGAAAACTTCTATTTGATTATACGCTCTTGTCTCCAATTGCTTTGCTGTAGCTAGCCTACTTATGGTAGGAGCTATTCCATGGTAACGCAAACCTCCAGCATGAATTGGCGCTGGTATGAAATCATGCCCTATAGTATGCATCGGAACTAGAGGAGTTAGCTTAGCCGTGTCACCGTGATCAAAGGTGTATTCGCCCTTTGTAACCTTCGGGCAGGCTGTGGCTTCGGTTGCTATAAAGCGAACGTTTTTCGGTGCCTTTTTAATCACTTTGTCGTAGTAGAAGGGCCAGAAAAGCCCAGAAAAGCTGCTGCCCCCACCTATGCATCCATATATAACGTCTGGGTAGTCTCCAGCAATTTCTAATTGCTTCTTCGTCTCCAATCCAACTACGGTTTGATGCAAAAGAACGTGATTGAAAACGCTACCTATGCCGTAGTTGGCGTCTTCATGGTTAAGAGCGTCTTCAACAGCTTCGCTTATGGCTATTCCCAAGCTGCCTGAATTATTAGGGTCTTCCTTCAAGATTGCTCTGCCGCTCTCCGTTTGATTGCTTGGACTTGCATAGACGTCTGCGCCATAAGATTCCATCATGATTTTTCTGTAGGGTTTTTGTTGATAGCTCACTTTAACCATGTAAACGGTAGATTTTAATCCGAACAGCATACAGCCAAAGGCTAAAGAAGAGCCCCATTGACCAGCCCCTGTCTCAGTAGCTATGCGTTCTTTACCT
>CP070714.1:504190-513024 GCA_020350385.1 Candidatus Bathyarchaeota archaeon | reverse complement strand
TGGACTCTTCTTCATATTGTCAGCAGCTTTTCTCAAAGTTTTAGATGCCGTGAGTTCTGCATTAGCCTTGATAACTATAGCCTTGGATTCCCTCTCAGCTTCGGCTTGCACAGCAAAAGCTCTCTGCATATCTGATGGCAGTACTACATCTTGTAGCTCTATCTTTTGAATGTCTACTCCCCACTCTTTCGTGTAACCATCCACAATCATCTTCATCTTCTCCGCTATCGCTTCTCTTTTCTCTAGTAGTTCATCTAAGCTGTATTCTCCCACTATGTTTCTCAAAGATGTCTGGGAGTAGCTTCTGATGGCGGACCAGTAATCCTCTACACCCAGAATCAGTTTTCCAGCATTTTCAATCTTGAGGAAACCTACAGAATCAATCTTCACAGTGATGTTATCTTTGGTAATGGCACTTTGCCCTCTCAAATCAAAGGTCTGCACTCTCATATCCAGTCTAATCAGAGAATCTATAAAGGGGATCTTAGCATGGATACCGCCCTCTACTGTTTTGACAATTCTCCCAAATCTTATCACTGTTACAGTTTGCCATTGCTTGACTACATAGAACATACCAGCAAGTAGTACAACAATTATGATGGCAATAAAGAATAGGACACCCCACAACAGTACTTCTTCAAACACGCTTTTTCACCTCCCTTTCTCTAGTAATATTAAAGTTTTAACCTGTTAAATTTTAGGGTAAAATGGTTCAGCTATAAAAGCTACTTTTAAGGTAGAGCTTAAGATTTAACCCTCACCCCAAACAAATTCTCTTGGTGGATATTAGAATCTTGAATATTTGAGGGTTTCGAAAGCTGTAGAATTGGCAATAACTATAATGATTTAGCTAGTTCCTCAACTTTATTTTCGATCTGCGCGTAGATATTTTTAGCTTCTCCACTCTCTAGGAAGTAGGGATCTTCAATATTCCACTCAACAATTCTGCCCTCGCATTCTGGGCAAATGCCTAAAATCGCATTAGTATGCATATTTTCCATAGCCACAATTAGATCATAGTCTCTCAGTGGTTTCTCATCTATACTCTGAGGAGTTCTCTTGAGATATTGAATGGCGTTTTGTTTTGCCAAGTACTGTCGTACCTGTCTCGAAATTGGAATAATGACATGCAGTCCTGCAGAATCAATCTCTAAGTCTGGTCTCAACTTCTTAAGAAGTGCTTCCGCTAATGGACTACGATAAGCATTTCCAGAACATACAAATAGAATTTTCATATTGATTCACTCTAGTTACCTGTCTTTACTTAATAATTAAATAGAAACAATCTTAACAAAATTTTAATCCACCACCCAAAACCGTTCCTTGGCTCAATTCAAGCAAGGTGAAAGGGGAAAGGGCGCCACCTAATTTTGATGTTGTAACTGAAGCAATAATTACTTATCTAAACCCAGCACCAAAAACCAACATGGAAAAGCCAAAAAACAAAGCCCTTATAACCAATAAAAACACTTTTCCACTCAGGAACACAAAATGTGCGAATTCAACGTAATCCTCGACGGAAAGATCCTCTTCAAAGACGTAGTCTACGCAATAACTGATAACAACAAAGTCACCGTAAAAAACATACTTGGCGAAGCAAAGGAAATAAAAAACTGCAAAATCACCGAAGTCGACGTGAACGCCACACGGCTAATCTTAACAGCCCTAAAACCATAGTCGAAACGCAATAAGCACCTTCCATTTTTATCAACTCCATCATTTCCTCCATCAACTCTAACTCCAAACAACGTGACCTTCGGAAAACTAGCAAATGTATTAAATTGGCTATCCACAATTATTACCAGCTTAAGCCCACGTCTCTTACGGTTAGCTGAGTGAACTGTATGCGGAAACTCGTCAGACTAAGCGTAGCCATAGGCGGTTTCCTTTTAGTGACCAGCATAATCTTCACTGGCGCAGTTTTTCTGATATTCTTAAATATAATAGACGTAAGCGTTTTCACAGACCAAGCAAGCATATCGCTATTAACGCTGATGTTTCTTGCCATTGGAATATTAGACTTTACAGCAGGAATAATCCTCCTTCTGAAGAGATGAACATTAATGAATGCCAAAAGAATACTTTCAAAAATAGTTGGCTTAATACAGACCACTATGGGTGGATTGACCATGGTTTTTGCTTTCTTCTTGTTCTACAACATTTTCAATATTCAGACTGTTCTAGGCTTTTCTAACGAGGGCATCGGACTTTACCTATGGGTCTTCATCATTTTCGGACTGTTATCAATCATAAGCGGGCTTTTTCTTTTTTATGAACAATGAATACGAGAGTTGATCACTATGGATGAACCTCACCTGAAAAGAGAGCTCGGGCTTGTCCGCACAACAATGCTGGGCATAGGCGGCACCCTTAGCGCAGCCAACTTCGTGATAATTGGCCACGCTGCAAGCTTGGCGGGCTACGCAATCGTTCCTATAGTTTTCATCGGCGGCATTCTAAGTCTCTTCACCATGTTCAGCTACGCGGAGCTAGGAACAGCGATTCCATTAGCTGGGGGCGAATACACATTTGCAAAAGTGGCCTACGGCGGCTTCCCCAGCTTCCTCACAGGCTGGTTCGAGTGGCTCAGCAACATGTTTTACACGGCATTATCCGCTATAGGCTTCGCATATGTAGTCTCCTACCTCTTCCCACAGATCAACATCCCGTTAACCGCAGTGATAGTAGTTATAATATTTGCCATCATCAACCTCAGAGGCACGAAAGAAACTGGCACGATAGGAACCATAATAACCGCTGTAGTCCTCGCCGTATTAGGCATATTCGTCATCGGCGGCTGGTCCTACGTTCAAGGAACACCAGCACCGCATCCATCTTCTTCCCCTATAGGCATAATCGGAATCTTCATGGCCACCGCCTACCTTTTCGAACTGTATCTTGGCGCCGAGGCTGTTGCCGCAGCTCAAGCTGAAGTAAAAAACCCTGGACGAAACATCCCTTTGGCAATAGTGCTGTCCGCGGTAGTTTTAATTTCCCTCTACACGAGCGTCGTGTTCGTAGCCGTCGGCATTGTTCCCCCAGACATTCTCAGTCAACAATCCTCGCCAATCGCGTTTGTCGCGGAACAAGCGTTGGGGCCTGCTGGGGCCATTTTGATCACAGTAGGCTTGGCAATTGCAGGTTTGGCGGCAACCAACGAGGCTATAATGGCTCAGTCACGAGTTCTCTACGCCATGAGCAGAGATGGCTACTTGCCTAAGGGACTCTGCAAGATTCATAAGCGCTTCTGCACACCTCACGTAGCAATTATTGTCGGCGCAATTTTCACCATTATTTTCGCTGCAACTGGATTTGTGAACTTTGTGGTTTACGCGGTTAACCTTGGCTTCATCATAGGCTTCTCAATCGTGAATCTGTCAGTTATAAAACTGAGGAAAATCGCACCTCACTTGAAAAGACCGTTTAAAGCTCCGCTGTATCCTTTAACGCCCATCGCTGGAATAGTTGCTTCAGCTTTTCTAGTGCTATTCATAGAGCATTCCGTGCTGATCTTGGGCTTAGAACTTGGCATTGTAGCATTACTAGTTTACTACATCAGAATGGTGGGTCACCACCGCATTCGAATCGCTTTCGGAGGAATAAGCCTTGGCTTAGGTGGGTTCTTGGCGTTTGTGACGTATCTAATGGGAACTAATTCCATCGTGATATATGGCGTCTCGCAAGAAATAGCAACACTAGCTTTCTACATTCTGCTATTCGTCAGCATAATTCAGCTTTTAGCTGGAATACTGAACTTAATTGCATCCGACCGTTAAGGCAACTGACTGCAACAAGTGGGCATAAGCTCCCGGGTTAGCAAACCTTAATAAAATCAGAGGCGCCTACTATCTCGGGTCTTATGCGACGCAAACGCAAAAAATCTCATATTGAATCCAAGCCTAGAACAATTGACGTAGATAACTTGGTTATGGACACCACTCGGAAAGAAAGCTTTCAAGTTTTTGAGGTTTTGGCTTCGATGCGTAAATACATCATCGTGCTGCTCATGTTCTCAGGGGCATTGTCAACGTTCTTTTCTGTGCAATTCCTCATGGGGATTCAGATATTTTCATCTGCACTAAGCCCTATCGCCCTGGCTGCTATGGCCATCTTAGGCGTAGTCAACATCATTTGTGGGCTACTTTTGCTTGCTTCGGAATAGCCCTTTCTGTCTCTCTTGGAGATTGTCTCTTTCTATTGTGTAGATATGCACTGCAACTTTTAAAGAGCAAGAAAAAGAAATTGGTTTCAAAGACGTAAAAACTCGATTGCCAAGTTGAGTCTAAGCCCGAACGGCCAACATCGTTCAGCCAGCTGTTAACCAACCACTTCCATTCTTCCCATTTGATGTAATCGCTTGGGAGGAACTTCAGTCGTCAGCCACTGTTACAACTGTTCTTTGCTGGTTCGTCCCAGCCTGCTCCTCAACTTAGCAAACTTACTTAAACCATTCGAATATATATAAAGTTGTTTGTACAATAGGCTACTTACTGGAGTTTTCTCTGGCATAGATTTTTGACAAAAAAACCAAAACTAACACATGGTACTACCAGCTAAGCGTTGAAAGTGATGGGCGCTATTTAAGCTTCGAAATGGTGTGAATGACAATTCATTTATGGTGTGGAGAGGTTTTTGGGTTTATAAATCGTAACGGTTTAAACATATTGTCGGAGTTTCAAATCGACAGCTCGCCCACATTAACTGGTAAGGAAGTGAGTGATGAACAACAGGCAGAAATTCGAGCAGGATTTAGCTGCTTTATTGTCACGGCTTACGCTTGGTGTAGAGAAAGAAGTTGAAAACAAGCTCAACATGCTTAAAGACTGGCTTTTGAATCTCCAAAGAGAGAACGTCGTAAAGATTAACCATTCGGTAATGGAGCTTGTTTGCGCCAAACACCTAATTCTGAGGGATTACGAAGTACAGGTTGAATATCCGCTTAACGAAGTCTTAACATGCGACTTGTACTCCAGAAAAGGCTACGGAAATCTCATAATTGAGATAGAAACAGGCTTCATTCCACCAGAACACGCGCTGTTCCCCTTAACCTATACATCAGCCCGTTTAGCCAGCAAAATAATCAGGTACAGCAGTTTCGCCGGAAAATTTGCACTGGGTATGCCTCCTCATTATATTTTGCCGTTTCCAAGCGCGTTATCCAAGCCACCGAGAAGGAGAACGTCTGAAGAAATAAAAGCAATAAAAAAGCTCTGCGACAGGTACTATCAAAACCCTCCAGTCACAGAAGAAGAGATCCAAAACGCTCGCATACAGGAAATTTACATTATCGACGTTGACCAAGCGAAAGTTCAAGAGATTGATCCAGAAGGCTATATGAAACGCGCGCTCCACAAAGGTCTTGTTTTTGATTACCCAGCCTCTTAATCTCTGGGAGCGTTGGCAGCAAATGCCCTTCTACGTATATATCCTTCTATGCACGGATGGAAGCTTCTATACGGGGTATACTAAAAACATACATGCGCGGACAAGACTTCATGCAAGCGGTAAAGGCGCAAGATATACAAAGATGCATGAACCTGAGAAAGTCGCTTACGTTGAACTTTTTAACTCGCGGGTCGAAGCCATGAAACGTGAAAGAGAGATAAAGAAGATGACGCACCAGCAAAAGTTAGACTTGGTCGGTTCGCAAAATGCGAATGAATGACAACATAGCCTGAACCTTATCAGAACAAGGATGATTAAGAACTTTTTACAACTACGCGTTTGGTGAGCCTATGCCGAGCAAGAAGAAAACGTGGACCGAAAAGCTGAATTTAGAAATGGAAGCAAATACAGTGGTCAAAATGGGCAAAAAACACGCTGTTCTAAACTACGAAAAATCGTTAATTCAAATTTGAGAATACATCAGTTTAATTAAATTATAAGCATTAATGCCAGGCCCGTGCATAAAGGTATTGGAACGTTGTCATTTACAGGCAACGGCAAACACTCGATCACCATAGCAACTGCAGCACCAATAAAAGCCATCGCTGGAGAAATGAAAAGCGAACCTGCCAAAAAAGCAAAAAAGAACCCTGCTATTGATCCCTCTAATGTTTTGCCTTTGTTGAATGGTAACGGCTTTTTCGAGAGGCGCCTTCCGAAAAGTGATGCCGTGCTGTCTCCTAAAGCGAAGATGGCGATGGCAGCGCCGCTCACCGGAACAGGAAATAGCAGTAATGTTAACAATATGCCTATGGCAAAGTATAGAGGAGCCGCTGCGAAATCGTACAGTTCCGCCTGAGACGCGGCGTGACGCGTTATTGCCGAGATAATAGGCAAGTTTTTTCTGCTCATCCGTGATAGTTCGGACATGACGTAAAGCGCCATTACAATGCAAATCAGTAAAGCGACTGCATAAATGCCGATTAGACCGGCAAGAACCGGAACAAAAAAGCCCGAAGCATGAATAGCCTCCCTTAGCAAGGTGTTCTTTGAAGGCAAAGACCTCTGTTTCGGCTTGCCATCAATTATAGGTAGAATTCCAAGTAGCCCGCCTGTTACAACATTGTCAGCCTTGACGCGCAGCACGAAGTCTGGATTATACCCAATCTTCTGTATTCCAGAGAGAAACATTGGACTGTTGTTTCTATCGTCTGCAACCACCACACAATCCTTCAGGTTCAGCCCTTCATCAGTTAGGATTTGCGATAGGACTTTGAATTTTCCCTTAGACTCTATGACATCGCCCCAAATTTCGCCTGTCAGCTTGCCATCATTAACGCCTACTTCAATGCCAAAAGCGTAATCTGCACCAAGCTTGCTGGCCAATTTCTTAACGATGACAGCAGGTAGTCCTGAACTTATTAACGCGGTCTTGTAATTTCGAGTCTTAAGTTGAGCAAAAACATTCTCCAAATCAGGTGTTAAAGGAATCTTATCGAAAATTTCCAGGAGACTCTCAATCCTAACCCCTTGCATAACCTTGAATATGCGATTTAGCGCTGATTTCAACGTAACAACACTTATCTCATACAAAAAACCGATGAAAAACATTTTCAACAACTGTAAAATACCTAGGCTTTTGCCCACATCAAATACAAAGCGATTCTTGGGCATTAGCACTCCCTCAACGTCGAAGACTACGAGCCGTAGTTTGCTATTGTCTCGAGCCTGCATAGCTTTTCACTTCAAGTTTTGTCGCTTCCCTTAGGAACTGCATAACGCTTTATGCCCTAAAATGAGTTGTGATGTTTCGGAGAATAAGTGCTTCTACCCTGTTTGACCGCAAATATACTGTTTGTTTTGTAGCTCTAATGGACAACCGCCGCCACAGATTTGTAGTTGAGGGCAATCCTTGCATTTAAGCTCCACATATTTTCTATTTCGAATTTTCACCGCGAGAGGGTGATTCCAGATTTTCTCCCACGAGTCAACAAGAATGTTTCCGAGACTTTCGAAGTAGCTTTGGCACGGGTAGACATCTCCGTTTGGTCCAATACACATGTTTATCATCGCCGCTGTACAAGATTTGACACCTAAGCCCAATTGAACAGGGTCAAAGCGGCAATACTGCGTTGGTGTGTACCATAGAAATTTTAGGTTAAGCTGCTGGGCTTTATCCCGTATTTTCGGTAGAAGTTTATTTAGTAACTCAACAGGTAACGCGAATTCTTGGCTTATTGCATTTGCCTTGCCAGAGTATATGAGACTATTGCAGCCGAAAGCGGCGACGTTCAACTCTTGGATATAATCAATGGTTCTAAGGAATTCTGAAGCGTTGTATTTGCTCAGTGTTGTGTTAGTAGTCACGTAGATTTGCGATTGAGCCGCGTTTTTTATTCCAGCCACTGTTTCTTTCCAGCTTCCTTTCGCCGCGGTCATCAAATCGTGAATTTCAGGCTTGTGTGACTCAAGCGTTACCTGCACAAAGTCTAAGCCAGCGTTTTCAAGTTTTTTCACGTATTCTTTGTCTTTCAGTTTTCTGCCGTTGGTTATTAACCCTGTGACCATGCCTTTATTCTGGGCATACAGCAGTAATTCCGGTAAGTCCTCGCGCATTGTAGGTTCGCCGCCTGTGAAGGTTAAAATGAAGATGCCGATTTTGCTGAGGCGGTCTATGACTTTTTTCCATTGGGTGGTGCCTAACTCTTCCGTCTCGTGAGGTCCGCCGGCGTAGCAGTGAATGCAGTTGTTCGTACACTTGAAGGTAAGCGCTAAATCCATGCGTAATGGCGCTGAATAATTATAGGTAAAGGTCTCCTCTTTTTCCACTTCGAGAAAAGATATCGGGCAGACCTTCTCGGTTCGAGCCAGCGTGCTAATCGTGTAAACGAGTTTTTCGTAGTCTGCTTTTGCTTTGGCTGCATTTACGCGGTACATACGACGAATTTTCTTCAGTACATCATTCTCAGGCATGCCCTTCATGAAATAATAGGTGTAAGCGGATGCCGTCCCGTTTAAGTGAAGTACAGTGTTTGCATTTATCACCATGACTCCCCGCCCATTTGGTTGGATGCGAAGTTGAAGCGACATTCCTGCAAACTCGCCCTTTCCACGGTAGGTATAGCGTCCTTGAGGAATTCTGGGCGGTCCCAGAACTCTTCGCAGAAAACTCATTTTCAACCGACACCTCCACCTGCACAAGCGCAAGCGCATGAAACGCAAGCGCACGCGCAAGCACATGCGGCACAAGCGCAGACACATCCAGCCTCATGGCGGGCAGGCGCGTGCGATGCCTTCTGAGTTTGTACTGGAATTATGGCATTAGCGAATTTTTCTATGTTGACTACGATATTGCTTGAGGTTTTTTCCACGGCTGTGGCGATGTTGTTTGCGAATTCGGCGCCTGGAATAGTTGGAGGTTTGGCGGCTTTGGCGGGTGCATCAACGTT
>CP070714.1:496546-504090 GCA_020350385.1 Candidatus Bathyarchaeota archaeon | reverse complement strand
GTGTATTGCTGGGTTTGCCGGCCATAGGGCGCGGGTCCCACCTGATCACATTCCGAACTCAGAAGTTAAACCGTGTTCCGTTCCCAACTGTAGTGTGGTCTTCGGCCACGTGAACTTGAGAAAGCTGGCAGCCCATTAAAACGCTGAAAATCAAACGGAGATTTACCCAAAGTTTATAACTAAGTGCTGATTGCTTTTGGAGACGTGGTTAAAACTTGATCATATCGGCGGTACTGTCAGTAATAACGAACCAGTTTGGAGGGACAGGAGACAGTATATCGCAGATTCTGAGTATATTGTTCTATGTGGTTTTCATAGTTTTCCTATTTTACGGACAAAGAATTCAAATGTACGTGATGATCCGCGAGGTTGAGGGATCACTTTACAAGCTGAAGTACATAAAAGAAGAAGGAAGAAAAATTGCTATAGAAACCATCAAAGAAATCGGTAAGCCAAAAACCGATCCTTCCGCAAGAGTTGACCGTTATTTAGAGTACTTCACAATCCAACCGCAGAGCATGGATCCTGCAGGTATAGTTTACAAGCTTGATCATATACTTGATGTAAGAGACACTCGTCTTAAGGACGAAGTAAAAATCATGGCGCCTGCCAGTGATGAAGTTCAAGTGAACAATTTAGAGAATACCTTGGAAGCGGCTATGGCGCTTAATTTCATCTACAAAGTTGTGCGGCACTTTTACATTCAAGGCAAGAAAACGCTAAGCCTCTACATCATAATGCAGCTGCAAATGATATTGCCCTTGGTTATGAAGGAAGCAAAAGCGTATGCTAGCGCGCTGAAAGCTTTCGCCTATGGTCAACCGATAGGTGATGGCGTTGGGGCGTTAGTCGCCGCAAAACTCCTGCTTGGGTATGAAACTAGAAAAGTGCCGAAAGACTGTGTCGTAGGCACGGTGTCCTTAGAAGGTCGTACCGCTTTCATCATAAAGGCTGAGGGCCCTGGCGGAAACGTGGGCAAACCAGGCGATGCTGTGAAAGCAGTTGTCGAAGAAAATGAGGGAAAAATCGCTTCGGTGATAATGATTGATGCTGGCTTGAAGCTTGAAGGTGAAATAGTCGGTGAAGTTGCTGAGGGCATAGGCGCAGCAATCGGTGGACCGGGTGTTGACCAGTATAAGATTGAAGAAGCCCTTTTAGAGTATCATATTCCAATTTACGCCGTGATAGTTAAGGAAGATATCGGCGACGCGGTTTCTCCAATGCGAAAGGAGATTTCAGATTCAGCGGACAAGGCAATCGAACGGGTAAGAAACGTTATTTTGGAAAGAACAAAGGAAGGTGACAAAGTCATCATCGCCGGTGTAGGTAATAGCATCGGCATTGGACAGTAGGAGGAAAAGTTAAATTGAGTGAAAATTCATCAGCTGCAACTACCAGAATCTCAACTTACCTGACGATTATTGTCCTAATAGTTTTGGGGTTGTCTGTAGTTGCGCTCATATTGTCTGTTAACGCTTTCATTGTAGGAAATGAGGTTGTAGCAGGATACTTGTTGATCATAGGTTTTATCGCTATGGGTCTATCGGTTTACGTGCTGTTCCAATCGCGAAAGCGTGCAGCGAGCATGAAAATTGAAGCCCCAAAAGTCATGTCTACGGTCGAATGCAAAAAATGCGGCTTTAAGAGTCTCAGGGAATTTCAACGAGGCGACTATATATTCAAGGAACTTGATGCTTGCCAAAAATGCGAAGACAAAATGATGATAACAGCCATCTACAAGGAAGTTAAAGAAAAAGAGAAAACTTTTGCATTCTAAGTTAATATTTCACAGCCGTTTTCTGTTATGAGCACTGTGTGCTCGGCTTGGGAAACGGGTTTTCTGCTGATTTCAACAAACACGGGATACCCAGCAATTATTTTGGTTTTTAATAACTCTTTAAAGGCTTCATGGTGCCCCTCGGAGGGCACTACGCCTTTTAGCCAGCGTTCAGCGAAAGGTAAGGTTCTAAAATTGGCTTGAACGTATTTCAGAACTTGCTTTGCATATGGATTTTTCACCGATTTGGCTTTGACCAAACGGAAAATTGTTTTTTCTGAGGTTCCTTCAACGCGACCACCAGCTTCTGGAAGAGTGACGAAGGGTTCTATGGCGTATACTTCGCCAGCTTTGACTTTTGCGAGGGATATTTGCGTGACATTAGGGATGGAGGTTCCGGCGTGGATGAGGTATCTTCCCACTGAATGGCCTGTTAGATTCGAGATGGGTTTGAAACCGCGGTTTTTTATGGATTTTTCGATTATTCCACCAATCTTTGAAGTGGCCATTCCTGCGTGAATATTGTCGATGGCTGCTTTCAATGCGTGCTCCGCGGCGCTTTGCATCTTTTTGTGTTCTGAATTGAAACAAGCCGTAAAGGCAGTGTCTGTCACGTAACCGTCCACGTGGACGCCTATGTCCACTTTTACCAGAGCTTTTTCTGGAATTCTTCGCTCGTCGTTTGGCGGTGACGTGTAGTGAGCGGTTACCTCGTTTATGGAAACATTGCAGGGGAAAGCAGGTTTGCCGCCTTTTTCGCGAATAAGTGCTTCGGCTTTCTCGCATACTTGGATTATGGGCATGTTCTCGCGAACAAGATTCCTCATTTCTTCTCTGGTTTCGCGGAGAATCTTTCCAGACAAACGAAATTTGGCAAGAGCTTCTTGATCATAACCGTTCATCGGCGTTACCCACTTTTAGGCGATTCAACGTTTTATGTGGTGTACGCTTTAGTGGTGATGTCAACCGCGCTAATATCCCTTTTTCTTTTTTAGATTTTTTTGAGTTAAGGAGGTGAACGGCGATAGCGGAAAATAGCCAATGCTAAACCTGTATAAAAAGACCCTTCCCTCCCCTATCTAAATGTAAAAGCGAAAATTATTGAATTATGGAAATGGTTTGTGACATTCTGTGCGAGTTTGACGATTGAGTTCGTCGAGGTTTAAAGCAGAAAAGGGAACGCTAAGTTGAATTTTCGAGTGGTTGCTCGAGTACAATTATTTCTACGGTCTTAGCTTCGGCTTTTTTGATTTCTTTTTTTCTGTTTTGCTCAAGTTCTTCAAGGTCACGGGTTGCGAAATTTGGCAGGGTACACATAACTGTGCTCTTGGAATCTTCATTTTATTAGATTTTATGAATTATAAGTCCACTTTATCACACGAGCTGGCTTTTTTATTAACGTTTTAATGTCGCCCATAATACAACGAAGGCGAAAATTAACATGGCTAAACCGCCTGTGCAAAAAAGGATTGCCGCCATTGCTTCAGTAAAGGTCAACACCACGTATGCGGGAGCGTTTATTTCAGGAAGATACCATGTGAGCAAGAGGTAGTACCATAATACGATGTATCCCAAAGATGGCAAACTCCACAATCTCCATAAATTATGTTTTAATTTTATCGACATTTCAACTTTCCTGTATAAGAATATTCAGAACATGTCTTTAGTTTTTTTGAGGGAGCGTATTAGTTAAAATAGGGGATGTTCATTTTCTATTGATTTTTGAATCAACTAATGGCGGCACTATTAGGTTCTATTGAAAGTTTTAACGTTTTATGTGGTATCCATATTAGTGGCGATGTCTCCCACAAAAACTTCTCTTTTTTAAGTTGAACTCTCTTTGATGATCTATATAATGTGTAGAAAGTATGTGTGTCTCGGGTGCACATTTTCTTTTCCTGAGACAGCAACTGTGTAATTGCTGATTCATCAGAGTGCGAAGCAGGTTTTTAGAAAACTTTTTTACGCAGTTTCTTTCAAGTTACGTAAATCCATAAATGCTTTATTGCCATAATAATCTTGGTAGTTATATCAAATGGGAAAGTGAAGATGGATATGAGTAATAACAAAGTTTGGTTAACAATTTTACGAGGAGCTATTGAGAAATCTATTGACAAACTACTTTCTGATGAAGTTATGTCTTCTTCTCGTAAACTTTTTGAGAATATGAAATCAACAATTAAAAGTAGTGATGATGCAATTTTTGGCTATGTCTTTGGTCATGTATCTGGTGTAATGGACATGACTTTTGCTAGTTTAGGTCGACAACCCACCGATGAAGATATTAATGAAATTGCCACAGCTATCTCTAATCGAATGCAGGAAATAAAAAGCCGCATATACGAGACAAAAACATAGAAGAATAATTTTTTTAGTTTGCTGTTTTCTCAACGAATGTAATTTTTGGCATCTGAAGAATTTTTGTTTTTTTCTGCTTCTGTTTCCGCCTTTTCTTCAAAGTTTAAAACTTCATTTAGCAGATTGGGCAAAAGATTCTCCTGTGCTTTCTCCTCTTTTCCCTTGTTTCTTCGCCTTTTCCATACAAAGAAAGAGACAACGGCTCCTACTGGCAAAACTGGAAGCAAATAAAGCATATTGAAACCAGCAATATTTTCTGGTTTTACAGTTTCTTGTGCTACGACTATATTTCCCAAATCAAAGATTTCCTGCTTACTCGTTGGTTGTTCAACAACCACATCAATAGCATTATTGCCCTGTGGTAGGGAGGTAGTGTTTACTGTAAAAACTAGGGGAATGGTTTCTTGAGGCGAAAACGTTATCTCCTTAAGCTCCTCAACAACGGATTCTCCAACAAAGGCTGTAATGCAACATTTTTTTGTTTTGTTTTCAAGGTTCCGCAAATTCGCTTTAACTCTTACATTCTCCCCATTCCTGGCGACCTTTGGAGATATCTCCACATTCTGAACTACGAATCCATCTCTAGCTCCTCTAGCATTGTCAAAAATGGAGGTAGCAATAACAACGATGATCAAAAGCGAAAGCAGCGTCTTTGAAAGCTTGGTCTGGATTAGCATTGGTTTCTACCAAAGAATATGTCATATAGTAATATATAATACGTTATTCCAGCACAGAAAGTATATCCAAGTTCGATACACTGTAATTCGCTTCCAGTTGAGTTCAAGATTTTTAACAAACCAAATCAGGTTTTTCCACAAAAAATAAGGTGCACAAGTTTCTCAAATGCATTAATGCCATAATAGTCTACACAGGCATAAAAAATAAAATTAGAAAAAGGGAAGTAAATAGGATTTCAAGTTTCCCTTACAAGCTAGTTAGAATCTGGAGAGCCGTCATTAAGCCCCAGACTACGATTCCAACTCCTATAAAAAACACACCCAAACCAATCGGTGAACTCCAACCCAAATATTCTTTTAAAGTCTCTTTCAAGCTCATTTTTTCACCTCCATCCAGCTATGCTAAATAGAGTTATGCATCAATGTCATTAAAAATCTTCATCTCACTCTTCAATCTAACCAACTGCTGTTAGGCAGGTCCCTTGGGGCAGTCTGTGCTTATAATGACCGTTAAAAAACAATTTTGGAACGTCTAGAAAACCTTACTAAAAAAAGCTGTTTAGGAAGCGCAAATGAATGCTGTAACTTATACGTTCGATTGAAAATTCTAACGTTTTATGTGGTATTTTTCAATTACGTCTTTTGCTTTTTCTCTTCTTTTGCGGTGCTCTTCAAGGAATTTGTTGAGCCTCGATACCAAGTCGTTTTTGCATTCGCCGCACAACATTTCGCCTGTTTTACATTTACGTTCTCTTTCTATGAGTTTTTTGTCTTCTTCTTCGAATAAGAAAACGTAATACTGGAAAACCGAGCAGACTGTTGGGTCGGCGCCTGTTTTTCGCTGTTCAGCCGCTGTTGGTTTACCTCCTGTGAAGGCATTCCAGATTTTGTGTTTTACCAGTTCTGGGGGATCCATGGTGAATATGGAGGTTTCAGGTTCGGAGGCACTCATTTTTCCGCCAGGTCCCAAGCCTGGAAGGAAACGACAGTGGATTTGTGCTGGCTTGTAGTAGCCTAGTTTTTGGGCTATGTCTCGGGTGACTCGCCAATACGGGTCTTGGTCTATGGCTGCGGGTATCAAAGCGGGTACGTTTTCGCCTGTTAATTTCTTGTGGATGAAGCATGGCACAGCTTGTAATGCGGGCCAGAATATCCAGCCTATGTTTGTGTTGTCTTCGAAACCGAAGGCTGCTTTCGCGGTTGAGTAAGTAATGCGCTTTGCAACTTCCAGTGTTATGTCGTAAAGCAAGTCAATGTCTTGCACGTCGTAGATTATGAAAGTGTTTTCAGGTTTGAAGCCTAACGCAATTAGGTCTAGGGCGTTTTCGTAGGCGTACTTTTTTGTTTGCTTGAGGTTAGCTTCATCATCCACTAGGAATTTTTCGTCATCGGTTATTTGAAAATAGAGTCGAGTGCCAAATTTCTCTTGTAGATGTAGCGTGAAAATCCATGGCACAAGATGACCTATGTGCACTGGCCCTGAGGGGCCTCTGCCCGTGTAAAGGACGAATTTTATTCCTTTTTCGTAAAGCTCCAGCACCATGTCTAAGTCGCGGTGGGAGAAGAAGATGTGCCTTTGAAGCTGGAGATGCAATTTGCCCGTGTTCTTATGTATCTTTTTCAGGAGCTCTTCTGTCAATGGCTGAGTGCCGAACTCGCGGATAAGGCGTTCGTAATCTACTTTGCCCTTAACCTCCCAGGGCGTCACAACCATCTCGTTTTCTCCAGAGTTGGACGAAACCGTCTGAATCACCAAACCTTTTTGACAAGAGAGAATCTATTAAGTCATATATCTCTTTTCGCAAAGTAGTTCAGAGCACCGTGTCGCAATTTACTTTTTTTCCATCAAGTTAAAAGAGAAACACCAATTATGAAAGCAACAGATAGCACCGCAACTATGATCATGTTGAAGTATACATCTTCAGAATATTTGTAGAGCATTTCGAATTCAAGACCTTCAGAGAAAGCGAATTCTCACAAAAATAGTGTCTTGAAATGCAACAGTGCATCAACATGCTTTTATTAGCGACGTTAGAACTACAATAGCAAAAACGCGTATCGAATTAACGAAGGCACAAGGTCATGGTGGAACTCAGGGCGCAAGAACTCAAAATACTCTATGCTTTAGAGAAGCTCAACGGAAAAGCTTCAGCGGAACAATTAAGCAGCGAAGCCAATTTGTCTGACGCTGCAGTTATGCGTGCAGCCTTAAACCTGCAAGAAAAAAACCTCGCTAAAATAAACGCAAAACTGGAAACGATAATTAAGCTGAACACTGAAGGAAAACTTCACGCTGAAAACGGTTTGCCAGAGAGACGCTTGCTCAATGCGGTAATCGCGCTCGGCGGGAAAGCCCCATTAGGGAAGGCCACTGAAAAAGCAGATTTAGAAGAGCAATTTGTACAGATAGCTTTAGGCTGGATTCTTCGCAAAAAATGGGCTACCTACAACTCAAAAACAAACACTCTGTACGCACCGTCAGCGCCAAAAGAAAGGAACGACGAAAAACTGCTTAGCTATTTACAGGGGTGCAAAGAGCAGGCAACACTCAGCGAGTTAAGCCAAGAGTTACAAGCGGCTGTTCAAACTCTGAAGAAACGCCAACTTCTGACTTCAGACGTCAAAACCCGAAGGGTTCTGGAAATCACTGCCATGGGCAAGCGTGCTGCGAAAGAAGTGGCCAAAGCTGCTGAGGAAGTGACGCAGCTTACGCCAGAACTCATTATCTCTGG
>CP070714.1:492681-496446 GCA_020350385.1 Candidatus Bathyarchaeota archaeon | reverse complement strand
CTCTTACGCCTACGTCAACCGGGTTGTTTACGGTTCTTAAGCCTCGAATTTGTGCTTCTGTTTGAAGCCATTCGGCTCCGCTTCTGCCTGGTGCGATTATAACGTATTTGCCGAGGAAATTCTCCCCGTTTAAGGTTTCAACACCTTTGACTGTATGGTTCTCCGCAATGAGACCCTTAACGTCTGTGTTGGGTTGAAACGTGATTTTGCCGTTTAGTTCTCGGCGCATCTGGCGCAGGGTTTCAATACATTTCTCTGTGCCCATGTGGCGCACTTCCTGTCTGATAAGCTTTAATCCTGCTAAGGATGCCTTGCGTTCGATTTCGTCTACTTTTTCTACGTCTCCACCGTAAACTTGCTCGCTTGCGCCGTATTTCAAGTAGACGCTGTCGACGTATCGTACTAGCTTTTTAAGCTCTTTTTGTGGGACGTACTGTTTGAGCCAACCGCCTACTTCGGTGGATAACGTGAGTTTTCCGTCACTGTAGGCACCCGCTCCCCCCCAGCCTGAGAGAACCGAGCATGGTTCGCAATGGACACATTCGAATCCTCGACTTGATGGACATTTACGCTGATCTATGTCTGGACCTCTGTCGAGGATTAGGACGTTTAGATTATTCTTTTCTGTAAGCTCTAGTGCGGAGAATATACCCGCCGGACCTGCACCGACGATGATTACGTCATATTTCAAAGGGCATTGTCCCCCTGGAACCCAAAGTTAGATGTAATAACTGGCATATATTTGTTAGTGAGCATTTCTTATGGAAGATAAGGATTAGTCATTCTTACTGTCTCCGTAGAGGGATCCCAAAATGCAAAGTACTTGCTGTAGGTAATGTGCTCACTCGTACAAAAAAAGAACCAAGCCAAGAAAGCCACACAGAGTGAAACACGCACCTAATAGGCTACCCCGTGGAGAACTCGCAAAAGCTTAGTCGTTTTATTTGATGGGACAGCAAGTGGCTTGAGTCTGGTTTTTGCCGAAATCAAGCAATTCAGAATGCAAATTAAAAAGAAAACGGGAGTTTTTGCTTGGTTAGTCTTTTATTGCTTCTATAAGACTCATGACGTTCCAAAGTTTTACCCGCGTGTAAGGCGGCATGTTCGGGTCCTGCAGTATCTCATCTAACAGGGATATGGCGTTTGAAGCCCTCACCGCAGCCGTGAACTCTGGGCTTTGCAGAGCACCCATAGAGTCTTTTGCCGCGCGCCTAATATTTCTCGGAGTCGTACTGTCTTCGGAGACTTGACCAAGCACAACTAACGCTTGCTTAATTTTCTCCTCATACTCCTGAGCTTTTTTCTTCCTCACCATAATTGTCCACCTAATGCAATCTCGCAGTAATCAAGTTATATAAGCTTTGATGCGTATTTACTTTGGGGTTCTAAATTGCAGGAAAAAACGAAAAATAAACACATAAAACGTATGGCTGACCTGCTAAGGCAGGGAGCCACTTTAACAGATCTGTCATGCCCCGCCTGCGCTTCCCCGATCTTCAGATTAAAAGACGGAATGTTGTGGTGCGCTAAATGCGAAAAGAAAGTAATTGTGGTAAAAGAGGGAGAAGAACTGGAAAAAGCAAGCAGCATAGCGTATGAGAAGCTTGAGGCAACGCTCATAGCGAAAGTGCAAGATATTCAAAACAAGATTCAAAACACCGAAAACGTTGAAGAACTACAAAAACTAAGCACCGCACTGTCTGAACTATTAGGCAACCTAGAAAAAATTAAAAAAATGAAAAAGAGCTAAAACAGGAACACTGAGAGATGCTAGGGTTTTTCGAGAACTTCCCTGCAAACATCCACAGAATCGGCAGCTTCACGTCACCCCTTTCAAGCAAGAAACTCCAGCAAAGGCTGATCCAGGTTCTCCATGAGATAAACCGCGAAACGTTCAGTTTTGAGGAAGTTACCCATCCAACGGTGCCCGACTGCACAATAATCTTCGAAGCAGGCTTGGCTGAAGCTAAAAGCTTTAACTACATAGATGAAGAAGAAACAAAGAGAGTGCTCAGCGCATTAAGGAAAGAAATCTTTCGATCGATGGATTTCTTTTGTGCCGTGCGCTACTATAAAGGCACTGGAGAAAAGAAAACGCCGCTGAAATTTGACTATTACCTCATGCGCTTTGTCTTCGGTAAAAACTCTGTGGAAATTAGGGTTTTTCACGAGCGAGGTCCCCGGTACATTTCGCCGGAAGACATCGTAGCTTTTCTAGCTAACGAAATCAACAAAACCTCGGCGAGAACAATACTGAAAAGGGTTGACCCTTCTTAGCGAGATGCGTTCAAAAACTTCATTACAACCGCGTACAATTCTTGTGAAACCTCGTTCTTGGGCTGGTCGCCGTTGATTCTGGTGAGGCTCCCTTTTTCTACGAATTTCAGGTATATTTTCCGAACTTTTTGCTGTGTCTCCATGTTTTCCATGACGGATTTATTGGGTTTCAGCCGGTGTATCGCAGTTTTCGGGTCGACATCGATGAGAATGGCTAAATCTGGACGAAGAGCGTGCTCGTTTATTTTTTCTATCCATTCCAGGCTGAGTCCAGCGGCGCCCTGATAAGCAAGAGAAGAGTAGAGGTAGCGGTCAGAAATCACAAGTTTTTCTTGGTTTAAAGCAGGGAGAACCTCGGCTTCTACGTGTTCGATGCGATCTGCGGCGAAGAGTAAGGCTTCGATAATACTTGAGAGGCGTTGTTCTCCATAAAGATAGCTGCGTCGGATGAAAGTGCCGATCTTGCCCTGGCTAGGCTCTGCGGTGTAGACAGCTTTGTGGCTTTTCCTGAGTTTTTGTGTAAGCAGTTTTGCCTGAGTAGTTTTTCCCGAGCCGTCTAGACCTTCGATGCAGATGAAAGTGCCTTTCTTGTTCACTCTCTAATCAACTCGCGCTATCTTAGCGTTACACATTATAGGGAGCCACATAAATATTACTTGACAAACCTTGGAGGCGTTTGAGGTGCCTAAGGCTTATTGGGGCGAAATAAAGGATCCCGTGCACGGCTATGTGTACATTACTGAAACAGAGAAGGGGATTGTTGATTCGTATCCGATGCAACGGTTGCGGAGACTGCGACAGCTGGCGGGGTCGGAGTACGTTTATCCTGGCGCTAACCACACGCGTTTTGAGCACTCTGTCGGCGTCATGTACTTGGCAGGCAAAGTGGTTGAGAATCCAAACATTTCCCTAGTCGTGAGCAACGAAGAGGTTGATGCAGCTCGGGTTGCTGCTTTGTTGCATGACGTTGGGCATGGTCCTTTTTCGCATGTTTTTGAGCAACTGCTGATTAAGAATTTGGAGAAGACTCACGAGGACCTCACTTCGTGGATAATTGAGAACAGCGAGTTGAGCGATAAGATTGTGAAAATGGGGTACAAGCCTGAAGAGATGGGAAAACTTGCGGTGGGAAAGCGCCGTAAGCCAGGCAAAGCCTTTATGGATCAAATAATAAGCAGCGCCGTGGATGTGGACAAGCAGGACTTTATTGTTAGGGATACGTTTCACACTGGCGCTAAGTACGGTTTCATTGATGTGTTCCGGTTAATCCATGCTTTGGACGTTTTGGGTGAGGATTTGGCGGTGGAGCTTGGCGCGCTTTCAGCCCTAGAAGCATTCATGATCGCAAGGATAGAATCGTTCAAAAGCATCTATTTTCACCGTGTAGGAAGGGCGGCGCAGATTATGCTTGCGATGGCATGGAGAAAGCGGATGAGGAACTAGGGCTTACAGCGTTCAAAACGCCTGAGGAATACTTAGCAATGGATG
>CP070714.1:487927-492581 GCA_020350385.1 Candidatus Bathyarchaeota archaeon | reverse complement strand
ATAATCCACTTCGATAAAGACTACGGCATAGCAGCCAAAGTTGAAACCCACAATCATCCCTCAGCCGTGGAACCCTTCGGCGGCGCAGCCACAGGCGTAGGCGGAGTGATACGCGACGTCTTAGGTGTATGGGCAGACCCGATTGCGTGCACCGACGTTTTAGGCTTCGGACCCTTAAACTACGAATACAACAAGCTCCCAGCAGGCGTGAAACACCCAAAATACGTTTACATGGGAGTAACAGCGGGCATAGGCGCTTACGGAAACAACATGGGCATCCCCACCGTGAACGGTGCCATATATTTTGACGACAGTTACACCGGAAACGTCACAGTCTACTGCGGGTGCATAGGGCTACTGCCGCTTAAAAAGTTCCGAAGAAACGCCAAACCAGGCCACATAATCCTACTGGCAGGCGGAAAAACTGGGCGCGACGGCATCCACGGCGTAACCTTTGCTTCTGCCGAACTAACAGAAAAATCAGAAGAAGTATCCAGACCAGCCGTACAAATAGCAGACCCAATCGAAGAGGAAAAATTGAAACGCGCCATAATTGAAATCCGAGACCGAGAACTCGCCTCTGCAATAACAGACCTTGGCGGAGGAGGATTATCATCTGCCGTTGGCGAAACCGCCAAACGGTTCAATTGTGGTGCAAAAGTGGAACTGGAAACGGTGCCCTTGAAACATCACGGCTTGACGCCTTGGGAAATCTACATTTCAGAATCTCAGGAAAGAATGCTCCTAACCGTTCCGCCTGAAAACCTTGAAAAAATCTTGGAAATCTTCGAGAAGGAAAATGTGAAAGCCACAGCCATTGGAAAACTCACAAGCGAGCAACGTTTACACCTTAGTTATCAAAGCGAAAAAGTAGCCGACATGGACATGGCTTTTCTTTTTGAGCCGCCAGAAAGCGTTAAAACCGCAACATACGAAAACGCGGAGTTTGAAGAGCCCGCGTTTCCAGAACCAGAAAATCTTACTGGAATACTCTTGCAGTTGCTATCTTCGCCGAATATAACCAGCAAAGAAAGCGTAGTGCGCACTTACGACCATGAAGTAAAAGGAAACACCGCGCTGAAACCTCTGCAAGGCAAGTATGGTGGGCCAAATGATGCAGCAGTGATAAAACCTCTCGAAAACTCTTGGAAGGGCATAGTAATTTCGTGCGGCATGAACCCGAACTACGGAAAAATCGACGCTTATTGGATGGCTGCCTCCGCCATAGACGAAGCATTAAGGAATAACATTGCGGTTGGAGGCCGCCGAATAGCGCTTCTCGATAATTTCACATGGGGCAACCCTGAAAAACCAGAAAGGTTAGGCTCCCTCGTAAGAGCATGCGAAGCGTGCTATGACTTCGCCACCGCCTTCAAAACACCCTTCATTTCAGGAAAAGACAGCCTTTTCAACGAGTCACCTCTCGGTCCAGTTACGCCGACACTTCTAATCACAGCGTTGGGCGTTATTCCCGACATTCGCCTAACCACCTCCATGGACATTAAGACACCAGACAATTCACTCTATATTGTTGGTCAAACCTTCAAGGAGCTGGGCGGCTCAGAATACTACAAGCTCAAAAGGGATATTGGAAAAACGGTTCCTAAAGTGCGGGTAGCACAGGCTAAAAATAACTTCAGAACAGTTACTGAAGCCATTGACTTAGGCTTTGTCAGAGCATGCCATGACCTCTCAGAAGGCGGGTTAGCAGTGACAGCGGCGGAGATGGCTCTAGCAGGCGGTTATGGCATGAAATTGAACCTGAAAAAAATGCCCAGCAAAGCGATCAACCGCAACGACTTCTTGCTGTTTTCTGAGTCAAACAGCCGCTTCCTAATGGAAGTCCCCGAAAAAACCAAAAAAGACTTTGAAGCTTTGATGAAGGGGAAAGTTTATGCCGAGATAGGCAGGGTCACCAAAAATCCTAAATTAACTGTCAACGGATTGGACGGCACGGTTGTTGTGAACGCTTCGCTCACGGATTTGCGGCGAAGCTGGAAGGAGACCTTAAGCAGCGGGGTGTAACGGGTGAAGCGAGAAGAAATAAAGGTCTGCGTTATGCGCGTGGGAGGAACAAACTGCGATTTGGAAACGCAACGTGCCTTTCAAGATTTGGGAGTTAAGGCTGAAACGTTGCACTTAAACGAGCTTATCAAACGCAGAAACCTCATGGATTACCAAGTCTTAGTTTTTCCAGGCGGTTTCTCGTTCGGAGATTACGTGCGTGCTGGAGTGATACTGGCAAGATGGTTGTCAGCCAAGTTGGACAAAGAACTTAAAGCTTTTGTTGAGGAGAACCGGCCGATTCTAGGAATCTGCAACGGGTTTCAAGTTCTCGTTGAATACGGTTTGCTTCCAGGCTTTGATGGTACAAGCGCTTATCCTGAAGCAACTCTCGCCACAAACATTCCACAGGGCTATAACTGCCGCTGGACCTATCTCAAACAAGAAAACAGGGAAAAATGCATCTTCACAAACAAAATCCCCAAAGGAAAAGTGCTCAAAATACCCGTTGCCCACTCAGAAGGCAGGTTCCTATTTCCAAGAGAAAGACAGCAAAAACTCCTCGAAAAACTGTACGAGAACGACTTGATAGTTTTCAGATACTGCAGCGAGAACGGCGATTACGCCGAAGGCAAGTATCCAACAAACCCGAATGGCTCTTTCCACGATATTGCTGGAATCTGCAACAGTGAAGGAACAATATTCGGTCTAATGCCGCATCCTGAAAGAGCGCTCTACTGGTGGCAACAACCAGACTGGACACGCCAAGAACAGATGCCGCAGTACGGCGACGGGAAACTGATTTTCGAAAGTCTTATCGACTATTCAACTAAGAAGTTCTAAGTCCTTGGTAAAGGGAAGTCCAGTTCTCGCGCCCATCTTCATGACGCATCTTGAAGCCACAAAATTGCCCAACCTACTGCACTCGAAAAGGCTTTTGCCATTAACCAAGCCATAAAGGAAACCAGCGCAAAAAGCATCCCCAGCGCCTGTCGTATCGACGACTTTCACTTTGAAGGCTTTTGTCAGATGCCGTTCGCGACCATCAGTAACGTAGCAACCGTCACCCCCAAGTTTTACAGCTACTATCTTGACGCCCCTTCCAACCATTAAATCAGCGCCTTTGCAATAATCAGTTTCCCCCGTCAAGAGTTCAAGCTCGAGGACGTTAGGCATTAAAACGAAAGTTTTCTTTATTATTGGTTCCAGCTCAGCGTACCCTTTCCTTGCATACAACGCGCCAGGATCGAAGCTAACTTTGACACTATTTGGGATAGCGCTCAAGAGCGTTTTCTGGGTTTGAAAAGACTTTTCCCCGACGAAGGAAGTTAAATGCAAAAACTGCGCTTGAGAAACATATTCCACGTTTATCTCGCCAAACTTTATGGAGTCGTTAACGCCTGAATTGATGTACAACGCCCGTGCGCCCTTTTTGTCCACGAAGCCCAGAACCGAGCCGCTTTTACCCTGACCTGCGCGGATCGTGCCATCGGTATCGACTCCTTCATTGCAAAAATCCTTGAGAAGCAAGTCACCTTCTCTATCACCGCCCACCTTGCCTATAAAACCTACCTTGCACCCCAGCCTTGCGAGTCCTACTGCGGTGTTTGCGGCTGAGCCGCCGCAGGCTTCCGTGTAATCCTCTATGAAGCTTTCCTCCTCTGCCGCGGCAATACTGTTCACTTTGAAGAGCTTGTCCACGTTAAGCGCGCCAAAACCGACAACGTCAAACCCGCTCATGAGAACAACTCTCGCAAATGAATCTTAAATTCGCCCAGTTTCCCACCATAGTTTCCAGCAGAAATTCGTACGACACCCTCAACGTTTAGTGCGGTCTTGATTCCAGCTTTCATTGCATCTTTAACGGACTCCATTGAAGTTCCGTTAATTACTATTTCTGGGATGTAGCGTACACCTTCGGGAACCATGAAGCCCTTGCTCAATCTCTCTTTAAGCGATGGACAATATGGATGATTTGTAGTGGGGCCTATCGATGGAAAACGTGTTTCAGGTTTGGAACCCGCAGAACAAACATCAAACGGAGTGACTACGCCATTTACCCTATGTATTGCCCCTAAGGCTTTTTCTCCAGCTTTTTTCATGGCTTCTTTCGTTTTACACATCACCCAGAAGTTTGCGCCCATAACGCCGCGGGCATAACCCAGATACCGTTCAACGATGAAGTCTGGAACCATCAGGGGAACGACAATAACCTCTCTGCCATAGCGCTTTTCTACCCACTCGTAACCATCGCCGCAATGCCCAACCCGTGTCATCATATCCAATTTTCCCTCAGCATTGGGTAAGGCGTCAAAAACCGCTGTAAAAGGTTTGACGAGTATGTCTTGGCGGATTCTGTAGGAAAGTTCGGTTTCAAACTTTTCCACTGAATCAGCGAATGGCGCTTTGCGGCGTATTCCTCCCCAGAACTGCAATATAGCGCCCTTGCGTTGATCAGGGGTTTCGTGTTCGCTCAGCCATTTTTCGACGCCGCCTTCAACTCTGCCAATCACCACTGAGGGTGTGGCGGTTGAGTCTTCAGCCGCACTGCGCAACGTGCGCCCTTCATCAGCCGTGACGATTAGGCGGCAAAAGATTCCAGCAAAGGCTTCAGCATATGTATCTTCAATTTCCGCTTTGGCTACCATTT
>CP070714.1:483369-487827 GCA_020350385.1 Candidatus Bathyarchaeota archaeon | reverse complement strand
TTTCCATATTTCACGCCTTCGTGCATATTTATCTTGAACTTGATTGGCAACTTCTTGGCCCAGTCCATGAACAGGGGGTCCATGTAGGGTGCCCTAATGCTCATTCCGAGAGATTCCGCCATAGTTATCGAAGCGAACCCCATCGCTACCCACATTTCCTTCTGCGCTTCTCGAAATTCCGCCTCGGATAAATGGAATTGCCATGGATAGCCGAAAAGCTCATCCAAAGCATCACCTGTGAAAACGCTTTTTACGCCTTTCTTTTTCATGAGTGTTAAGCCGATGTATACTGGGACACTGTTTCTTATTTCCATCGGATCAAATTTCTTCAGTACTTCCACGACTTTTTGGGCATTGCTGAGGACTTCGTCGCGGCCGAACACGTGGGTTTCATGATTGAGTTTCAGAAGAGCCACCATTTTCTCTACGTATTCTGCGTCCTTCGGGTTTCCATGCTTGAAAGCCATCGTTAAGCACGGAATTTTTGGTTTGTACTTGACTGCTTCGTAAGCTATTATCATAGTGTCTGTTCCTGCTGAGAACAGGAAGCCGTCAGCCATGTTTTTCTGTACAACCTTGTTCACTAAGGTTCGGACTTCCGGCAAAAGGTTAACATATCTTTGTGGATCTAGCGTCACTTTATTTTCCTCGCAATTACCATTGTTTGTCATTCGCGCGGTATTTAAATCTATCCGTATGAATACAAAAACCGCGAAAAAATAAACATCTGTATACAAAGTTACGCAAATACTGAACATGCATGCTTCAAAACTTCCTCCCGAACAATTTTCTGTCAAGTAGTTAAGTTTAAAAGTTTTAAGGTTTCGTTCTTATCAAAGGTTGATAATCAGTGAACCGCAACAGTCCCTGCGCTATGAGGTGACCGGTTTAAAGGTAAGTCTAATACATATGAAAGTCCGCCGCTCCCTAAAAAGTAGTCTCAAAGCAGCTTCGACAGGAATCCGTAAAGCCGCTGAACAAAAGCCCGCGTTCATAGCACTTCCAGAATACTTCTCGGTTCCAAACAACATGGAACAATTCACTTCTGCAGAAAAAACCAGCAAAGAAACATACAAAGAAACAATCCGCTTCCTCGCGGAAATCAGCAAAGAGTTTCCAACCATCTACATTTTAGGCGGCACCGTCCTCGAAGAAGACCAAGGCGTTTTCTACAACACCAGCACCCTATGGAGAAACGGCTCGCTCATCGGAAAGTACCGCAAAAGAAACCCAATATCCACCGAATTGAAAGCTGGCGTAAGCCGCGGCGACAAGCCAGCCGTCTTCACCACCGACTTCTGCAAAGTCGGCATACTCGTATGCGCAGACATGTTCGACCCGCCCACTATAAACGCAGTTATTGATCTAGGGGCGGAACTCGTGTTCTTACCCGTTGCGGCTATGGGGACGCACCCTCACGTTAAGGGCCATCCGTTGTCCGAGAAGTTGGCCACGGAAAACGGCATCTACATGGTTAAAGTTGGCAATGTCAGCTCAAGCGCCAGGGGCGGAAGAAGCGCCTTCATCACCCCATGGAGCATAGAACAAGAAGCCTCAGACGCCGTCGAAGACTCAGTGATGACAATAGATTTTAACATGCAGAAACTTAGAGAATACCGACAAAGCCTTAACAGAGCCTAATCCCAATCCACCACATACCTAAACAGAACCCTAAATTCTCCTTTATGTTAGGGCAACTTTAGTCTTTTCCAAGGGGAAAAGAGGCGAATCCAAATATTTGGATTCTAATAGCAGTTCCGTGCAGAAATCTGAAGGGGTTATAGTCTTTTCCGAACAGCCAGTCTCAGTAGAGCTTAGCCCAGTCATCCACTATCCGCGTCATCTCGGTGAACTCGTATTTTTTGAGCCACTTACGGAACTCGCTGTTATTCACGGCAAAACTGCATACTTGCCTCGCGTTCTCCGAGTTATGCACCAACAGCAGTACGCCCCTCAGGTTGTGCCTGCTCAGGTATGCCACAGTCTTCAGCAGCGCCTCCGTCTTCTCGTCGGTCAGCATTTCCGCGCTGAGCTCCACAACCACAGGCTTCTTCAAAATTTTGATGAAATCCCTTGCTAGCAGGTCTACCCAATAATTCGTTAAGTAATCCCTCGAAGACAGCGGAACATGAAAGTAATCCACCAGTTCCGCTATGCGCTTAAAGTTTATTCCAAACCTTTCTTTAGCAAGCACAGGATCAGGAAACATCTCAACCGCGAAGGTGCCTTTGACCAAACTCTTCGCTTCTTTCAGGAAATTAGTTACTGTTTGAGCTCTCCATTCCGTCCAGTTTAGCCCGCTCTGCCGCCACAGTTCCACACACCTAGAACAAACACAAAACTCTTCCTCTGCAAAATGGTAAAGGTTCAAAGTCACCCCTTGAATCCTTTCTCTGCCCAATCCTTCAATGTAATCCAAAACTTCAGCTTTATACTCGGGATTCGTAGGGCAAACAAAATCAAAGGGCACATTTATCTTCCTGTTCTTTCTCAAAGCTGGGCCATTCTTTGAAACCGCCACTATACTTGGGTTTTCTCTAATGGCTTTGGCATCACAGAAACAAGTCACGTCATTTTGCATGTCTCTCGCCACTGAAAAAACTGAGCCATCTGCCCGTTTCACATAGTAAACATGAAGGTCGAAGCCTTCGACTTCTTCCGGAGTGTACGTGACCAGTCCCACTTTCATGTTTGCCAACTCAGCGCGCAACAGATATATTCAAGGGGCTTATTTAATTGTTGACTCACCATGGAAAAGCACAAGTCTATTGTTTTTATTGATTATGCTAAATGTCCTCCTTGTTCTGAGCTTACCTGTATTGGTGTTTGTCCCATGGGAGTTTTAGAGGCAGGCGAGAACAACAAACCGCAAGTAACTGACGTTGTGTCCTGCATCCGATGTGGTGTCTGCGTAAACTTATGTCCTGCAAAGGCTATCATTACAAATAACAGTAAAGCTGCAAAAGACAACTAAAAGGTGGATAAGCTTACGAAGCAATTTAACCTCTTAGGTAATTGTGGAAAACTAATTCTAAAAGATAACGTATTAGCCGTGCTCTCTGACTCCGATTTGACCACGGTTAGCTCTGCTATTTACAAAGGCGGCTTCAAGAAAGTTAAAGCTATACTCAATGTGCAGGTTCCTGAGAAGTACAGCGACCGACGGCTGCACGATAACCCCCAAAGTTTTATCATGGAATCCGCAAAGAAGCTTGGACTTGCAGAAAGATACGTTGGAATGGTTACTGCTGCCGCAATCGAGAAGTTCTCGTTAGTTTCAAAGAAGGCTGGTGACCTTGCAGTCAGTGTTATCGCTACCGCTGTGGATCCCGCTGGCGATACTTGTTCTCATGCTGAGTCCGCAGGCGAAATGATCGAGGTTCTGGAAATAGAGGGAACAATAAATATCATGGTAGTCATAGATGGAAACCCGACTGAAAGCTGCCTAGTCAGCACTTTAATCACTGCGACCGAAGCAAAAACAGCGGCGCTAAGGGAACTGGACATCAGAAGCAGGTACTCTGGCGACGAAGCCACGGGAACAATAACAGACGCTATGGTTGTGGCGGAAACAAACCGAGGCGCCCCAATAGTTTACGGGGGTCCAGCCTCAAAACTTGGTCAACTAGTTGGATACTGCACAAGAAAAGCCGTGAAAGAAGCCGTAATGAAGGCCAACGAATGCATGCCCTGCAGGTCTATAATGAAGAGGCTAAGAGAGAGGCATTTGCCGATAGAGAAACTGTCTTCTGAATTATCGAAAGTCGGCGGTATAGAGGTAGACGAGAAAACTCTGGTGAAGATTTTGAGAAATGAGCCCCTTCTCGCTTCATTCTTAATGGCAGCCGCCAAAATAGATGAAGATGTCAAAAAAGAATTAATCCCCTCTGAGTTCAAAAACATCGATGCATTGAGTAAGAATTTTGGGAGTCTCCTTTCAAAACAGAGCCGCGGTAGTACGAAAACTCCGAGTGAATCTGCAAATAAGGAGGATTATAGCTCGGCTAGTTTGCCTCCCTTCCTGAAACACGTTTTAATAAACCTTCTCAAAACCGCTCTTTCCAAGGAGGAAACTGAAAACCTTAAATAACCTGCAAATTTTATTCCGTTTGCGCAATCATAACATCTAGGTGAAACATTTGAAATTTGCAACCTTTCTGTATCAACCTAAACCAGCTGAAGGCGTTGACATAAATTTCTACCGCATCAAACCAGAATCCGGAACTGTGGGAAAGCCCAATCCTAACATGTACACTAACATCGCATGCTTCGGAGACAACGCAATGGCGCAGAAACATCCAGAGTGGATCTCGGTTTCAAAGGATGGCCCAGCATTCCGCAGGTTGACGGCTCCTAAAGTTAACGGAGTTAATCCAGGGAACAAGAAATACAACCTCAGATGGGATGTCCTATGCATGACAAACCCTGAAGTCATAGAGTACAATCTTAATCTAATAG
>CP070714.1:477764-483269 GCA_020350385.1 Candidatus Bathyarchaeota archaeon | reverse complement strand
GTCAAGATCCATGTCTACGTCATCAGTTGCATTTCCTTGAAGCATTATCTCTTCTCCATCGGGAGAGTCTGTTTCCACAGTCATGTCATCGCCAGCATCAACATATGGGGGTGTTGTGTCGACGATGGTTATGGTTACGGTAGCGGTTGCGTTGAATACTCCGTCATCGACTGTCAAAGTGACATTTGTTATTCCCGGTGGGAGCATTACCGTTGGACTAACTCCTGATGCTGAGCCAGCAGGCCAAGTCCAGTTATAAGTTAATGGATCTCCGTATTGATCGGTGGAAGCAGAACCGTCAAGGGTGACTTCTGCGCCCTCTGGACTTGTTTGCTCCACCGTTTGATCTGGTCCTGCATCAGCTACAGGCGGAACATTTTCAACTACTGTTACTGTTAGCGTGTCGGTTTCAGTCTTGTTGACTACTGAATTGTAGCTGACTGAAAGAGTAGCCTCGTATTCTCCTGTTTCGTTGTAAGCGTGAGTAGTGGTTTCCAATAGATTCGGGTCCGAGCCATTTGCAGGCGGAGTTCCGTCTCCAAAATCCCAATTAACATTAACTATTGAACTGACATTTTCGGTTGTAGTACCATTGAAAGTGACTGTATCGTCTATGTATGCTGTTTGGTCTGGACCAGCGTCTGTCTCACCTTGAACCTGCAATGCAAAGAACGGCACGACTATTGCCGATAATAATAGTATAGCTATAATAAGCCCTGTCCTTCTCCTCATTTCTCATTCACTTTTTTACAATTTATGTTTTAACAATATTGAATAGGTTTAATTTAACCTATAAACTATTATGGAAGATAGTTCTATTATTTTTTTACATATACCCGTTTGGTTTCTACTGTTCTTTTTTCCTTTGTCGTCATATAGATTTATTGGAATTCCATGTTTCTTATATAGTTGAAGGAGAAGAAAGCTTTGGAGGATTCGCATATCAGCCAGCGATTCAGCTTTCCTCAAATGGTTAGAATCATTGCTCTTGTTTTCCCCTTCGTCCTTTAATTGTAGCTGCCAGAATCCATGTATAAACATCATGCGCCTTCTTTCAATAACAATTTTCTATGTGTTTTTCAACGTTTGAAAAACTGCACAATTCGTCTGTTTCTCAAATCTTTTTGTGTGGCAGACCAATCTCTGTCAGCCCCTTCAGCAGTTTTGGCTTGTCTGTGCTCTTTATTCCCTTCCAATCAAGAATCGCGCAATCGACTTTTTCTAAAGTCTTTTCCACGCACTGGTGGAGCATTTCCGAGTCCACCCATTGAACAGCATACTTGGGAATCATGTGGCTAAAAACCGCCTCACCATCCAAAGCCATGCGGGTAAATCGCTGATTGTAATGTGTTCCGCCTATGCCGAGAACCGCTGTTTTCTTAAAAGCGCCAAATTTGCCAATTGCAGACATGGCAGCATGAGCAACGGCTTCTGCAGCCTTCGAATCCCTCCATTGCTTCGGTGAGCTGCCTAACTCCACAAACATAGCAGGCACATCCAACGAAGGACCATGATGGGTGCATTCGTAAGAAACTTCGTAGTCAAGCTTCATTCCTTCTTTGAAAAGCATTAGCGCCTTTAGCGCGTTTCGCATTGCAGTGGCAGGTGATATAGAAACTTTTCGTGGAAGTCCGCCGAGTTCTGCTGCACCGAAATTGCCAGGCGTGTGAACGGACAATGTGGGCGTACCACTTGTGCTGCTGTGCCGTGAAATGAAGACAATTAGGCTCAGGTTGGCAAAGTTGTCTGGCAAGTGCTGCGCGTTTATTGTTTCTTTATTTAGTGTGATGAGAGTGACTTTTTTCCCGCTTATATCGGCTGAAAAGGTAGGGTTTTCCTGAAAAGTCTCACCTGTGATACTGAAAGGATAGCAATTAAGAACTTGTTTTGCGATGATTAAGCCTGCAGGGTCTTTTCGTGAAGTAACCAGCAGAATCATTCTAATCACTCCAATTGAAGCGCTGTCATGAGAAAAAGGTTTCCATAAAGCTTATAATAGTTAAGTCAGGTTCAAACTTTCTGTGAGAGAGACTAAAGAAAAATGCACCTGATCAATTTCAAGGAGTTATCTAGTCAACAGCTTAACGCGTTCATTAACATAGGCATCGAGGTCAAGGGCAACCCCGAAAAGTACTTGAAAGCGTTAGAAAGCAAGTCTTTGGCGTTGATCTTCCAGAAGACCGCCACAAGAACGAGGGTGGCGTTTGAAGTTGCCATGACCCAGCTTGGCGGTCACGCGTTATACATAGACTGGAGGACCACGAACTTCACGTTGGCGGACATTTACGATGAGACACAGTATTTGTCGCGCAACGTTGACTTTATTATGGCGCGGTTGCTGAAAAACGCTGACCTGCAGAGGATGGCAAAAGCGTCGCGTGTGCCAGTGATAAACGGGTGCGACGAGAAGTATCATCCGAGCCAAACCATAGCCGACTTAATCACGATTAAAGAGCGGAAGGACGCGTTGAAAGGCGTGAAGCTCACGTTCATAGGTATCCATAATAATGTTTGTAATTCGCTGATTGAAGGCTGCACTAAAACGGGGGTTAAGCTGACTACGGTGACGCCGATTATGAACAAGTACGCACGAGACGATGAGCTATTGCAAGCGGCGAAGAAAACTGGGTTGTGGGAAACTACGTTAGATGCTCGAAAAGCGGTGAAGGACGCGGATTTCGTTTACACGGACACGTGGATTGACATGGAATTCTTCACCAGCCCCAAATTCACAAAGGAGAAAGAGAAGCGGCTCAAACTCATGATGCCTTACCAAATCAACAAAGAACTGATGAAAGGCAGCAGCGCCTACATAATGCATGACATGCCCATCCACAGGGAATACGAAATAGGCGGAGACGTAATTGAAGACCCGCGTTCAATAATCTACGAGCAAAGCGAGAACAGGCTTTACTCAGCAAAGGCTATACTGTTGCAATTGGCAAGTGCTTGAGCGGTTTCTGCGAGACTATACCCCCCTTATTCTAAACATTGGAAATTTTTTCCGATGCTTCCACTTTCATTTTGGCGGGGTCACTGGGCAAGTATGTAGGGAAAGTTGCTAAGAAACCATGTAGAAGAGAGTTCTATTCCCTATTAAGTTTCTCAAATCCATTAATGCCACAATAGTCTACGTAGTAATAACAATGAAGGAAAATGCAGAAGAAGCTAAAATTTCGCAGGTTCAAGTCTAAACCGTTTATCTTAGGACCATTTGGACGAATTCTTCTGGTTTAAACACTTCCAGATCCTCGTAGGTCTGTCCCACTCCAATAAACAAAATGGGCTTCTGCGTCACGTAAGTCACGCTCAGGGCCGAACCGCCTTTAACGTCAGCATCAACCTTCGTCAATATCGTCGCGTCAATTCCAATGCACTTGTGGAATTCCTCAGCCTGCATAACCGCGTCATTTCCAATTAGCGAATCCAAAGTTAAAATCGTCAAGTCAGGGGAGACAACTCGCTTCATTTTGGCAAGCTCATTCATCAAGTTCTGATTCGTCTGCATCCTGCCCGCCGTGTCAATCAAAACAACATTTATTCCATGCGCTTTAGCGTGGCTCACTGCGTCATAAGCTACAGCTGCAGGGTCAGCGCCATAATTGTGCTTGATGACACGCAGACGCAAACGCCGAGCGTGCTCCTCCAACTGTTCAATTGAGCCAGCACGGTAAGTGTCGCTTCCCGCGAGCACAACCGAATAACCCTTCTCCCGAAGAAACTGCGCGACCTTCGCTATAGTCGTCGTTTTCCCCGTTCCGTTTATACCCACAAAGAGCAGAACAAACGGCTCAGATTCCTTACACTTCTCCCTCACTTTCTCCAGCAAATCAATTTGGTTGTTTGTAAGCATAACTTCTAAAAGCACTTGCTGCAAGTTCTCTTCAACAATTTTCTTGCGGTCTTCCAAACGTTTGACTTGCAAGCCCACTAAGCGCTTTTCAAGCTCATCACATATTCGGTCCGCCACTTGAAACGCGACATCATTTTCCGCTAGATTCGTCTTAAAATCTGCAAGAATAGGACTTAGGTTTTTAGCCTTAAGTTCGGTTGTGGTTGCTTTGGTTACAAGCCCTTTAAAACCTGACTTGAGCTTCTCAAACATCGCGTTAAGTTTTCCCTTCTCTCACTTTGGCAAGTAAGCTTTCAAGTCTCTTTCTACTCGCGTTAATTCTGTCGGCAACTTGCCCAAACTGCTGTTGCGCTGAGCGCATAGTTTTTTCTAATCCGCCTAACCGTTCATTGACTATTTCCTTTGCCTCTGGTAGCGTCTTCTCAACGGACACCCCTGCCCCCATTCCAACAACCACCTTGTCAGGGTTTGCCAGTTTCACTTTGATGTAAGAGCTACCACCTATCGGAACAAGAAGTTCCGCGTTCTTTTTTTCTTTCTCTATGCCCTCCAAAGTCATGTTGGCGTAAGTCAAATCCGTCATAGCAGCGTTCATCACGGTAATTCGCTGTTGCAGGGTTTCGGCGGTTTGTTCTAGAAAGCGCATTTCAACGCTGAGTTTGCGGAGTTCTTCCTCCTCTTTGTTTATTTTCGCCACGTCTTATTCCCCAGCGACCATTTTCTTCAAAATAGGATTCTCAATATCGTCAAGCGAGACCTCTTCAACATTCAATATTTTAATATGGAACCTTTTAACACGGTGTTTGCTTCCGATTTCCGCATAGACCTTCTCCACAGCATGCTCAGGTTTATCAACAACAACTTCTTTTGCAAATGATGTCTTCAAGTTTGGCTTGCTGATCTCGCCGGTTACTCTGAAAACCTTCATTTCACTCATCTTCTTGCACAACATCCAGTGCATTCCCAATTATAAACATCTCGGGTCCCGTGGTCAAAGAACCAGCCACAGCAGCATGACAATTGCCAATTAAACCAGTGCCCATATAAGGTATTCCACAGTTAATCGTGCCCACGTCAACAGGAACCTTGAAAACGCTTTCCAGAGTTTTTCTTTCCTCATCCTTCAACAACGGATGAGCCAAAACGCCTTTGTTTGTAGCCACAGCCAGAGACCCAACATAAGGCAATCCAGCAATCTCACCAGTAACGGCATCAACGCCTAAGGTTTCGACAATATGCTTTATTTGCGCTTCCTTGAAGCGTGGGTCAACAACCGCCCCATGATCGTTGGCCAGCACCAGATTACCGTAAGCCGTCTTTTTTGTCTCCATCACCGTAATCTTACCATCAAATGACGACTTGATGACGCCAAATTCTTCTTCTCGAAGGGAGTTTGGAAGCAGAATTCCGTTGGAGTTTGCGCAAGCCAATGCGCCAGCCAGCACAGAACCGCCAATAGAAGTGTGAACAAGTTTCACCTTCAACCATTCAGCCGTTCTCTCGGCTTTTTTCAGTGGAACCATTTTCGGAATTATAACAATTTTATCATTGGCAAGCGAGTAAACGCCTATGCTTGCACTTCCAACAATGCTCGATAAGTAAACGGCCAAGGATTATTCTCCTTCAGCCAAATGAAGCGTAACATTACCCTC
>CP070714.1:467384-477664 GCA_020350385.1 Candidatus Bathyarchaeota archaeon | reverse complement strand
TTAAATTGAAGATTTCCGCAGGTTTTTCTGAGAGTAGTTGAACGACATGAGACAAAGATAAACGGTTTTTTCTAACCATTGTCAAAACAAGGGGCATAGTTGTTTCCAGACCGGGTTCGCCAACTTTGGCCTCCCAGATACTACTAGCTGTTTTCTCATTCAAAGCGTGAGGGGCATGATCAGAACCTAAGACGTCAATCCAACCGCTAGATATCCCTTTCCAAAGGGCCTTGATGTTGCTTTCACTGCGAAGCGGCGGCATAATTATTAATAATGATCCGTAACGTTCAAAATCCGCATTTGACAGCAAGAGATGGTTGGGAGTTACTTCACAGGTTACTGTTCTACTAAATTTTTTCGCCTCAATCACGGCGTTTAAGCCCTCTTGGGTCGTAACGTGACAGAAATGCAAACGCACGTCGACTTGTGCGCCTATATTCAACAGGCGTTCGATAGCTTTGAGTTCAACCCGTTCTGAATGCGCCCTAAGGAAGGCAGCTGCATCGTGACGTTTGGCTTGTTTCATATTCTCTTCGTTTGCCATCAATAACGCTTTGTCTTCTGCATGCACTGCAACTGGAACACCTAATTTGCCGACTTTTCCAAAAGCTTCTTGCAAGGCCTTATCATCGTCAATGTCCAATCCGCCGACTTGGCAAGCCATAAAGAGTTTGAAGGCCACTGCGCCTTGACCGACAATGTCTTTGACCTCTTCCAGCTCAGCTGGAAATTCTGAATAAAATCCAACATTAACGAGAATATTTCTTTCCGCGATTTGCATACGGTTCTTAAGCGTCGCTACGCTCATGGTTACTGGCGCGTTGTTAGGCATATCCAAAACTGTTGTCATTCCACCAGCAGCTGCAGCCGCAGTTCCAGTATAAAAATCCTCTTTGTATGCTTTCCCTTCATCACGAAGGTGCACGTGAACGTCAATTAAACCTGGCAGAACTAGAAGATTTCTCAGGTTGATTTTCTCGTCAGCTTTTGGCATATGCGTCTCTTTGCCTATTTTGAAGATTTTGCCGTTTTCTATCGCTAAGTTACATTCAACTATTTCCTTGTTTAAGTAAGCCTTAGCGTTTTTCAGCACAGAATCAACAATCAAATTAAACGCTCTCTTCTTGAGAATAACGAATATGAAGTTAATTAAAAGTTTATTTCATTTGAACCGAGCGAGGTACTGCAATTGTGAAGCGCTACCACTTTTTTAGGTTTCTAATTCTATGCGGCAGTCTTCACACAAGTTGTCTCCATTAACGTCCTTCAGGTTTTCGGAGAACACACCACAGCTATCGCAATATCCAGAGAAAGGTATTTCTTCGGCTTCTACGGTTTCCTCCGCTTCGGCAGCTCCCTCAATGCGTGTTCTTTCTTGGATTATCTCAATTAGCTCAGGCATTACTCCCAGAATGTCTTTGCTTGAGACCACTCCCACGAGGTTGCCTTTGTAGATTACTCCAAGTCGCCTGATTTTAAGTCTGCTCATTCTTCTCGCCGCTTCGCTTATTGTTGCTTCCGGTTCTATCGTGACTAAAGGGGAGGTCATGATTTCCTTCGCTTTTACGGCGTCAGGCTTAAGATTTTTGGCGAGAACTCTTGTCACCAAGTCCCGTTCTGTTATTATCCCGATAGGTTGTCCTTTCTTGTTCGTGACTATAACGCCGCCCAATTCGTTTTCATCCATGAGGTCAGCAACCTTGTTTGACGTCGCGTCTTCATCTAAGGCTACTACTGGGCTGCTCATGACGTCTTTAACCACCATTCTTGTTCTTAATCCAATTTCAGACATCACTCAGATTCTCCCAACAGCTTGGTTGAGTTTTGGCGTTCACAAGTCAAAAGTAATAATCGCACATTTAAGAGTTGCTAAGTCTAATCGTACAAAAATGTAAGAGTTGTAAGTTTTATTAGTATCTGCCAGATAAACAGCTTAATTCAAGAGTGAGGAATAATTAATGTTGAGGACAAACGCTAACAAACTCGTGAAAATATCGGTTATGGGGGAAGCGACTAGCCCGGTCGCAGGTAAATCAGTTTACAAAATTTCAGCCACGGGAACTCCGTCGATTTTCCCTGGAGTGGGGGGGATAACTTATAATCTGAGAGTGGGAGATCCAGCGTGTGGTTGGGAGGCCGATCATGTGGAGCCAGGAGTCAGTGTGGAAAACAAGGAAAACCACCCGCGGCATGGTCAGGGAGCCAACGTTGCGTTCAATTTGCTTTCATGCGTTGGAAACGAAGCATTAGTTGTCAACGGTGACGCTAAAGGCGCCAAGGGCGTTGTCACTGGCAAGCATGGGGGAATTGATCATGTTCTCGTTGATTTTCAGCCCGAAACGTTAGAAAAGCTAATGTTGGGCGACAAGATACTTGTGAAAGCTTATGGAATGGGCTTAAAGCTCACGGATTTTCCATACATAAAAGTGATGAATATGGATCCGCATTTTCTGGAAACATTGAACCCGAACCCGGGGGTTGAAAAACTGGAGGTTCCTGTGACGCATATAGTTCCTGCGGCCATAATGGGTTCAGGGCTAGGAGCAAACCAAGCACACTCAGGAGATTATGACGTACAACTCTTTGATGAAAAAGTAATAGAACAGTACGGGCTTGAAGATGTGAGGCTTGGAGATTTAGTAGCCTTAATCGACGCGGATCACTCTTTCGGGAGAATTTACCGGCAAGGGGCTATTTCCGTCGGCATAGTAGTACATACAAATGGCGTCACGGCAGGTCACGGGCCGGGAATCACTAGTCTGATGACCTCGTCATCGGGCAAAATAATACCTAAAATTAATGCGAAAGCTAACATTGCTTGTCTCTTAAAGTGACGATCAGATATATCAATCAGTAAATTTACTATCTGCATTGTAAAGAGCAAAAGAGGTCTATAATAATTGCCGTTTAAGCGAAAGAGTCGAGGTAGATCGAAAGGAAGTAAAGGAAGTAGCGGCCTAGTGCAATGCGGCAGTTGCGGACAAATGGTGCCGCGTGACAAGGCTAAAAAATCTACACGCCGAGTGTCCTTTGTCGAGCCTCAATTAGCTAAGGAGCTACGACAGAAAGGTACATACTTAACCTCCTGGGTAGACACAAAATATTATTGCATTTCATGCGCCGTACATCGCGGAATTGTAAAGGTTAGAGCCGAAAGCGAAAGGCGTTCGCGTTACAGAAGAAGACGTTAGTTTTCCATATTATCGCCTTTTTTCTTTAATGAATTGTAAACGTACAGTCCTCTTTGCAGAACTGTCAAGTTGGACAGCACCGCAAGCAATATTATTCCGAAGTTTAAGGCTGGAACCCAGAAAATCGCTGCAATGCTGGCAACTGATAGAATTAACATGCGTTCTGCTCTTTCGGCTAAGCCCACAGACTCCATCTTTATTCCAGCCGCCTCAGCCCTTGCTCGGGTATAACTTACCAGCAATGACCCAGCTAAAGCGGTTAATCCCCATAAAGGATAACACAATCCACTGATTATCACGCCTATGTATACAACGGCATCAGCGTACCTATCCAGAAGAGAGTCCAGAAACCCGCCGAACACGCTTTGCTGTTGACAGATTCTGGCTATTACGCCGTCTAGCGTATCGCAGAATCCTGATGCCAAAAGCAAAATCGTTGCCAAAAGAAGCCACAACGGTGGTTGATTTTGTGCTATCGCATACGCCGCCGCTGAAAAGAAAGCCAGTGCCAAGCCTATGAGGCTTACAATATTTGGGGTTAATCCTATCTTGTGCGCGGTTTTCGCTTCTGAAATCAGCATGTCTTGAACTTTTTTCTTTAGCTTCGTCAGCAATTTCTGTTAGCTCTCGCCATTTGGTATGTTAACGCATATTATTTAAGCTGGACTGCAACAGGGTTTGCCTTTAAACAATGAGCGCGAGCTTGCCAGAAAAAAAGTTGTGCGTAAACAGAGTTGGAGGAGGCAGTGTTTTATATCAATGGGAAATCTGCGTAAAATATTGGAACGGTAATTGACCTTTAGATTTTGCATAGCGCCGCCTTGTTCTGTCAGCGAACTTGTAAGGAAAGTGCCAAATTATTTAGAGGCAGTAACGTTCTGTCACGGACAGAAACGCATAGACGGCAGCGTTACACAAAAGAAACAACAAAAGGAGTGAAGAAAATGACTGAGAACGCGGATGTCATCTTCGTCGGAAACAAACCACCAATTAGCTATGTGCTGGCGATCATCACCAGTCTCTCGTCAGGAAACTTGAAGGAAATAACTCTGAAAGCCCGTGGCCAAGCAATAACTGCAGCAGTTGACGTGGCTGAAATAACTAGAAACCGTTTCGTGAAAGACCTGAAAGTAAGCAAGATAGCCATAGGAACAGCAGAGATGCCGCCGAGAGAAGGAGAGAGCAAGTCCAGAATGGTTTCGACGATGGAAATAACGCTGAGCAAAGAGAAAACCAAGACAGAGTAGAACGAATCAAGCAGACAGTTTCAAATTTTCTTCTATTTTTTTATCCTCAACAGATAGCGGTCTTGCTTGGTTCTTTTTGGTGGTTTTTCTCATCGCAAGATTAATAGCTGAATTAACTTCAAAGTAAAGAGTTAGTTCCTGTGAGAAAAATGTTAGACATCAAACTCATCCGCGAAAATCCTGAATTCGTAAAGAACAATTTAATGAAAAGAGGAAACCCTGAAAACAGCAAAATGTTGGATGAGCTAGTCGACTTAGACAGGGAATGGCGATTGAACCTAACAAAACTAAACGAGCTCCGCCACAAAAGAAAACTGATAACCGCTGAAGTTGCCGCGCTAAAAAAGACCGGAAAAGACACCCGCAGCAAAGTTGAAAAAGCAAAAACCATCGATTCTAAAATTACTAGCATCCAAGTAGAAGTAACCAGAGCAGAAAGGAAAACGCGCGATTACCTTATGCGGCTTCCGAATTTGCTACATGAAACCGTGCCAGTCGGGAAAGATGAAAACGAAAACGTACAAATGAGAACATGGGGTGCCATCCCCAATTTCAACTTCCCCGTTAAAAACCATATTGACCTCGGGCTAAACTTGGATATAATTGACATTGAAAGAGCTGGAAAAGTCACGGGCTCCAGATTCTTTTATCTAAAGAGGGAAGGCGTACTTTTGGATATGGCGTTAATGAGTTTTGCTATGGAAGAAATTACCAAGAAGGGTTATGTGCCCGTGGAACCGCCCTACTTGATGAGACGAGAACCCTACGAAGGCGTCACAGCCCTAAGCGATTTCGGAGATGTATTATACAAAATCGAAAACGAAGACTTGTACTTAATCGCAACTTCTGAGCATCCCATGGCGGCAATGTTCATGAATGAAGTGCTGAAAGAAGAAGACTTGCCTCTTAAGCTCGCAGGCATAAGCGCATGCTTCAGAAAAGAGGCGGGTGCCCACGGCAAAGACACACGGGGGATATTTCGAACGCACCAATTTAACAAGATAGAACAGTTTGTTTTCTGCAAGCCTGAAGAGTCGTGGAAACTTCACGAAGAACTCATTCAAAACGCAGAGGAACTAATTCAAAAACTTGGTTTACCTTACCGCGTGGTTAACGTATGCACGGGCGACATTGGAACGGTAGCAGCCAAAAAATATGACATTGAAGTTTGGATGCCTGCTCAAAACGCGTACAGAGAGATTGTTTCATGTAGCAACTGCACGGATTACCAAGCTAGAAGGCTAGGAATCCGTTTCAGGGAAAAAGAAGGAGCGCCTCCAAAAGGGTTTTTGCACACTTTGAATTCGACCGCCATAGCAACGGGCAGAACCATAGTCGCGATATTGGAGAATTTTCAGCAGGAAGACGGTTCACTTGTTGTTCCCAAGGTTTTGAGGAAGCACATGAGCGCCATTGAGAAGATAAGCTTGAAACGGTAAACCTTTTAATATTGGCTTGAGAATGATGAAGGCACGTTTGGAGGATAAATTTGCCATCGAAATCGAAAGGGAAACACATACGCGATAAATGGCGAGGCAAAGCATGGTACATGGTAGTGGCTCCTCCATTCTTTGGAAACGTAGAATTAGGCATAGTTCCAGCAGAAGAGGCAGAACAGCTTATTGGAAGAATCGTCGAAGCTACACTTTATGACATCACCAGTGACTTTTCCCACCAAAACTTGAAAATGTACTTCCAAATAAATAAAATTGAAGGAAAAACTGCCCGCACAATATTCAAAGGTCACGAATACTCCCGCGACTATTTACGAAGTTTGGTTAGGAGAAGAACAACAAAAGTTGACGGCTTTTTCAATATGACCACAAAAGATGGCTACAAAATGAGAGTGACAGTGTTAGCCCTAACACTTTCGCGAATCAGGACTTCCCAAGAAAAAATCATCCGCACTATAATGGATAAAACTGTCAAGGAAAAAGCTGTCGCCTTAACACTAGATCAGTTCGTTCAAGAAATGGTCCTTGGAAAGATTGCTTCAGACGTTTACAATCAGGCTAAGAAAGTAGCGCCTCTCAGGCATGTGGGCATCAGAAAATCAAAACTGGTAGCTCAACCTGTTCAGGTAGCTGTGCAAGAAGTCAAGCAGGTTCAATAGATCAAAGCTTTTCCGCTACCTCTAGACTCAACTTTTTAACCATTTTCATAGCGTTTTCTAATGCGAAATGCCTTTAGAGGCGAGTTAACTTAAAGAAGTGCATGAGGAAGTGATTGGTTGACTAAGCATGCAGGTGTACATGAAAAAGGAAAAATTTCTGTTTCAGACCTTTTATGTAACACTAAGAGAAGCGATAATTACGAAAAGGCTGGAGCCATAGCCCTTTTCATTGGTGTGGTTCGCGGTGAGACTTTGGAAGGAGAAAAAGTTCAGAAGCTTACGCTGGAAGCTTACGAAGAGAAAGCCAAAGAGGTCCTCGCTAAAATTTGCGATGACTTGACTAAAAAGGAGGGTATAGTCGACGTTCAAATTCACCATTTACTCGGCGAATTCAACGTCGGAGAAGACCTTGTATATGTTTTGGTCGCTGGTTCCCACCGAACTGACGTTTTTCCAGTTTTACAAGAAGCTGTAGAGCGATACAAGAATGAGGCGCCCGTGTTCAAAAAAGAACAGATTATTGACAAGAAAGGCGCGGCAACTGAATGTTGGGTTTCAGAAAAGGAGAAGCAATAACCATAATGTAGGTTGATTCTGCCAAATATTTTTAATGCACCCAAGCTTAGACGAAAGCTTCTTGAAGATTTTTCCGCATATATGTCTTAAGCGTGAAAGTCAATGATCACAGCTTTAGCGGGTGGAGTAGGAGCCGCGAGGTTTCTCACGGGACTCGTGAAACTTGTTAACGAAAAAGACCTGTCGATAATTGTGAATACAGGTGATGACATTGAAATGTTTGGTTTACACATATCACCAGACATTGACATAGTCACATATACTTTGGCAGGAATTGTCGATGAAGAAAAGGGTTGGGGAATCAAAGGAGATACCTTTCACTGCCTGCAGGCGCTCAGAAGATTTTACCGTGAAGTATGGTTCAACCTTGGTGATAAGGATCTTGCTACGCACGTGTTCAGAACAAACCTGCTAAAAAACGGCCTCAAACTGTCCGAGGTTACCGCGCAGATCAGCCGTGCTTTAGGGCTTGATATAACGATCTTGCCCATGACAGATGAAAAATTTGAAACTAGAATTGTGACTGAAGCGGGCTCTGTTCACTTTCAGAAGTATCTGGTTAAGAGAGATGCAAAAAACGAAGTTTTAGGCGTTGAATTTCTCGGCGCGGAGATAGCAAATCCTGCGCCTGGTGTAATAGAGGCAATCAAGGATGCCCAGTTGGTGATAATCTGCCCAAGCAATCCAATAGTCAGCATAGGTACAATCCTAGCTGTGAAAGGAGTTAGAGACGCTTTACGACACACGAACGCAAAAAGAGTGGCAATAAGCCCAATAATTGCTGGGGCTCCAGTCAAAGGTCCAGCGGACAAGTTGTTGCGAGGCTTAGGGCTTGAGGTTTCCGCCTATTCAGTGGCTAAACTCTACTCGGATTTCCTAGACACGTTTATTCTCGACTCAGCTGACTCAGCAGAGAGGGATAAAATTGAGAAACTGGGAATCGAAGTGAAAGTTACAAATACTTTGATGAAAAACTTGGAAACTAAAATTGCACTGGCAAAAACCGTTATAGAAAGCTGATGTCAAAGGGCGCATCATTTCTGAACTGAGGTGCAATATGGCAGCGCAATCTATTTTGGTCCCTATTACTCAAGTCAATTAGCCAGTGTGGAAAGGAAACATGCATGGAAGCAACAATATTATCAGAGCATTTAAGAGAAGGGTTATATGTTCACATTATTAAATAGTGATTAAAAGAGATGCGCCCCATGGAAAGAAGAAGCTACAATTGGTTTGAAAAACGCCGAAAAACAAAAGGATTAGAGCTAGCGCACGAGCAAATTACGAAAGCATTTGACACCGTGACTTGGCTTCATAAGGCGATTAAAAGCTTCGCAGAAAGAGACTTGAAGGAGTCCAAGAAGCACATTGAAAACCTGTACAAGGCTGAGGAAGAGGTTGACAAGTTACGGACAGAAGTTTTCATGGAACTGTCTAAAGGTGCAGCTCTTGTGGCTGACTACCGCGAAGACCTGCTACATCTCGTGAAAAGACTAGACACTCTGGCAGACCATACTAAAGACGCAGCAAGGTGCCTGGAAATGCTTGGAGAGGCAGAAATTCCGCAAGAAATATGCGAAAAAACAGTGTTTATGGCCTCGAAACTTGTAGAAACCGCTCAAACTTTGCGCAGCGGCATCGAAAAAATTTCTTCTAGCCCTGCTGAAGCGATAGAAAAGGCTAAAAGAGTTGAAGAGATTGAACATGTCCTTGACGAAGAGTATCTCAAGAGTAAAAGCTTGTTTGTCAAGTACGGCGCGGAAATCAACTGTGGAGCCATGGTCATTTTTGACGATTTGATCGAGTTCATTGAGCACGCTGCAGACATGTGTGCAGACACAGCAGACTACATTCTCGTGCTTTCCAGTAGAGAGTAGCCCAAACGTCTACCATTACGTTTACAAAGCGCTTACTTCAATCGCCTACTGTAATTTCTGTATCTTTTTAACACGAAACTCGCAAGGGACGCCAAGAACAAAGCATTAAAAATAATCATTATCCCAAGATTTTGGAAATCGTACCCAATGAGGTTGGCGTGCACTATGCCAAAAAGCAATACTACGTTCATTAAGGCGTGGAAAGCCCGCCAGAATTTCGGCACTATTTTTCTCAGGAGGGCAGCACACAAGGCTATATAGAGTATGATTAAGGCGGGGCTACCTGCTAGCCTCCAAAAGAGATCCCATGAATCGAAACGGGGCACAAACCCCGATAGGCTGAGGCGTTTTATTGCGTTGAAGACTGGGTGTAGAGTAATGAAGACTACGCCAAAAATGGAAAAACTGTGGTGAACTTTCAGAAAAGGTCTACCGAAAGCCTGTGTGACTTCTCGCAGAAACGGAGTAATCAAAGCTGTTACGCTGAGAAAGAGATAGCCATACAACGCAAAAAGCCTTACAGCCAACGGGGTAAGTTCTTCTTCGACCGCACTAGGCAAAAACAGTAACGCTATAATCACTGCTAAAGCGATTATTCCAAGAAGAAAAACTGCACCTTCTCGTTTCAGAGCCATAAGGAAAGAGAGAGCTATTAGAATATAAGTGCTTCTGAGTCTACGCTCCGCCTTGTTTTACGGATTTGAGAAACAAATTTTGTTGAGGGCACACACACTTTTAAAAGAATACATTTCAAATAGAAAACTGACACTAACCTTCGGGAGGTGTTTATATTGAGTAAGAGATCCTCTGCAAAAAAGGGAAGAATTACACGCCTATGGCTAACCATGATTAAAGTCTCAGATATTACAACAGCCCTAAATTTTTATAATAGAATTCTCGAGTTGCCCGTAGCCCTTGAAGCTAGAAAATTTAATCACGCCGAAGTTGGTCCAAAAGAACCCTTCACCAAGATTGGTCTTCATGAAACTGGTAAGAAAAACAGAAGGAAAAAAAGAACCGGGATTGTATTTGACACAGACGACATTTATGCTTTCTACAACAGACTTAAAGGTAAGGGCGTTCGCTTTACGCTAAAACCCACAAAGATGCCTTGGGGGGGTATAGTTGCTGATTTTCTTGATCCTGATAACAATGAATTGGAAATAGTACAAGACCCTAACCATTACAAAAGAACATCCTATTATCAAGGTTGATTTGTTTGATTCTGGTGGCGGGCCCGCTGGGATTTGAACCCAGGACCTCCGGCTCCGCAGGC
>CP070714.1:463786-467284 GCA_020350385.1 Candidatus Bathyarchaeota archaeon | reverse complement strand
TCGCAAACTGCCTGTGTAAACAAGCTCTCCTATCATTAGTTTCTCCAAATCAGTTTTGCCCGCCGCTACGATTCGCCCTTCAAGGACAGGAATTATGCTGGTACTGGTGCTTCCAACATCGATTATTACGCAGGTTTTGATTAGCTGAGAAACCAGCCAGCCTGTTGCAGTCCAATTCGCTGCAGCTACTTTAAGCGGTTCTCATTTGGCAGACTCTATTGATCTCAACTTCGCGTTCACGTCTAGAACGAAAACTGGTACGTCAGCGAATGCTTGCGCAGCACTCGTTAGGACGTGGTTGACGCCTTCTCGTTTCGTTTGATACGCGTCAGACAACTCAGCAGTCATAGTTAAGCCCATGCATTCAAGCCTCGCTGTGCCGCTTAGTTTTTCTTTTAAAGTTAAAAGTACGCTTTCAAGTTTGTTTGAGTCTTTCCAGATTGGGAAATACTCCATTGTTGTCTTGAGCTCTTCGACAAAACTGTTCCTGGTGCGTACGTAAGCTACTTTTGTGTTGGCGCCCCCGATGTCCCAGCCAACAACAGTCACCAACGCCATCTACCTCTGACTAGTAATGCTGAGGACACGTTTTTTAGCTTCACGGAATTTTGCCGTTGCTATTCCTAGCGTGGCACCGTAAGCTGAAACCAGCGCAAAGGCATTGCCGCTGCTAGAAACGGGGAAAGGGGGGGAGACAACCTCGTTTATTTCGTAAGTCTTTTTAAGAGCATCAGTCGTCGGCCGAGTCGTCTCTACTTTCGAAAAGTAGGCGTACCCACAACATCGAATGTTTGTTGGAAGCTCGCGTTTTAAAATAGCATTTACAATGGCGTCGGCAGGGTTAAAGTTGACAACTCTCCTTAATCCAATGTAGGACGTGGTTAGCCTCGGGTTAACCTCTATCGCCACAGCTTCCTCCTCCGTCAAAATTAAATCCACTCCAATGTATCCTTTGAGGTCTCGAAAAGATTTAACGATTTTTTCCGCCACTGCAAATGCGTCAGACTTGAGCGGAAAAATAAAAGGAACTACTCCTCCCTTATAAGTTGAAAGAACTTCTGGTGTTCCAATCGCAACATCCTGCTGGTTCAAACTGATAGCCATCGCTTCGTTGCCTGTAGAGATTAAGCTAACACTGGCCGCGGCGCCCTTGATTAGTTCTTGAGCCAAAAAAAGCTTGCTTGACGCTTTACCTTTAATTTTGTTAACCGCACTATCCACTTGGTCTTCTTTTGTAACGACGCTCAATCCGCAACAGCTAACACCGTCTGAAGGCTTGAATACTAAAGGAAAATTTAACTTGTCACGAATAGTTTGCTTTATCTCCGCCACAGCGTCATGTACGCTGAACATTATCGTCTCAGGCGTGGATATTCCAAGTTTTTTCAGAATGGTATAGAAGACTGCCTTGTTGGACACTTTTGCGATAGCATTAGCTGGACAGTTTAGTGAGGTTGCGCCCGCTTGTTCAACAAATTCTACAAGCGACTGCAATACTTGATCTGTTTCTGGCGCAACTATATAAGCGGCATCTACCGATTCAGAAACTTTGCGAATAATTGCCTGAGCCTCTCGTGAGGAAAAAATTGGCACTAAAAAGTCAGCGTCGATTGGTGGATTTAACCTAGCAATACGTGAATCAAGTAAAGTAGTAACGTTATGCCCAGAGGCTTTAAAGTCAGAAATTAGCGTTCTTAGCATGCTGAATCCTTCGCTTAAGATGCCTAATGGCATTGGCTCATCTGCAAAGCCTCCTCCGGAAAGATGCTCGTAAATCAAAACCCGCAAAAGCTTTCCTCACCTTTGAAACGAGAGATTAATTGCGTTTGCTCTGGCAATTTAATCCAAATCCTTCAAAAACGTTATCAAATGCCGTTTCCTCAAACAATCCATGAAAAGTTTTTATCATATAATGAGGCGCAGTGCACATTGAGCACAAGAATCTGCCTTCTTCGTACCGTAGATCTTGTTTCCAAAACTTCTTCAGTTCTCGTAACACCGCGTTTCTTCTCAGTCCTTTATCTCGCTTCACTAAGACGTCTTTGTTTTCAATGCAGCTTGCTTTTCTGCACGCCTAACGACCTCAACAAGCGCTCTAACTTTGTCTTTGCTGATTCGACCGTTAACTCTGTCGTTGAGAGTGCAAGCCGCACCTCTCAAACCTGCCACATCAGCGCCTAAAGCATAGGCCACCGGTAAGTCTTCCTTCGCTAGTGAGCCAGCTAATGCTGCCTTTAGCCCATAATTGTGGGCTGTGTCGACGAAGCTTCGAAGCTGGTTCAGGGTGAGGAAAGTGAATAGGCTTCTCCCGTCTTTAATTGCCGTGTCGATCATAGCTATGTCCGCTTGGTCTTTGTGCGCTATTTCAGGTACGAGCAAGGGACTGACTGAATCTATTCTGCCTGCGTCTGCATATCCTGTAGCAACCACTTTAATTGAAGGATTGCAGTCTTTCGCGGCTTTGGCAACTTGTTGCATTAGGTATGTGGCTTCTTCGGGTGCTTTCAGTCCATAAAGTCCCGCTTTAATGTAATTGACGCCAGTTGTTGCTGCGCCTAAAGCAGCCAGCGATACGGCACCAGGAAGGTTGGGCATTTCGCCTAAAGTGCAGCTTACCTCAACGTTTTTTGGCGCGATCTGCTTAATTTGCCTTATTACCCATGGAAAATTGGCGCCTAACGCCCCTTCCTTCGGGTTTTTAACATCGATAATATCGGCGCCTCCAGCGATGGCTTCAATCGCTTCTGTTTCATTAACTGAACTTATTAGCAGTTTCAATTGTGATCATATTGATGCGGAGTCTTTACGCCTTTAAAGTTTTTGTAACAAGCACTTATTGAAGGTGCTGCGTTAGTCATAATCATCTAGTAATGAGTGAACTTTTCTATCGGTTAGGCATCATTGCAGAGCAGAGTCTCGAAGCTGGAGTTTGAGAACACGGAAATGAAAAAGGGGAGAATCAATAGTGATAGCCGGCTGGCTGATCTTTAGAAGTTGATATGTGAAAGCCTGGCATAGTTGGACCAATAGTCCTCTTCTTCTTTATTGATTTTCACGTGTCCAATAATAGGAATTAAATCTAATGAAGAAAATGCAATATTGCGCTTTTGACAAGGATTTGCTGGTGCTTTGCACACCAAATAAAGGAGAAAGAAACAAAACTGCTAGCGACTAACGCTTTTTGCTGTTACCGCTAAGCTTGTGTGTAAAACTCTCACAGCCCCTACCAGTTCAACCGATAATTCCTAAAAAAGGGGAAGTTTAGATGGTTTCTGTTAGATGCTTACCTTCTTCTGAGCAGCAGGAAGAGCAGCAGTCCGACTACAACTATTGCTACGATGATGCCGGTTGACATTGGCAGGAAGTACATTTCAGCTACTGATTCTGGTGTCGGTGTTGGCGGCGGAGTAGCCTGTGGAGCTTCCTCCACGTATACAGCAGTTTCTGCGAAAGAACCATAGTAGCCTCCAGACCCAAGGAACGAAGCGATAACAGTGT
>CP070714.1:459566-463686 GCA_020350385.1 Candidatus Bathyarchaeota archaeon | reverse complement strand
ACATAGTTGGTTGCAGAAAACCTTTAGTCTTGTGCTTGGATTGTAAGCATTGGCAACGTGGACTGAAGCCTTCTGCTTTAAGCAAGATTGTTAAGGCGCAAGTTAAAAGAGCACGTGCATTGGCCGATGTATTGCCCAGCAGTACATTGAAGGTTGAGTGTGCCAAGTGGAATAAGACAAAGTTTGTTCCTGTGATTTTATCGCTTGTTCCATGCAACTTCAAATTCTATAACAGTGTTCCTATTGTTCCTGTTTTGCAGTTGCAGGATTTCTTAATACAATTGCCTGCTCATGTGGAGTCATTGAAGTATTTCGTGAAAGAATTTAGTCATTTATGAAATGCCATTCAATATTGGTTTCTTGGCAAATTTCACAGCGGGCCAGAGGCTAAAAAGAAACACTCCAACTAAAGCAGCGAAGAGCCACCCCCCTATCTCTATAATGGTGAAACTCGTCACTACTGGTTCGGGCGTAAGAATTAGGAGCGTAACTATTACTCCAAAAGGAATTCCAACGGCAAAGCTTGAAAGCAGAATTATTAAGCTTTGCAACGCAAGAATTGTCACAACTGTTTTAGGTTTTGTACCCATAGCTCGCAAAACGGCGAATTCTTGACGTTGCTCATCAATAGCCAACACAAAATAGCCCACTAAGCATAATGTTCCGGCTACTAAAGTAAAAAGTGGCAAAAACATGACTGCGAACCATATAGCCTCAAGAAAGCCAATGTTCTTTTCCAGCGCTTTTCTAAGTTCAAAAACCATCAAGTCCGAGTTTGAATTGGCCAAGCGTTCCTGTATCTGGATTATAACGTTGGATCGATCAACTGAAGAATCCAGCTGGACAAGTACAATGTTGGGGCTATAACTGTTATTTAGGCTTTGGAGTTTTCTAAGTGAAACAAATGTTACTAATCCGTTGTTTATGGGGTCAAGACAGATGCCAACTATGTTGAAAGTAGTGTTTTGCATTCTGAGACTCTGAGATAGCGGCAAGTCAAACATGAGTGCGGCTATAGAATCTCCAACAACCGCTTCTGAGGAATTGGCATCTTTCAAGAATCGTCCATTAATGAACCAAGCAGAGATTACTCTTTCAGGTTCTAAGCCTACAATCAAAGACTCTCCCGCGCGGTTTTCGCCAATTGGTATTGTTGCTTGAGTTTCAGGGTCGAACGTGAAGTTCATTAATTCTTGTATATAGCCTTTGTAGACAAGGCGCAGGTCAAGATTTACGATTCCATTAACAGTGTTCAATTGCTCAAGAATGATGTCAGGTATAGAAAAATTCGGATCCAAATAGTTGAAATCCGTTTTTTCCTGTGCCCCAGAGAATTTCGATAACAACGCTGTGTACTGGTTGCCCATATCCTTATGGGCTACCAAGAGTACCTCTTTCCCAACTGCTTTTTCAATCCTTGTTGAAGTGGTGTTGTTGGCGATTATGCTTCCTGCAATGGAAACAGTCAACAAAATAAAGACTATTGATATAAAGACTATTATTCGAACGGTAGCTGATTGGCGCCGGAATAGGCTTCTTAATGCTATTTTTAGGGTTATTCTGGATTTTGAGAGCGCCTTAAACCGGCTTCCTTCGCTCAAACCGAAATATTGCTTGGGTGAGATTGCCGCAGTTGGGGAAAGCCTCGCGGCGTTAAGAAGCGGCTTTAACCCAAATATTAAGCCGAAAGTAAAGAAAGCAATAAACACTATCGGTGCAAACCAGAAATTGGGTGCTTTTTGATAAGCCTGAAAGGCGCTCATGCTTATAATAGCATAATCGGTTAAGAATCCGAGCGCCACGCCTAAGACGCATCCTAAGAACAACACCAGTAAAAGTTCAGTTAAGAAGTAGCCGAAGACAAGACTGTTTGGGCATCCAGCTGCTTTCATCAGCCCAAAGTCTCTTTTTCGCTGAAACATCATCAAGAAAGCAATAAACGAGGTTATCACCGCGCCCACAGCGAAGACCAAGATGCCTATGAACAGCAAAAAATTCGAGAAAATTGCTGAATAACCTATAGTTAACGTGTCTTGGGCTACTGATGTTATTCCGTAACCTATTTGTTCGCTGAAAAGGAGTAGGAAAAGTGTGGAAGCAACACATATAGTCAGGCTAATAAGTGTCAGACTTGTTTGTAGTTTTCTGCGCAGAAGGTCGTTCACTGGGAAAGCGGTTTTACTCGTTTTGACTCGCCACCCTACCATCTTCCAAGCATAATGTCTGGTCGGCTAGTTGCATTATTTCTGGGTCATGGGTCGCAACGAAAATGGTTTTTTCATTAGCCTTTAACATCCGGAGCATCTGTGTTATTTTCTTGCCATTTTTTGTATCCAAATTTCCTGTCGGTTCATCAGCCAGAATCAACTGCGGATCGTTCGCCAAGGCGCGAGCAAACGCTACGCGCTGTTGTTCACCGCCGCTCAATTGTGCAGGAAAATGATTGGCCCTATGCTGTAATCCCACTATTTCCACCAATTCTGGGACACGTTTTTCTATTTCCGTTTCGGGTTTTCTGCTCCATTCCATTGGAAACGCGACATTTTCGGCTACGGTTAAGGTTGAAACGAGATTATAAAATTGAAAAACGAAGCCAACATTGTCGCATCGAAATTGCGCTAGGAAATCCTCGTCTTGAATCGTTAAGTCTTGTCCTAAAACTATTACTTGTCCGCTTGTAGGTCTGTCAATTCCGCTTATAATGTTTAGTAGGGTTGTTTTTCCAGAGCCAGAAGGACCACAAATGACAACAAATTTGCCTCTAGCGACGTTTAGATTTACATCCTTTAGAACTTCAATATCAGATTCACCTAATCGGTAAGCTTTGCATAATGAATGCACATAGACTACAGAATCATTTTGTTCTACAGTCATGATAGAAAATACGATGAAAATTTTAATATGCTTTTAGGTGCGATTCTTTACTGCTAACTGCAAATAAGAATAGTTGCGGTCAGTAGCTTTTCATAGAGTGAAATTTCCCCTATCACGTTTAACAATTCTAACCTTGTCGGGAAGCTTATCCTTTTCCCAGTTAATCCAGCTGATTTCCTTGAAAAGCCACTTTTTACCTAGGTGCGCTGCGACCACCGCATGTTTATGCTTTTTGTCTCCAGGCATAAGCTCGTTGAGGAACCTGAAGAGCTTATTGATCTGTTTTTTAGGGAAATACGCGTAGTAGCTGGCGTTTTTTACTTCAAAAGCATATGTATGTGAGCCTTTCCTAGCCATAATATCTGGCAACGGACTTAAGCTTGGATTGCTGACGGGAATGCGTACGGCGTTGTATCCGTTTTCCTGCAGGCGCTTCACGAGCACGGTTTCGCTGTAGAAGCCTCGCCTGCGCCATCGGCGAAGTTTAATTTTATCAACTTCCCTTACCATTTCTTTTCCTCAGCAATTACCCGTGTAGTTAGAATAGCGCGGAAAATAAAAAATATTCCTTATGAGCCTAAAGAACAGAAGTTCCGTTGATGCTTTTGTATCCGACTTTTGTGTACGAAACACGCTTGGAGGGAGCTGGTGACGATAACGATTGCTGGTAGCACACACATAACCAGGCTCACGAGTAAAGAAGTTTACATCATGGATAAAGCAGAAATAATGGCGGTTTAGACTATACTAATCAGTGCAGAAATGTACCCTTGAATAAAATAAGCTTGAAAAGACCTCCGTTCTACAACGTTTTTGCTAAAAATTTTGCTTTGGTGAAAAAAGACAGCGAGCAATTTAGGTAGCATCGTATACGAAAGCATAGACACAACTCACTTCTAAAACACTTACACCTCTTTGGTCTATTCAAAACAGCGAGTTGTTCAACCGAAACGAGTAAACAAGTCCTCAATGAGTGAGGTGTTGGACTGTCATTGCCACCAAAGATTAGAATACGTTTTTGAACTTGGCAAACACTCGAACTGGTTTCGAAGAAGACCCCTCGGAATTTCGCATGGAGATTTTCGGCGGTCTTCTTCGAAACCAGTTCGAGTGTTTGCCACGTTCAAAAACGTATTCTAATCTTTGGTGGCAATGACAGTCCAACACCTCACTCATTGAGGGCTTGTTTACTCGTTTCGGTTGAACAACTCGCTGTTTTGAATAGACCAAAGAGGTGTAAGTGTTT
>CP070714.1:452933-459466 GCA_020350385.1 Candidatus Bathyarchaeota archaeon | reverse complement strand
TGCACTTGCAAAAGATCCGTGGGTTCATAGGAAGATAATGAATTCGATAGCGCCCTCAATCTACGGATATGAGCATATTAAGGAATGTATCATGTATCTTCTTTTTGGCGGTGTATCAAAAAACCTACCCGATATCACCATAAGAGGGGAAATGAACGCCCTTTTAATCGGCGATCCAGGTACAGCAAAATCGCAACTCTTGCAATATGTGGCGAAAATAGCGCCACGTGGTTTGTATACCTCAGGGCGCGGAACAACTGCCGCAGGTTTAACCGCAGCGGTAATACGGGAGAAAGGAGGCAGCATGAGCCTCGAAGCGGGAGCACTAGTGTTAGCCGACAAGGGAATAGCGTGCATAGACGAAATGGACAAAATGCGCCCTGAAGACCGAGTCGCAATACATGAGGCAATGGAGCAACACACGGTTTCCGTCGCAAAAGGCGGCATTGTCGCCACGTTAAACGCCCGAACCGCTATACTCGCAGCAGCCAACCCAGCCTTGGGCAGGTATGAACCACATCGAACCGTGGCTGAGAATATCTCTCTTCCAGTAACGATCCTGTCTCGATTCGACCTGATTTTCGTGTTGAGAGATGTGCCAAACAGAGAGGCAGATGCAAAAATGTCAGAACACATCCTTGAAATTCACAGGCGAGGATCGAATCCGGTAGAAGTACAAATAGAGGCAGATCTCATGCGAAAATACGTAAGCTACGCTAAAGCAATTAAACCGATTCTAAGCAATGACGCGCTAAAACGGCTTAATGAGTTCTATTTGGCAATGCGCTCAGCAAGCGAAGCGGAAGGATCGCCTGTGGCAATAACTGCGCGCCAACTTGAGTCACTCGTTCGTATAGCTGAAGCAAGAGCCCGAGTAGCGCTGAGAAAAGAAGTTTTAGCCGAGGACGCGGAAGCAGCTATAGCGATTATGAATAGGTCTTTGCAAGAAGTTGGAATAGACGTCTCCTCATACAAAATGGACATAGACCTCATAATGACAGGAAAACCCAAAAGCGTCAGAGACAAGCTACAGGTAATTCTTTCAGTGTTGATAGCGATGGAAAAAGAAACAGGCATAGTTGAAAAGGCGGCACTCGTAAGCGAGTTAGAGTCAAAGCATGAAATTCCAAGAACCGAAACAGAACGCATGATCGGACAGTTATTGCGCGAAGGCACAATCTATGAGCCTAGAGCAGGCTACCTAAAGAAAACATGAGAAAAGGTAAGGACATGGAATAATGAAAACAGCAATAGTCGTTGCTGGCACAAGACCAGAAACAATAAAGATACCGTACTATTGTAAGAGCGTTGCAGAAAAACAAAATCCCCTGAAGCTTTTTCATTTTGGTCAGCACTACGATTACAATATGGCACAACAGTTCATTGAAGGTCTTGAACTTCCACAAACAGACTACACGTTCACAATTAACGTCTATTCGCTTGGCACACAGACAGCACGGATAATGATGTTTATGGACAAATTCCTTTCTGTTTAAGAGATGTACGTGGTTTTTTTGTCTTCTTCTTTGCGTGTTTCCTCAGCTTGCAGCGCCCTTTTTTCTTCGATTTTCTGCAAACGCGTCACCATTGTTTCCGCCTTGGCAATTTCTTCGTTCAACCCAGTCAGGTCTATTTCAAAATTTAATGTGGTTTTCAACACTTCCAAAACGCTTCTTGCAGCCAAAGGATCGGGCAGATAGCCGCGGGTTTCTCCCAAAAGGCAAAGCGCGTTGATTTTCTTAAAACGAGCCAGCCCCAGTATCAATCCTGCTGTGCCAACTATGGGGCTTCCCGAGTTACTCACAGCAGCGCCTGCTTGCAGCGCCTTATCTAGAAGGTCTTGGACTGTGGCGGCCGCGAAGACTTTAGGTTTGTCTTTTGCTTCCCTTCGATACCCGCCGATGGTTACGATTGTTTTCACATTATGTTTCTGAGCGAAATCAAGCATCCGACCAGCAATTTCGTATTGCCCCTCGATGGTTTGCGACTGGCTATCGCCAGTAAAGAGGATTAAATCGTTTCCCCCTTCCTTGTTCTTCCAAAAATGAAATGATCCACGAAGAAGACGAACGTTTCCTTTCTTGTTCACGAGTACGAAATATGGAAAATGCGGTGAGTAGAGATGAGCAAACTTTTTGGCGTTTAACTTTTTAATCAAATAACGCGTCGCGATCTTACCGACAAGCCCTAAGCCTGGAAGCCCTTCGATCAAAATGGGATTATTGAGCTCGATTTGTGTGAGCTCTTTGATATAAGTATCTTTCATTTTGTCAGCTGCTCCTTTTTTATGGCCATCCTGTATTTGAGGTATTTATCCGCAGGAGAAAATTTTGGTGGATGAGGTATTCGAACGGTCCCGCCGCAGTAGGGACACCCGTCCTTATTTAAAGTATATCGTCCACATTTCTCGCATTTTCTTAAGAGCCAAACCATTATTTTTCCCTTCTAAAAGTGCCATGACCGCCAGCCTTTACAACGTTTGACACAACACTCTGGGAGACTTTCTGTAGAACTTCCTCTGCGCGTTTATAGTTTTCTGCCAATACTTTAACGCTGTATTTTGGGGCAGCGATTACGTAAAACCGTGCGTCTGCATCTTTTGTTTTTTCTGCTTTTTTAGCGTTGAGGAATGCATCTTTGATTATCTTAACTCCGTTGGGCTTCACGCAACGGATTTCAAGCGTGCCTTTAACCTTAACCTTTTTCACTTGAATCCGTTCTTCTGCAACTGCAGTGAAAGCCTTTGCAAAGTTTTCAGGTACGCCTATTTCTGTAAAGGCTTCGGGGCCCTCTTTGACTGCTTTTTCGAATCCTTCATATAATCCGTACTTTTCTTCTATGAGCGCTCCTGCTTTCGCGTAAACTTCGTCACTGGATAAACCGAGTTTTTCTGCGACGTTGCGAAGCAAGGTTTCAGCTTTTCTGTCTTGTTTCCAAACCTTTATTTTTTCGATTCTTTCTCTTTTGGTGATACGTCTGAGGGATAGGTCTATATGGCCTTTTTCTATGTTTACACGCAAAACTTTCAATACTACTTTTTGTCCTTCGCGTACAAAGTCGCGGATGTTTCTTATCCATGAAGAGGAGATTTCGGAAACGTGTAGTAGTCCTCGTTTGTTGTATTCATCGAGCGTTGCGTAGGCGCCGTAAGAAGTAACGGTCTTTATGGTGGCCACTACTAAATCTCCGACTTCTGGCCATTCGGGCTTGCGTGCGGCCATTTCTATTTTTCTTCCTATTCAAATATTGTCTGAATTTCGCCTTTTATTTTGGCTCTACCGCCTGTTGGTTCTGCGAGTGTTTCGCCGCATCCGTTGCAGGTGACTTTATTTACGGAGTTGCTGAAGAGTAGTTGTTCGTTTCCGCATTTTAAGCATCTTACTCTTAGGAATTTGCTTTTGGGTTTTGGAATGAGTTTGTTCCATTCTGTCATGATTCGCGCCTCCGTTATACGATGGCTAGTTTTCGCAGGCGTACACCATCTTTGTGATGCATGTAACCACATTTTTTGCATTTAAGGCGTAGGGTTTGTTTTTTGGTTGTTTTGGCGAATTCTCGTTGGAGTGGGTATTTTTGTCCGCCGTAACCTCTTTTTTCTCGTTTGTGGTGGCGTTCGCCTTTGGCTAGAGCTCTACGTTTTCCTGCCTTGTAGAGACTGACGGCGTGAATTTGATGAGTTTTGCAGTTTGGGCAGTACGTGCGGATTTCTTTGGGAACGTTCATGTTGATCACCAATGACTTTGCAATAGAGAAAACGTTCGCACTCTTATACTTTTTCCGTTTTTCATGGGAAATGTTTGGTTCGTGTTTTCTAGTGTGCTCTGAGGAGACTATAACCTCTTTTTTTATAGTTGAGCCTTTTGGTAGACTCCTATTGCTTTCTTAGACCCCTTTACCTTTGTCTTTGGGTTTGGGGATCCTTTTTTAACCGAGGCAAACCGTTATATTACATTCAATTCGGGTTTGGTAGCGTAGAATGCAATCCATTCTGTCAATCCTTAAAAAACACGAAAACCCGCTGTTAAAGCTGTTGCCATTGCTGGCGTTTGCTGTTCCGCTTTTGTGGTTGTATTTTCTACATTCTGCGTCGTTTGAGTTGATGTGGAAAGGCCGAACCTTCCAACTCTTCTTTATATGGTTAATAGCTTTAGAATTAATCCTCAACTGGGAAACCATCCAACCAAAAAAGATAGACAAGCTGATTTCCGCTAGAAACATCTCTTTCACGATAGCGCTTTTGCTTCCTACATTGTACGTGGCATTGTCAAATTATACGGGATTAAACGCTGCCATTGTGGCCGCGACGCGGCAAATCGGTGTAACATGGTGGGAATCCATGCCCTTATCAACAGAATATCTCGTTTTCTCAGTTCTCTTCGGCCTGATGGTTTTCCTGCAGTTTGGAAAAAAGGGTTTAATGGATTTCTCAGTTCCCGCTTTCTTTCTCGGCATTGTCGGAGCATTGTATACCATCGATAACGTTTACCCTTACGGGCAATTCACACCGTTCCAACTTCTTGTTCCAACTACAGCCACACTCGCTGCTGCAGTGTTAGGTTTAATGGGCTACGAAACCAACCTAACTATGGCAGGCAGCATGCCTCGCTTAACAGCAATGGATCCAGCTTATCCCTTGAGGACAGCCACATTCGATATAGCTTGGCCATGCGCAGGGATCGAGAGTCTCCTAATTTTCACGGTGGTAGCTTTGTTATTTTTGAAAAGAATGCCCATTTCCTTAAGAACCAAAATCGGCTACTTCGCCATTGGCGCCGCGGTCACCTACTTCATAAACATCTTAAGAATAGTCACAATTTTCACAATTGGAATAAACTCAGGAGATGTGCAATTGTTTCATTTCTATTATGGCCCATTATATTCCATCGCATGGATCGTTGCGTATCCCTTGGTAATCTTGGGAAGCCAGGGTCTATGGCGCAAAATCGTGGACAAAAGAAAACACAATATCCCTCAGGAAAACAAAGAAGCCTTTGGCACTTGCTCGAAACCCATTTGATTTAGTTTAAGAAGCCTCAACCAGTTCAGCCAAGCCTTGTTTAATTAAGATTTTAGCGTTCTCCACAGGGACAGATGCGACATCTTCCACCAAAAAAGGTCCGTACGTTTTCATATCCGCACCGATTACCGCTGGAATCTCCTTAATGAATCTTAAGGCAACTCTCTTATGCGCTTTCTCTAATTTTACTTTCAAAACCTGACCCCGCAGAAGGTTTTTCGCAAACCTGTGGTAAGCTTCTGTGAAAGAGAGAAATCCTGCACATATTTTCGCCTCTTCAGTTGTCAATAAATCTGAAGGTATTTTTTGGTTTTCACTGATTATCTTAATCATTTTCTCGTATCGCATCCAAACCAGTTCTTGTAGCATGTGTTTGACGTGTTGCATTTCATGTTCAAGGAGGCTTGCCTTCACGGTTTTCTTATCAAGCATTCTGTTTTCTTGTTTAATTTTTCTCAGGTATTCTGCCGTTCTAATGTAAAAGTCAGGAGGCAAGCTTCCCAGCTCAGTATTTTCGATTTCAAATCGCCACGCAGCATAAAGTTCATTATACATTCTATTTTACCACCTCTGCTCTGTTCTTGCAGATAAGCAGTATACCCGCGGCTGTTGGAAGCTCAACCGTTTGATTCTTGTAAGGACCTAACACGTTTCCACCCAACCTGAATTCTGGTGCGTCAGAGACAAACACTTTCACTGTGCCCTCTTTAAAAGCTACTGCTTCTTCGAAAGGATCGAAATTTTCAAGGTTTTTTAGTGGAAACTCGACTTTTTTTAAACCCGTTTTGCCGTGTAAGGTTCCGTTCAACCGGATCAGACGATGTATGTCGGTGGTGACAACCGTGTCAATTTTTGCGGATTGAACATCCTTTATGTATTTAGCTAGTTTTTTCCACGTTCCAACGCTTAAGCCTTTGACACTGTTCCATAGGCCTTCTTCCAGACAACGCTTCAGAATCGTCTCTTTGTTTTGCAAAATGGCAGCGTAGTTCTTCACTCCGACATTTCTCAAGTCTTCTTTTGTGACTTTAATAAGGAGTTTTTGCAGACCCCGTTTTAGGCGCTTGTTCCAGCCGAAATCATGCAAGCTAAAAAAACGCGAACTGTGTACTCTTTTGCGTCTATCTCCTTTTTGCTCATCTAATATCGATAGACCAAGTCCAGAAACGTAATCGACTATTTCCTTGCGAGCCATAACGTCAAGCGTTTTAACAGCTTCATTTTCAATGTGAATGTGATATCCACGATGACCTGAAAAAAATACCTTCATCTCTTGGTGGGAAAACCCGAAATCCTTTTCCAGTATATCGATCAGCTTTACGGTTTCTTCTTTAGCGGATTTTAAGCAGAGTTCGCAAGACCAGATTTTAGTGTCAAACTTTTGTCCTTCGCAAATTGGACAAGTTTCAGGTGTGATGCCTTTGCCGCTGAAACCGCACTTGCTGCAAGCCCATTCATCATGGATTTTATTGCAGGATGTAGGAATGTGGTCGGCGTCTATATCGAAGACCAAATC
>CP070714.1:449621-452833 GCA_020350385.1 Candidatus Bathyarchaeota archaeon | reverse complement strand
CTACGTGGCTCGAGCAAACCCCGATGTGTTGAAGCTTAAAGTTGGTGCAGCGGTCGTAGCGGTCAGAAGGGCAGGCGGAATGTCAACCTTCGATGCCATAAACCACTTCTTTCTCATAAGCCAAATGATCGTGCCAGGCTCTTCTTACTGGAATATCGGGATTGGACAGAAAAAAGGTGATGTTGAAAGTGATGAGGAAGGCATGAAAATCATGGAAGACTTGGGAAAGAATATGGCTTGGCTGATTAAGAAACTGAAAACTTGAAGTCTTCGATTGGTTAGGTTGCTTCTCTTTTATTCACATAGAAGACCTTTTGAGTTGGATAAGGCATATCGATTTTTTCTTTCTCAAACTCTTCCAAGATTCCGAAATTTATTCTCTGTTGTATGTCGAGGTACTTAGTGTAATCTCCTTTTTTAATATAATACACCACATCAAAATCAAAGCTGAAGTCACCGAATTGTCTAAAATGAACTGTGCCGAACTCGGTCATTTCTATTTTCTTTATGATCTCAGCTATGATTTCTGGGATTTTCTTTAGTTTTTCAATAGGTGTGTCGCAAGTCACCTTAACAGTAAATTTGATTCTCCTTTTTTTCAGTTTCTTAAAGTTTCTTACAGATTTTGTGGTTAGTTCCTTATTTGAAATTACCAGTTCTTCCCCTTGTAGTAGCTGAATTCTCGTAGATTTTATGCCGATTCTATTAACAGTTCCAGCGTAATCGCCAACAACGATAAAATCACCGATTTCAAACGGGCGGTCAAAATACAGAGAAAAGGCGCTCAAAGCGTCACTTAAGATGTTCTGTAAAGCCAATGCTATAGCTATGCCGCCTACGCCAAGACCTACAACAACGCCAGAAAGGTCTATTCTAAAAACTGCAAGAATTAGGAGAAAAGCAAATACGTAAACAATTACCTGAACAACTTTCTTAAGAATAAACAAAATGTGATTGCTTACTTTTCTTCGACGTTTTGTGCTTTCTTTAGCGTACCAGCTTATCAGAACATTAGTTATTCGCGTTATTAAGAAGGTTGCAACTAGAATTTCGCCAACTGTGAATGCTAAAGCAAACTCTTCGGCGTAGGCCTGAAGTGAAGCTATGCCTGCTAAGCCATAGTATAAACCGAATAAGAACGCAAGAAGAAATATTGGCGCCCGCACATTACGGAGTATAGCATCATCCAATTTTGACTTGGTTTTTGCGGCCCATCTTACTAAGTACCTCTTAAAGAGTGAATGCCCTATCCAAGCAATTATGATGGCTACTGCAAGTATCATTATGAAAGCGATTATTTCACTAACGATTTGACTTAGACCGACGTATTGCCGTATCAACTCGACGAGACTAAAAACTGCTCTGAACACATCACTTCACTTTTAAGGTTTTTCAACTCTAAAATTCTGCTTCCTTATTAACCTAGCCCATCAATAGTGTTGAAATCATCCAGCCATCCTGCTTTCTCATCTACTCGGCGTTTAAACATCACGCCCAAGTTTTCTCTGTTTTTGGCTTCATGATATTTAAAGTATATTTCTCCGTTCATTATGCCTAGTATCTCTACTTTGCCGGTCTTGTGTGACAAGACGTATTTAAAGCGTTTACTGTGCCCGTTGCAGTTTGCCTTTGCTTTCTCCACTATTTTTACTCCTTCACATATCGGAACTTGAAAGTGGTGCTTGACTCTCTTGACTGGGCGACATTGAAAAACATAGTAAGGTGTCACGGCAATACTTACTAGTCTATTCATTAGAGTTGCGAGCGTGCCCGGATTGTCATTAACTCCTCTAAGTAAAACTGTCTGATTGCTCAATACAACACCTGCGTTTATGAGATTGCTTACTGCGCTAACAGATTGGGGAGTGATTTCTCGTGGATGATTAAACTGAGTTACAACATATAGTCTCTTGTCGCTCTTTGAATACTTCTTGAAAATGCCGAGAAGTGCTGGGTCGGCTAGCCTGTCGGGAAAGGAGACTGGAACCTTGCTGCCAAATCTTATGAAACTAAGATGATCTATCTTGATCAACGCCTCTAGAAATCTTTCGATAACTTCATTGGAAAGCACAAGCGGGTCGCCCCCACTAATTAGAACATTGTTTATTTCGCTGTGATTTTCGATGTATTCCGCGGCATCCTCAAAACGTTTCAAAATCTCTTCACTTGGCAATCCAACAAGGCGTTTTCTGAAGCAGTGCCTACAGTAGGTTGCGCACCTGTTTGTAGCTAAAATCAAGGCAGTTTCGGAGTATTTGTGTTGAAGACCCGGCATTTTTGTGTTTTCAGCTTCACCGCTAGTATCATAAAAACCTTCAGGGTTTAATTCTTCCAAAGATGGCACAGCTATTTTCCTTATCGGATCATGTGGGTCGTTCCAGTTTATCAGAGACAGATAATACGGATTAACGCGCATAGGGTGAATTTGGACTACTTTCTCTAGCTGTTCCTTTTCATTAGAAGACAAATCTACATAATTGGCAAGCTGCTCCACAGAGCAGACATTATTCCCTATTTTTTTATTTTTGGCATACATATTCAAACGTTCCTTGTTTCCAATTATGCTCAAAGCGAGTTGAGCAAGACTAAAATGTGGAGATACACGATTTTTACTAGCTTTTCTTATATCTTGAATTCACCATTTAAAAAAGTTGCGACATAAGTACCTAAGGAAACAGGTTTAATTGACGGAAACGTTTGGCAGGAAAAAATTTAGGCTCCAAACAGGGTGGAGCCCTTATTCTAAGCAGTAGCTACGTTATTATTGCCTTCAAGTCTTCGTCAGGAGTTGTTATTGGCATGATGTTGAACTTTTCAACAAGCAACTTTAGAATATTAGGTGTTATGAAGGCAGGAAGGCTTGGTCCGATTCTGATGTTCTTTATGCCTAGATAAAGCAGCGAGAGCAGTATAGCAACGGCTTTTTGTTCGTACCATGAAAGCACCAGGGACAAGGGCAAATCATTAATATGCACATTGAAGGCGTTGGCTAACGCTTGGGCAATTTTAACTGCTGAGTAAGCATCGTTGCACTGCCCAACGTCCAAAAGTCTTGGGATTTCGTCGATACTTCCTAGCTCTTTGTCAAAGAACCGGAATTTCCCACACGCAAGAGTCAACACAATTGTATCTTTGGGCGCTTTCTCAACGAATTCCGTATAGTAACTTCTTCCCGGTTTCGCTCCGTCGCATCCACCAACTAACAAGAAACG
>CP070714.1:444616-449521 GCA_020350385.1 Candidatus Bathyarchaeota archaeon | reverse complement strand
TTATTTTTTCGCGGTTTACACCTAAACGACTCACTGCAGCGTCCACAGTCATCGTGTGCTCCTCAAACCTGAAAAATCTTGCATTGACACCCATCTTCTTCAGGTATTCTCTTAGATCTTCTGAGGACATGACCGCGCCAACATACATTGATTTCCTCATTTTTCATATAGCGTTTTTGCACATGCACACGTTCAAATATCCAAGAAATGAAATACTAAAAAGAAAAAAGGGAATTGTGGGCGAGAAATCTCCATTCTTGTCTTGATGTGACCGGACTATACCACCTGAGCATCAAGAGGAAGAGGTACCCTTAGACGCTTGATTTAATAAAAATAGTGGATTAAAAAAAATGAGGGGGATTAATATTCTCCTTCAGGACCACCCGGCATCTTGCCGCCTGGACCTCCTTTCGGCTTTGTGGCGGCTATTACGTCGTCAATGCGCAATATCATGGCTGCTGACTCGGCAGCTGATTTTATGGCTTGCTCTTTGACTACTGCTGGTTCGATTACGCCTTTCTCAAGAGTGTTCTGCAATTTGCCGGTGAAAACGTTAACGCCTTTGTACTCGCCACTTTCTTTCTCATGTGCTGATCTCAGTTTCACGATTATGTCTATAGGCTCTAAGCCTGCGTTTTCCGCCAAAGTTCTCGGTATTATCTCAACTGCATCTGCGAAAGCCTCTACGGCAAGTTGTTCTCTGCCCCCAACTTTTGTGGCATAGTTGCGCAGTTCTTTGGCAACTTCGACTTCCACAGCGCCGCCGCCAGCAACGATTTTGCTGTTTTCAACAACGTCTGAAACCACTGACAGCGAATCATTCATGGCTCTTTCAGCTTCGTCCACCATTCTTTCCAGCCCAGCGCGTATGAGTATAGCTACTGAACGAGGGTCGTTGCACTTTTCAACGAAAATCATCTTGTCGTCGCCGATTTTGCGCTCTTCCACTAAACCAGCCGGACCCAAGTCCTTTGCTGTCAAGTCATCTAAGTCAGAGACTATTCTTCCACCTGTTGCTCTCGCAAGCTTTTCCATATCAGACTCTTTTATTCGTCTAGCGGCTAGTATGCCTTCTTTCGCCAAGAAGTGTTGAACCATGTCGTCGATGCCTTTCTGGCAGAAGACAACATCTGCGCCTGAAGCCTTAATCTTGTCCACCATTTCTTTCATCATGTTGGTTTCTTGGTCTAAGAACGCCTTCATTTGAGTAGGGTCGCGAATGCGTATTTCGGCGCTGATCTCGGTTTTCTCAATTTCCAATGCAGAATCCAAAAGGGCGATTTTTGCTTTTTCTTTTTTCTTAGGCATTCCTGGGTGAACGACTTCCTTGTCAATAATTATTCCTCTTACAAGTTGAGTTTCGAGAAGACTTTTGCCAGTTTTCTTTACGAGTTGTAGATTGTCTATGTCTGCTATTTTCTTGTCTCCGCGCTGCTCGGTGATTTGTTTGACGGCGTCTATGGCGATTTCCGCCAAGTGCTCTCTAGCACCACCCACTGCCTTGCTGCTCATTGAAGTTAAAGCAACTTTAAGCAGGATTTTGCGGTCTTCTATGTCGACTGGCACTGCTGTTTTGTTTATTGTTTCAATGGCTTTTTGGGCTGCTTTTCGGTATCCGCTAACCAGTATCGTGGGATGAATGCTTTGATCAAGCAGTTCCTCGGCTTTTTTGAGAAGTTCGCTTGCTAAAACCACGGCTGTGGTTGTTCCGTCGCCCACCATGTCGTCCTGAGTCTTTGCGATTTCAACCATCATCTTTGCCGCTGGGTGTTCCACATCGATCTCGTTTAGGATTGCTGCGCCGTCGTTTGTTATGGTTATGTCGCCCAAGCTGTCGATGAGCATTTTATCCATGCCGCGGGGACCAAGTGTTGTCTTCAATACTTCGCCGATTACCCGAGCGGCCATTATGTTGTTTCTTTGAGCTTCTTTTCCTCGGTTTCTTGATGTTCCTTCTTTAAGGATTAGGACTGGCTGTCCTGAACCTGTTGTTGTTAAATAGGCCATGTTGTTAACCTCACTTTTCACGGTAGAACGTTATTTTCAATTGGAAATAAGCAAAAACCAGCGGAAAATATAAACTTTTACCCTAGCGGTTCTGTGTTTATACTTACACATATTTTGAAAATTTCTTTAGCCTTCTAAACAGCATTATGCCGTTCTTTTCAGTGACGTAGTCTAAGTCAGCGCTCCCTGCGGACTACATTGGGTAAGTAGCCTATTGAAAATCAAACCTTTACTCCTCTATTATTTCAATAACTCAAAAAATCGCAAGGTGCAGAGCTAGTTCATGAATGGCACTTTGATGCACAACAGTTTAATTGCACCATTTTCTCTCTAATAGTCTAACGGTGCCTAAGCGTTGCACATTTCAATTCGTTTCTTCACCAGTCTAAGAGAGATAACCAAAAAGAAGGAGGAAACATTAAAGTTTACAGAAGGCGAGGAAGTCACCGTCGAAGTGGTTGTTAAGATGCTGTCGCAACGCTACGGTAAACGTTTCAGCGAATACGTCTACGACACCAAAACCGATGAGGTTAGGAGTTTCCTCCAGTTTCTCGTCAACGGAAAAAGTGCCACAACCCTAAACGGGTTAGAAACAGAGCTGGAAGACGGCGATGTCCTAGCCATACTTCCCCCCGTAGGCGGCGGCTGACCTTATGGGGAAATGTTTGGTTTGCGGCGAAAAAGCCATGGCTACCTCGAACAGATTGGGTGTTTGTTTAAAATGTATAAGAGGAAAGCCTGAAAAAGCCCTTAAGATTACGAGGCTAGTCCACGCGAAGAGCCGTGGGATTTTTGGTTTGCCCTCTGAACCGCCAAGGAAAGCTGACGGAATAGCTTGTGGTTTTTGTGCCAATAATTGTGTAATTGGTTCTGGTGGTAGTGGCTTTTGCGGGCTTGTTTGGAACGTTAATAAGCGTCTGGTTCGTTTTGGCGGCACAGCTGAGAAAGGAGTTTTAAACTGGTATTATGATGGTTTGCCAACCAATTGCGTTAGTTGGTGGTTCTGTCCCGGCTGCACTGGAAGCGGCTATCCCAAATACGCTTACAAGCCAAAGGCTGAGTACGGCTATGCTAATTTGGCGGTTTTCTATGGAGCTTGCAGTTATGACTGTCTTTTCTGCCAGAACTGGCATTACCGCCACCTGTCGGCGAAGCACAAGCCTGCCATGAGCGCTGAAGCATTAGCAACCAAGGCAGACCAACATGTTTCTTGTGTATGCTATTTTGGAGGCGATCCATCAGCGCAGATGCCGCATTCACTTGAGGTGAGCCGCATAGCCCTAGAAAAAGCAAACGCTGCAAAGCGTATCCTTCGCATCTGCTGGGAAACAAACGGCTACATGAACCCAAAATTGGCAGAGAAAGCCGCAAAATACGCTCTTGAAAGCGGCGGCAACATAAAATTCGACTTGAAAACTTGGAGTGAAGACCTAAACATTGCCTTATGCGGAGTTTCCAATAAGCCTACGCTTGAAAACTTCAAAATGATAGGAGAAAAATTCTATAAGAAACGAAAGGAACTACCAGTGCTCTGCGCCAGCACGTTGCTTGTACCAGGCTATTTAGACGTGGAAGAGATTAAAAACATTGCCAAATTCATAAGCGAAATTGACCCCCAAATTCCATACACGCTGCTAGCCTTTTATCCGTGCTATGTCATGAAAGATTTGCCAACAACGAGCAAAAAGCAGGCAGTGGAATGCCAAAAAATAGCAGAGGAATATTTAAAGAACACGAAAATAGGAAACGCCCACTTGCTCTCGTAAGATATTAATAATGTAAACCTATAGTTCCCAAAGTGCAGATATGTAAATTCAAAAATGATTATGCTGCCCAGAATGGGGTCCTTTTTCGCATTGTCTCCGAATACTCTTTCAGCACTTCTTGTTCATCTGCAGTAAGCTTGTCCAAGTGTTTTGTAAGCAAAACCTTTGCATCAGTCTCAGGCACTTTCACGTAAAGAATGTCTTTTTCAAAAACGTGCCTTCCAACAATGGGCTTTTCCATGGACACCGCTACCTGCATACCTTGTTTGGCTTCGGAAATAGCCTTGCCTTTGTCTTGGATCTGCTGCACTTCACCTATGTCTGCGCCGTCTTCAGCCCTCATGAGAGAGTATTTTGGCTTCAGCTGCCCACCTAAAATCTCAACGCCGAAGATTGCGGGTCTTGCCCGCCGAAAAACGTATCCTTGCAGTATGCGAATTTTCCCAGGCTTAACGAGATTTTCAAATTCCTTCTTAAGTTTGGCTTCACGTTGCGATTTAAGCCATTTTAAGTAGTTATCTATTAAATGGTAGATTATTTGCTCTTTAAATATGTTGACGTTTCTGATTTCTGCCTCTTCTGCTGCATCTGGCAAAGTTTTAACGTTAAAAGCCAAAATAACTCCATAAAGAGGTTCACGCTCCTTCACCACCGAAGCTTCTACAACGTCTCTTTTAGAAACGTCGCCCACATCCGCGATTCTAACCTGCACATTATTCTGTTTCAGAATTTCAGCGACAGCTTCTAAGGAACCAAGTGTGCCCGCCTTCAAAACTATGCCTTCAACATCAGTGGCGATTCTTATTTTTTTGATTTCATCGGTGACTATTTTGGCGTATTTTTTCGGTTCTTCGCCTGGAGGAACTGCGTACAAGGGCGCTCCTGCAAGAGCACCTTCTAATCCTGACGCAACTATTTTAACTCCTGCCGCTGCAAAAACACAGTTAACCGAGGAGAATCTATCTCGTGGGTCCCTAATTTCATCTAAGGGTTTAGGAACTAGAACAGCTCTTATGGTGGTTGTAATAGGTTTCTCTTTTCCGCCCACCACGATTAAATCGTCCTTTTGCAGCACGCCATCATAGATTATGATGCTAAGCGTTAAGCCCAAGCCTGGCTCTTCTTTGACTTC
>CP070714.1:440966-444516 GCA_020350385.1 Candidatus Bathyarchaeota archaeon | reverse complement strand
CGCCCCATGATCGTTGGCCAGCACCAGATTACCGTAAGCCGTCTTTTTTGTCTCCATCACCGTAATCTTACCATCAAATGACGACTTGATGACGCCAAATTCTTCTTCTCGAAGGGAGTGTGGAAGCAGAATTCCGTTGGAGTTTGCGCAAGCCAATGCGCCAGCCAGTACAGAACCGCCAATAGAAGTGTGAACAAGTTTCACATTCAACCATTCAGCCGTTCTCTCGGCTTTTTTCAACGGAACCATTTTCGGAATTATAACAATCTTATCATTGACAAGCGAATAAACACCTATACTTGCACTTCCGACAATGCTCGATAAGTAAACGGCCAAGGATTATTCTCCTTCAGCCAAATAAAGAGTAACATTACCCTCTTTGTCTTTAGCTGCGCGCACCCGAATCTTTCGCGGAGGCTTCTCTATGCCTCTACTCCAAACTCTCTCGTTAACATCATTGCTTATCGCAAGCTTGGGCAATTCTCCCTTTTCCTCTTCCACGGCCACGCGCATTTCCAATTTCATGTGCTTAGTTATGAAGGCTCTAATTATCTGCATGGCTCGAGGAGCTCTTTTCTTCGGCGGTCTAACCAACGCCCTCGCCAACGGGATCGTATAAACTCTTTCCTCAACAATGTCTTCGTCCTCTTCCTTCTTTTTCCTTTTAGAAGGCTTAGCTTCTTCCTCTTCAGCCTCAACCGTTTCCTCTGCAGTTTCTTCTTCCGAAATTTCTTCGGTTTCTTCAACAGCTTTTTCTTCGCTAACGTCTGCGTCTGCTACTTTTTTGTCAGCTTGTGCTTCTTCAGACGCTTGCTCTTCCTCTTTGGCTTCTGTTTCCATAGGTTCTTAATTCCCCTATGCCTTTATTTTCCGTGTTCTCCAATTTCTTCTTCGCTTAGGGTTCGTCCTAACCTTCCCAGCAGTCCGCACAATTACCCATGTTGGAACAGCCTTTTTCTGTTTAGTAGCCTTAGCTAACCTGCGCTTTTTAGCTGGAGGTTTAGTTCGCGCCACAATCATAACCTTCTAATTTTTGTTTCTCGCTTCCGAGATTGAAGCTGGATTAATATTTCTTTCAGCTTAGCATCCGACAATGGTATAGGTAATTTGCCTACTTGCGCCAACTGTATTAGCTGAAGCTCCAGTTGTTCAGTGAATTCCGGCTTAACCATCTTCAAGTTTGTCAGCCTTTGCCTAGCCTCAGGCGAAAGTATCTGCCTCAGCAACGCCTGCTTCTGCGCTTCCAACTGGCGCTTAGCTTGAGCTTGTTTTTGCTCATCAGTCGTTTGTTGCTGCATGGCTAAAAGTTTTCTTCTGCGAATCTCCTCAAGCTCTTTATCCGACATCTCATTCGCCTTGATATTTCTTGAGCTCAGGAACTGCTTTTACTAACTCTTTCTGCAAGTCCTCAGCTACTTCCTGAAGAAGCTTTCGCCCTTTGGGCGTCATCTTTCTTCCCTGAGGGCGTACCGTTTGAACCAAGCCTGCGGCTTCGAGCTGCTGCAGGGCTTTTCTAATGTTGCTTCCACCAGCTTTCACCGCGTGCTCGGGTTTGACGCCGAAGTCTTTTCTTCCTCCGTAGTCCGCGCGCAGTTTTTCTAGTCCTATGGGACCGTGAACGTAGACCTTACGCAGTATCGAAGCGTTGCGAGTATACCACCAGTTGGGGTTCTGTGGTTGTCTTTCTACGTGAGTGCCAGTTTTAGCAAGGTTTGCCCAAGTTGGAGGCTGTACTTCGTCAATGTTTTCTTTTAGGTATTTGGCTAGTTTTTCGATGAATTGGGCTGCTGGGACATCATAAGGAGTTGTCAAGATGCCTTTTTCCTTCTGGTTTTTCCTTGCAGTAAAATCATTAAGCATAATATAAACATTCTCTGGATGAACAAGCGTGCTCAAAGAGCGTTTATCCCCTTTTCTCTGAGGTTAGACTCCAGCTTTTCAGTGCCTGTCTTTGTTTAGAAAAGCGCTATTACGGATAGACTCTCTTTAGGTTTCTGCAATAAATCGCCATTAAGATCCAAATATAGTGTTGTGGCTTTTGCGCATCTGAAGCAACTACACTCTCCCTTGCATATACATTGGATCGCAGTTAGACTTCGCGAGGCTGGCGTTTTGAATCCAATAGCAGATACTCCCAAAAAATTTTAGAGAAAGTTCAACATATTGTTAGTTGGGGCTGACTGTGAATGAAAAAAGATTCTTAGCAGCAGCTTTCATTCTATTGCTCTTTTTTTCAGTGTTAGCTGGAATCCAGTTCGTTAACTTGACAAACGCGAACCCTGAAGCGTCAACCCTGGAAATAATCGCAATGCCCAAAGAATACATCAACTATACGATTACTCGTGTTAAAGGAACGTGGTGGGCTGAGATTAGCGGAACATACCCAATGCAAATTCTGAACCGATCGGATGACGCCTCGTACTGCATTCCTCCTGAATTGCCATTGGTCTATCCTACTCCTCCTGGCACAACCAACATTCACGTGAAAATGAATGAAACAGAGCTCAACTGGAGCAACTATACAGAAATCTACCCGACCGCGTTGCATCACACAGCTATCGGGGACTGGCCCATGATCTATTGTGTAATAAACCCTGTTTCATACTACTTCGTGCTCAAAATTCACTACGAACACCCAGTTCAGCTGGTAAACGGAAGCTACCTGTTCCTGTACGACCTCAACATAAGCCCCTACCTCTCGCCTTGGAGCCCCAACTCAACAGCTTACTTCACAATAACCCTAGAAACAAACACTTCAAACCTGAAAGCGTACACCACAGAAACCGACAGTATATGGAACCCAATAAACTACACAACCAGCCAAGAGGGCACAACAGAAATAATTACTATTCAAATCCACTCTGAATATTCTAAACAGTTGCTAGGCGATTTGGCAATTACGTTTTCTGACAGCGAAACCGAAACCACAGCGGTTCCGTCATGGATTATCATGCCCATACTCCTGATTGCAGCTTTGCTTGCAATCATATTCTATAGAAAGATGAAACGACAAAAAACCAACCATCATTTGCAGAACTGAAATAGAAAAGTGCAGTTGGGCTTTGATTGAATAATGAGCGAAACTCCTCGCTTTTTACTTTTTGTGCTTTCGGGCTAATGGGACGTTGATTTTATCGCGTTAGTTTCTTCACGGGTAATCCCGTTGAGCGCTTTCTGTAGCGGGCAAATTCATGTTCAAACAGTGGCACTTTCTTCATCTATGCTTTCTCCCATACACGTGTAGAACCACCACAAGTTAAAATATTTTCGCCCAAGTAACTATGTCCTACATCGTGAATTACTAAATACAAAGTCATTTTTGCGTGGGCATTCACCAGAAGCACGGGATATAATCTCTCAGCCTAAACTTTGCACCAAATTCTTCAGCGATTACCGCAATTTTTTGCAAGTGAACTTCTGGAATTGCGACTGCCGTGATTTCAACTTCAAGCGCCTCTTTTGCTTTAGCGATGAACTCAAGCACGGCTCCGAAACCATTATCGAAGTTGGGCCTACAAACTTCATTATACGTCTTTTCGTCCCCTGCGTT
>CP070714.1:438113-440866 GCA_020350385.1 Candidatus Bathyarchaeota archaeon | reverse complement strand
CGTATTTTGAGCAAACTGTTCGAGTTCAAAAGGATAGAGGTCACAGAGTAATAAGTGGTGGACCCTACCAGATTGTGAGACATCCCGGATATTTAGGTGGAATTTTATACGCTTTGTCATTTCCCTTAATAATCGGGTCTATTTACACTTTCATCCCAGCTGGGATTTACGTTCTTTTAATGGTAACTCGTACCTTGCTAGAAGATAGAACGCTGCAGAGAGGACTTTGCGGATACAAAGAATATGCGAAAAAAGTGCGATACCGACTATTACCCTGGTTGTGGTAGCCACTTCAATGTAAAAACCCTGCTGCCGAGTGAGTCATTCAACCTTTTTAATATTTCGCAGAAAATTCGTAAGAGAACCAACCATTTAATGTATATCTAATAAGGAGTAATCTTCTAAGAGCACAACAGAAAACGCAAACTAAATGAAGCTTTTTATTAGATAAGCAAACATGTGCCATCTGTGGAAATGTTGTTTAGATGACCAAATATTACATGTTGCCCATAACAACGATGTATTGGAAGCCTGGCGAGAAATACCTAAACAGCATAATCAATGCTGTAGAAAAAAGAGTAGCTGACGGCGATTTTGTCGTGATATCCGAAAAGGCGCTTTCAACCGCACTAGGCAAAATCGTAGATGAAAGCTGTGTTAGCCCTGGTTTCGGCGCGAAGCTTATTTGTCGCATTTGGATGCAAATTGTCTGGGGATACTTCCTAGGTGTGTTGTGCCATTTTGGCCAAAGGCTTCTGCGGAGACTTCGCGAATTTCCGCTTGAGACTGGCAACCGCCACAAACAAGTTGCCATACAGCAAGCGGGCCTTTTGCAGGCGTTGATGTGGGGGTCTGAAGGCAGCATCGATGGGTCCAACTTGCCGTATTCTTACGTGAGCTTGCCTTTGAACAATTCCTATGAATTGGCAGAGGAGATTCACCAGCAAATCTGGCGTAAGCTGAAAAAGAAAGTCTATGTCATAATCGTAGACACGGATAAGACCTATTCATTTAAGAACTTTCATTTTACTCCTCGTCCAAAACCGATGAAAGGAATCCACTCTTTTGGGGGCGTCAGCGTTTACATCATCGGCAGAGCGTTCAAGCTCAAGAGGATGTCTACGCCACTTGCTGTTGCCGGCAACAAGTTACACCATGCGGAAGCTTTGAAAATCGCCAATATGGCTGACAGAGCAAGAGGTCCAGGTTCAGGCGCTACTGTGTGGGATATGGCTTCGAGGTTCAATGTAGCAGTAGCAGAGGTAAGTTGGGACATGTTATCAAAGATCAGACACAAACCTATTGTTATCGTCAGAAAAAAATGATGGAAAAAAAGAACAACTGCGCAGAAGAGTATATAAGCAAATTCTTGAAGAAAAAAAGCAGCACGCAAGATAAGTCTAAAGGATGACCGTAACCGCAACTTCACCGCCATCTTGAAGCCGAAGCTGCTCTCTCAGGTTGAAAGGGGCAATAATTTCTAAAACCCTCTTTGGATAGCCTGCAACCTCAGGAACTACGATTGCGCACTCCAAAGTTCCTATTGACGCCTTGATGAGGTTCCCGCTGCAATAGCCGTCAGCAGGACAAACCTTTATTGAGTGGGCTTTTTCAAGCAGTTTTTTGCGCTTTACGCTTTCCTCAGAGAGCATCACGTTCAACGTCCCTGGATACGGGGTGAAGCCAAGTTTCTGCTTTATCTGTCGTTCAACCCAAGGTAGTTCAAGAAATTTTTTGCCTTCGCCTCGACTTGAAAATACCATACCACTAAGTTCTATTCTTTCCAATAAGACAGAGCTCCTGAATTTGTGTATGCACGTTGCGAACTGCTTGTTTCGCCTTGGGGTTATTTTTGTTCTTTTAACCATTGCGCAACTTTTCTGAGAATGGGATCAGAGGATATATCGATCACTGGCACAATCAGTTTTTCTTTTGTTTCTATGGTTGGCGCGTATTTTGGCATATATGTGTACCCAATAAAGGTCCAGTAGACTGTACCAGTTTCTATTAGCGCCTTTGCAACTGCTGTCGTGGAAGCGGGAAGCGGGAAGTACAGAAAGACCACGCCATCAACCCAATACAGTCCAGCTAGCTTGCCGCCCGCTATCACCGACGTGAAACGAGCTATGTCTTCAGGCGTTGAAAAGTGTGTTCGTTCCATCACAATGATTTCTTTGAAGGGTGCATACTTAACGGTGACTTCGCCTTTGCTCATAAACGCTCACCGACCTGCAAGTTATTGTGTCGGGAGTTCCCTTTTAATCTTGTTATGAGTCTAGAAAAAGTTATAGAGCAGACAAACATTAAGCCTTCACTAACAACGTATCACGGAAGGTTATTTGATTTGCCAGAAATTCGCGTAGCGCTTGTAGGTGTTGGCAACAGCGCCTCCGCCCTAATTCAAGGTGCACAATACTATAAAGATGCAAAAGAGAACACTAGGGTGCCTGGGCTCATGCACGTAAACTTCGGCGGGTACCACATAAGAGACATAAAATTCGTTGCCGCCTTTGAAGTGAACAAAGATAAAATTGGAAAAGACTTGTCTGAAGCTATATTTACTGAACCAAACTGTTGCCCAAAATTCGCCTCCGTCCCAAATTTAAACGTTAGAGTTTCTTCCGGTCCAATTTTGGACGGAGTGGCAAAACACATGGAAAAAGTCTTCAACATCTACGATGAAAAGGCACAGGGCGCCGCCGATGTGGTAAAGGTTTTGAAAGATGCAAAAGCAGATGTGCTTGTAAATTATT
>CP070714.1:432291-438013 GCA_020350385.1 Candidatus Bathyarchaeota archaeon | reverse complement strand
GTTAATGATCATACCATAGGATGCGTTTCAGTCTACTACACTGAGGATCGCCCATTCATCATTCCTCATGAACAGAATATGATCAAAGCCCTAGCTGAAACTCTAGGAAACTGGCTAAAAAATACAGGTGCAACTCAAACCCCAGAACTAAAGCCGTAATAATTTAATTTCGCCCTAGATTTGATCCCCCGAATCTTTGAAAAAGACATGCTTTTACCAACATTCGAAAGATACCTAAATGTAACTTACTTTGGTTTATCCCATCCATAGCTCTGCCTCAAAACTGCATCATTTATTTTGGACAGCCACTTGGTTAGGTAAATATACATCTACTTATCCATTTATTCTTTAACTAAGAGGCGAAGAAGTGAAGATTATAGACAAAAACCTTCGGCAAGGCTTCGTTAAAGTCGTTCCCAGCTCTGATGATGACCTTTGGCACCTGTACAACGTCATCTATAAGGGTGACGAGGTTTACGCTTACTCTTCGAGAGCCATAAAATCTCAGCAGGAGTATTCCAGACCTAAAAGTGGCGAGCGCGTCTCAGCATTCATGGGTGTCACCGTAGAATCCGTCGCTTGGGACAAATTTCTGGGCAAGTTGCGAGTTCACGGAATAATCCGCCACGCGCCAGACATAATGCCAACAGGCGCCCACCACACTATTAACATAGCCCTAAACCAGCCACTGACAATCGTGAAGAAGTATTGGTCCAAACACCTCCTTGACAGGCTAACACGAGCAAGCAAGACTGAAAAACCAATGATAATCCTGTCCATCGACGATGAAGGCTTCGCCATAGCTGAGACCAAACAGTATGGCGTAGAAATCAAGGTGGAAGAACGTATAAAGCTACCTGGAAAGCTCGAAGCCGAAAAACGCTCGGCTACCACAAGAGAGTACTTCCGCAGAGTGCTAAACAGCCTAACCCAACTCTGGTCACCAAAAAAGAGTCCGATAATGATTTTGGGCGTGGGTTTCGTGAAGAATAACTTTGCAAAATTCTTAGGAGACGAAGCCTCTAACATGTCCAAATCAGTTGTAGACATGAAAAGCGTTAACAACGGCGGCACAGCAGGAATTTACGAAGCACTGCGCTCTGGCGTTCTGTTGAAAGCTGCGAAACAACTGCGGATTGTTGATGAAACTGAGACCATGGAAGAAGTCATGAAGCGCTTAGGGAAAGGGGAAGCCACAATCACCTACGGCGTTGAGCAAGTAGAAAACGCTGTAAAGATGAGCGCTGTTGAAAAGCTGGTTTTGGCGGACACTATGCTACGCGAGTCTGAGGGGGAACAGCGTCTGCACTTGGAGGAACTTATGCGGGAAGTGGAAAAGCGAAACGGAAGCATAACAGTAGTCAGCACTGAACATGAAGCTGGTGCTAAGCTCCTTGCTTTGGGCGGAATTGCATCGCTTCTTAGGTTCCCTCTTTACCGAGACGGTTCAACATGAAAAAGCCAATAAACAACAAACAGAACCCACGCTCATAGTATTATGTTATATACTCCATGTTAATTTACATCTATCAAGACACGGGAGCTTAAATGAGTAAAAGAAAACCGAAAATCACCATTCAAAACATAGTGGCGTCAGTATCCCTAAACCAGCGGATAGACCTGCAGGAAATAGTTGAGAAGTTCCCTCAAACCGAATACAACCCAAGCGTGTTTCCAGGCTTAGTTTTCCGCTTAAAAAAACCCAAAACTGCTACTTTGATTTTTGGAACAGGTAAGATGGTTTGCACAGGCGCGAAGTCTGAGAAGGAATCGCGAAGGGCCGTGGAGAAAGTAGTCAAAAAAATCAGAAGCGAAGGCATCCAGATAAAAGAAAAGCCCGTGGTCACCGTCCAAAACATCGTTGCCTCCGCAGAATTAGGCGGAGAAATTGACCTCGAAAACCTTGTATACAAACTCCGTAAGGTCATGTATGAGCCAGAGCAATTTCCAGGAGCCGTCTATAGAATGGACGACCCACAAGTGGTTTTCCTAATCTTCTCAGCAGGAAAGCTAGTCTGCGTGGGCGCCAAGAAAGAAGCGCAAATCTACGAGGCAGTCGATAAAATACAAAAACTACTTGAGGAAAAAGAGTTAATTTACTATCCATGAGTTTTCATTTTCATTCTTCTGCGGATGGCGGGGTTCTTATCAGCAAGTTTTTTCAGCGCCATTTCAAAGGTTTCGTCTGAAACTAACTCTTTTTTTATGAAGACTCCTGTTCTGCCAACTTCATCCCTTTTTAGCAGAACACGGACGCGATCTCGAACCGTTCCCGCTGATACCCCAAGAATTTTTGCCACATGCTCTTCACGACCAAGTATACTGCTTTCGATATGCCCTTCTCCTGTGGGCTCAATAAGCATCAACTTCTTGTCCACTCCTGCCACGCGGGTGCCCTCTCTAAGCTGATTGAGGTTTATTTCGCCTCCAAACTTGTAGAATTCGCGTTCTACCCTGCGCATGCGCATTAATGGAAAAGAAACGCTTGTCTTCACATCTATCTCAATATGTGCTTTCATGGCGTAAGTCGGAGTGGCCTGAACCAACAAACGTGCGTTAATCGGCGTTTTTGCTTTTTCCAGAGCAGTTTCCACAAGAAAAGAAGATTGCAGGTTTGCTATGAAAACGTCGATGTCACTGTTCTTGTTTACGTCGCCTCTGGCAATGCTTCCATGCACCACTGGTTGTAAGCGAAAGCCTTCCAACGCAGCCATTATCTGTGCAGCCTTTTCTCGGTACTCCCAAAGTAACGCCCAGTGTCTACTGGTGTAGTCTACTTCTTTGTAGTTCGCGTGTTTCTTCGGCTTCGTGGCCATCGCTTATCTTCTCTTTCTGGGAAATATGGTGTATGGGTTTATTTAGTAATTTGTCAATCAAACATTAATGGCGTGGAAGTCTAATGAGCGCGAATATTGCTGCGTCGGTATGCACCATGTGCAAACGGAAAAAATCTTTCTTTTTTAGACCATACTCGGGGGAAAGGCTCTGCAAAAAGTGCTTCTCCGAGTCTATCGAAGCGAAAGTTAGAGCCAGCATTGCCAAGTATCGAATGTTCAATTTTCACGACAAGATAGCAGTGGCTGTTTCTGGCGGAAAGGATAGCATAAGCCTATTGCATATATTAGCTAAAATGGAGAGGCTTCACCCTAAAGCATCGCTTGTGGCGGTGACCGTGGACGAAGGGATTGAAGGTTACAGGGATGAAGCCTTGGCGATCGCAGCGGCAAACTGCAGAAAGCTAAGAATAGATCATCATATGGTGTCGTTTAAGGAGCTTTATAATTTTACGCTTGACGAAATAGTTGCCAGGGCACAGCGAAAAGGCGAAAGGGAGCTAACGTCCTGTGCTTACTGCGGCGTCTTACGGCGAAGAGCACTTAATATAACTGCTCGTGATGTTGGCGCAGATAAGATTGCGACAGCGCACACTTTGGATGATGAGGTTCAAACGATTCTGTTGAACATTTTTCGCGGGGATGTTTTGCGATTGGCTAGGGAAAAACCCGTGACGGATGAGGTGCATCCGCGGTTTGTGCGGAGGGTTAAGCCGTTCTGTGAAATTCCAGAGAGGGAAAGCGCCTTGTACGCATATATTAAGAAGATTAAGTTTCAAGATGCGCCGTGCCCTTATGCTTCAGAAGCCTTGAGGAACGACCTTCGCGCTATGCTTAACCGCATGGAAGAAAATCATGCTGGAACAAAATTCACGGTTTTCAAGTCGATAGAGCGGATAAGGCCTGCCTTGGACGAAATCGCCAAAAAAGCCCCCTTCACGGAGTGCATTGAGTGCGGCGAGCCAGCGTCTTCGGATTTGTGCAGAGCCTGCGAGTTGCTGAGACAAAACAGTTGAATTCATTCGCGGCTGAAGCCCTTCCTGCTTTTTATATCCCTCAGGATTTTAGAGGCTTCAAAAGCGCTTTCGGCTGCGGCAACCTTTTTAGCCCTTCTCACATCTACACGTGTACCGCAATAAGAGCAGATTTTCGTTTTCTGATCCTCTAATGCCATTAGTAAGCCGCCGCATCGGTTGCATACAATGATTATGGTTGGTCTCATAAACTTGTGTCTCCGAAAGACTTTTCCGCAAACAGTTAGATAACGTTTGGGTAAGAGTGAGCGTGCGTTGAGTGGCAAGGGGCAAGTAAGATCCAAACGGCGTTTAGTGGATCTCGCGGTGCAGTACTTCAAGAAGGAAGGCTACAGGGTTAACCATGAGCACGCTGTTATTGAGGGTTATAGTGGCATTTCCAGGAAGTTTGACCTTATCGTTCAGAAGGGTCGGTTAGAACAGGGGGTCTGGATACGTGATTGGAATAGAACGATAGGTGTGAATGTTATTATTGGCTTGGATAAGGCTTCGGAGGACGTTGGGTTATCAAATCCCTTAATAATAGGTGAAAAATTTAGCGATCACGCAAAGTCTTATTCGAACAGGCGAAAGATTATGCTTTTGACGAGGCAGAAGATGATTAGGAGCCTTAGGTGAAGGTTAGATTTTCAAGTATTCGTCGATTATGTTTTTCTTCTCCAGCATGCCCAGCCAGTCTACGCAGCCCACTACGCACTTTTTGCGTTCTTCTAGAATGGCAATGATTTCGCGTGTGACTCTTTCCACCGTTTTGCCCGTTATGTCTAGCTCGCATACTTTTTCTTTCTCATGCTCGCGCAAGGCTTCTACGAGGCAAACGTCTAGAATTTCAGAGGCAAGGTTCTCCCAAAGTTTAGCGCCTGAAAAGCCACTTTTCTCCATGAGCCTGCGCAGCTCTATTGGATTTCGGCGGAGAACAAAGATGCATGTGGCGTAGCGTTTTGGGACGACTGCAGGGGCGTAATGACCTTCGATGATGAAAGTGCGTTTTTCGGTTTTGTCTATTGTTTCGCTGATTTTCATGCGCATTTTTTCTTCGTCGATTATGTTGGTTTTTCTTTCTTTGTCTTCGCCTATAGTTAAGCGGTGTCTCTCGGCGAATTCCGTCAAGTTAATGTATTTGGCGTCTAATTTTGCGGTTAGCCGTTGTGCGACTGTGGTTTTTCCTACGCAAGGCGTGCCAGTTATGAGGATGGCGCGTTTGTTCATATCTGGCTATAAAGCTTAGGAAATTCTTATTGCTTGCGGATGTACATTGGCTAGCGGGGCTGGCGAGTTGGTGTGTGGCTTTCGAGCCTTGCTTAATTGTGGGGCTTGAGGAAACTCCGCCCACGTGTAGAATTGCAGCCTCTTTATTGGGGCAAGGCGAGAGCCTTGGCTACGGAGCAGAAACGAAACGTCCACCTAGATGCATGGCGATGATGCATGCTAAATTGCTGAGTTTACTGGGTGTGAAGCGTTGAAACGGCCGTCCTGCAAGTGGAAAGGGCAAACAGACGCTGATGAGGAATCTACCTGAGAGCGCGGGTAGCCCGATTAGCCGAATGCCACAAAAAACAAAAGGCGGGTTACTGCCAAGACACCAGCCCCAAACAAACATAATGTTCGCTGTGTTGCACAAAAGGTAAGCTGTAACAAACAAAAGGTTTCTTACTCGCAAGCGATGAAATACTGGTTAAACGAAACACTAAGCAAAGAACCAGCAACCAGAAAACTCTACATAAGAAACTTTACCAAGTTTGCACAATGGCTAAACAAAACACCAGACCAAATACTAAAACAACGACAGAAGAACCTTAGAAGCACAAACCCAAAGATACAGCGAACAATAGAAAGCTACCTAATCAAATTCTT
>CP070714.1:428262-432191 GCA_020350385.1 Candidatus Bathyarchaeota archaeon | reverse complement strand
ACTTCTATTCCATAACCTCAATGGAATCTACTTTTCCGTCTCCGTCCAAATCAAAACCCTGTATAACGGTCGCGAATGTGTCTTCGCCACGGTATTCTTGTAGGGTTTTCTTCCAAAAATTAGTCAAGGCTAAAACGCACGCTTTGGTTCCCACGGCTTTGTTTCCAGCTAAAACTATTATGCGATTAGTTGTGTCCCATGGGTTCACTATTTTGGCCAGTAGCCCAGTAGCATCGGTGGTGTAAACGCGTGAAGTCTTTTTCGATAATAAACCACCAAGCAAGAACCCTCGGTCTGAAGATTGCATGTTAAATCTGACTGGTAAATACTCGTTGATTTCTTGTGTGAGCAAATTTGTTCCAGGTCCACCGACGAGGATTAAGTGGTTTTTTTCTTCTTTTTCAGCTTTCACATCTATGTCTAACTTTATGGCGAATTCTGCAGGCATCGTTGCGAATTGCCCCAAGAAAAGAGTTAGATGCGCGGCGTAGTGGCCGTCTCTGGCGCTGGTTTTGAAGGGGCCATGCGGTGTGGGGCTACCCACCACTATTTTTCCTTGCAGAGTGCCCTTATGATCGACAAATTCCTTGAAGAATCGTCGAATTTGCTCATCTATACTCAAGCTAGTGAGGTTCTGAATTGTTTTGTATCCTTGAGGGAACTCTATGCCAAAAGCTGGAGACACGGTTTTATAATATTTTGCTGTTGCTCCTTTCTTCTTTTCCTCTCTCTTCACTGTTATGGCGCCTGCCTTCACCAGTTTCCTTATGTGATAATAGACCTTCTGCTCGTGAACGCCAAGTTGCCTGGCTATTTCCAAAGGGTACATTTCCTTCTCATAAAGCATTGTAAGGATTTTCCAGCTTAGCTTGCCCAAAATCATCTTCAATTTCTGTGCGTCCCGCATCATGCTAATCTCTTTTACTTTCTGTAAGTAGTCATCTTCTTGGAGCAACAATTTCTTTTCCATGTTATTCTCACAATCATAAATCTCTGTCCATTATTAAAAATATTATTATAGTAATCCGCGAAAAAACAGACCTTTAAAGATCTTGTAATGCGTCTGCGAAAGTTTCAGTTAGCTAAACCCTTAAAAAAAATTTTTTAGAATAGAAAGTTTTCTCCTAAAAATCCTTATTAACAAAAGAAACATTTGGATAGGGCTTAAATGAATCAGCTGTGAAAAACTGAGGCTTAAAAAATGTGCGGAATTTTCGGTTGCATAATGAAACAAGGAAATGCTGCACCCATAATACGCGCTTCACTGAAACGGCTTGAATACCGCGGATATGATTCCGTAGGTGTAGCCACAATCCAAGACGGCAAAATATACGTGAAAAAAGACCAAGGAAAAATTGACGATGTCCATAGCATTCTGAACCTTGACGATTTGCCTGGTAACTTGGGAATAGGACACACCAGATGGGCTACACATGGCGCCCCATTAAAGATCAACGCGCATCCACACTCGGATTGCACAGGGCAAATAGTCGTAGTTCACAACGGAATCATAGAAAATTTCTCTGAGCTGAAACTTGAACTGGAAAATAACGGTCACAAATTTGTCTCAAAAACGGACACTGAAGTAATTGCGCACCTCATTGAGGAGAACCTTAGAAAAAACCCCGAACTAGAATTAGCTAACGCTGTCCTAGAGGCGGTCAAAAGGCTTGAGGGGTCTTACGCCGTTGCCGTGATTTCGACGAGGGAACCAGACAAGATAATATGCGCCAGAAACGAAAGCCCCTTGGTCTTGGGGATCAGCGAAAACGCCGTTTACTGCGCATCCGATATTCCAGCGTTTTTACCATTTACCAACAAGGTAGTTTTAATAAATGACGGGGAATTCATAATTCTTTCGTCTAAAGGCTATGAGATCAGAAGGATCAATGATTTCAGTATTGTCGCCAGAGAACCGGAAATCGTTGACTGGACGCCTGAAATGGCTGTTAAGCAAGGCTATCCGCATTTTATGATTAAGGAGATTCATGAGCAGCCTGCAACTCTCCGCAACACGTTGAGGATGCAGGAGCACTATCTAGATTTGATCTCAACGTTTCTTGACCGCGCCCGAGAGGTCTTCTTAGTCGCCTGTGGCACATCCTACCACGCTTGCTTGGCAGCATCCTATATGTTCTCAAAGCTTGCGTTCTTACCAACATATCCAGTCTATGCGTCAGAATTTATGGAACAACACGGCAAATCAGTCAATATAGACAGCACTATTTTGGCAGTAAGCCAGTCAGGCGAAACAGCGGACACGCTCGCAGCGGTCACATGCGCACAACAACGTGCCGCAACAATCCTCGGCTTGACCAATGTCATTGGTTCAACTTTGACACGTGTTTCTCGGGTTTATGTAGGTCAACAGTCGGGTCCCGAAATTGGAGTGGCAGCCACAAAAACTTTTACTTCGCAGCTTTCAGTGCTAGCGCAACTGGCACTTAGGCTGTCAAAGAAACGGGGTAAAATTTCGCAGGATGAGATGGATGATATTGCAGAGAGACTGGAAAAACTGCCAGATATTGTTGAAACCATAATCCAAACGCAGAAAGAAAAGGCGAAGCAACTCGCTAAAAAATACAAGGATGCCAAAACTTTCTTCTTCTTGGGTCGAGGGGTAAGTACCGCTACAGCTTACGAAGGGCGACTCAAACTGATGGAGATAGCCTATATTCCATCAATTGCCTTTCCAGCAGGAGAAAGCAAACACGGTCCAATTAGCTTGATTGAAGCAGGTTTACCAGTGGTGTTCATCTGTGCCAAGGATGGGGCTCATAAGACCTTAATCGGTAACATAATGGAAATGAAAGCCAGAGGTGCCTCAATAATCGCAATCGTAGAGGAAGGCGATGAGGAGATCAAAGCGTTATCAGACGACTACGTTGAAGTTCCAAAGGGAATACCAGAGGTTTTGTCGCCGATACCGTTTGCGATACCATTGCAACTTCTGGCGTACTACATGGCCCTTGAGAAAGGACTGAATCCAGACACTCCGAGGAACCTAGCTAAGTCTGTAACCGTAAAGTAACTTCCTTGTCTAATTCTCCATTTTTAGAATACACATATGTTTAAAGGGCCGCCTTCCGTATTCTACTCGGTGCTTTGATTTGGAAAAGACAGACTGGGAAAAACTCGTTGACGGCTTAATAAAACAAGGCGTTTTAAGATCGCCGAAAGTAATTAAAGCAATACGCGCCGTGCCTCGCACAAAATTTCTGCCCCAAAACATGCAATCATATAGTGCTGCAGACACGCCGCTTCCAATTGGTTTCGGCCAAACAATCTCGGCGCCACATAGTCTCAGCTTAATACTGGACTAGGCGACACATGGTTTCAATAATGGATGAAGCTCTCCAGTTGGAAGTTGGCCAAAAGGTTTTGGAAGTCGGCGCAGGGTCAGGTTGGCACGCCGCCACAATGGCCGAGATAATTGCTCCATTTGACGCTCCTCGAAGCGAGTGGGGACATGTCTACACCGTAGAGATAGTTCAAGCTTTGGCTGAAAACGCAAGAAAAAACATAAGGACCACAGGCTACGCTGACCGCATAACAATAATTAACGCTGACGGTTCAAAAGGCTATGCCGAAAGAACCCCCTATGATCGCGTTATAGTCACGGCAGCAGCCCCTAACGTGCCAAAACCATTAGTTAACCAGTTGAAGCCGAGCGGTATTATGCTAATTCCAGTCGGCAGCGTTTCTCTCTTCCAGAACTTAATAAGAATCACAAAGGATCCAGACGGAAAAATCCAGCAGAAAAACCTCGGTGGAGTGGCTTTTGTTCCTTTAATTGGTGAGTACGGGCACAAATTTTAGTTTCATTTTCAAATTTTTTCCGTTCTAGAAATAGTTTAATTCGGAAAGGGCGGGGGTTCATCCAAACCATTTTTCTAGAGTTGTTCTTCCTTTGTGATTCTTATTAAGTT
>CP070714.1:420451-428162 GCA_020350385.1 Candidatus Bathyarchaeota archaeon | reverse complement strand
TCTCCTGTTTAACATAGTTCGGCAACAACTTCTTTACTTCATTTTCAAGTTCTGATTCTACTATATCCCGATTTTGTTCGTCGCGATATTGAAATCTAACTCTTAATTCATCTGGCTCGTTTGGGCTCGGCGGAATCTGAAAATAGTGATTGAATGCAAACCCGTCTATAAGATTATCGTTTTCAAGTTGCTGTATCCAGTTCTTCAGTTTTCGGATGATTTCTTTTTGCGTGTTGAAATCCGCTGGAATTGGGTATTCATGCCACACATCTTTTCACCTTTTCCTAATAATATTGGTAAACCGTTTTGTGTTCTTGCTATTTGAATTATTGCTCTAGCTTACTTTCTGTAGTGTCATTTTAGTTTGTCCAAAATACAATGCTTTTGGGTTTGACTGTGTTCAGAACAAAAATCGAAAAGAATGAATTACCTGCCTAATTTGCAAGTAATGAATTTGATTATAGATAAAATTAGAGAGAAAACCCTGATTCATGACGAAGAAAAAGATGCCATAGAAATAGATGTAGTGTTTGAGACTGTTGAATAAGTTTTAGCATGGTTTTTCCATTTAACTGATTCTTGAAACTATTTTTTGTAATGTCTTTGTGAAGATGTGGTTTGGTTTTTTAGAAGCGAAGAAGTATGCTTCTTCAGAACTAAGTATGTCACATGAACAGGGTATTGCTTCAACTATCGGCAATTGGAGTGATTCAAGTTTTCTTTCCAATGGAAGAAAACTTTGGAGCGTTTTGTTAAATATGACCCACGTTTTCTTATTGAAGAGTTCATAAAACTCACGTATCATCCGTTGGGTTCCTTCCACATCAGATTTGTCTAGTGTTGTAACTACAAACACAAAATCAGCAGTAACGATGGTGTTCATTGAAGAATATTCGAGGCCTGGGCTGGTGTCAAATATCACGTAGTCAAAACCCAATCTTTCAAGCAGAGACTTTTTGAGCAAAAGCAGTCTGCATAAAGCCTCCATTTCCCATTTTCTGTCTTTGGATGCCATCTCTCGAATGGCTTCGGTTGAAGGGTTTGCAAAACCAACAAACAGTTTCCCCTCCGCGATGCAGTAAGAGCTGCAGTCTCTTAGAACCCTGCCTATTTCGCAAGCTTTGTTCAGGTAATCGTTCAGCCAATATTCAGATTTCCCGGTTTTAAGTATTGCACCAAGGCTTGGAGCACGAAAATCCAAATCTAATAAACATGTCTTTTTATCTCTATTAGCAAGCATTGCTGCTATATTTAATGAGAGCAGCGTTTTTCCAGTCCCCCCTTTGTAGGAGTGGACTGTTATGATCAATGTTTTTTCCCTCCGCCAGCATTACCTGGATCAGGTTCAAAGGGTCGACAGCTTTCAGCAGTCCTCTCAGCCGGATTCTAGTCCAGCTCCCCTTGCAAAACCTAATTCTTTGTATTTAGCGGTTATTAGCTGTTAGATTTATAATTTATGTAGTTCTAATTCTGACGGGTAAAATCCTTCCCGAAAAATTTATTATGTTTTTATCTCTTCTTTTCTAAAATTTGCCCAAAGAATATGGGGCGTTACTTGGAGTAATTAGCCTAAATAACCATAAAAACAACAATCACAACGAACAGAAAAATCAGAAAGAAGAGCTCGGCGTTGAACATGTTAATTCAAGTGTTCAAAAGGGCCTTTTCCTTTCAGTGGTCAAGTCAATATTGCTGGAGTTATAAAGCTGTATTTCTTTATCGTAATATATCCGATTAATTTAGTTTGCAAGATTCAGAATAACCGCTTTATTAAGACATGACATAACCGTTCTCCAGGAAGAATGTGATGTTGAGACTTTGGAGAAGAAAAGGCAAAGCCGTGAAAAAATGGCGTTCACGAGCTTGGATTATTGATCCGAAAGAGACAAACTTAACTTTCGTTGTTAAAAGAGAAAAGCATTCAAAACATGTTCCCCCTTGGATATACAAGAAACAGCGCTCGTTACAAATCACTTCGTCTTATCTAAGTGGGGCATAGCCATAAGGAGAGAGAAAGCTGCAAAGCGGGGCTGCAGCTTCCTCTTTCATCCCTCCTAAATCTATAATTCCAAAAGTGTTTTTGCTGACTTCATATTCAAAAGCTATAGTAAAGGTTCACAAGAAATTTATTTTTAAGCATTAATCTTTGTTTCAGGGGTCTTTGATGAGAAGGTCCAAAATGGAAATGTACATTTCAACCCTTGAAGCCTTAGCCTACTATGGACCAATGAAAATCACAAGAATCACGTATAAAGCCAAAATGAATTATGACCAACTTAAATCAATCATAGGCGATTTAATTCAAAAAAAGTTGGTGGAAAGAAGGCCTTTCAAAAAGACCAAGACTGTATATGCAGTCACTCCAAAAGCAAGAACAATTCTAACCTATTTTAATGAACTTAAAGAAATGCTCCCAGTTGCAGAAGCTGATGACTAACACTTTTTAGAACTCCTAACGAAAAGTACTATATTGTTTTCAAGTAGAAAGAGAATTTTAAAGGGTTTAACCAAATGATTGAAACATTGGAGAGGGGGATTTAAGAAATTTGGGGTTAGAGTATCTAAGCCGATACTTGTTTCCTCTTTTTACTTCAATGGTTCGCCTTGTCATATCTAATTAATTGAAGTCAACTTCTCCAACTTTTAGGCTTACCAAAGTGCCAATTCTTAGACCGCTTGAGGTGCCCACGTAAATGAAAGTGCCGTCCGAGTAACTCTGAACTTTCATCCGCGATGGTCAAGCTAATGCCTTCTCATCATCCGGCAAAAATACTAAGCCAAAACCCAAATAAAAGCGTTCTCAACCAAACAGTTTAGTGTTGTAGTTGTTTTCTTATTGTTTCCTCTGCTGCTTTCACTGCTTCTTGTAATTTTTCGGGTTGCGTTCCTCCGCCTTGAGCAAAGTTTGGCTTTCCGCCGCCTCCGCCTCCAAGTGTAGGCGAAACCGCTTGAACTACCTTCCCCGCGTTGACGCCTTTTTCAACCGCTACTTTCCCAGCCATAACCATAATTCTAGCGGTTTTCCTGTCTGTTCCATAAAATACTGCAACTGTTGCCTCATCTCTTTTTATTATTTCATTTGCCGTTTGAACCATTCGATCAACATCGACTGTTCGTTTAAATTCGCGAAGTAAAAGCTTAACCTCTCCGATTATTATTGTGTCTCCTGCTCTTGCAGCGATGTCTTGTCTATGAGCCTTTGCCTCCGAAAACGTTGCGCTCTCTTTTGTAGCTAATTCCTTGATCAACTTTCGTTTTTCTATGTGAGCCTCTTTTAGTTCTTTCACGAGTTTCTCAGCGGTTTGATCCAGCTTCTCCAACGACGCACTCAACGTTTTAGAAACTTTCCATAACGTGCGCTCTTGCTGTTGGACAGCCTTCAACGCCTGAAGCCCAACAGCGTACCCAAGCCTCTCCACTACGTCTTGAATGCGCTCCGTGTAAATGATTTTAAGAAATCCTATCTCGGCCGTGCTCTTCAAATGAGTCCCTGCACAAGCTTCTACGTCCCAATCGCCCGTTTTCACCACCCGAATGTCTTTTCCCGGAACCGCACCGCCTTGATAAAGCCTGAAGCCATACTGCGCTTCCGCTTGGCTCCGTAGCATCCATTCTGTTGTAACATTTATGTTTGCCAAAATAGCTTGGTTGGCCAAAGTTTCAATTTTGTGTATCTCTTCAGGTCTTAATCGATGGTAATGCGAGATGTCTAGCCTTGTGCTTTCTACGCCTTTTTGTGTGCCATGCTGCCACACGTGTTCGCCCAGCACACGCCTTGCAGCGCCATTAACCAAGTGCGTAGCCGTGTGTGCCTTCATAAGAGCGTAGCGTTTGTCCCAATCAAGTATGCCTTTTACAACAGAGCCTTCCTTGGGTGCAGGTGAGCCTTTAATCTTGTGCACGATAACTCTGCCCACTTTCCGCACATCTACAACTTCAGCTTTTACATTGTTAAATGTTAAGAAACCTTGATCAGCAGGTTGTCCTCCGCCTTCAGGATAAAAGTACGTTCGGTCCAAGACAATGTACTGGCTGTTTATTACTTTGAGAACCTTAGCTTCAAACTCCTTCATGTACGCGTCAGCATAGTACAGTTGCTCAGTCGGCGGCAGCTTCGTTGCAGCTTCAAGCGTTTCTTCAGCTTTCGTTTCTTCCTCTTCAACGGGCTTGGTTGCCTGTGTGTGCCTATTAGCTATTAACGCGTAAAAGTTCTCTGGAACCTCCACTTTCACGCCCTCATTTTCAGCTGCTTGTTTGACAATTTCGGGCGGAAGCCCATGCGAATCATACAGTTCCGATAATGTCGTCTCGGGCAAGCGGCTGACGCGTTTCGCCTTAAGCTCATTCGCGATTCGTTTCACCAGTCCCTTGCCTCTCTTTAAAGTGTCCTTGAATTTTTCTTCTTCTACTTTGAGCATTTCCATAATCTCGTTCCGCATCGCTTTGATGTGGCGATAATCCTTCGACCAGAAATCAACCTGCATGTCCACTACATCGTAAAGCCTTTCAGACATGCCCAACATCTTTAACAGGCGATAGACTCTTCGGAACAAAAGCCTCGCCAAATACCCTTCATGGATGTTTGAAGGCACGATGCCTTCCGAGAGAATAAAGCTTAGACACTTCGTGTGGTCTGCAACTGCGAAAGCATTTTCAATGGGTACAAACACCTTATCCAGTTCGTCCACGTCTATCCCAACAAGCTCGGCTACTTGCCGTCTTGCGTTCAGTCTATTCGCAGTTTTGTCAACACTCACCAAACCAGAATACTTGGCCACCGAAAACAGCAGGTCATTGTCAATACGTAATCCCGCCATGGTGAAAATCTTGTCAAGCATTTTCCCATAGACAGCGTGAAAACAGCTGGGTGCTCCTTGAGAGAGCCAAGCGAAACGGTCTAAGCCGTAACCTGTGTCCACCGTGCGTATAGGCAGCTTGATGAACTGGCCATTCACGACCTTGTATTGCATAAAAACCAGAGTGTCAACCTCTAGACCGCGAATAATGCACTCCACGTCTGGACCAGCGTTTCCGCCGCCGACCCAAACATCCTCTTTGTACACTACTTCCTCAGATTCTACGCCTAGTACATCCGTGACAAACTCATGATGATACCGAACTGTCTGGTCTTTCCAGTACACTTCCTTATCAGGATAGTTGAAGGCGTGATGTCCGCCCATCTCAAAAATTGTTAGGTGTCTGCCGAAAGTCGGTCCTGTGTTCGATATATCCACCAATCGAATGCATGGCTGAGCTATAACCAGCGGGTTGGCAGGTGGCGGCGCAATGCCCTCGGTGACGTAGGGTTGGAAGTCAATTATGCTCGCGTGGGTCAGGTAAAGGTCGCTTCTCCACCTAGATACAACCGGATAAGGCTCAACACGTTCGTGACCGTGCTTTTCAAAAAATAAAAGAAACGCCTCACGCATTTCAGCAAGGGAATAGCTATTTCGAGTGGGCGGGTCATTTAGAAAAGTGTAACAGGCACATCCATCTGAAGTGGATTCCCCACAATTTTCCTGTTCAGGATTTTGCGTCCAAAAGTATTCCTTACAAATAGGACAATGCTTCCTCACGAAACCCTGGTTCTTAAAGAAGGGAAGTGCGTATTCTTCTGCTGGAAATCGCTTCAAATTATTCAGGCACTCCGTGGCAATTGTAGCTTATCCTATCGTTTAGAGGGTTACGAGGTTCACTGATTTAAATAATTTCACTAATCGCTTCTGTTGAGCTATCTTGTGGTGAGGTTGTGTTCTCCAGCGTGTGGAAAAGATTACCCCCTCTCAACAACATAAGTCGCAACTCCAATGGCTTTGGTAGAGTCAATACCAGCGCAGGTCTATTAGTTTACTTAAGGAAACGCAAACCCAACGGAGGCTCTCACTAAAGGCTTAATCAAGACAAAACTTAGCTCGCTCTTCATACAGACGCTCTGGAAGCACAGCCGAAAAAAGTGTCCAGTGGTTTACTTGACTGAGCGCATTAGACGCTGATAAATGTAAATAAAGTAGATTACGGCAAAACCTGTTAGAACTACTTCAAATCCAAGTATAGCTGGGTTCTGCTCCACCGCCGTAAAGTATCCATTCTGGAGGATATCTGCGAACACTAGGATTTGGAGGAAAATGGCGCCGCCTATGCAGCTTAAGCCTAAAGTGTGGAATACAAAGAGCAGTCTGCGGTTGAATGCTGGCGTCGAAGTCATCGATGATCGTGAATATTTTGGGCTTTTTGGGAGCTTATAGCTTATGAAACAGCAAACAGAATTAAAGCTAAAGATTACCCCTCAACATAAAAAAGCAACGTACCGCAGGGAGTAGATAAGCAACAGCTATCTTGTTTCTTTTTCGCCTTGTTTCTTTTCCTCTTCAGCAACTAATCTTTTCAGTTTCTTCTCCATTTTCAACTCATAAGCGTGCTCTTTTACTGGAGGCGCCAGATATTTCCGCTTGTGAACGGTGTCAGATGGCACAATGCGCTGCTCTCCAACCTTAACAATTACCCTATTTCCATCAACGTCATCTTCAAACTCTTCCAAGGCTTCAACAATCCAATAGCCCTTACTCTCCGTTACTACTTTCACTTTATGTACGCCTTTATAATACCAAAATTCACTCATGCGGCTCATACATACCCTTCTCCAAACAGGAGATATAAACTCTCGCAAAAACTTTACTGGCATAAACATCTGAAGGCTACAGTTTGTACTCCTTGCGTTTTTCAACTAGTGTTACTTGGCTTTTTAAGTCCCGCACGAACTTGGCGAACAAATCTGCACTTTCGGTGTGAACAGGAAAAACTCGCTCTGCGTTGATCTCTTTAAGCGTCTTTTTCAGTTGCAACGGCATTATATGCCCCGAAACATGCACGTGATACTGCGGTAAGCCATAATGCCTCAGCCAATTAACCAGCCTTTCATAGTCAATCGCCATCTCCTCGTTGAACGGCTCAGACGCAGACAGAACGTAACAGCTGCCTGCTGCGGGCTGAAGCGGAACAAGCTCCTCAAAATCGTAAAAGGACACGGCTAAAATAACCTTGCACTGCTGCTTCGAAACTTCGAACACGTCGAAAATCTTGTTTTGTCCCTCATACCGCTCGATCAGCCGGCTTTCCCACTTTTTAAAACGTTTCTTCGACTTTCGAAAAATCAACAGCGATTCATCATTTAACGCCGGAACTTGTAGACCTTTATCTTTTCGCAGTGCATCCAGCAAGTACGCTTGCTTCAGTGAAACAGCCAAGCACCGTTGGTTCTTCTTGGCAATGTGAAAGAAAGAATTCAAGCGGTCAACATCTGAATAGCCGAAGTCGGCAAGCACAATACCATCAGCGCCTGCAACGATATTGTTCAATTTGCCTTCAACCTCAGCTTCGGAGGAAACTGTAGCACCAGTCATATTCGTGGCTTCGGTTATGATTGCAGTGGGCTTCCCTTCCTTGGCGTTTTTCACAAAATCATGAGTCATATCAGGCTTGGCGCCGTGATCCCTAAAATCTCCAGTATACACAACTGTGCCGTTCGAAGTGTGGATTACAAAACCGTAAGCGCCTGGAACCGAATGATCAACATGGAACGGCTCAATCTCCAAGCCGCCCACTGTGATGTTATTGCCAGTGCGGAAAACCTTGAACTTGATGTCTGAGACGCTGAATTCTAAGTCTGCTCGGCGCATTTCTCTAAGCGCCTGCAAGATTATTTGGGTTGTTT
>CP070714.1:413970-420351 GCA_020350385.1 Candidatus Bathyarchaeota archaeon | reverse complement strand
CCTGGCTCTTCTTTGACTTCGAGAACGGAGCCCTTCGCTGGGCCTTCCGTGGTCTGCAACTTTTTCTTTAAATATTGCTGCGCCAAGCCGACGAGAACCATGAGAAGCTCATTTAAGCCCTCCCCAGTTTTTGCACTGGTTGGCACCAAAGCGATTGTCGACGTAAAATCTATGATGTGGTCAAAGCGGTCGGTTCTAAAGCCCTCACGTGAGAAAGTACCCATAATCTCGTAGAGCCTGTTGTCCAAGGCCTCCTTAACGTAAGAGCCCTGAGCCGCGTAAGCCTCCAGGAAGGACGTATCTGGTTGAGACTTCCAGCCTGAAACACGATCGATTTTATTAACAGCAACGATGAAGGGAGTTTTGCGTGCCCTCAAAATTTCTATACACTCGTAAGTTTGAGCCTCAAAGCCTCGCAGTATGTCGATTACAAGAATAGCTATATCGGCCACGCTTCCTCCTCTCCGCCTTAAGTTGGTGAAAGCCTCATGTCCTGGAGTGTCAACGATTAGCAAGCCTGGAATTTGAATTTCACCTTTGAGCGTAGAAAGCAAGGGACCGATCAATTGCTTGAGCGTTTCAACCGGGAAGAAGCTTGCACCTATATGCTGTGTTATGCCGCCTGCCTCTCTTGCCTGCACGCTTGTCTTTCTAATTCTGTCCAAGAGCAGAGTCTTGCCAGTATCCACGTGACCGAGAACGCATACTATAGGTTGGCGGATAGGCATCCGAACGCATCCTTTCGTTTTCATTATGCATAGGCGAGACTGACAAAAAATAATGAGGCATTACTTAATAAACACTCAGCCAGCGGTTTAGTAATATTTTTAAATGCGCTACAAACTCTGACAGAGTGAGGTGAAGAACTCGCCCTTTTGCACGAAATGCGGTGTTCCTCTTAAAGAGGACGATAAATTCTGCCCTGTTTGCGGCGCTCCAGTCGCCAAAGTCACCAGAGAAGAATTCAGTGTCTCAGCTAGCAACCTCGTCGACCGAGTTAAGGAATTGCTTCACGAAGGAAACGTAACGAGAATAGTTGTGAAAGATGAGAAAGGAAAACCTTTGCTTGAGATTCCAGCCACTATAGGCGTAATAGGCACGGTTCTGGCTCCATGGCTGACAGCCTTAGGCGTTATTGCCGCCTTGGCTACCAGCTGTAGAATTGTGGTTGAAAGAAGGGAGTAAGGCGTGCCTAAAGCTATTCTGGCGGTCTGACCAAAAGCAGGAATAAACCAATAATCAAAACCACGATGCTCAAGAAACCGAAAAGCCCTGTGAAAACTCCTAGAGCGATTGTGCTCGTGACCGTGAAATAAAGGAAAAGCGCGCCTATAATTGTGAGAAGAAGACCGAAAAACTTCTCCGCCAGAGAGAGCCAGAAAGTATCTCCTTCGCTCATGTCCCTTTCTTCCTTTTTTTATCCGATGTGTTTCCTAATTAAAACAGTTACAATTATTTTAAATTTCTCTTTGCTATTTGGTTTCTTCCAGTTTGGCAGGCAAATATTCATCAACGATGTAAGTTAACCCGTAGCGACTGAACGCCTCTTGCTCCGCCTTCCGCTTTATTCTCAGGAACTTTTTAATTTCTTTTTGCCACAAGGGGTTTTCCTGATACCGTGGGTCTCTCTGCAACTCATAAAGCCTCTTGATGTCTACTTCGTCCAGCGGGTCTGTAGGTAGCTTATAGTTGATGATGTCTGAAGCCCAGACGCCGCTCCATTTCGCATCTGGTGTGTTCAATTCCCGAAGGTGCGCCGCGTTTGCTGAGCCAGAGATTATAACCATGGCGATGTGCATTCCCCACGGGTCGCCATCAGTGAAAATGTGAACAGGAAGATCCATTTCCTTATGCAACCTCCTGATGAAGTGCCTTGTTGCCCTCGGCGCTTGGCCAGCAGTAAGAACTAGCACGGCGTTAAATTTTTTGTGGACGTTCTCTTCTATGAATCGAGTGAACAAGCCGCCTTTCTCGATGGCTATGACCTTGTCGGCCGTGGTGCTTACAAATTCGGAAGAAGTTAAAGCTGGACCAATCATAACGCCGTCGGGGTGAGAAGTCAAGTTTAGTTTTCTGCCTTCGTAGCCTGGAACTGTATATTCTATGGTGAGGTCGCCGAAGACTGCGGAGCGCTCCTCTGGAAAAATGTTGAAGTCCTCTCGCGAAAAGCCGAGAACAGTTTCCAAGTCAGTGATTATGTTGTTGGATTCCTGCTGGTCCTTAAAGGTCATTTCATAGGCTTGGGCAGAATAGTAAACATCCCTCAAAGTGGACGTTTTACGCTGTGAAGCAAGTTCATGCGAGAATCTTGCAGCCCAAACAAGCTGTGTGAAAGGCTTCACATGGCGGATGTTACGCGCGCTTCTGCGAACACTTTTGTCGCCTAAAATGAACTGGCGAAGATGTGGGTCGTAGTTAATATTCTCCGTGGAACGGCTGGGCATGTTAATAGAGGGGAAATATCCACTGTAAAGTTGATCATAAACCTTTGTTCCGAAACTCTTCAAGCTTCCTACAATTTCACTCTTTTTCTTGGCTACACTGGATTTACGTTTCTTCACCATACTTCTGCACACTCTTTATCAGTTTTTTTACATCTGGAAGTTTTTCCTTTCCAGCGAGGTGAGAGGAAAATTGGGCAATCTTTGGCAGGTACTTGGCGAAAATGCTAAGTCGCCTCTTCTCCCTGTCCACATGCTCACGCTTAGACAGGAAACGGTGGAGTTGACGACCAATCTCGCGCAACGCGTTCGCCACTTCCCTTCTAACTTCAGGTCGGTCAGCTATGAATTCTTTACCAACCGTTTTGTAGGGAACTTTGGTGCTGCAAATGTGCACCACGATGGCAATGGGCATGTCAGGCGAAACCTTATACCTGCGCCAATTCAAAGAGTTTATTACCCTGAACGAGACATCGCTTGCTTCATCATAAAGCAACGGAATCTTGTTGGCGAAACGGTAGATCAGGAAGTTCCCTTTCTTCGGAATTTCACCGCCATAAGCTATGCCCATCTCAATGATGAACGGGTGACCTGCGTAAGTTGAGGGTTTACGCTGATTAACAACAAGATATTCGGGTTTTAGCTCCTTCAGAATCCCAGCTTTTAAAAGCTCTTCGCCTAGAGGCGACAAGCAACTGGCGTCTGGCGGCAGAAAATCCTTAAACTTCTTCAGGTTCTGCATTAATCTTACAACTTCCTCATGTGAAAGCCTTTTCGGATTCTTAGATGGGCTTAAGTGGCTGAACTCCAAGAACTTTTGCGCGGTGATATCGCCAACTCTGTGAAAGTGCTGCTTCAGAAATTCTAGCATATTTCTATACGGAGTTACTTGAATGAGCCGCTGAAGAAGCTCCACATCAACGCCGAAGGGATGTGGCTCTGTCTCTTTTGGCGGGTCAGGCATAGCGGTTGTAACCCTAGTAAACTTGTAGAGCCTACCTTTAGGGTCGACGAAAGTCAAATTTGCGTATGGATTCACCATAGCCGTCTGTTTGAAATACTCAAGGATCTTCGATTTAGCCCGCAAGTAGTCGCCTTCAAGGGTGAATTCCACTATTGTTCCGCGCCATTGTTCCTTGTTTACAAGTACTTTTCTGTCGAGAATTATAGGGCGGTTTCGCTGAATATCAATCATCAGTTTAAAAGAGTAAATCTTAGTCGAGCCAGTGCTCGAAGTGACTTTGGCAGGCTGATGCGTCATGATTTGCCCATATAGAACGGCCATTTTACCGCCTAAACCGAAAGTTCCTCGCATCTGTTTCAGCTTGTACTTCGAGCCGTAGAGGATTTGCCCAAAAGCCGAAGGAATAAACCGAGGCTGGATTCCAGAACCGTTATCCCCGACTCTCAGCTTGTAAATTTGGGTGTCTTTGCCCACTTCTCCCTCGAAAGAGAGCCGCACGTAAATTTCTGGCGGTATCTTAAGGCTTTCAGCGGCATCCAAAGAGTTCTCCACAAGTTCCCTGATCGCCGCAAAAACGGCTCTGGACGGATTGGTGAAGCCGGCGATGTCACGATTGCGATAGAAAAAGTCGGATGCACTTATTTCCTCGAAGGTTGCTTGTGCCACCTCTAGCCTCCACCATTTGAGCCCTTTCTCATCATTGATTTGCTTACGTTATGTTTATGCTCATTCTTTAAGTTAACTACACTTTTGGAGAAAAACAAGCAGGGAAGGCAAACACCAGGCAATCTTTTTCTGCTGAGCTAAACCAAGATAGCTCATTCTTTCCGCAGACGCGTATAGTAATATTCTCCAATCTGCTTCTGATAGGTGTCAAGTTTTGAGCCTTCCTTGTTAACCCTAGGCCGTCTGGTGACGGAGTCCCTCCGGAATGTGATGTCCATCTCTCTTAAGAACACGTTCATCCCCTTTCGCAGGCTTGTAGGCGGGTTTGCTACACCTTTCACGCAAGGGTCTCCGCTGAAAAACATAAGTCGGTCGGCGATGAAGTCTTGGGTTACAACGTCATGTTCAACAACAAACGCGGGTACATTGTGGGCTTCAATAACTCTTCTGATTGTTCGTGCCATGTTCAGTCTTTCCTCCACGTCCAAGTATGCGCTAGGTTCGTCCAATAAGAATAAATCAGCTTTGCGGGATAAGCAAGCGGCAATAGCGACTTTTTGCAGTTCTCCACCGCTGAGCTCCATGACGTTTCTGTCCAAAAGCAAGTTGAGCCTTAGAGGTTGAAGGACCTCCGTGTTGTACCAGCTCGAAGCAAAGGATTCTTTGGCAACGCCTATGAGGAGTTCCTGAACGGTGCCCTCGTACTCTGCAGCTATGTACTGGGGCTTATAGCTTACAACTAACGTGGCCAAATTCTGCTTATTATCTAATTCTTCAAGCCCAGCCAAAATCTTCACGAAGGTTGTCTTCCCAATGCCGTTCGGTCCGAGAATTCCAATAATCTCGCCTCGCTTTATTTCACCAGGCTCGGCAACGAGTTCGAATCCCTCTAACGTTTTCTCCATACACCCCCACTTCAACAATGTTTCGCCCGCACCTACACTTACGGAGGGCGGCTTCTCGTGAAATATGATGGATTCTTTTCTAAACAGCATGTTCTCGCTGGGAATGTAGCCCTGCAGGTAAATGTTTATGCCCGTTCTGACGCCATGAACCTGTGAGACAACGCCGTAGACGCCTGGCTCTCCATAAAAGACACAAATTTGATCCGACAGGTAATCGATGATGGCTAAATCGTGCTCGGCAACGATTATTGTTTTCTGCTGCTCTTTGAGGCTTCTTATAGTTCTTGCCACTTGAAGTCGTTGCTTTACGTCCAGATAGCTGGATGGTTCGTCGAAAAGGTATACGTCTGCCTCTCGGCTCAGTGTAGTTGCAACTGCCACGCGCTGGAGTTCTCCTCCACTGAGCACCTCCAAAGGTCTGTCCCAAATCTTTTTAAGTTCAAGCGCCTCCGCCAGTTCATCTTGATTTTTTCTTTCGTTAACTTTCTCCAACAGTTCGCCAACTTTTCCAGAAACGGCTTTTGGAATCTTGTCCACGTACTGGGGTTTGTGGACCACCTTAAGGTTGTTCTCGCTCATCCTCTGGAAATAGTCCTGAAGAATTGAGCCTCTGTAATACTTGATAATGCTATCCCACTGAGGCGGGTTTTGAAAGCTTCCCAAGTTAAGTTTGATTTCTCCTGAAAGGACCTTCAAGGTTGTGGTTTTGCCTATGCCGTTTTGTCCCAACAAGCCAAGAACAATGCCTGGTGAGGGCATGGGTAACCTGAAAAGCTTAAACGTATTCGGTCCGAAACGGTGACTGCAGTCTTTTTCAAGCTCGTCTGGAAGGTTTACTATGGAAATAGCTTTGAAAGGGCATTTTTTGACGCATATGCCGCAGCCGCTGCAGAGCATTTCCGAGATCACAGCCCTGTTTCCTTCCACCTTTATAGCTTCCACGCGACTACGCACCATAGGGCAGAAACTGACGCATAGCTGACCACACTTTTTCACTTTGCACTTGTCAGCGTCCAGTACAGCAACTCGGGTCATAGCAAACTCAATAATGAAGTTAACCGGTAAGTTATAAACATGGACCTGAAAAATCACGCAAAAATAACGGGAAAACGCGTAATAATAACATATAAAAGAAAAATGTAAAAAAATATCTTCTTGCGAGAGCTACCATTCCTCTTCTTCCGATTCCTCGTCCTCTTCTTCCTCCCATTCGTCTTCCTCAAACATTCCTCTTCACCTCCACTGATGGCTGGGTGCAGTGTAGCTTAGTCTGGAGTGCTTTAAACATTTCCATTCGTCAAACGTGTTAGTCTCCTCCAAAAATACAGACAAAACCGCCGCTTTTTGTCTTGTTCTTTTCTCTTAAAAATTGCCGCTCAAAAGTGTCCATGAACACGGCTAAGCT
>CP070714.1:408384-413870 GCA_020350385.1 Candidatus Bathyarchaeota archaeon | reverse complement strand
GGGCCGCCTATTTCATCTGTATACACACGAAAACCCAGTAGAGAAGCAGTTAGGTGAAAATCAAGTCAATGTAGAACTAATATGTATTTCAACACACCAAGCAAAATACCGTGCCTTCAAAAGCAAGAAAAGCGCAACCTTGCAAGGTTTGGCTTATATGTACAAAAGATTTTTTAATCCAAACCCATCTTCTCTTTAGCCGAGATGATGCCTCAATGAAAATATTACACGAGTTTGTTCCAACACGCAAATTTCTAAGGCTTGCCGAAGAAACCAAAGATCTAGTTGACGGGTGGAACGTAACTGACAGCGCTGCAGGTGTTCCAGCACCCAGCGGTACAGCGGTGAGTTGTGTATTAAAAGCTAAATACCCTGATAAAATTGTCATACCCATATTCATTTTGCACTACAAAGGTCCAGTTGAAGTAGGAGGTTTGGCTTTGGCGGCGGATGTTATAGGTCTTGACGGCCTTGCGCTCACCATGGGCGACATTCCCAAATATGGAGAAGCTATAAAGATGTTAAAATCCTCCGAGGAAGCCCGAGAATTCTTAAGCACAACAGTACGTCTTAAGAATCTGAAATTAGGTTGTTTACTTTCGGCACGGCGATCTGTGGAGGATACCATAGCCCGGGCGAGAGGTGCATGGGACTTTATCTGTTTTATGAGACTTGAAGATAAATCCTTCCCCATATTAGAGCAGGTAGCCAAAGAATGCAAGCGTCTAAATAAACCCATATACTCGTACTTCTTGGTGGGAACGCCCAAAATCGCAGAGATTGTAAAAATGATTGGATGGCCAACCACCACAACAATGGACCACGTTGAAGAATACGCGGCAAAGCTGGAAGACCTTGTAGATGGCATAATTGCAACATGCGCTGGAGACCCCGAAGGCGATAAAGAGCTTTTAGGAAAGCTGCAAAAGTTCAGAAAGCAATAGATCTTCTACCCCACTGACCAATATACCTTTTGCTTTTTTGTTTGCCCCTTTTTCTCTTTGCCTCAAGAAAGGAGTAAGGACGCTGTTACGGTATCCTCGTCGAGCGTTTTCACCTTAAACCCTTTTTTATTGCACATGTTCAACATTTTGTAGTTGTTAGCGCTCACGTAACCGTAAATTTTATTTACATGCATATCTTTGGCGATGTCAACAAGCAAGTCCATAAGCTTAGATCCAAGCCCAAAGCCTTGCCATTTATCGCCCACTAAAACAGCGAACTCGCCACTTTTCCCTCCAAGTTCAATAATTAAACGCGCAGCCCCGATTATTGACTTGCTACTTTCCCCAAGTTCTGCTACGATGGCGATTTCTCGGTCGTAATCCAAATTGCAGTACCGCGTCAACGTTTCATGGGACATTTCTTTTATCATTGCGAAAAACCTGAGTCGCATCGTTTCTGCAGAGAGAGACTTTAAAAACTCATTGAAACGTTGTTCGTCCTCAGATTTTATTGGGCGAAGCAAAACCGGAGTTTCATTTTTCAATTTCCTAGTGGCAACATACTTCTGCGGATAGGACGCAATGAGAGGGTTATCGTTGTACTCGGCGGCTTCTCGCATCATTCTTTCCCACTCTATTACTATGCGCGCGTCAACCGCAACAGCACCATTCTCGTTAACAATCAAGGGGTTTATGTCTAGCTCCTTTATTTCCGGAAAATCTGTAACAAGCTGTGAAAATTTCACTAGAATTTCCTCAAGAAGTTTAACATTTAAAGGATGCCCAATGGATTGCGCATGCTTGTAAATAGCCGTCTCTTTTATTAGCCATCTTGCAAGTGTTTGATTCAGCGGTGGAAAACCGATGCTCATATCCTTAAACAATTCAGTAGCGGTTCCACCCATCCCGAAAATGATTATTGAACCAAACTGCGAGTCTTTTTTAGAGCCTATGAGCAATTCGTATCCCTTTTCGCGTATCATAGGCTGAATAGTAACGCCTTGGAATTCAGCTATGCTACTGTAGTTTCTGACTCTTTTAGCTATCTCTTTGAAGAAGGTTGTGGTTTCAGATCGAGAACAAACATTCAATATGACCCCTTTGATTTTGGATTTGTGCGAAATCTGAGTGGATAAAGCCTTCATAACTACGGGATAGCCCAATTTGGAGGATAGAACAACCGCTTCTTTAGGGGTTCGTGCCACAAGCGTCTTTACAGTTGGAATCTTGTACTCTTCCAAAAAACGTATGGACTCAGGCAAGCTGAGGACTTTTCTTCCCTCGCAGAAAGCTCGCCTGAGAATCCCTTTTAGAAAATTTCCATTGACTTGCTCCACTGGCAGCTCTTCAGGAGTCTGATATAGAAGCTCCAAGTTTTGAGTGTAATTGTACATATACATGAACGTTGAAACGGCCTCTTCGGGAGCTGTAAATGATGGAATACCCTTTCTTTGAAGGAGTCTGCGAGCTTTTCGGCAACGGTTGTCTTCACTCATTAAAGATACAAGAACAGGTTTCTTGATTTGTTTTGCGAGATCCACTACTATCTTTGCGAGGGCTATGGGATTTGTTGCACCTTGAGGTGTGTATATAATCAGGAAGCCATCGCTGTTAGGGTCTTTCAGACATATCTCCATCACATTTCTAAACCTGGTAGGAGTAGCGTCCTCATAAATATCGACGGGATTTGCCATGCTGCAGTACGAGGGCAAAACACTCTTCAAAGCTTGAACGGTTTCATTACTTAGCTGCGAAAGCCTTCCTCCTCTCGCAATAAGGCGATCAGTGGCCATTATCCCTGGACCGCCTGCATTAGTGATTACTATTAGGTTAGAACCAGCCGGATTTGGCTGCATAGCCAAAGCCTCTGCACAGTTAAAAAGATCGCTAATGGCTTCAACACGAACAATACCAGCACGTTTAAAAGCGGCGTCATACACAGCATCTTCCCCGCCCAAAGAACCGCTGTGGCAAAGTATAGCTTCACAGCTTTCTTTAAAGCGTCCAGCCTTGATCAGTACGATAGGCTTAGCTCTGGCGAAACCTCGGGCTGCACTCATGAATTTTCTCCCCTTTTTTATGGATTCAACATAGAGCACGATGCTTCGAGTCTGAGGGTCTGTTCCGAAGTAGTCGATAAAGTCGCCGAGGTCCACATCGATCATAGAACCGGTGGAAACCACAGCGCTGAATCCAATTTGAGCTTCCTCAGCCCAGTCTAAAGCTGAGGCGCATAGGGCAGCGCTTTGGGATATGAACGCTATTTTTCCAGGATTTACCTGCTTATCCGCAAAAGTCGCGTAGAGATTTTTTTGCGGTCTCATCACGCCGAAACTGTTGGGTCCAATGATGCGCATGTGATACTTTTTTTGATGTTCAAGTATTTGCCTCTCCAGCTCCGCGCCATCCTCTGCTATTTCTTTAAAGCCTGCTGAGATTATGATTATTCCTGAAACTCCGGCCTTTCCACATTCTTCGACAATCTGTGGAACTGTGTGTGCTGGCGTCGCGATAACCGCGAGGTCCACTTTCAAAGGAATTTTGCTTATGCTCGGAAAGGCGGGTATCCCCTGCACTGTCTGTCTAAAAGGGTTGACTGGAAAGACCTCGCCCTTGTATCCGACTCCAATTAGATTTCGGAAGATCTTGGCACCTATTGAACCCTTTCTTTCGCTTGCACCTATAACAGCAATTCGTTTAGGATTGAAAACGCGATTGAGGTTCTCGATTCCCAAGTTTTAATGTTCCCCTCGTTTAAGAGAAACAACTTTTCTCAATAAAAGTATAGAGCATATATAATTTTAAAGCCTTCCCAAAATCACTAAATTTGAATTGCCTACCCAAATTGGAAACAATTTCGAATAAAACCCCCAGTTTCAGGCAGATGGTGTTCTTCTCCTTCTCCTCTGCCGCTTCACAGCAAGTTGTGCGCATTTTTGAAGAACACAGATAACCTTAAGTTTCATTGCACAGTAGCCATTCTTGCCTAGGAAAAGTGAGGTGTGCAACGGTGAATGCCATTAAAATATTTGCTGTTGAGAATTTACCATTAATAACTAAAGGAGACGACATAGCTGAACTTATCTATAATGCAGCTAAGGAACAGAACACGCCCATACAAGAAAAAGACGTAATAGTAATCACTCACGTTGCTGTTTCGAAAGCTGAGGGAAATATTGTTAACCTAGAGGAAGTCTCGCCTTCGGAATTGGCAAAGGAAATTGCGCAAAAAACCGGGAAAGACCCTGCTTTAGTAGAGGTAATTCTTCGGGAAACAAAAGAAGTCGTTCGTCTTGGTCCCAACAGTCTTATCACAGAGACCGAAAATGGGATCGTTTGCGCAAATGCGGGAGTGGACAGGTCCAATATTGAAGGTGAAAGAAACGTAGTGTTGCTGCCTGAAAATCCCAATGCGTCCGCACAGAAGATTAGGCAAAGAATGAAAAATCTAACTGGTTGCGATGCTGCTGTGATTGTTTCGGATACTCATGGTCGTCCCTTCAGGATGGGAGAGATTAACGTGGCGATAGGCGTATCGGGTATCAAACCTATAAGGGATAGACGCGGAGAAAAAGACCTATTCGGATACGTCCTGAAAATTAAACAAACCGCTGTCGCTGATGAACTAGCATCTGCTGCAGAGCTTGTGATAGGGCAGGCAAACGAGGGGATACCCGTCGCTATCATAAGAGGATACAATTATCAAACAGCCGAAAACGCATCGGCAATTGAACTCAGTAGACCAAAAGAGAAGGACCTATTTAGATGAAAAAGCGCTAAAACAATTTGCAGCACACTTGCCGAAGACTGTAGGAGTAAGAAGCTGAAAAACTAGAAAAGCATCTTATGGTTCATCGTTTATGAGAGAATAGGGAAAGAAATGCATGTAAGCGCGATTAAAGAAGTCAGCGTTAAAATAGTTAACGCAAGCAGGGAACTATATGCTCATGGGTTAGTAAGAGGAACGAGTGGAAACATCAGCGCTAGAATAGCCGGAACAAATACGTTTCTGATAAAGGCTTCTGGAGTACGTATGAAAATCTTGGAGCCGGAAGAACTGGTTCTCGTAGACCTTCAAGGAAACAAAATCAGAGGGGAATTGAATGTTTCAATGGAGACTCCAATACACGCGGCTATCTATAGAGCGCGAAAGGATGTGCAAGCGGTCGCACACACGCATGCACCCACAGCAACGGCGTTTGGAATCTCAAAAACTGAAATTCTACCATTGCAAATAGAGATGTTTATGCTTCTCCCGAATGGCGTTCCCGTTATTCCTTTTAAAGCTCCTGGTTCGAAAGCGCTTGCGGAAGAAGTTCAAAAAAAGATTGAGAATTACGACGCGGTGATTCTTGAAAACCACGGCATCATAACAGTTGGCTCAACAATAGAAGCGGCTTGTAACCTGAACGAAATGGTTGAAGAAGGCGCCAAGATTCAACTTTTGGCTATGACGCTGTCTGGCAGAGATGGAATGAATTTGGCTAAGCTAAAGGAAAAGTTCAAAACAGAGAATACTGTAGAATAGAAGAAAACAGCAAG
>CP070714.1:402526-408284 GCA_020350385.1 Candidatus Bathyarchaeota archaeon | reverse complement strand
TCAGCATCTGTAGGCTCATTTTAAGCGGGGCTTTATCAAGAATTGCCTCCAATCGCGACAACGGTGCATCACATTCCTTTAACATTTGAGTGAAAGTGTCTTTGTAAACCTGATTTCCAGTTCCAGCTACAATTAAGAGACTGCTTATCATTGTTTTCATACTGGTTGCTTTCATTGCCTCTTCTAAAGCCTCTTCATCGAAAAGAACAGTAGGCATCAAGTAATCCTTTATTAGTTCTGGACTAACCCCTATTGCTTTACACTTCAAAATTGTTCTAACATTAATAGCGTCTAACTCGATTCCTATAACATCCTTCGCAATTTCTTTATCAACACCATTGAGATTTTCAGTCGATTCCAATATTTCTCGATATACAGCTTTATCCAAGGCTACTTCCAATTGCATCAAATCTTCAATTCTTTCGCGCTTATCTAGTACACCCTTCATAATCAAACCATATTCAAGATCGGCTAGAGAATTTATTACATCCTCAATACTTTTCGACTTTGCCAAAATCGCTCGGCACCTAATCCTATCCAGAACTCCCCCTGGAACAATATGCTGCATTGCTTCATCAACGTCGATTTTGGCTTTTGTAGCTCTGAGCATAGCCTTTACGTTTGAAACCTCGAACTTTTTTAAAACAGCTAATAGTAAACTTCTGATGCTTCCTGATGAAAACTTGACGAGCTTTTTGGTTGTCTCTGCATAATTCTCAAGCAAAACCGCCTCAAGGGAAACGGAATCAATTTCATCAGATGATAGTGCTGAAATATATTTCCCGTAAGGAGAGTCTGTCAAAACACAGCGAATGGACTCAAGGTCTTTGCCGATTAAGCTAATTAAATCGTCAATTTCGATGAGTTTGAGGTTTTCTACTGCTACCCGTGGCATTAACTCGTTATATTTGAGTGGCTTCGGAGTTAACACGTCTCTAAGCTTGAAGTTATTTCACCGCCCTTTCTTTCCTTTTTCGCTGAAGGACTCTCACTCTGATTGCGTCTTGACGTTCAATTTCTTCCAGTATTAATTCAACATATCGTATTGTCGCGTCAAGTTGTGGTATTATTTTGAACCTGATTCTGTTTATTTGTCTCCTCTTCAGAGATGTCATTTCTATAATTTCTCTTATTGCCGCCGTCAACTCTGCTAGTTTAACAATGGAATTCAATGCTGTCTCAATTTTTAAGGCCGTCTCGTCCAATTGTATCGGTGTCTCTATTGGGTTGAAGCGAGGTTTGAGAACTGTGTTTCCTTCCTTCATATAATGAAAGGATGGGAAAGGGATTCCCAGAACTCCTGGTTCTGTGCTTACCTCAACACTGAAATCGATAGGGGAAGCAGATAACGATATTTCCCTGACTTTCATGGTGCCAATAATCATCTCGGCCTCAATGAAAAGTGAATAGGCGTTATTCAAGTTTTCATGTAATCGAGTTCGTAGGCCATGAGCCCTCTGCCTATGCTCGATGAGTGCCGCAATCAACGTCTCTAGGTCTTTCTGTAGAATATCGGCGATTCCTTCAGCCAATGTTTTGCGCCGTCTTAACCTTAAAAGTTCTAGACGCGTTGGATGTACCTCAACTCTTTCAGCCGACATAGGTTATCCTCTATCCACTGCTTAGCTGCTTATAGTGAGGGTGATACTCCTTTATGATGGCAGGATCGATTCTTGTGAGCTCTGTCTCTGGAAGTATCGATAAAAGGCTCCAACCAATGTTTAAAGTCTCTTCTATGTCGCGGTTTTCATCAAAGCTTTGACTTATGAATTCTTTCTCAAACCTCTCCAAAAATTTGAGGTAGAGCTTATCGGTGTTAGTCAAGGCTTTTTCTCCCGAAACCATAGCTGTTCCTTGGACAATTTTTCCTTCAGAATAAGCATAATAAAGTTGATCCGAGAGTTGTTTGTGATCTCCTCTCGTTTTGTTTGGGCCAATTCCTTTATCCATCAGCCTGGATAAACATGGTAAAGGGTTTATGGGTGGGTATATGCCTCTTTTGGCCATTCCCCTGTCCAATATGATTTGCCCTTCGGTTATGTAACTAGTCAAATCTGCAATTGGATGAGTTACGTCGTCGTCGGGCATTGTCAAAATGGGCATCTGCGTAACTGACCCCTTTTGCCCCCGTATTATGCCCGCTCTTTCATATATGGTGGCTAAATCAGTATACATGTATCCTGGATATCCCCGTCTGCCCGGAATCTCTCGGAGAGCAGCAGAGATTTCACGTAACGCTTCACAGTAATTCGTCATGTCGACGAGGATCACCAGCACATTCAGATTTTGCTCAAATGCAAGATACTCTGCTGTTGTTAACGCCAACCTAGGGGTTAGAATTCTTTCAATTGCAGGATCTTCGGCGAGATTAACAAACATCACTACCCTGCTCATTGCGCCCATCTTCAGAAAATCATCTCTGAAGAATTTGACTTCGTCACCGGTAATACCCATCGCAGCGAAGACTATGGTAAAACCCTCTTCTTCTCCTACAACCTTTGCCTGCCTTACTATTTGCGACGCCAAGAGTTTGTGTGGCAATCCAGTTCCCGAGAGGAGTGGAAGTTTCTGTCCTAGCAACAGTGTATTCAACCCATCAATTACTGAAACCCCTGTTTGAATAAACTTTGATGGATGCGCTCGCGAATATGGATTAATTGTAGCGGCATGAACATCAAGATAGTCTTCTGGGATTATGTCTGGTCCACCATCCGCAGGTTTACCACTTCCAGTGAACATCCGTCCAAGCATATCCATTGAAACTGGCAACTTGATGGTTTCGCCAGTGAAACGAACCGCTGTTGCATCAACATTTAAGCCAGATGTACCTTCAAACACTTGAATAACTGTGACTTTGTCGCTAGTATCTATAACTTGTCCATTTTGCTCATCACCTGTTGGGGTAAGCACCCTTACAACTTCCCCATAGCTGACGCCGGTTACAGACTCGCAAAGAAGAAGGGGACCCGTAATTTCTTTAACTGTGAAAAACTTTAGACCCGCGTTGGCTATTGAACTCATGTTGATTCGCTCCCACTTGCTTCTGAAATTAGTTTTTCAAATTGTTCATCCATTTCCCTGTTTAATTCCAAATTTGCCTCGTTAAACTCCTTTGAGGGGATTGTTTTAAGTCGGCTTAACTCTTCCCGCACCGAAAGAGAAAGAATTTTGGTTAGAGAAACTCCCGAATCTATTGCCGTTTTTGTTTTTTTATAAAACTTCAAAAGCGTGCGAAGCATTCGGTAGGTTTTGTCAATTGGGCAATACGAGTCGACAGGATGAAACGCGTTTTGTAACAGAAAGTATTCTTTTAACATTTTTGCGGCTTCAAAAATGCTTCGTTGCTTATCGCCTAAAATTTCTGCCCCAATCAGCGCAACTATTTCTCTTAGTTCCTCTTCTTCCTTTAGTAGAGTTCTAGCTTCTTCGCTAAGTTTTTGCCAATCTCGCTCTACGTTAGTGAACCACGGCTCCAGCATGTGAAGGTATTCTGAATAACTCATAAACCAGTTGATAGCTGGAAAATGTCGGCGATGGGCTAAAGCAAAATCGAGCGCCCAAAACACTTTAGCCAATCTGAGAGTATTAGTCGTTACAGGTTCTGAGAAATCCCCGCCGGGGGGCGAAATAGCTGCTAACACCGTAATCGAGCCTTCTCTCTCTTCACTGCCAATTGACTGAACATGCCCGGCTCTTGCATAGAACTCGGCTAGTCTGGATGCAAGATAAGCTGGATATCCCTCTTCACCAGGCATTTCTTCCAGTCGCCCAGAAATTTCACGAAGGGCTTCAGCCCATCTGGAAGTTGAGTCAGCCATTACTGCAACGTTATAACCCATGTCCCTGTAATACTCGGCAAGCGTTATGCCGGTGTAAATACTTGCTTCTCTCGCAACAATCGGCATATTGGAAACGTTCGCCACAAAGATTGTTCTGCTCATTAGCGGTTGGTCAAGACGAGTGATCTTTAGCTTTGAAAATCTTTCTAAAACATCCGCCATCTCATTTCCGCGCTCGCCACAACCAATGTAAATTACTATGTCTGCATCGATCCATATAGCAAGTGTCTGCAATACAACAGTCTTTCCCGTTCCAAACCCGCCTGTAATTGCCGCTATTCCTCCTTTTGCTACAGGAAAAAAAGAGTCGATTATTCGCTGACCACTCAGCAGTGGCATAGTCAGAGGCAACATCGCTTTATAGGGGCGCGGTCGCCTCACTGGCCATGTGTGCATTAAGAATAATCGCTTTACGCCTTCAGCAGTTCTAATTTCTGCTATTGGATCGGCTATTGTATAATCACCCTCAGAGCATATATCCTCCACAACTCCTCCAACATTAGGCGGAACAATAATTCCATGCTTAACAAGCGGGGTTTCTTGCACTATCCCGAGAAGATCTCCGCCAATAGCCTTTATTCCTTTTTTCATTTTTGGTTGGAAATACCATTTCTTCTTCCGATCGAGTGCTGGAGCCTCTACACCTCTCTGAATAAGTGGTCCAAATGTGTCTGAAATGACCGTGAGAGGACGTTGAACGCCATCAAATATTTGTCCAATTAAACCGGGGCCAAGCTCAACTGAGAGGGGTTTACCCGTTCCGAAAACTTTTTCGCCAAGTTTTAGTCCTTCAGTTTCTTCATAAGCTTGAATAACGGCAACATCACCCTCTAGACGGATAATTTCCCCAATGATGCCAGCTTCTCCCACTTTGGCCAGTTCAAACATCCTTGAGCCAGTCATATGCTTCGCTGTGACAAATGATCCCGCAATACGAGAAACTGTGCCAACAGTAGTTTCAGACAAATTGAATCACCTTTCTTAATAATTCTTTGACTCTTATCATAATTTGAGTTCTATCCCTGTTTTACGCTTTATAAGTTCAGTTATGGGGTCTAATAACAATAGAGAAGGACGTCCAACGTTTGGAACTGAAATGATTAGGGGGTACTCGTGTTCTTCAGTGATTTCGTTTATCGTGGCACGAATTCTATTTGCTATGCGATCTGTCGTAATTATAACGGCGAAATCAGGTGTTTCTAAAAGTTGATTAATCCGCTTTTTACCTTCTTCAGCATTTCTAACAGAGTAAGCATGCTCCAATCCGGACAGTTTAAAACAATTTACTGTGTCGCCGTCCGCTACAATCGCAATTTTCATTCAGATCACACATCTAACGCTTTCTGTAATCTCTACTGCTGTTTAAATAGAACAACTGTTCACTTTAAAAAGCATAACCATTTCTATGAGGCTTCAATTGTGTCTATAAACTCTTTTTTTGTTAGCCGTTCCACCCGTCCTGAGTATATGGTATCGAATACTTCATGCAGTGATTGGCTGTAACTCGCTATTAGTTGTAGCATTTTCCCTTTGAAGAAGAACAAAAAGGTTGCAGGAGATTTGGAATGTCCTTTTGTCTCTTAAGATAAGAAGAACCTTGCCAATCTCTAATGGCTGCGAAATCGGAGGATTGACTAATTGGATGAGCGTGAAAACCATTTTCACGTTTTCTTCGTGAGCAACATGTTTGCTTTGTCAAGAGAAAACTCTCGGAATTTTTGGCTGTAGAACAGCTTGAGGTATTCTTCTGCGTACTTAGGTCCAAAGGGTAGATCTTCGGGGGAGATGATCTTCTTTTGTTCAAATAGATTTTCAACCGTTATTTCTGCTATTGGGTAGTTTAGCAAAAGCTCTTCTATTTCGTTGTACAAAGCTAGTGTTTCCACGCATTCGTCAATGTATGACAAGAATTTGGGAAG
>CP070714.1:399772-402426 GCA_020350385.1 Candidatus Bathyarchaeota archaeon | reverse complement strand
GACTTCATAAACGAAATAGACGGGGTTAATAGACTTCGGGATTTGAACCGAACCGATAACATCTAAACAGCGCAGACGTATGTTACTGTAAGTTTTTTAGGCCCCACTCAAGTGGGAGGTTGTCGGGTTAGAGCTACACGACTATGGTTTCCGAGGTTCGGCGGTAAAGATGCCACACCAGAAGAAAAGTTGAAATCAAAACGATTGGCCCAGATATGAAAAACAACCAGAAAGAGTCCGAGAATAAAGCAAAAAGATTGTTTGTCAAATGAAACGCAACGGCAATCAGATAAAACTGGATAGGCTTTTTCTTGGCTATGCCATAAGCAGTTATGCCAGTGCTGGAGGCGTGAAAAATTACGCCGGCCACTCTTGAAATGAAAGGCGCGCCCAAGGCAAAAACGTATAAGGCAAACTCGGTCACACCAAATCCCAATCCAACTAGAATTCCCAAGTTCAAAATCGATCTTTCAGTTTCGCCGTGACGATAAAACAATGGAAAAACTTTCGCCAACTCTTCTATAAACGGCGCAAAAACGACCAAAGAGCATACCTCTGCGAATAACAACGGCATAGCTACACACAGAGAATCTGAGAATTCAGATAAAAATACGGTAAAGGGTACACTTACTATCAATCCGGAGACTAAAAAGAAGATTTTTTCTTTAATGCTTGGTTTATGAAACGATATTTCGACTCTTTGTTCAGTTTCCATCCCAAAAGTCCTTCTACGAGTATAATCTCATTTTCTTGCTTATCAGCATTACCACCTACCCATTGCTTTTCTCTAGCTTCAGAATATTTTGCTCTAAAGAATGTGAACCTTGTTTTTCCATAAGACTAAAAGCCTGAACTTATCGGATTGCGCGGCTTCATTATCTCCCTAAGAAGCACCGTTGCGTATGAACCTCGCAGCAGCATGAAACTTAAATCAGCTTCATTCCCTCTATGATTGTCGGCACAGGCTGAAATGCTATTTAACTTGAAGCTTTTGATTGGAGCAACAATCGCGCGCAATCCGCCTCTTTTACTTATTTTAGGTATTGAGTCAATCCTAAAGCTTTCTGTTTTGATGCCTTCTTCCTCGAGAATCTGTCTCTCTATTTTTCCCATGGTGCCTTGGGAAGGTCTTTGTTTTAGTCCGATTAGAGGCAGGGCAATTCGCATTCTTCCAGTCTTGATCAATTCGTTGACCTCCGCCACAGTTTCTGCACTTGCCATTTTAGCTGTATTAACCATAGGCAGTCCTGAACGTTCCACGCTCACCAAGTAATCTCCAACCTCAGCCCTCTTCAAAGAAAAGCCATTCTTTATTCTCTCACTTAGGAAACGATTAAACAGGTACGACTGATATGCTTGAACAAAAAGCGCCTGAAGCTTAGTTGGCAATCGTCTAAAGGCGCCAACAAAATCCTCTGGTCTCTCAACCAAATGTCTGAGCATTAACCTTTCGTAACGCAGTTGTTTGGGAAAGTTCTGCAACGCTTGCCCGAAATCCTGTGTTGATTTCAGTTCTCTCCGCTCTTGCCTGGACGAAGGATGCTCGTGGACACTTGGTTTAGCCAGAAATAGCATTGCGGCTTCTTCAAAGGCACCTTCAACGATAGCTTTTCCCACAGTGTGCGTTATTGGGCGAGTTGTTCCGAAGCGTTGGTACCCAAAAAAGTTCGAAATCCCGCCAAAAGTTTCAAGTGCTCTAGCGGTTTCAGTTATTCTCTTTTTGATATTTGATTTTGAACGTTTAATTGCTTTGATTCTTATTTTAAAGTTGTTACCTAAGAGGTAATACGGTGACAGTTTGTCACGAACGTATCCTACAGGGTGGATTTCAATGTCTTTAATGCTTACTTTTGCGATGGCTTCCATTGAAGCGTTTTCGATTGTTACATGTTGAGCGGTGATAGCTTTTGCATCTTTAATACCTGCGATATGAATCTGCTTTTGGTCAATACCTAGCTGTTTGGCGATTTTTTTTATGGCTATGAACGTGTCCCAGTTGTGTTTAACCAGAACACATAATAAATAACGCTGCCTGGAGTGGGAAGCCCCCAAAACTCGGCGCTCCTTAGCTTTTTCAATTTCAGCTTTGGATCCGTCAACAAGAACTTCGTCAACCACAAAATCATCCACAGACTTCCGAATAACCCCGTGGACACCTAAGGTTTCGGTTGCGTAAACTTCGATGCCAAGCAACTTATCAATTCTTGGAACAAGCAAAGTTTCATGCGCCTTTGTCTACAATAAGGGAAGCTTGCCAGTTAATTTGTCAATTTCCTCTGCGGGAGCTGGACCAATTCCCAAACAAGTTATTGTGCCGGGCGGAATCTCCGTTAGACCTCGGTCAACAATCAGCGCGTTGGGCAAACCCAAATCGTTGGCTTGCTCTTCAAGTTCTAAAAGTTCTTTTTCGCCCTTTACTTTAACTGCGACCTTGCGCTGTCCCTCAAAAATCCACTCTTCCCACCAGTCTCTGTGACGTTTATGTACTTCTTGCGCCGCGTGAACCGCTGCGTGCCCAGCTTGAGCGGCAATTTTTCCTTTGCTAAGCTTCAAATCGCTACGAAAGACGATGACTTGTTTGTACTCGAATTCTTCCATGTTCGCTTTTCCCCATTGTCCCTTATCAGGTTGTTCTGTCAAGATTTTAAGGATAG
>CP070714.1:388031-399672 GCA_020350385.1 Candidatus Bathyarchaeota archaeon | reverse complement strand
TCCAATTCAAGACTTTCCCAGAGAAAGCGATGTATATGCAAATATTAGGGAAAAAGCAGCTGACTTGGGCCTTGACCCTGCTCAGGTGGAGGCGATATACCGTCAAATAGTTAATATGTGTAGCGTCGTCCAGGAATTAAAAGAGAACTACGAAAAATGAAAACCGCGCTGGAGGATTTACAAACGTGTTGTATGAGATAAACGAGAAAGCTCTGAAACTTGAAAGCCAAGGAAAAAAGATAATAAAATTGAACATAGGCGATCCAGATCTCGCCACGCCCACCGAGATAATTGAAGCCGCTTATGATGCTATGAAGAGGGGAAAAACAAAGTATTCTTCTGCTTATGGCGAGAAAAGCCTACGAGAAAAACTTTCAAACGTTCATAATGTTTACGCGGATAATGTGATAATCACACTTGGTGCAAAATGGGGTGTTTTCTCTACCATGTACCTGTTGCTGAAGGACGGCGGGAACGTTGTCATTCCTTCGCCTTATTGGACGGCATATGGACTAATAGCGAAAAATCTGGGTGCTGAAATCAAGTTAGTGAAGACTGAGCTTGATTCCAACTGGAAAATCGATCTTGAGACGCTTGAAAGCTTAATTGACCGAGACACACGGATGATAATACTGAACAACCCCAGAAATCCCACAAGTAGTATTATCGATGAAAAAGTTCTCGATGGCATTGTCCGAATAGCCAACGATAAAGGCATTACGATTTTGTCGGATGAAGTTTACGCGGATATAAGCTTCGTAAAAACGAAGAGAATTCTAGAATATGGTGGTGACCACATACTTGTCACGGGTTTTTCAAAAACGTTCACGATGACAGGATGGCGAATCGGTTATGTAATCGCTAACACCGGGTTGGTTGAAAAACTTGCGAAATTGAACCAGATAACATTAACTAATGTCCCAGTTTTCATTCAAGAAGCAGCCTTAAAAGCGTTGGAGTTACAGAGTGAGCTCACAGGGGAAATCAAGCGAGAATATTACGAAAGGGCAAAGCTGGCTTGCGATATACTTTCCAAAACTAGCCTGAAATTTTCCAGGCCAAGTGCTCCTTTTTACATCTTCCCAAAATGTCGTGGTTTAGATTCAGAAAAATTTGCCTTGAGTTTGCTTGACGATGGCGTAGCCGTAGCACCGGGTACTTCGTTTGGCGATTACAGGGAACACTTCAGAATATCTTTGACTGCGCCCCGCAATGACCTAAAAAAAGCCCTGAACAAGATTTGCGAGGCCACCTTGGAATGAGAATAGCGATAATTGGCGCAGGAAAAATGGGCTTGTGGTTCGCAAAGTTCTTCCTAGAAGAAGGCTACTCTGTAGTAGTAGCGAGCAGGAATAAAGAGAAGTTACTTAAACTTAGGAGGAAACTTGCCTTTGAGACCGCCGATTTTGTGGAAGCCGTTCAGAACGCTGACAGAGTTTTAATATGTGTGTCAATCAATGCTTTCGAGTCTGTTATCAAAACAATCAGCCCAAGCATACGTGAAGGCCAGGTTGTCATGGATGTTTGCTCAATCAAAGATTATCCCGTCAAGGTCATGCATAAGCATATAAAGAACGGTTTAGTTCTGGGCACGCATCCCGTTTTTGGTCCTGGAAGCACAAGCATTGAAAACAAGACGTTCATTCTCACTCCAACTAGCCGTCAGGAAGAAGAATTTGCTGAAAATTTCAAGAAATGGTTGGAAACGAAAAAAGCCCGCGTCTTTGTGATGACCCCAAAAAAGCATGACACGTTGATGTCGGTTGTTCTTGGTCTGCCTCATTTCCTCGGTTTGGTTGCTTGCGACACGCTACTTGAACAAGCTGATTATTCTGAAACCAAACGTGTGGCTGGCACAACCTATCGAATATTGTTTACTTTGGCGGAGGTTGCAGCATTGGAAAATCCAGAGCTTTTAGCTAGCCTCCAGTTGAGTTTACCAGAGCTCGAAAGAATCGAGAATGCGTTTATTGAAAAAGCATATGAATGGTTGAATCTGATTAAACAGAAAGACCGAGCGACGATCACCCGTAAAATGAAACAACTGAAATCAAAGCTTATGAAAACAAGCCCCGATTACGAGCACTCGTACGAGATAATGTATAAAATGTTAGAGGCTGCCGAGAACTAGAAAGCTTAAATGGCGGGTTATGCGGCTCTGGGATACGACCCTAAGATTTTTAGGAATAATGCGCTCTTTTCTATCGCTTTCAGCGCTGCAGCGCAGTTTTCTTCAGTTCTATGCCCTTCGAAATCCAAGTAAAAGTTGTATTCCCAAGGCTTCTGCCTTGTCGGTCTTGATTCGATTTTTGTAAGGTTTATTTCTCGTTCTGCAAATTCCCCTAGAGCATTATAAAGCGAGCCAGGTGTATGCGCGGCTGCGAAAATTATTGAAGTCTTATCTCTACCTGTCATTGGCGCGTCGTTTTGGGATATGACAAAGAATCTAGTGTAGTTCTCTGGGTTGTCCTCTATTTCTCTGGCGAGGATTTTCATGCCGTAGAGTTCTGCTGCTCTTTCGCTGGCCACAGCCGCCGCATCGTGCAGTCCTTTCTCTTTCAGCATTTTCACGCTGCCTGCCGTGTCATAGGTTGGGATAAGCTCACAGCCCAAGCGTTCAAGAAAGCTGCGGCATTGAGCTAAAGCCTGAGGATGTGAGTAAACTGTTTTAACCACTTCTAAGCTTGTGTTGGGGTTCGCTATTAAACAGTGCGAGATTCTGATGATGATTTCGCCGCGGACCTTTAGGTTATGCGTTAGGAAAAGGTCGTAGGTTTGGTTTATGCTTCCTTCGAGGGAATTCTCTATTGGAACAACTCCAAACTGTGCTCTTTGTTTGTTCACGCTCTCGAAGACTTCGGTGAGGTCTCTGCAGGGCTTAACGTCCGCAGTTGCTCCGAAAAAGGTGTGGACTGCACTCTCGCTGTATGCACCCTTCTCTCCTTGAAAAGCTACTCGCAATTCTTGTTTCCCAGCTTTCGTTTTTCTATTAGGCACTTGTTTATTCCATTAATCATTGCCTCGACGCTGGCCATTACTATGTCTTCTCTAGCTGCTCGTGAAGATACGATGTGCCCTTTTTCATCTTCCACTTTTATAACTACCTCAGCCACGGCGTTCGAGCCACCTGTTATAGCTTCAAGGCGATATTCGTTCAGTCTGATTTTCGCTAGGTTGCTGGTAAGTTTCTGTATGGCCTTTAGAACAGCGTCTACCGGACCCACCCCTGTTTCCGCCGCTATGTACTCTTTCCCGTCTAAGACCAATCGGACTGATGCTGTTGGAATCACTTTAATTCCCGTTACAACGGCCATGTCGCACAGATCAACGATTTTTTCTTCTGGAATCACTTCGCCCATAACTGCAGATGTCAAGGCGAGCAGATCGGCATCGGTCACCAGCTTGCCCTTGTCGCCTAAATTCTTGACTCTATGGACAATTTCTTTCAGCTGATCTTCGGTAGGGCGTATTCCTACATCTTCGAGTTCCGCTTTTATACCGCGAGTTCCCGCAAGTTTTCCAGCTACCAGTGTTCTTGTACGTCCAACTAATTCTGGCTTTATGGGCTCGAACGTTAAGGGTTTAACCGTCACTCCTCGAGTGTGAATACCTGACTCATGAGCAAAAGCATTTTCGCCTACAATCGCCTTGTTAGCCTGAACGGATATACCTGCCAACGTAGAAACCATTCTTGAAGTGCTATAGAGCAAACGCGAGTTAACACCAGTCTCTAATTTGCAAATCACGTGCAACGCCATAACAAGTTCTTCCAAAGCGGCGTTTCCAGCTCTTTCGCCTAGACCATTTATAGTTACGTGAACCTGAGTCGCTCCTGCTTCAACAGCGGCTAAGGAATTCGCGACAGCCATGCCGAAATCGTCGTGGCAGTGAATGCTTATTGGAACTTTGACTACTTTTTTGAGCTCTTCAATGAGCTTGTGTATTGTTCGTGGAATCATTATACCCACAGTATCAGGAACATTTATCATGTCCGCGCCTGCTCTCTCTGCGGTTTCGCAAACCTGCTTCAGAAAGCCCACTTCAGATCTAGTAGCGTCCATTGGAGAAAACTCGCATTTCAAGCCGTGCTTCTTAATGTATTCAATCGAATCCACAGCAGACGACAACACTTGTGCACGCGTCAAGCCAACAGCATACTTCATCTGCACAGGCGACGTTGGAATAAATGTATGAACAATATCAACATCGCACTCAATAGCAGCGTCAATATCACTCTTTGTAGCGCGGGCTAGTGCGCAAATTTCAGTTTCTAAACCTGCATTAGCCACTTCCTTAACCACCTTCTTTTCTCCCTCAGAGGACATAGGCGACCCCGCTTCGATCACATCAACGCCTAACCTGCTTAGCTGACAAGCAATCTCAATCTTATCTTCTATTGTTAGCGATGCCCCGGGTGTTTGCTCACCATCTCTTAGAGTAGTGTCAAAAATTCGGATGTACTTCGAGTTTTTCATGTTCATTCTTTTTCAACCACCTTAAACTGTTAAGGCTGCGGCTATGGCTTCAGCCATTCCCATGGTTGTGGCGTTTCCGCCGCAGTCTGGAACTGTTGGACCGTTACGAAGCGTTTTGAAAACGCCATTTTCTATCGCCTTAGCAGCCTCTACGCAACTATTATCGTTATAACGTTCGCCCAGCCAATCCAACATCATCTTTGCCGCCAGTATCATAGAACACGGGTTTGCCGTTTGCTTACCCACTCTATTAGGCGCTGACCCATGAATAGGCTCGAAAAGAGCAAAATCATCTCCTATATTCGCGCCTGGAGCCATACCTAACCCTCCTATCAGCTGTGCCGCTTCGTCTGAAAGGATATCACCGAACATGTTTGGAGTAACCAGCACATCAAATTTTTGCGGCTCTTTTATCAAACGCATTGCCGCAGCGTCCACGTATAGCTCGTCAAAAGCTATGTCTGGATACTGCTTTGCTATCTCCCTACAGACGCTTGCGAATAGCCCATCGGTTACGCGCATTACGTTGGCTTTATGAACCGCTGTTACTTTCTTTTTACCGTTGCGTTTTCTTGCGGTTTCGAAGCCTTTCTTGGCTATACGTACGCAACTCCTTCTTGTAATAACCCTCAAGCACACAGTTGTGTCATTGCCTATGGCAAACTCTTGACCTTTGTAAACGTCCTCAGTGTTTTCTCTTACAAAAATCATATCTATATCTGGCCTTATCACGGCAGCAATAGGATAAGCTTTTATGGGACGCAGATTGGCGTAAAGGTCAAACATCAGCCGGAGCTTTACGATGACGTCCGCGGCGGTTTCTCCAACTGGTCCTTTCAAGCATGCGTCAGATGTTTTTATTTTTTGTATGCTATCTTCGGGTAGCGCCACGCCTCTCCGTTGGAAGCAAGCGTCTCCCGCATCAGTTTCGACCATGTTTAGTTTTACACCGAATTTTTTCTGGGCTGCATCTAGGACTTTTAGGGTGGCATCGGTCAATTCTGGACCTATTCCATCACCAGAGATTACTGATATCTTGTACTCTGTCATTTAGTGTTCAATCTCCTTCGCAAGTTCTCTATTAGCCCTCCATCCAAAAGTATCTCTAGTATAAAGAGTGGAAGCTTGCTTACTTGAAAGCTCGCTTTTTTTGAGAAGTTTTGGATTTTTCCAGCTTCCAAATCTACCGTGAGTTCATCACCATTATCCACGGCGGCTAAGATACCCTTGCATTCGCTTACAGGCAAGCCGATGTTTATGGCATTTCGAAAGAATATGCGCGCAAAGGACTCAGCTAACACGCATTGAACGCCTGCATGCTTTAAGGCTAATGGCGCTTGTTCTCTGCTGGAGCCGCAACCAAAGTTCTTTCCCCCAACCACTATCACCCCTTTTTTGGCCTTATCTGGAAAAGTTGGGTCTAACCCTTTCATGGCGTGTTTAGCTAACTCTTTTGGATCCATTAGAACCAAGTACTTACCAGGCAGAATCACGTCTGTGTCCACGTTGTCTCCGAATTTTATGGCATAACCAGTTATTTTCATGCTTTCTGTGCCTCCAGTTCACGCGGGTCGGTTATTCTACCAGTTAGGGCGGAAGCGGCCACAGTAGCTGGAGAGGCCAAGTAAACTTTTGCACCAGTGCTACCCATTCTGCCAATGAAGTTTCGGTTTGAAGTGCTTACGCACGTTTCGCCTGAAGCTAATAAGCCCATATGTCCACCTAGGCATGGACCACATGTTGAGCTGCAAATTAAAGCGCCCGCCTCAGTGAAGATTTCTATTAGACCTTCCGTTAACGCTTGCAAGTAGACTTCTTGGGAAGCAGGAATCACCAGTGCCCTGACGCTATCCTTAACTCTCTTACCGTTTAGGATTTTAGCCGCTAATCGCAAGTCTTCAATTCGTCCATTGGTGCAGGATCCGATAAAGGCCTGCTCTATCTGAACGTTACCTATCTCGCAAACGGATTTCACGTTGTCAACAGAGGAAGGACAAGCAACTTGAGACGCCAAATCTGCAATATCGATATCTATGACCTTCTCGTAGGAAGCATCAGTGTCACTCTTCAAAGATTCAAACGGAACTAAAGCTTTAGTGGTTCTCCCTTCTAGGAATTTAAGGGTGATCCCGTCTGGCTCTACAATGCCGTTTTTAGCGCCCATCTCCACAGTCATATTGCATAATGTCATTCTGCCCGCCATGCTCATGGCAGATATGACTGGCCCGCTGAACTCAACGCTCTTATATGTAGCGCCGTCAACGCCCACCTTGCCTATTATGGACAAGATTAAATCCTTGGGCGTGACGTACTTCTGGAAACTACCTTCAACATTAATTTTGATGGTTTGGGGTACTCTTAGCCAAATCTTGCCTGTGGCAAAAACTGCTGCTGCCTCGGTAGATCCTATACCAGTTGCAAAAGCTCCGAAAGCGCCGTAAGTGCAGGTGTGGGAGTCAGCTCCTACGATGACTGTACCAGGCAGTACATGACCCTTTTCAGGCATTACTTGGTGGCAGATGCCGCCTTTGCCCACATCGTAGATTTGTATTTTCTGGTCTTTGGCGAATTTTCGCAGCATTTTATGCAGTTCGGCTGCTTTTACAGACTCTGCTGGCACCTGATGGTCCAGAACTATCACTACTTTTTGGTTATCCCAAACGTGGGAGACGCCTATTCTTTTGAAGGCTTCAACCGCTAGTGGACCTGTCAAATCGTGAACCATTATCATATCCACTTTAGCTTCCGCTATTTCTCCTACATGAACCACGTTTTTTCCTGATGCCTTAGCCAAGATTTTTTCGGAAATGTTCATATTTCTGCCTTTTCAATGCTATTTTTAGATTACAGCCGTTTTTCTGACGAGATTGCCTTTGTTTACTCGTCGATTCTAATAGACTTTGATCCTCGCGAGAGGGCTGTTAACCCTGTTCTAGCGAGCTCCATTATACCGTATGTCTTCATCAAGTTTAGAAATGCATCTATTTTGTCTGGGGTTCCAGTAATCTCTAAAGTTAAAGTTCCTGATGAAACGTCTACTACACGGCCTCTGAAAACTTCTACACAGTTGATTACGTCTGATCTAGTTTTAGTGTCAGGCACATTAACTTTAACGAGGACTAATTCTCTGGCCACGATGTTTTCTGGCTCTAACCCGCTGACTTTCACAACGTCTATCAGCTTGTGCATTTGTTTGATTACCTGCTCTACGATTCTTTCGTCTCCTTTGACGGTTATAGTCATTCGAGCTAAGCCCTTTTGCTCTGTATGTCCAACTGTAATGCTTTCAATGTTGAATCCTCTTCGTCGGAACATGTTGGCTATGCTATGCAGCACGCCTGGTTTATTCTCTACGAGAGCAGCAATCACTTTAGTTCTTCCGTTTTCCATTAATATTCCCCTACCTGTTCATTTATGCCGCAGCCAGGAGGCACCATCGGTACAACATCCTCCTCTGACGAGATTGGCACATCGATGACCGTTGTAACATTACTCTTCAAGGCTTTTTGAACAGCCTTTGAGAACTCGGCGATTGACTCCACGTGGAAACCTTGTGCGCCGTAAGCTTCCGCTAGCTTTACGAAATCAGGGACGCTTCCCAGTTCTACGGCCGTATAGCGTTTCTTGAAGAACATTCTCTGCCATTGGGCAACCATACCCAGTACCGAGTTGTTCAAAACTATAACTGTGACGGGGATGTCCTCCATTACGGAAGTCGCCAGCTCCTGTTCGGTCATTCTGAAACTGCCATCTCCAGCTATATCCACAACGGATCTGTCGGGGCAGGCAACTTTGGCGCCTATAGCGGCTGGAAAACCGAAACCCATGGTTCCCAAGCCTCCAGAGCTTATGAAGGTTCTTGGTTTGAGCGCATTGAAATAGAGCGCAGCCCACATCTGATTCTGACCAACTTCGGTGGTTATTATGGCGTCCTCGGGTAGTAGTTTCCTCAGTTGCTGCAGTAACGCTTTCGGTTTGAGGTCTTTCGACTCTCCCTTAGACGGCGGATTAAGTTGCTCTTTCGCCTCTTTGACGCGTTTTATCCATGCAGATTTTTCTTTCTTTTTCAGCTGTTTTGCCAACCTTTTGTGTAGAGCGTTCAATGCTTTTTTAGCATCAGCCACTATGGGTATGTCAGCCTCTATGTTCTTTCCAATTTCCGCTGTATCAATGTCTATGTGAATTTTTTTTGCGGCTGAACAGAAGCTATCTAAGTTCCCAGTGGCTCTGTCGGAGAATCTTGTTCCAATCGCTAAGAGCACATCGGTCTCACAAAGTAGTTTGTTAGCTACAGGATTTCCGTGCATTCCTATGCTTCCGAGGGACAAGGGATGATTTTCAGGGAAGGCTCCTTTACCCATGAATGTTGTGGCTACTGGCGCCATCAGCAATTCTGCTGTCTGTAGCAATTCTGGGGAAGCGTTAGATGTTATCACTCCGCCTCCTGCTAGTATCACGGGTTTTTCTGCTTTTGCTAGTAATTCTGCGGCTTTTCTAATTTGTAGCGGATGGGGGTTGAATGTTGGTTTGTAGCCTCGAATCACGATTTTGTCTGAAAACTCTATCTCAGTCACTTCTGTTTGTGTGTCTTTTGGTATATCAATCAAGACTGGGCCTGGTCTGCCCGTAGTTGCTATGTAAAATGCGGTCTTCACGGTTTTCGGAATCTCCGCTGCTCCTTGTAATTGATAGTTGTGTTTGGTTATGGGCGTAGTTATCCCGATTATGTCGGCTTCTTGAAAGGCGTCTCTACCTATCATGTAAGATGTGTTAGCGCTAGTTGTGCATACCTGACCTGTTAGGGCAATGATTGGTGACGAGTCCAAGTAAGCGTTGGCGATGCCTGTTACTAGGTTTGTGGCTCCTGGACCTGAGGTTGCAATACATACTCCAGCTTTTCCACTGGCTCTGGCATAGCCGTCGGCTGCATGTGCTGCGCCTTGTTCGTGCCTGCAGTGGATGTGCCTTATCTTCGATTTACATAGTACATCATATACTGGTAGTGTTGCTCCTCCGACTATTCCGAAAATCACTTCTACATTTTGGCGGTCAAGAGATTCTATTAGGGCTTTTGCACCTGACATTTTAGTCATTTTTATTCTACCTCATTACTTGAAAACTTGTTTAAAAGATGATTGCCAGAGATTCTGGCTGAGTGTATAACTGAGGCATTTCCAGATGGTATCCTAGACAAAACAAAGGATAAGTACCCAACGATCCCAGCTATTGAGGTGACGATCCCTCACTTATAGTGCCTCCGTGAAATACACGTATCCTGTTCATAGGAATGTTTTTCATTTAAAAAGTTTGTGGTGCCCAAAATACTGCCAAGTCATTTGTGTGAACATTCTTCAGCAGAATATTTGACTAACAATTCGGTATCCAGCTTTTCTCTTGAGAAGTCAATTTGTATTTCAGGCTTTATATAAGCAAGGGAGATAGTCTCTTCCACGCACTATAGCTGCTATTGGCTTTTGTTGTTGTAGTCTGTGGTTAGAACGTTCATTGCACCAAGCACCGCGTCCAAACTCGCCATAACGATGTCTACACGGACACCCATCGCTGTGGCTGTTCTGTCGCCTTTGCGCATCCGGACCACAACCTCCACCATCGCATCCGTCCCACCAGTAATCGCCTTAACATTATACTGCTCCAGAAGAATTGGTTCCACCTCAAGAATTGCTTTCTTAACAGCGTTTATAGCAGCATCCACAGGACCCACTCCAACAGCCGCTCCCAAAACCTCTTTACCATTTAACCTAAGCCTCACTGAAGCAGTAGGCGTTACCTTGTCGCCGCTAACAACTGTTATCTCCTGTAACTGTATCGGTTTAGCTTTGCTAAGCCCCATCACGCTCTCCGCAATCGCCAACAAATCAGCATCCATAACAATCTTGCCCTTATCTCCCACGCTCTTAACCTTAAGAAAAACCTCCTTAAGCTGCTCTTCTGTTGGCTTCAGACCCATCTTCTCCAAGGAGTCTCGTATCCCATGTGTCCCCGAGTGTTTACCCGGCGAAATTCGCCGCGTGCCACCAACCAACTCAGGCGATATAGGCTCATAGGTCAAAGGATTAGCCAGCAAACCCTGCGTGTGAATACCCGACTCATGCGTGAAAGCGTTTTCACCCACAATTGCTTTGTTAGGTTGCACATAAATTCCCGTTAGTCTCGAAACCAGCTGCGATGTGCTGTACAAGAGTTCGGTTTTGATAGCAAGATCCAATTTATACAATGATTTCAAGGAAATTACAATTTCTTCCAGCGAAGCGTTCCCAGCCCTTTCGCCTAAACCGTTAATTGTCGCGTGAAACTGATTCGCTCCAGCCCTTAACGCAGCTATAGAATTAGCTACAGCCATCCCAAAATCGTTATGGCAATGAACGCTTACAACAGGAACATCAAGCGAACTCCGTAACTCTGAGAAAAGCGCGTAGGACTTTTCAGGAGTCAAAACTCCAACGGTGTCGCATGCGACAACTCTATCGGCTCCCGCCGATATGCCTGTAACGAAGAATTTTTTCAGGAAATTTAGGTTGGCTCTTGTAGCGTCTTCTGCTGAAAGTTCAACTATCAACCCTTGGTTTTTAGCGTGCTTCACACAGTTTTTGGTTATTTTCAGGATTTCTACTCGCGTTTTTTTCAGTTTATACTCCAAGTGCAGGTCAGAAGTGGGTATAATCAGATGGATACTGTCTGCACCGCTTTCTGCAACAGCATCAATGTCGCCTATGGTTCCACGCGCCGCGCTGCAGATTTCAGCATTTAAGCCTTGTTTGGCGATGAGCTTCACTGCTTTCATTTCGCCTTCAGAAACAGCTGCAAAGCCAGCTTCTATAACGTCTACGCCGAGTTCGTCTAAGCGCTTGGCAATTCTTAGTTTGTTTTCAGGCGTTAAAGATACTCCGGGGGTTTGTTCACCATCACGTAAGGTTGTATCAAATACTCTTATTTCTTCAGGTAAGCGGTTAGATAAAACGATACCCCATTTCAAATCACTTGCAACCTCGTTGAGAGCGGCATGCTTAAATATAAAATTTTTGGTGTCATATTACAACGAGGCTGAAAGATTGAGAAGCGACGAAATGAAACGTGGAATAGAAAGAGCGCCTCACAGAGCGCTGTTGAAGGCGTTGGGTTTAACCGACAAAGAAATAGTTAAGCCT
>CP070714.1:376354-387931 GCA_020350385.1 Candidatus Bathyarchaeota archaeon | reverse complement strand
CGACAGCCGAACTAGCCGAAGAGGAAACGGCGACAGCCGAACTAGCCGAAGAGGAAACGGCGACAGCCGAACTAGCCGAAGAGGAAACGGCGACAGCCGAACTAGCCGAAGAGGAAACGGCGACAGCCGAACCAACAGAAGAGCAAGAAACACCAGAAGTTCACGCTGGACCGCTGCTTCCAGAACCTCCTGTGACCCAGTTAATGGTGGAAAACATCGGCGGCTTCCTAGTTCGCTCCGATACTGTGCGCATCGACAACATAGTAATAACTAAGTGGAACGAACTCTTTGGCGACAAGAAAATCGAAGAAGTCGATGTGGAAACCCTAGACGGAATAACAACCCGTTGCAAATTCAAACCCATAAAAGACAAAAAACATAAAGGAAAAGGCGTTATCCGGATGCCAGAAGATATTCAGCGCACTTTAGAAACAGCGAAAGGCGAACTTGTGATGGTCAAGCCGGTGGTCGAGTAATCGGAGGAACAAACAGTGGCTAAGAAAAAACGAAGTATACAAGAAACCATAACAACCGTAATTGTTGACGACGTAACTTCAAGTGAAGAAGACCCAGTCTTCACAGATCTAAACAAAAACCTCGCAGAAATCCGCAAGGTCAAAGGCGTCGTAGGTTACATACTGAGAAGCACAACCTCAGCCACCATAGACCTCAAAGAACCAGAGAAAATATTCGAATACGCTATGTTGTCATCCCAAATGCTGGATTCCAGCCGAGAAATTTCGGATCTATTTAATCTAGGCGATGTCGAAAACATTCTCATCGAAGGCAAAGAAACCAAAACACTCTGTATGGTCATTGGCGAAAACAAAATAAGCATATTTATGGAAAAGAACGCAGATCACGCGGACATTTTAAAGAGAGTTTTACCCTAGCCAAAATTTTCCATCCTACCATTTTTCGTTTTTTTTAAAAAAAGAATTTATTTGGTATTCATTAAGTAATAGTCTGGTCCAATAACCTTTGGAAACTCCGGTTAATTCTAACTCTTTCGTGTTCCTTATCGATTTTCACGAAGTCATACTTAGTTAGGAATATTGTGATTTCTTGTACTTCACGCTCATTTAGCTCCAGCCTTTCTTGCAGTTCTACGATTCCATGCCATTTTCCATCATCGAGCACTTCTAGAATCATCGTTATCTTGGACACCAATATTGCCTCTCCTTATATGTCGTTGATTACAATATTTAAATGCCTTATGAGTTTATTTTTCAGAACTTTCTTATAGAAAACTTCACCCTTTTGTTAATTTCGGTGTCTGTTTCTTGAAGATATTCGGCGAATCATTACAAAATATAGTTTGTTTAAAACATGTTTCCTGGGCTACCGGTACAAACCTTATATCCCAAAGACAGATCACTGCTTTCTCTTGTGGTTAATTGTGATGTCTTCAAGGTTTGTTTCTTTTGAGAACTGTGGATCTCTTTGGTCTGGATGCAGCCACAAACATTGCCAAAATTAGAAGACAGTTAAGCTTTAATTTGTAGTTATTTCGTTTATTGGTTGTTGTTGGTCTGGATGTAAAAATGAAGGGGAAAACTGGATGGATGGAACACAAAGGTTCAATGCCTCATTGCGTCACCTAGGAAAATATTCGATGATGGAGGGGATTTGAAAGAAATGCACAAGAAACTCTTACTTCCTGGACCTACAGAGGTAAGCCAAGAAATACTCCGTGAGCAAACCCACTTTCTCATAGGTCACAGAGACAGAGCGTTTTCAGAACTCTACGGCGGGATAACTGCGAAACTCAGAAATTTCTTCGAGTTACCAGAAGACTGTAAGCCCACAGTAACAACATCATCGGGCACTCTTTGGTTCGACATCGTTGGCAGAAGCATAGTGAAGAAGAAGGCCCTCGTATGCATCAACGGCGCTTTCTCTGAACGATTGGGCAAAACAATACGTGCTTGCGGCAAAAAAGCCGACTTTATAGAAGTGGATTGGGGTAAAGCGGTCAAGCCCAACATGATCTCAGAAAAACTCGAATCTGGAGAATACGATACACTAGCTATATGCCACAACGAATCATCTACAGGTGTGCGAAACCCAATCCATGAAGTTGGAAAAAAAGTGCGCGAAAACTACCCAGACGTTATCCTTGCAATTGACAGCGTCTCATCAATGGCAGGTGACAAAACGTTGCCCGCAGAAATCGGCTGCGACATAATCTTTGCTTCAACACAAAAATGTTTCGCGTTGCCACCAGGTCTTGCTGTCGGTCTCGTTAACGATAGAGCTCTAGAAAGAGCTAGAGAAGTACCTAACCGCGGTTCCTACACGGATCTGGTTGAAATCTTCGAGTTCGAGAAAAAGCACCAGACGCCTTTTACTCCGAACATTTCGCTACTCTACGCTTTGAACAAACGCATGGATCTTCTGCTAGAAGAAACATACGATCACGTTTATGAGAGACACAAGACGATGGCCGATTATACGCAGCAGTGGGCAAAGAAACACTTTGCATTGTTCCCTGAGCCAGGATACGAGTCAGTCACAGTAACCTGTATCCAAAACACTTCTGGAAAGAGTGTGCGAAAACTCAACGAGAAACTCGCGGAGAAGGGTTTCATGATTTCGAACGGTTATGGCAAATTGGCGGAAAAAACATTCCGCATTGGACACATGGGCGAATGGAAACTTGCTGGAATCAAGGAAGTTCTTGCCGCAATCGAGGGCATCTGGAGGTTAGAGACCTGACATTCAAAATTCTAATCTGCGACAAAATTGCAGATGAAGGCATAAGACTAATGGAAGAAAAAGGCTACGAAATCACAAAAGCTTGGGACATGTCAAAAACTAAACTTCCCGAGATAATTGGTGAATACGATGTGCTTATAGTGCGATCTGCAACCAAAGTCAAAGCAGACTTGATGGCTCAAGCAAAGAAGCTCCGTGTCATCGGTCGAGCTGGCGAAGGTTTGGACAACATTGACTTAAAAAAAGCCAAGGAGCTGGACATTGCTGTGGTGAATACACCACACGTTTCTTACATGAGTGTTGCTGAGTTGACCATAGGGCATTTGTTAGCTCTTGCTAGGGGCATAGTTGAAGGAACGCTTTCTCTTCGCGAAGGAAAATGGGCAAAAGACAAACTCATGGGCGTAGAAGTCAACGGAAAAACCCTTGGCGTCATAGGTTGCGGTTACATTGGGAAGACTGTTGAAAGGCTCGCTGTCTCCTTAGGCATGAAAGTGCTCGTGGTCGAAGAGTGCGTCTTCGACCGCTTTATTCCTTTGGATGAAATGTTGCCCGTAGCTGACTTTCTAACGATTCACGTTCCCCTCACACTTCATACGAGGTACATGCTTTCGACAAAGGAGTTTAATATGATGAAAGACGGCGTAATGATAATTGACTGCTCCCGTGGCGGCGTGGTTGACCAAGAGGCGCTGTACCAAGCTCTAGTGTCAGGGAAAGTTAAGGCTGCAGCCGTAGACGTATTTGAAGAGGAACCGCCAAAGAACAGCAAATTACTTACGCTCAAGAACGTAATTGCCACGCCCCATATTGGCGCCCAAACTCAAGAAGCCCAACTAAAGGCAAGCATACAAATAGCCAAAAAAGTAATCGAAGTACTGGAGAAATCTGCGAGCTGAATTGTTTGGTTGACATCAGACCATTTAGAGCTATACGATACACTAGAAAAGCTGGCGACTCAAAGAATCTGATAACTCAGCCTTACGACAAAATCGACCTTGCCCTCCAAAGGGAATACTATAGAAAGTCAGCTTACAACTATTGCCGCCTGATTCTACCAATGGAAGACAACAAGTACGAAATAGCGCAACAGCGAATTCAAAAGTGGTTAAGCGAAGGCATACTGTCGAAAGACGAAGAACCAGCAGTTTTCGTTTCCAGACAAACCTTCAAGTTGTCCGGAAGAACCTGCACCAGGACCGGGTTAATTGCTGCCTTGCGCCTTTACACGTATGGCGAAAACATGGTTTTTCCACACGAAGTCACATATGCGAAACCAAAAGCCGATCGACTAAACATGTTGCGGACGGTTCACAAAGATCTTGAACCTGTTTTTCTAATATACTCAGACCCTGAAAAGAGGACTGTTGACTTTTTTACGGAAATTACCAAAACTGAGCCTACAATAGAGATTGACGACTCCTTTGGCGTGAAACACTCTCTTTGGAAGGTAACTGATTTGCAAAAGCTAAAAATTGTACAGAACGCCATGAACAACAAAACGCTTGTAATTACGGATGGTCATCACAGGTACGAAAGCGCCATTGCCTACAGAAATGAAAAACGCAGAAAAGAAAAGTGGACGGAAGACTCAGCCATCAATTTTCATATGTGTTACATGGTTCCAGTTCAAGACGAAGGGCTTGTCGTTTTGCCCACTCACAGGCTTCTAATAGAATTCGAGCTGACCAACGACATTTTGCAGGCGCTCAAATGTTTCTTCTCGATTTTAGAAATCACCCCAACAGTTGAAGCTTTAGAAGGTTTTCTGAAAAACCACAGTGAAGAGCATGCTTTCGTCATTTATGGCGGCTCAAAAGCCTATGGGTTGCTCTTGAAAGATGAAAAACCCGTTTTGGAAATTGTAAACGCGGGTTGCCCAAAAGAAGTGTGCCTTCTGGACGTAGTGATATTACGGGACGTCATTTTTAAACACCTAATGAAACTTGGCGAATTGAAAATGGACGAGGACCTACTTCACTCGGAATCGACTAGGAATGCCTTGGAAAAAGTTGATGCTGGACATGCTAAACTGGCATTCTTGGTCAATCCGATAAAACCGGAAATGGTTTGGCAGATAGCGCAAAAAAGTTGGAGATTGCCTGAAAAATCTACGGATTTTTACCCGAAACCAGTTTCTGGCTTAACGATGATGGACATTTCACCCGAAGAAAAACTCTAGCTGATGAACGCAATCTTAAACTAGAATTGACTCGGTCTAACTGTAGCTGTTTGAGAAAATTATTTAATCAGCTACAAACGCAGTAACTCCGGACTTCCCATTCCCTGCCTCTTTTTTCGTAATGCTTGTTACTTTATGAACTTGGTTTTGCGTCTCTTGAATTTTTTCTTGCACGCTATACTGCAGAAACGGTAAGTTTCGCCTTGATATGTTATTTTAAACTTAGCCGTGTTCTCATTTAGAACCATGCCGCAAACTGGATCTCTATACATTTTCTCCGGTCTTAACCTCATGGAAGATTGTGTTTTCTGCCTATTATGGTTAGTGGTTTAAAAAAAGCCCTGAATGGGCGAATCCTGCGCGCAAGACATTTCTTCTATTGTAGTTTGGGTCAAGGCTTTTATGTTGTTGAATCCTGTTATCTCTCCGTAACCTACAAGTGTTATAGCGGTTCCTTCTTGTCCCATTCTGGCGGTTCTGCCGATTCTGTGGAAATAAACGAGAGCGTCCAGTGGCACATCATAGTTGATTATGTGAGTTATTCCCTGAATGTCTAAGCCTCTTGAGGCAACGTCTGTTGCAACCAACAACTTCAATTTTCCTTTTCGGAAGGAATTAGTTACATGGTCTCTTTGCGGTTGACTGAAACCCGCGTGCAGGGCTTGAGCGTTATAGCCCTTTCTTCTCAGTTTGTCTGATAGGGCGCTTGTGCCTCTGCGTGTTTTACAGAATATTATGGCTCTGTTTATGTGATTCTCATCTAGGATGTTGCACAGAGTTCCGAATTTGCTGTAACGGTTCACGACCGTGTAATACTGTTTCATTTGTGTGAGTGCAATTTCGTCCTTGCTTACAAGTATCTTTTCAGGGCTTTTCATGTACCTGTTGCAGACGTCCATTACCGTTTGGTCTATTGTTGCTGAGAAGAGGCTCGTCTGCCTGTTCGATGGCGTTCTTGCAAGAATATATCCAATGTCGTCTATGAATCCCATGTCCAGCATCCTGTCCGCCTCGTCAAGAACAACGATATTCACTGAGGAAAGGTTCAGTATACGCCTCTCAAGCAGGTCGATTAACCGGCCTGGCGTGCCCACAACAATCTGGACACCGTTTGATAACTCGCGTATTTGTCTTCCTATTGATGCTCCGCCGTAAACTGGCAAGACCTTAACTCTCGCGTACTTCGCGAAGAGTCTGATGTTATCCGCGACCTGCACAGCAAGCTCACGAGTTGGCACTAAAACCAAACCTTGAACTTTCCTGTTTTCAGGGTTTAACCGTTCAACCATGGGCACTCCAAAGGCCGCGGTTTTGCCAGTCCCAGTTTGCGCTTGTCCGATGACATCTTTGCCTTCGAGCAATGGTATTATCGCCTGAGCTTGAATTGGAAAAAGATTTTCAAACCCAAGTTCTTCAACGCTTCTTAAGACTTCCATACTTAACGGTAAGTCTTTGAATGATTGCATTTCTAATATGTTTCATTTCTCCTGCCACAAAATTTTTCATGGCTTTTCAAAAGCTTTCAAAAGCTTCGTTAATAACATGATTAATGTGACATACCACAACCCTCAAGTCGCATATAAAAAGGTTTAGCATATTTTCAAACAAAAGCATCAGGTTTTAGGCTTGTTTTGCTTAAACAACAGAAAATGATTTGGTCATTAGCGGAGAATCGTAAGACGTTAAATAAGGTCCACCGCCATAGGTTGCTAGATGAGGTTTTTTTCGACTAATTGCCAAATTTCTTGTTCGGTGGAGTTCTGGTTCTCCTTTTTCAGTTAAAGTGTAACAATACCGCTGCCATAACGTTCACATATAGGGTGACAATGGTAGCAGGTTCTTTGGAAATTCGCCCCATGTTAACACAAGTTTCTCAAGACAGACATAAATAGGTAGTTATTAAGAACTTGAGGAGTCTCCAAAAATCAGAAGACGAATTTACTAACTAAAAGCATTATCGACAATAGACTATAGGTTTGAGTAACCAGCTTTATCCACTTTGGATTATCTGATGAAAGATTCACGATTTTCTCTTCCACAACACTGCGGTTTTGATCATTTGCAGTTTCATATTCTTTTGAGAGAGAGTATAGGTTCCTAAATTTTGCCAGAACCCACACTACAGCTATTGGCATCGCTAGTATAAGTATACTAAATAATAACCGTTGGTTGAAAGCCCATTCCAAAAATAGCGCTGTTCCAGTCAATACTGCACCTGCACTCAAAAGGATTATCCCTAACAAAGTAGCTCTGGCCAATCCTAGGCGTACTGTCATAGTTTTGATGTGCATTGCTTTGTCTCCGAAATAGTCCCGAAGTTCAGTTGGAACAATAACTCCATATATGGTTAAAGCCAGACCAACAAGAGAAATAAGAAAAAATGTGTTGATTTCAAAGGTGAAGGTGTAAAAAGCAAACAATACAGGAAAAACTGCGAGAACTAGCATTAAGGAGACTGGCGCAACCCAAGATCTAGATTTTAGCCTTAAAGGGGGAGCAGAATAGGCAACACCAAGGGAAATGCCAACGATCCATAAGGGAAGCAAGATCCATTTTTGTTGTATGAGCATGAATACCGAAACTAAAACAAGAGTCAAACATAATTCAAGGACCAGAACTGCTTTAACTTTTTTATGCCCAAATGAATCCAAGGCTTGAACCAGTTCTTTTTTGCGTTCATCTCTCAAGTCTAGTTCATAGTCAGAAAGTGTGTTAGCTTGAGCGCCGATCGCAGAACTGATGTTTATTATGGAAAAAGAGAGAACTATCAAGATAACTCCATCAATCAAACCCAACGGTGGAGTGGCCCCCCATGCGAGTCCCATTATTAGTGAACCGAGATTTGGAAATAAAAATTCAGATCTAGATATTGTAGCTAGCAATCTTACGGAGTTAAACATAGGAAAGAACGCATGCTATTATAGTATAAAACCATTATTATCTTTGGTTGAATTAAAACTTGATCTTCTATCAATGCTGTTGAACAATTTTGTCATGGACCGTGTTCTTAAGTGCACTAAGCTTTATATGCTCTTTTAATTTTTGGGCGCATAAATTTTGCGCATTTAGTGCATTTTCGCCTTGATAATGTTCGGACTTCAGGATAGCCCATTGCTTTTAAATGCGACTTGGACATTGACTCTCGCCACTTGTTCTTGCAAAACGGGCATTCAAGCACCACTGCCAAACTTTCAGTAACGGCAACTTTTTCCCGTCTGAGTACTAGGATAGCAGAACCAATACTGATTAGTACAGCAGCTATGATAATGTAGTAAGTAATTGTCAGCCCTATTCCAAGTGATATGTCTGCGTATATGCTAGTGAAACTAGCGCTTAACTCTGAAAGCACATCTGGGGAGGCGAAAACTCCTGCATCCCACCATTTCCAAACCACCACGAGCAACAGTATTATTCCGATTATGCAAAGTGAAAGTCCCAAGCCGTATCCTGTCTTTTTCTTTAAAATAGTTATCATTCCCATAAGGCATCGATTCCATCTTTATGAACATGGTGCTTATTACATTTATGCAAAATCGGGTAACCGCAAAATTGTGAAGTAGCTAATGCTGACGTTGGATGGGTTCTCTTACGTAAAACCAAGAATTTAGATGCGAAAGCGAGAAACGAAGAATTTGCGTTTGCCAAAGTTGTTTATCTGTGTTAGGCGGGGTGGGATTTGAACCTGCGAATACTTGCTTTTGTTTCAGAGATAGGATGCATTTGGCTTGTTAAATTGTATAATTTAGATTTTGAGCAAGAGACGAATTCATGATTAAAAATAAAATTCGCCTTTGTTATTTTCACAAGGTGTATCCAGTGTGATAAGGGAAAAGCAGTATCATTGCCATTATGAAAACAGTTGCGATGGCTATTGCTATCGCTAAAGCATGGTCCAAGCGGGTCATATTGAGTTCATGGTAGCTTATCTTTTTCGCATTTGCTCCAAAAGCTCTAGTCTCCATGGCTAAGGCGAGAATTCGTGCTCGTCTTATGCTGTTTACTATTAATGTTGAAAGGGTGTTTGTAAGCGTACGTAGCATACCTTTTATGTCTAGCTTTTTGATTCTCAGTCCTCTAGCTTGTTGAGCATTCAGTGTAACATACCACTCTTCCATGACAACTGGGACAAATCGCAGTGCAGTCATGGCTACAAAGGTAAGTTTGAGGGGTACTCCCAGATTGTTCAAAGCTAACAGAATCTCTTTAGGTTTAGATGTCATTATCATTAAATTGCTGGAAAAAAGAGCGACTAAGAACTTCAGAGCTGTAACAGTTCCCCAGACGACACCCTCTGCGGCTAATACAATGCCACGCCCCTGAGTTAAGGCCAAAATTATGGGGCCTACGATCGGTAGCGATTCCGCTTGCTCTGGTCGAAAAATCCATAACCAAATCGTTATGCTGCTCTCAGGGTAATGGTAGAAGCCAAAGTAAAAGAACGATCCGAAAAGGAAGAATGAAATTGAAGAAAGTAGACCTATGGTCAGTATTGCTTTGTATCTGTATCGTGGTATTCGAGCAAGAAGGTAGAGCATTATGACAAATGAAAAAACGAATAAGAGAGTAACAACACCGTTTGAGGCAATTGCCAACAACAAGATTGGGAGCAATAAAAACAATTTTACTCGCGGGTCTATCCTGTGGATGAAAGAGTTTTTGTCTACGTAATGGAATAGCCCTCGAAACATGATTATTCCTCGACCCCGTTAGAATTCCAAAGGGCTCTGCTTACTTCCTCAATCGTTAACATTGGCGGAAGACCAATTAACTTGCTTAATTGGACAGCAGTTGGGGTTTCCAAACTGGCTGAATGCAAGATGTCTCCTTTTGATAATACTTCATAAGGGTCTCCGTCCATTAAAACTCTTCCTTTATCCATTATGACTACTCTTTTTGCGTATTTTGCTGCAATATTTACATCGTGAGTTATGACAATCACTGCTAAACCTTGCTCGTTCATTGACTTCAGTACATCTACAAGTGAACTGATTCGGCTGAAATCTTGCCCCAAAGTAGGTTCGTCAAGTATTAGCAATTTAGGTCTCATAGCCAAAACAGAAGCAACAGCCACGCCGATTTTTTGCCCCCTACTTAAAGTATGTGAATCTCTGTCTTTGAATTGTTCAAGCTGCATCATCTGAAGAGTGGCTTTAACTCTGCGATCGACCTCTTCTTTGCCTATATTCAAATGTTTAGGACCAAACGCGATTTCATCGCTCACAGTTTTGCAGAAAAGCTGGCAGTCTGGATTTTGAAATGTATAACCTACGATCCCTATGCGGTCGGCCATTCCTCCCTTGGAAACGTCTTTTCCCTCTATGTAGATTTTTCCCTTAGTTGGTTTTAGTTGCCCTGACATTTGAAGAGCGAGCGTGGTCTTTCCAGCGCCATTTCCCCCCAAAATTGCTATGAACTCGCCGGGAAATACTTGCAAATTAATGTCTGTCAACGCTATGGTGCCATCATTGTACATGTAACATAATTCTTTAACTTCGATCAATGCATTTTGTGAATTCGCTTTTCTTTCTTGACGGTTGAAAGAAAATGGTTTTGAAATGCGGTGAAAATTTAATGTCCAATTTTGAGGCATTGAAGCTATAAGTTCCTCCACATTCAATACTGGTTTTTTTAATAATCCTCTCTCTACTAGCTCATAGCTGAATTTCAACGCTTCTGGGATTCTGAGGGTGTGTCCTCCCTCAAATTGTCTCTCCTTAAAAACTTCATAGTTTGTACCGTTTGCTATGATTTCACCGTCCTTTAAAAGGACTACATTCTTCGTAAAACCCAAAACTTGTTCCAATTTGTGTTCAATTAAGACCACTGTAATACCGAACTCTTCATTGAGTTTTTTCAGAGTTTGCAGTACCTCTTTACATCCAGTGGGATCAAGTTCCGAAAAGGGTTCATCTAATAGCAAGATTTTCGGTAACATCGAGAGAGTTGCAGCTATTGCAGTTCTGTGTTTCTGCCCCCCTGACAGATTAAAAGTGTATTTGTTCCTAAGGTCGCTCAAACTTGTTGCATTCAAGACGAAATTTTCGCGCTTCTCAATTTCTTTTTTTGATAGTCCCAAGTTTTCCGGTCCGAATGTGACTTCATCCTCAACATTCAGAGAACATAGTTGGTTTTCTGCGTTCTGAAAAACTAATCCAACATATTGAGCCATTTGATAAACTTCATACTGTCTGGTGTCTTTTCCATCAACAATGACTTTGCCTTTCATTTCGCCGCCTAAGACCTGCGGGATTAATCCACTCAAACATAAGGCTAAGGTGGACTTGCCGCTTCCTGTTGGACCGGCGATTAAGGTGAAATCCCCCTCTTTTATTTTCAGGTTTATGTTTTTCAGTGCATATTCTTTTTGTCCCTCATAGGTGTAGCAAAGATTCTCGGTTGAAAGAATTGTCTCCATCTTAATCACGAGTGAACAACTGCAGGCCCTCTAGCGTAATCAATTCATTTCAAGCCCTTCAGCTATGAGTTTCAGCCAGATAATCTGTGAGTTTCCTATGTTCTTGATGCAGCTGCTTAAAGTTGTACAGCTTTCAGAACCAAAGATTACTCTGTTTCGCACGGGACCGTTTCTCCTCTTAATTTGATGCGCCTCGATGTGCGCAGGTACTCTTCTTTTCTCCGAGATTCATATAAGGGTTATTAGCAAAATTTTAATAACT
>CP070714.1:372859-376254 GCA_020350385.1 Candidatus Bathyarchaeota archaeon | reverse complement strand
AGCGGCTGTTCAAACTCTGAAGAAACGCCAACTTCTGACTTCAGACGTCAAAACCCGAAGGGTTCTGGAAATCACTGCAAGGGGCAAGCGTGCTGCGAAAGAAGTGGCTAAAGCTGCTGAGGAAGTGACGCAGCTTACGCCAGAACTCATTATTTCTGGGAAATGGCGAACCTCAAAACTTCAAAAGTACAATATTAAAGCGCCTGTGGCTAAGACTTGGCCGGGAAAGAAGCATCCTTACTTGAGTTTCCTCGAAGAAGTACGCACTAAGCTGGTTACTCTGGGTTTCAAGGAGATGATTGGAACCAACGTTGAGACTTCGTTTTTCAATTTTGAAGCTCTTTATACGCCTCAAGATCATCCAGCCAGAGAAATATTTGGCATTTATTTTGTTAAAGCTCCAGAGTTTGGAGATTTAAGCGCGTACGAGGCTGCAGTAGCGAATGTTAAGGCTACTCATGAGAACGGATGGCGCACTGGCTCATCAGGGTGGGGCTACAAGTATTCATTGCAAGAGGCAAAACGGTTGATTCTCCGAGGACATGGCACTTGTCTGAGCGCAAGAACATTGTTGAGTGAGAACTTGGAAGTTCCAAGCAGGTACTTTTCCATTGCCCGTTGTTACAGACCAGAGGTTACTGATAAAACGCATCTCAGCGAGTTCAATCAGGTTGAAGGCATCGTGGTTGACGAAAAATTAAACCTTAGGGACCTGTTGGGTGTGCTGAGCAAATTTGCTATTGAAATCGCAGGAGCAGACAAAGTACGTTTCAAGCCAGATTATTTCCCGTTCACTGAACCAAGCGTTGAGTTAAGCGCTTACAAAGAAGGTTACGGTTGGATCGAGTTCGGAGGCTCAGGAATTTTTAGGCCTGAAGTCACTTTGCCATTGGGCGTGAAAGAACCTGTTATTGCTTGGGGCTTAGGCGTAGACCGTTTATTCATGATGCGCGCGGGCATAGATGATATTCGCTGCATTTTCAGCCAGAGTCTTGATTGGCTGAGGAGGAAAGAGGTGATTTAAGAAGTGCCGACGATCGATGTAGATTGCGCTGAGTTGGAGCGTTTGCTTAGCGTTGACTTGCGTGGGGATATGGAGAAGCTTGATGAGCTATTATCTTTGGTTAAGAGTGAAGTGAAACTTTACAATGAGTATGAAGGCGTTGTAAGCATTGAAATCAAGGACACGAACCGTCCCGACCTTTGGAGCGTCGAAGGTCTGGCCCGAGCGTTACTTGGCTTCGTCAACCTTGAGAAAGAACTGAAACAATACGATGTTGTGAATCCTTTAGTAGATGTTTATGTTAATTCTCAGCTTTGGAATATACGACCCTACATTTGTTGCTCTGTCGTCAAGAACGTTAAACTGACAGACACGATTATTCGCGGACTTATGCACCTTCAGGACAAGCTGGATTATACTTATGGACGAAGCAGACAGAAAACGTCTATTGGAATTTACGACTTTGATTTGATTACTCTACCGTTGAACTACACCGTTACGGAGCCATCTGCCATCAGCTTTGTTCCGCTTGGCTTCGAGGAAAAGATGAACTTGGCGGAGATTCTGGAACAACACCCGAAAGGGGTAGAGTATGGTCACATAGTCAAAAGACATAGCGTTTATCCGATTCTGTTGGATTCGAAACGAAAAGTGCTGTCTTTTCCACCAATTATAAACTCAGACGACCTTGGCAAGATCTCGGAAGAAACGCAGAATGTGCTTGTGGAAGTAACGGGTACCATTCATAAAACCGTGCTTAACACGCTAAACCTCGTGACGTTGGCGTTGATTGATCGAGGTGGCAAGGCTTACAGTGCAACAGTGCGTTATCCTGAAGATTCTGGTTATGCTTTGAAAAAAGTTGTGACTCCTGACTTCAGCAATACACGAATGGAATTAAACGTAGGGTACGTGAACAAGATTTTGGGACTTCAGCTTACTACCGAGCTAATAGCAAATCTGCTTTTAAAGGCAGGTTTCAGAGTTGAAAAAGTCAGCGGAGACAACGTGGTTGTACTGGTTCCATGCTACCGTGTTGATGTGATGCATTCAGTAGACTTGGTAGAAGACATCGCCATCGCCTACGGGTACAATAACATTGAGCCGCTTTGGCGTGAACTGCCCACAACGGGAGGCATGAGAACTGTACAGCGGCTGATTGATGTTGCACGCGAGTCTATGGTAGGATTGGGCTTTCAGGAAGTTTTGACCTATACTTTGACGAGCCCGGAGAGCCTTTTCGATAAAATGAACTGTGAAAAAACGCGTATTGTGGAAGTCGCTAACCCGAAAGTGGTGACCATGTCGTGTTTGCGGAATTGGCTTTTGCCGAGTTTAATGGAGTTTCTTGGCAACAATCAGTCGGTTGAGTTTCCCCAGAAAATCTTCGAGTTGGGCAAGGTTACGCTTTTGGACGAGACGGGGGAAACGAAGACTCGAGATGAGGAATGGCTTGCAGCCTCGATAACGCATCCAACTGCTAGTTTCAGCGAAATTAAATCGGCTCTGGATGCGTTCCTCATGAATTTTGGCGTTGAGTGGCGAATAAAAGAGAACAGTCATCCAAGCTTTATTGAGGGTCGGGTTGGCGCTGTAATAGTTAACGGCGTGAACGTGGGTGTTTTGGGCGAAGTTAACCCGCAAGTGCTTGAAGCATGGAAACTCGAAAACCCAGTAGCAGCTTTCGAAGTAAACATGCAAAGAATAATCAAGGACAAGCTGAAGCCATGACAAAAAAGAAGAAGAATGCACTCCAAGAAGTTCAAGATGAAACCCTGGATAAGGAAGAAGCAAGAAAGAAAGCGCGACGGAAGAAAAGAGGGCCGTACCGAAAAGCACACGCCAACTGGTAAACAATGCTCCTTGTAGTTTGAAGCTATGAAAATACCTGTGGAAAGCTAGGGTTTTGGTGGAAAGCAAAATGGCGCGGGGTGTGGGATTCGAACCCACGCGGCCCAAAGGACCACAGACTTAGCAGGCCTGCCCCCTACCAGGCTAGGGCAACCCCGCAATTATTCCCTAACTACTTTTTGTAAGAAGTTTTCTTCTTTTCTCTATAATTAAGTGTACAGTGTAGTCTCTCAGATATTTGTGTTTTCTGCATTTGTTCAAAATACTAAAAGTGAATTTCCACCCAAAGGGGGCTTCCATAATCGTCTTCTCTGTTCTATTGTAAGTCCGCACTGGTCGAATAGTCATCCGCCTCCGATTTTCCGATTAAGTTTTAAGCTTGAATATTTCTGCTAGATAACGGGTGCTCTGAATGAGCGTGAAGCGCGCCCTCTCGCAACTTCAAAGCTATTCAGCCGAACTCGGCCTCGACCTAACCAAACCGCAGGACCGGTTCAAATGGTTCTTGGCCTCTTTACTCTTTGCCAAAAGAATCTCGGCT
>CP070714.1:369575-372759 GCA_020350385.1 Candidatus Bathyarchaeota archaeon | reverse complement strand
CTAACTCCTATTCCGAAGAGGGCAATGCTCACAACCATGAAGGCGAAGTGGTACCATTTAGATACTGAGAAGAACCTCGTCAATGATATTTCCAAGGTCAGCGTCGCTAGCGAAACTATGAATAGCCCGAGGTAAACGGAAACATATCTATTGCTGAACATTCAAATCCCTACTCGTCAGCCAGCCTTTAAGAGTTTGGCAAGTTAACACGTGCCTCAAAATCCAATTCTAAATTGACAATATATTTTCTTGCTTGTGGCAAGAAAGACGATATGATGTTCTTCAGAAAGCGGAAATAGCCTGCTATACCAAGCGAAGATGTTGAAAACAGAGCGAAGACTAATATCTGTCAAATCGCGATTTATTCTTAGAAACTTCGAGTGAAAAGATATGCGTTATTGTCCGGAATGCGGGGGAGAAATGCAATATACGATAGCCACCAAACACTTCATCTGCAAGAGCTGCGGCTTATCGGTGACGCAACAAGAACTCTGGGAAATGCGAGAGAAGCTGAGACCTCATGTGGAAACAGCGGAAGACGAAAAACAAAAACAGAGAAAAGAATACCTGAAATGGTGGCTAAGTAAGAAAAAATAACCGCTTGGCTTCAATCTTTTATGCGATTGGTTAGCAAACAGTATAAAGAACAAAGTTAATCATTCTTTTGATTATCTTGCGGCAAAACGTGAGAGCTATGACCAGAGAGATGGAGATAATCTGCGTTGGCAACGAGCTGCTAATAGGTAAAACATTGAACACGAATGCTCAATGGCTTTCCAAGCAAGCCACAGCGCTGGGAATAACAGTTAAGCGAATTACAGTGGTAGCTGACGACGTAAACGAAATCGCAAACATAGTCCGTGAAACACTCAGGCGAAAACCGCGGTTCATAATAACTACTGGAGGACTGGGCCCCACTTTTGACGACAAAACGTTAGAAGGTGTAGCGAAATCACTGAAGCGTAAACTCGCAATCAACGAAAAAGCGCTTAAAATGGTTAGTGAAAAATACGAAGCATACGCCAGAAAAAACAGGATCAAAGCAGTTGAACTAACGCCGCCGAGAATAAAGATGGCAACGTTACCGGAAAAGGCAGAGCCTATTCCCAACCCTGTTGGAACTGCGCCTGGAGTTCAGTTAGACCTGGAGGAAACTATGTTGATAGTATTGCCAGGTGTTCCTTCGGAAATGGAATCCATCTTTGATGAAACCGTAGAGGGGATGCTTAAGCAAGAATCAGGCAAAGGCGCTTTTTATGAAAAAAGTATTTATGCTGAGGGTGTTATGGAGTCGAGTTTGGCGCCAATTATATACAAAGTGATGCAGAATAATCCTGATGTTTACATAAAATCGCACCCGAAAGGCAGAGAGAGCAGGTCTTACATAGAAATTCACGTTTCCATTACAGCGAGAGAATCGGAAAAATCAGAAGACAAGTTGCAAAAAGTGATAATGCAACTTTCTAGTGCAATAGGGAAAATTGGCGGCAAAGTCGTCGTTGACGAGCTAAGTTGATGGTTAGAGATTTTTGGTAGTAATCAGTTGTGCATAAGACCTAATAGGCAGTCGTAAGTAGTAATATTCGAGAAAGCATGAAAAATACACTTACAAAAGCAACAATATTATTCACAATCATTCTTGTTGCATTTTCCACTACGTCGGTTGGTTTGGCTCAAGACTACACTGTCTCTTATCAACTTCTAAACTGGCCAGATGGCAAGGTAACTTACGAACTTAACGTGGTGGTTCCAGAAACCCTTCGTGAATATTATGTGGAAAAAAGCCATAGGTCTGCTTCAAGCAGTGACTTCCCTAAGTTTGTGACTTCGCACGCTTTGGAACCAATAGCTGACAAACTCTGGGAAATCTATGATAATGAGGAAGACTTTGCCAACGGAGTCCTTATGATAGTTCATCAAATAACTTACGTGGAGACTTTGCCAGCGAAATATCCCGTTGAGACAATTGTGGATGGTCAGGGCGACTGCGACCTTTTCTCCTTTATTGCTGCCTCGATAATGAAGGCTGGAGGTCTGGATGCGGCGCTTTTGTATTATGAGCAGCAAACTCACATGAACATCGGAGTTCACCTTTCCAGTGCCCCCGAGGACGCGAGACAAAGCGTGTACTATGTAACACATGATGGAACTAGATATTACGTTGCAGAGTGCACAGGTGGAAACTGGAAAGACGGATGGAGAGTTGGAGAATGCCCCACCGATTTGAAACAGGTCTCCGCCGAAGTAATTACTCTTGAAAACGCTGAAGAAATGGCTCCGGGGCAAGTTTCCGCAAGCTTCACAGCATTAGAGCCCAGCGCTTTGTCGCTGGAAGTATCGCCGATCATCTCTATCCAGAACGGTGCAATTACTTTCCGTGGTCAACTCGCTCCAACAATGCTAAATGAAAATGTAACGCTTTACGCGAGTATTAACAGCTCGCCCTGGACGGTTATAGGCACAACGGTAACCCAGTCAGGTGGCCGTTTTGAATACGTTTGGACAGCTGAAACAGCGGGCTTATGCGCTATCCGCGCTGCCTGGTCGGGTAATGAGTTGTACACAGGCGCGATGAGCTCAACAAGAAGTACAACGGTGATCCCTCTCTTTTTAACTGCGATGGTAGGTGTCGCTGTAATAGCGGCTGTTATTGGCGCAGTCGCAGTTCTTATGGCAAAGCACACACAGCAGCAATCCTTTGAACCGCCTGAACAGCAACCTTGGTAGAGGTTCTCGGATAAGTGGGAATAGACTGATAGGCATTAACTCTGGATTACAGAAGATATTTTGCTCTTTCAAGTTAACCTGAGTTTCAATTTGCATACAAAGGAGAAGGCAAGGTCTGCGCGCAACATTAGCAGCGCAACCTCCTTGGAGACCAGCAGAAATAGCGTGGAGAAACCAGTAGAGGATCTATCAGATTGAAGCTTTTCACAGCAAAAGACAACCACTTCCACATAAAAGTTGGTTGTACACATAAGGGGTACAGGCTAAAGAGCACAATCTGAGCTTTCACATGTATAATGCATAGGCAAAACATCAGCAACAGAAAAGTTATTACACTCAAACCAACACAAAACGCACAGAAAAGGAGAAACAAAGCAATGCTTGTCGCATTTATAATCGGGACCGCGGGTTCTGGTAAGTCCTTGTTCACGGCAGCTTTCAGTGAATGGCTGAAAGT
>CP070714.1:361665-369475 GCA_020350385.1 Candidatus Bathyarchaeota archaeon | reverse complement strand
GCCTGAACATAGGGCAACGTGGAATCCAAACGCTTCAATCCCATGTAACCACACAACTTGTAGGCGTCATTATCAAAGATTTCTTTAGCCATGTACGTTTCACACACAGCTCTAAACCAATGCGGAAATAGGCCGGTCGTAGTCTTGATTATCCAGTGCGCTCTACTGCTTGATAAATGATTTTTGTAAACTAAACCATTGGCGCAACCGCTAGGGAATACATAGCTAACTTGACTTTTTTGGTTCAGAAGGGTATACCATTTGATGAAAAACTCGGTGATTCTTTCCATGTTGCCTTTTTTGGTTATCCATATTTCTTTTCTTACTCTGCCATTCTTCAGAGTTGGAATATTGAACAATACCAGTTTTTTCTGGTAATCCCTAAACTGTTCTATCTTAACGGTTAAGGCTTCGCTAATTCTTAATCCGGTAGCTATCAAGAAAGCAACTAATGCACGATCTCGCATAATGAAAGTGTCTTTATGCTCAGACTTGTAAGGCCACTGCACTTTCAGAATAGTCTGTTCCAATTCGCTGTAGAATCTTTCATCTAAGATTATCGGGATTTCGCTTGTAGCCCTACGAGGTTTCTTTCTATGCTCTGGCTTCATTCATTAAATCTCCAAAAAACAAAAAAAGGGAAAATGATGCGGGAGAAATAAAGTGGCGATGCTACCAAAAGCCTTAAGTGTGGCAGGCATTCTAAAGTGTGTTAGTCTAATGGATAAGGTGTTGAATTAGTTTGGCTGTTGAAGGTTTTTTTGAACGCAAAAGAGAACCAGTAGAAGCAAAGGTTGGCGAGTTAACCCCACAATCAAGATCGGTTAACGTCACAGCAAAAGTGGTTTCGAAAAGCGAAATTCGCGATATCCCAATGGGAAGAGACGGATCCGCACATAAGGTCTGCGACGCTTTAGTAGGTGACGAGACAGGTAGCATCTACCTCACGCTTTGGGACGACAATATTGAAAAAGTTAACGAAAACGATACCGTACGCGTCGAAAACGGCTACGTAACACTTTTCAAGGGCAACATGCGCCTCAATATCGGCAAATACGGAAAACTTGAAATGGCAAAGGAACCATTCGAAGGCGAAGTTAATACTGAGAATAACGTTTCCAGCAAGACATACGATCAGCCTCGAAGACCGTTTAGGCGATACGGCGGCAGACGAGGCGGCTTCAGAGATAGACGAGGCGGCGGATACAGACCGAGATACTAAATTCAAAGCATAAAGAACCCTTTTTTCGCTTTTTTATAATACTTATAATCTTTCTGTTCGACTCTACACTTAATCATCATTTAGTTTAGGTTGAAAAAACTTAAAGGCAACTGCACCAGACACTTCAACCGTTCAGAAGGAGAAAGCTAATTTGGTTTCAAAGAAAGAAGAAAGCAAACCCACTGTGGAAGAATTACTTTCAAAAGCCAAAAAACCAGCACAGTTAGCTCCGGCAATGCACAAATTCTACGAGGGAAAAGTCCAGCTTATGCCGAAATGCTCGATCGGAAGCACAGACGACTTTGCAATATGGTACTCTCCAGGCGTCGCTGCTCCATGCAAAGAGATTCAAGCGAATCCAGATAAATCTTTTGAACTTACAAACCGCTGGAACTACGTTGCCGTGGTCACAGATGGAACACGAGTCCTAGGCTTGGGCGACATCGGACCCGAAGCTGCCATGCCCGTAATGGAAGGAAAGGCGCTTCTGTTCAAGTACTTAGGCGGCGTTGACGCGTTTCCAATATGTGTAAAAACCAAAGATCCAACGGAGATAGTCCACGCTTGCGAGCTTCTCGAGCCATCCTTTGGCGGAATAAACTTGGAAGATATACAGAAACCAAAGTGTTTTGATGTTCTTGAAAAAGCCAGAGCCCAACTGAAAATCCCAGTTTGGCATGATGACCAGCAAGGAACAGCCACCGTTATCTTGGCAGGATTAATAAACTCGTTCAAAATCGTGGGCAAAAAACCACGCGAAAGCCTTATAACTCTAGTAGGTTCAGGAGCGGCTAATATACGTACAGCTTACGTTCTAATGATGTGGGGCATCAAACCTGGCAATATAATAATAGTGGATAGCAAGGGCATAGTTCACCTCGATAGAAAAGATATAACGAAGGAAGAAAATCCGTGGAAATACGATTTAGCCATTAAGACTAATATTGAGGAACGGACAGGCGACATTTCGGAAGCTTTTAAAGGCGCAGACGCCGTAGTTGCTGCCTCAAAACCAGGTCCAGACACCATACGAAAATCATGGATCAAAACAATGGCAGATAACGCTGTGCTTTTCGCATGCGCCAACCCCATCCCCGAAATATGGCCTTGGGAAGCAGAAGCAGCAGGAGCGCGAATCGTAGCAACAGGTAGAAGCGATTTTGCAAATCAAGTTAATAATAGTTTGGGATTTCCGGCTATCTTCCGTGGAGTATTAGATGTGAAGGCGAGAACTGTGACCGATGACATGTGTATTGCAGCGGCTCAAGAATTGGCAAAATTCGCAGAAGAAAGAGGCATACATGAAAAAGATATTCTGCCTAGAATGGAGGAATGGCAGGTTTTCCCAAGAGAAGCAGTTGCCTGCGCTCTCAAGTCAATAGAGCAGGGAGTGGCAAGGGTAAAGCCTAGCCGACAAGAATTGTTCCAGCGAGCTTCCGCAATAATTCAGAACGCTCGGCAGTCAACGGAGCTTCTCATGAAATACGATTTAATAAAGCCACCTCCGTTTAAAGGTGATCTCTTAAAATAAAGCGCGTCCAGTCATAAAATTGCCAAGGCTTCCCAAAAAGGACAAATCATTTAAGTGGTTCCAAGGAAAATATGTAAGTCAGGGATTAAAAGAATGCGTTTAGACTATATGTTATACATATCTGCCGCGTTGCTTTTCCTCATCACAATAGTATCTTTGATAACACCGTTGATAGCAGAGACTGAAAGGAACCTTTGGGTCGTAACAACATTTGTGCTTGGGCTTTTGTCCTTCGGCTTGGGTTATTCTCAAAGACCAAAAACAGAAGCACAAGCTTGCCAGACGGCGCCTCAAATCCCTCAGGCAAAGGTGCCGCAAACTCAACAAGCAACAACAATGGAAATACGTGCTAAGACAGAAGCATTAAAATTGACGCAAGTGAAAGGCATCGGCGAAAAAAGAGCAACGCAACTAAAAGCCCTGGGAATAAACAGCGTTGAGGACTTAGCCAAAGCCTCAGCAAAGACAATCGCTAAGAAGTTGCAGATTTCCTTGAAAATCACTAAAAAATGGATTGCAAGTGCGAAAAAACTCGTTAGGTAAGCATTCTAAAAAAGAAAACAAGACTGCCAAGTTTATAATGGCAGTATCTTCACTATATTTCTCTTTTCCAAACGCTTAATAGCGTCTATGCACTCGTCTTTTTTCTTTCCGGTGAGATCCAATTTACGCATTATATCTCTAATTGACATGCCGGGCTTCCCAAAATTTTCATGCCGCTTGTGAAGGTGCTTGACAATAGATTTTTCAAGTTTACCACATCGCCATGTAGTGTTGCGTATCAAAATAACAATTGTCTGAACAAGAGTTTGTTCTTTGGATTTGCGACCTCGCAAACGCCCCAACTCTCCTCACTAACTCACTCTATTTACTTATCCATTTTTAAACGTTTGTTCCTAAGACGTAGGATCTATGTTTTTAAAATTGTGAATTGAGTATGAGTTGTGATGTTGAACTTGCAAAAGCTTTTTGCAGGTAAAGTATTGGTTCGCTGAACTGTTAATTCAGGCTTTTCTGGAGATACAAGCCGTGCGCCTCGCCATAGTATTTCTCTAGGTTGCCTACTTTTTTGTATCCGAGTTTTTGGTAAAGGTTTAATGCGGCAACGTTGTCTTCTCGAACTTCCAAGTGGCAGTCTTTGATGCCTTCTTTTCTGAATATAGTTTCAACCTCATTAAGCAGTCTTTGCGCTATCCCTTTGCGGCGATAAACAGGTGCTATGTTAACTGTTATTATGTGCCCAAATGACATGTTTCTTCTAATGTCTACTCGTGCTATTGCAAAGCCAGCAATTTCGCCATTTACTCGGGCTACTAATCCGATGGTTATGTAATCGGTTAACAAGTAAGCTAATTGGTGTTTTGTAAAAGCTTCCTCTTCAAAACACTGTTTTTCGATTTCGTAAAGCTTATCGAGCAGCTTAATTGAAGTATATTCAACCGTTATTGCCATACCTATCATGAAGCAAAAGTATGAAAGGGTGATTTTAGGCTTCTTCCACAGTTATATTGCCTGCTGGAGCCAAAACTGGTTTAAGTTCAAGCCATTGTTGTGCTACGAAGCCTATAAAAAATCTTAGCCAGAGAGTTATGAGCCTGATCAATATTGTTGCTGTAGCACTTATGCCCGCTGACACGCCCAGCGAAGTGTATAGGGTTGTCATGGTTATTTCTGGGATTCCCACTTCAAAAGGTATGCCGAGAGGTATGGATTTTACGGCTAAAACTATGGCTGAGGTTAGAAGAATCACACTCCAGGATACAGACGATCCTAAAGATATAAAAACCAAGTACGGTATGCTCAAACTGAAAATCCAAGTTAGCATAAGATAAAACAGGGAAAAAACAAGGGCTTTAGGATTATGCTTGAATTCTTTCATTGAATGGTGAAAACTCTTTGCTATTCTGCAGGCGTCTTCTTTGATTTTGGTTAATTGCCAATGCCATTTTCCTCGACTGAGAAACCTTCCTAGTCGTATTAGCCAATCGATTCCTTTCAAGCTCCATTTCTCCTTGAAGGAAAAAAGTATTAGTAAAAGAAGTGCAATAGTAATGCCGACTGCAAGAAAAAGGATTAGGTTGAAAATTAGAGGACTAATTTGCGTTTCAGTGAAAAGTAAGACCATGCCCAGGATGAGGACTGCGACGTTTATGCCCATGCCTAAGATTCTATGCGTCACAAGTGAAGCAATCACTCGTCCACGCGTGTTGTTGCCTTGTTCTTTGGCGATCAAATATACTCGTAGGGCTTCGCCGCTTACAGATTCTGCTGGGACTATTATGTCCACGAATATTCCGTACCAGACTAAAAGGTAGGATTTTATAACAGAGAGTTTAATCAAGAGAAAATTGGCTAGAACACGCCAAGATACTGAGAAAAAGAACATCTCCACTAAACTGAGTACTGCCGCTAGGGCGTAGGGAAGAGGGTCGGCGCGTTGTGCTGTAGCGATTATGGTTGGGATGTCTACTCGAAAGACGTAAATGTATGCGAAGAAAGCAACTAAGCCAATTAGTGGAAACAGCAGAGTCTTGCGCGTTATTTTCGGCTTCGGTGATGCCGTTGGATACTCCATTTGTTTTCTGCACCTAACGATAAACGCAGACACAATGTTATCCTGTAATTATATATTTTGTCCAATTCTCACAGTTTGATACTTTGATTACAGGTAGTTCCTTTAAGTTCAGACTATGTATTTGTCTGTTTTTTCAAAATCCTTCACGATCTGCATAATACGCTTAGGCGCATTAATGGCTTGGAGCGGAATGCTCTGGAGCAAAATCCATGGAGTTTTGCGAGCAATTACCGTTGCGATGTGCTTTTTGCCGAAACATGCTTGCGCAGTCTTGACTACGCTACGTCTCACTGCAGTTTCTGACAATTCACCTAGTGCATGCAAATACTCATGCAACAGAAGGTTGTACACCAAAGCGTTAACTAAGCGCTTTGAACTCACTGAAGTCTCAACGATTTCGACTAAGGTTCTGTTCAAAACGATATTATTTGTTCCAACAGGGTGATATGCACCTAGTTGGGGAGGTAAATCATCTAGAAAAAGCATCATGCTACCTCTGCGTTTGCCCAATGAAAATTCTACTGTGTCTTTTACGACTTGCCAGACTTCAGCATAACTCTCCGCGTTATCGAGTCTACTTCGAAACTTGTCTACAAAAGATTCCCCTCCGCTCAAGAGCCTCGCCTCATTTACAAAGAGTAATTATGTCTAATCTCGCCCTTAAATACAAGGTACAATAGAGTGAAGACTAAGAGAAAACAGGCTTTGGTTTTCCGAGTTTCTTGTTTAAACAGGCGCTTATAAACCCGAAGTATTCAGGTGAAGGCATGCCGGGGCGGCTTTTAAATTCGCCATGAAATTGCGATGCAAAGAAGAAGAAGCTATCAGGCAACTCCAATGTTTCCATTCTTCGCCCATCTATACTCTTGCCAGAAAAGCATAAGCCATTCTCCTTCAGAACCTTGAGGTAATCAAGATTGACTTCGAATCGGTGGCGGTGGCGCTCATAAATTTCCTTGCGTTTATACAAGCTGTACGCTATAGTGCTTGGCTCCAGTATCACTTTATGAGAGCCTAATCTCATGGTAGCGCCTTTGTATTTCACTCCGCGTTGTTCTGGCATAAGAGCGATGACTGGATGCGGCGAATTCGGATCAACTTCAATGCTGTTTGCATTTTTCAAGCCGCAAACGTTTCGGGCGAACTCGATAACCGCCAACTGAAAACCGAAGCATATACCCAGAAAAGGTATATCGTTCTTTCTTGCAAACTCTATAGCTGCCATTTTTCCTTCAGTGCCTCTGGAACCGAAACCATAAGGAACGAAGACGCCGTCAAAGTTTTCAAGGTCCTTGACGCATTGTGGGTCCTGTTCAAACTTCTCCGCTTCCAAATACGTGATGCATACTCGTGTTTTGCAAGCTGCTCCGCTGTGGCGCAGCGCCTCGTTCATGCTCACGTAACTGTCTGTCAACCCAGCGTACTTACCTATCAAAGATATTCTGACTTCTTCCTCAGGGTTTAGCACTGCATTTACAAACTGTTGCCACTCGTTAAAGTTCTGAGCGGTGCATTTGAAGCCAAATCTTTGGCAGATGAAGTCGCCCATGCCCTGCTTATCGAGGATTAGTGGCACCTGATACACGGACTTGACATTGTAGGAGCAGAAAACCGCGTGTTCTGGAATTGTTCCGAACAGCGCTATCTTTCGCAGGGCTTCAGCATTAATCATCTTAGGACTTCTGGCAATGATTATGTCTGGTTGAATACCGATGCGTCTTAGCTCATTAACACTGTGTTGTAAGGGTTTGGTCTTCATCTCATTGGTAACGTCCAAAATCGGAACTAAGGCAACGTGAACGTAGAGAGTATTCTTGAATCCTTCTTTTAGCCGCATTTGGCGTATAGCTTCTAAGAATGGTAGTCCTTCTATATCGCCCACCGTACCGCCCACTTCTGTCAATATTATATCTGCGTTGGTCCTTTTTGCCACGGTTTTTATGCGATTTTTGATTTCGTTAGTTATATGTGGCACAATTTGGACGCAGCGCCCCAGAAAGTTACCGCGCCGTTCTTTCTCAATTACCGTTTTGTACACGAGACCTGTGGTAATGTTATTTTCTTGTTTCAGACTTAAATCCAAAAAGCGTTCGTACCACCCTAAATCCAAGTCGGTTTCGCCGCCGTCGTCTGTGACGAAGACTTCCCCGTGCATGTAGGGATTCATAGTTCCCGCATCAACATTTACGTATGGGTCAATTTTTATAACCGAAGGCTTCAGCCCCCGTGTTTGAAGCATCTTGCCTATAGAAGAAGTTAAAATACCTTTACCAACCGAACTTAGGACGCCGCCGGTAACAAAAATGTACTTAACCATACCGGGCCCTCGTAATAACCTACACCTTTCCACAGCAATTAATATAACCTTTTTCTGTGCTAGAAAATTAACATAAACAAAATGGGCTTATAATATTTAACGAATTAAGCTTAGGAAAATGTACGTAAAACCTAACTCAAAAGCTTGTATGAGAACCACGATTTC
>CP070714.1:358984-361565 GCA_020350385.1 Candidatus Bathyarchaeota archaeon | reverse complement strand
TACCTTAGGAATAGAGCAGGTCATAAGGGAGTAAATTTATTCCTATAACGATAGGTTCGCTATTTAGACGAATTGTCAAAGAATTGCAGACGTTAGATAACGATCCAAATAGCTATCTAAATAATCCAAAAAGCGACTTTTCTAATCCTAATTACGACATCAACAATCCAAGTAGCAACATCAACAATCAACATAGCAGAATCAACGACGCATCAAACAATCAATACAACAAGGAACGGTGAAGGAATGCTTTGAGAAAACTCATTCAAATATATCTATCAGACTATCTATCTGCAGAACAAGCAGAGCAACTTGTTACAGAGTATATCCCCTGACGTTATTAGGTCTCTTTTAAATATTTTCAGAGTTCTACAGTCAAACCAACAGTAAAAAAAGTGGACGCGAAACCCTTTTTGCGATCTGGAGAGCCCGGTTAGAGTGGTTCAGGATCCCTCTTCAATCTTCTTGCAGACCTGCTTTTCTTTTCAACGAATGGAGTTTCAAAGGCACAGTGAGGACAAACCCAAAACTTCTTTCCGCCTCGATTCACGATCTTCACTTCCTCGTAGCTGCTGGTTTCTTGGCATTCGTAGCATCTAAGGATGCTTTCGACAGGGCGCATAATAACATAGTGTTCATGGAAGGCTTTAATGTTTGTGTGTGGGCTGAATTGAAGTGGATATATCTCCACTCTCAACAAAACCCTCATTTCATCCAATTTCTCTGGCTAATCGTTAATGGCAACTATTCAGAAAACCCAAAAAAAGCTTTCTATTAGCATTATTTATTGGCATTGTCATATTAAACAATAATTCAGTCTAAAATTTAACAAGGTATTCGTTTTGATTTCAGTTTAATTCTTTTCAGGAATTCAATGCCAAAAGCGGGCGTTGATTTGAACGAGAAAATACTTTTTTATTTCATCTACTTGTTATATTTTGAGGTATAAGCGCTAGAGAGTGAGGTACCTAGATTCTCATTCTCTCTTCTCTCAGCAGTATCTTTCATTTCTTCAACGGCTTTGTCTATACTTGTCACGGGTAACAAGTTCCCCAAAACGATTTGACGTGATAGGAGTTCAATTCGTCCATGTTCTGGGTTGTACTTAATCTCTGAAATTGTCATCTCTTTGTCAGTAACATACAGTTCTATTATACAATCTTTGGGACGTTTTTCTGGGATTCCTCTGACAAGTATCGCATAGTAATCGTTTTTTCCCCTTGAAAAGAGGCTTCCATATGAGTCAACTGGTGTCCAAGTTAATGTTGTCAATTACTTGTTCTCCCTAGCCTTTTACTCGTTTCCTTTTTGTCTTTTAAGGTAGGCGACTGTGAACCTTCGACCATCAGGTAGATTGACGTCTTGGACGCTAACAAGTTCCCAACCCTCCTTGCCCAAGCAGTTCAAGTCATTTTGAACGTCTTCGATTACTGGCTTCTTGCCGCCTTCAAGGTGTTTTGAATGAATTCGTGTCTTTACGGGTACAACCTTGTATTCCCAATTCACCATTCAACTATTCCCCTTTTACGCTTGTTCTATTATTACAGTTCGCCAAGGTCTTCGTCTTCATAGATGAATTCTTTCAATTTGACTTTTCCATCTCTAACGACTACCTGATAATCTGCTTCACAGATAGGGCAAGTGACTATCTCGCCATCGGCGACAGAATCAATCTTAAATGTTCCGCAATCTAAGCATTTCAAAATCATAACTTTCGCCGCTAATGTCTATATATACTGCTGGCCTAACTAATACTGTTACCTATTAGTTAGCGCCCTAAAGGCTACAAAGGCAATTATGGGGAATGGAAGAAATGTCGCATAGGAAGAAAATGACGCGTAAGCATAAAAAGCTCTATCAAAGTACTTCAGGTCATTATTACAAGATGAAAAACAAGAAAAAAAGCTGAGGTATGCAGGAAGCAAGACTTCGTCGAAAAAAGGAAGGTCGCAGGGGAGAATTCGCAATTTAAGCTTAAGTGATATTGAGATTAATTCTTGAAATGCTTCTTAAGTGGCATCATTTTTACCTGAGTGAAGGCAAAACTCAAGAGATTAATTCTAAGTTATTTGAGCTTTAAACTGCCGCCTATTTTTTCCACCGTTTTTTCCAGAGAATCTATTACATCTTGAACTTGCTTTGCTACTTTCGCCACTCTTCCATTTTCATCTTTTAAGCTGATTTTTGTGGCGCAAGCAATGCATTGAATACTCTCTCCCCTTTTTATTTGCCCTAAAGTTGCTTCGTTTTTGATTCCGCATTTTGGGCAACGTAAAAGAATTTTCCAGAAATCCACATTAACCATGTTACTCACAACTAATCCAATTATTTGATTTTGCACAAAAAGCTTTTTCCGAGTTTATCATAGCCCAATCCATCCAAACTTCACGACTTATGACTGGAATGACTACAAGCGCGCGTAAAAAACCTTAGAAGTGAAGGATGTATTTGTTTCGATTAAACTCTTAATTTAATAAATCAATATCCTTATAAGCGTATAAGTATATAATATATAATGTAAATAAGCGAGAATGTGGTGAATGAAAAATGACAACAAAAGCAAACGTGAAACTTTGGATCT
>CP070714.1:351993-358884 GCA_020350385.1 Candidatus Bathyarchaeota archaeon | reverse complement strand
CTTGGGTGAACACCACGATTTTCACGGGGTTTTCCATCTTCTCTTTAAACTCACTTGTGAGCAACTCTTTCTTGTCGTCAGGTATCAAACTCATTGCATTCCAATCCCCAACAAGGCAGTTTACTTAGTTTTGTGAGTGGACATTTACTTCGTCAAATAATTCCATTTCTCTTACATATTATCTTTGTGAGTTTCATTTCGGTTTTTGCTCATACACATAACTTCTCATGGACGAAACCAATATAAGAGGTTGTGAGTATGAAAATTTTTGCTGGTTTTTACGAAAATAACGAGTTGACGGCGAAAAATTGCCCTGTTGGCATACTCTCAAAAAAGCCAGCGTGAAAATAAACTATAACGTGAAAATCTCAAAAGAGTGAAAAGAAATGAATAAAGTATCTTTGGCAGAAGGCATAAACTGGGTGGGAGTCGTCGACTGGAACATAAGGGACTTCCACGGCTACGTCACCAGAAGAGGCACTACCTACAACGCTTATCTAATCTCAGAAGAGAAAACGGCGCTCGTAGACACCGTGAAGCACATGTTTTCCAGCGAGCTTCTTCGGAACATCTGTGAAATCATGGACCCCGAGAGAATAGACTACATAATTGTCAACCACGTGGAAAGGGATCACTCAAGTAGTCTGCCCGTAATTGCTAAGTACGCGAAAAACGCGACCATAATTACCTCCCAAAGGGGAAAAGACGCCATAATTGAGCATTACGGCTCAGACTTCAAAATCCAACCTGTCAAAACAGGCGAAGAGCTGAAACTCGGAAAACGGACATTGCGGTTCGTTGAAGCCCCTATGCTGCATTGGCCCGACAGCATGTTCACTTACGTTGTTGAAGACAAAATTCTCATGCCCAACGATGCTTTCGGCCAGCACCTTGCCTCTGTGCAGCGGTTCGACGACGAGATTGACGAGCACGTTCTGATGGAGGAAGCCAAAACGTACTACGCTAACATATTGATGCCTCTCGCGCCGCTTATAACACGCAAGATTCAAGAAGTAGTTCAAATGGGCATCCCAATAGCAATGATAGCGCCGAGCCACGGCATAATCTGGCGGTCAGACCCCTCTAAGATAATCAAGGCTTACTCGGACTGGAGCGCAGGCGTCTCCAAGAACAAAGTGGTCATAGTGTATGATACGATGTGGGGCAGCACCGACAAGATGGCGCGCGCAATAGCCAAAGGCGTAGCCAGCCAAGGAGTAGACATTAAACTTTTGAAACTTCGGGCTGCAAACCGTACAGAAGCCATGACCGAAATTCTAGACGCCAAAGCCGTGATTGTAGGTTCGCCAACACTTAACAACGGTATGTTTCCCACGCTTGGTTCTTTCCTCACTTACGCAACTGGCTTGAAGCCTAAAGACAAAGTGTGGGGATTCTTCGGCTCTTACGGCTGGGGAGGCGGCGCAGTGAGAGGCATGACTGAGATGGCGAGGAAAGCAGGCTTCGAAGTCCACGAACCAGGCGTCGAAGTGAAGTACATCCCTGACCAAGAGGACCTAAAGAAATGCTTTGAACTCGGGCAGCAAATTGCCGCAAGAATCAAAGCATAGGCTTCTTATTTTCTATGGCTAAATTTTCGAGCCAAAGAGATTGGAACCCAGTTTAAGGAGAAGGCTGAATCTTTCGACAGTTTAATATCGCTGGTTGTGCTTGGCTCAGTACTGGATTCCTTGGGTTAGCTTGAAATGCTTCGGCATTTTAATTTTCTGAACTATATTCACGAAGTCTGCCCTGTCAACCAGTTCTTGTGGAGCGTACCGTCCTGTAATGACCACCGTAGTTTCTTCGGGCACTTTTTCAAGCAGCTCAAGAACCTTTTTTACATCTACAAGTTTCCAGTGGGCGGCTAAAGCGACCTCGTCCAGAACAAGCAAGTGCGGCTTCTTCTCTTGCATAATCTGTAATGCAAATTTTAAAGCTTGGTTCGCGAGGTCTTTGTCATTTTCTTTTATGCTTTCCACTTCGAAATTTTCTCCAGCAAACTCCTTTGTCTTATCTTCTGTCCCCAGCCATACTTCTCTTCCGAACTGGTAAATCTCGTAGTTAGGCCCAAGCCTGTCTTTTATCATGTATTCTCCGATGTCTTTTCTCCACTTGAAAAACTGAATTATCACAACCCTCTTGTCGTGGCCAACTGAGCGCAAGGCTAAACCCAACGCGTTAGCGGTTTTTCCCCCGCCTGTTCCATAATACAAGTATATGTAACCCACTCTTCATCACCCTGGAAACGGGCAATTCGTTGTTGGACAACCACCCGCATACTCAGACTGCGCCGAAACGAATTTTCCCTCTTCAGTCTTGATCTCGCCAATGTACAGAACTTGTTCGGGCTTGCTCCCATACCTGAAGACTGTCACGCCTTTGCACTTAAGCCGCCAAGCCAAATCGTAAATCTCCCTTACATCCTCAACCTTCGCCTCATTTGGTAAATTAACCGTCTTCGAAACCGCGTTATCGGTGCTTTTCTGAAAGGCCGCCTGCATCTTAATGTGCCACACAGGATCAATTTCCAATGCTGTGACAAACAATCGTATCACATCGTCGGGAACACCTTCAATTTTCGAAACTGAGCCTGTATTGGCTATTTCTTCGAGAAGCTTGACGTTGTAAAATCCCCTTGCTTTGGCGGTCTCCTCAAACAGTGCGTTAGTCTCAAAAAGCCTCGCTCCGCCCAAAACATTCCGCATAAAGGACACGGCAAACAATGGTTCGATTCCTGAAGAGCAGCCTGCTATTATGCTTATGGTTCCCGTAGGCGCCACCGTGGTCACAGTCGCGTTTCGAAAGGCGACGTACTTGTCTTTCCAGATGCTCTTCTCGAAATTCGGGAAAGAGCCTCTCTTTTCAGCTATCTCTCTCGATTTCTTGTGCGCTTCCTCTTCGATGAACTTCATCACTTGCTCACCCAATTCTAACGCTTCCTCAGAATCGTAGGGAACACCGAGCATTATGAGCATGTCTGCAAAACCCATGACGCCTAAACCTATTTTCCGATTAGCCCTCGTTATCTCGGCTATTTCCTTCAAAGGATAAACATTAGCGTCCACAACATTGTCAAGGAAATGAACGGCGTTACCTACTGTTTCGCGCAGTTTCTTCCAAGCTATTTTTCCATCTTCAACCATTCTTGAAAGGTTGATCGACCCTAAATTGCAGGATTCATAAGGCAGCAGCGGCTGCTCGCCACAGGGATTCGTGGACTCTATTGTTCCAACTTTCGGCGTCGGATTATGCCTGTTTATTTCATCTATGAAAATGACTCCGGGATCTCCGCTTGCCCAAGCAGACCTCGCCATAAGATTCCAGACTTCTCTGGCTTTAAGCTGCTTTACCTTCTCTTTGTTTCGAGGATTAATCAGCCAATATTTTTCGTCTGCTTCAACAGCCTGAATAAACTCGTCCGTCACTGCAACTGAAACGTTAAAGTTTGACAGGAACGTTGGGTTTTGCTTGGTTGTAATGAACTCTAAAACGTCAGGGTGGTCAACTCTCAAGATACCCATCATGGCGCCTCGTCGTTTCCCGCCAGCTTTTATCACTTCTGTGGCAGTGTCAAAGATGCGCATGAAACTCACTGGACCTGAGGCTACGCCCTTTGTTGACCTAACAATGTCACCTCTCGGCCTTAATCTGGAAAAGTTGAAGCCCACTCCTCCGCCCGTCTGCTCGATTAGGGCCATGTTTTTTACGGCGGTTAAGATGCCATCAAGCGAGTCTTCAACTGGCAAGACAAAGCAGGCGGACAGCTGACCCATGTCTGTTCCGGCGTTAAACAGCGTGGGCGTGTTGGGAAGGAATTCAAGTTTCGCCATCATCTCATAAAAGATTTTTTCGCTTTCTTCCGAAATATCCCCGAATGTCTTGTCAACTTCGGCTACGGCTTTGGCGACTCTTTCGAAAAGGAGCATTGGAGTTTCTATGATGTTTTCTTTCTCGTCCCGTAGAAGGTATCTTGCCTTCAAAACTTCAAGCGCGTTAACGGTTAATTTAGGCTCTATCCCAAGTTTCTTCCTGAGGGTTCTAAGCTCTTCTTTTTTCTTTCTGTAGTCCTGATATGCCTGCGCAACTTTTTCGTACCCCTTCCTCTTAAGAACTTCAACAACTATGTCCTGTATGTCTTCAACTGAAGGAGTTTTCTCTTTGAATTTTTCCTTTAATAGTCTGACAACTTCGCTTTTTATGCTCTCGGCTTTTTCACCGTTTTTCAGCTCAACGGCAAGAAAGGCTTTATGAACGGCGTTTCTGATTCTGTTTGGATCAAAATCAGCGATTTTGCCATCTCTCTTTTTGACCTCGCTGAAAAACATAGCTATCCAGTAGATTTTTCTCCTAAGCTAATATAAAGTTTTCAAGAATTGTAACAAAAAATGTGCAGTTTATTTTGTTTGCTTTTTCATAAACTGGCTTTTTGGCGCTCCGCAAACTGGGCAAGTCCAGCTTTCGGGTAATTGCTCAAAAGGGGTTCCCGGTTGTATGTTGTGTTCTGGGTCTCCAAGTTCTGGGTCGTATATGTAGCCGCAGACTGTGCATTCCCATTTATCCATTTTCAATCCTCGCTTTGTAACATAGAATCGTTGTTTCATCTTATATAACTTCTACCGGCGAAATAGGCGGTTTCTGTCATTTGTCTGTTCAAGAAAGGAAAAGAAGATGTAAGGGAGACATTTCACGCGGTGCTTTAGACTAGCGCTTTTAGCTTTTCGATGAGTTCTTTTTTCATTTCTGGTTTTTCTCGGATTTCCTTGCGGGCTTTACGCCAGTCTGCTGAGCAGCGACCGTATCTTGATTGTTCCCCTATGTATTTGTGGATTACTTCGTCGATTTTCCCTTTGTTCTTATCTGTGACTTTGATTTCCGCCTCCTTTAAGACACTATTAAACCATTTCCAGCAACCCAAAAAATTCACCAAATGAAGTTTGATATTAGTACGATATAACGTTTTTCAAAAGTCAAGGAGCTTAACATTGGGTTGTCCAAAAGAAAGAGATAAAAAACTGGTGGTTTGGCTTTTGCGTTTTTAGGCTGACTTGAAGAATTTTGCTTTTGGAGCGCCGCAGATAGGGCACTTATCAGGCGGTGAGTCTTCAACAGTGTTCCCGCAAACACCGCACACATAATAATCGACTTTCTCCAGTGCCTTCTTGTTCTTCAGCGCTTCGATTGCCTTGCTGAATAGACTAGCGTGTATTTGCTCTACCTGGTTTGCCACGTCAAAGCTCCATGAAGCTTGCTTGTTTCCCTCTTGTTTTGCAGCCTCTATGTATTCAGGATACATCTCCTTGAACTCATAAGTTTCCCCGGAAACCGCCGTGTTCAGGTTTTCGACGGTTGATTTTATTTCTCCAATTATTCTCAGATGGTTCAGGGCGTGCACTGTTTCTGCTTCTGCCGCTGCTTTGAAGAGTTTGGCGACTTGCGTGAAACCTTCTTCTTCAGCCTTTCTAGCGAAAGCCAAGTATCGCCTGTTAGCCTGTGATTCACCTGCAAATGCAGCTTTCAAATTCTCGTTGGTTTTGGTCATACCAAATTCTCCCCGCATAGTAATCTTCATGGTCAGTTATAAGTTCTGCTGGCGGTTTAGCATAAGTTGTTTTAGGTTGCTCTCGGGGTCGTAGAAAAATCCACAGCCCCCTTCCTATATAGACTGAAACACTGTTTGAAACAATATATGAATCAGCGGTTGACTTTGTACAGCATATTTTTGTGAATTAAAAAATTGACATCTAACTAGAGAAAAAATGGAAAGCGCTGTAATAATCAGCGCTGATCCAATTTTAAGGAGGCGTTATTTTTATGGCTGCGGTTGGGCATTGCATCTCACAAGCCAAGCATTGAATGCAATCTGGCTCTCGTGCAGGGTCGGATTTCTTATCAGAAGTCGGATGCCCAGGCGCATCTGCCCAGTCATACAGCGCCACGGGGCAAACGTCAATGCACACACCGTCTCCGGTGCACACATCCCAGTCGACAGCAACGTTAGTTCCATGTATGCCCAACTTCGTCGGAGGCTCCACGGGACCCCAGACTTTGTGGCCGTTGTGTTCGCCTGCAACTTGTCTATTCTTCTGAAAATCAGGATCTATCGGCAAACTCTTCACCTATCCATAAGTCGTAACGACATGCAAATATTAGGCTTTCTACCCACAGCCATTAGCAAGTTATTTTTTTTCTCCAAAACATAATTAGACGCACATTGAAGTACGGTTTTCAATACAAACATTGAATCAAATTGAATCAAAGCGTTTCGTATGGAGGAAAAAGCGAGAAAAAGCGCGGGGGCAAACCTTGAAAGAGAACGCCGTTTCCTTCATGGGTCTCACTCAGCGCACCAAACACTCTTAAAAACAAATGTGGAAAAACTCAGGCGTGTAAATTACAAATCCATCAATACTTGTTTTCTTAAAAAGCCTTCGACTGAAGGAAGCTGCTAAGTGCGTTTTCAATGGGGAACAAGAAAATCTGAGAACGTGGTTCAAGAACTCTTTGCATTTGGTCAAGAGAATTTTGTAAGGAATAATAGCAACAAAACTTCTGTCAACGACATGATAACATCGCTATTGTAGTCTGCGCGTTTATGTTAGGCATATTGGGTTTTTAATGTACTCTTGGTTGCGGAGTTTCTTTACTCGTACGGACTTCTTACATTCCAGAGGATCTTCAGTCTGGTAAAGGCTGATTTCACCGTCAAACAAGTACGCTACAGCGTTAGCCTCCTCAGAAGTGTGCATCCCAGAATCCAACACAGCAAGAACCGTGAAGCCCTTATAGCCCAAGTCAGTTGTCAACTCTGAAAGCCATCTTCTCGTTATTTCTGGTCCATCCTTAAGCAGAACATCTGAAACGTTTCCTATGACTATCCTTTTAACGCCT
>CP070714.1:347113-351893 GCA_020350385.1 Candidatus Bathyarchaeota archaeon | reverse complement strand
TGTCTAGCTCGTTCATGTAAGAAGGAATATCGGAAACGTCCAAAGTTCGGGTTCCAACAAACCGTTTAAGCATCAGCAGTAGCAACGCTTGTGGCGAACCGTAACGGAACCAGACCTGCGGTGTGAAAACGTTACCTGCTGACTTTGAAATTTTCCGCCCACCCTTATCTAAGAACATCTCGTACCTTGCGTGGGACGGCGGTTCAAAACATAAGACCTCGCGGCATATCCTGTCGTTTATCCGAACGGAGTCTGCAATGTCCTTGCCGTAGGCTTCAAATCGTATATCAAGTGCTTTCCATCGTGCAGCAAACTCGCCTTTCCAGCTCAGTTTTCCTTCGCCACGGCTTATATCCGCCTCGCCTTTGTGCCCACAACCTTCAATCCACTTTCGCCTAATCTCCAAGCCTTCGCAAGCATAAAGAATCTTATCTGTTTTGGAAAAGAACTCCAAGGCCTTCGTGGTATATATGCGCCCGCATTTCTCGCAAACTGGAAAGAAAGGCAAAACCTCAGTGTAGCGTTCTTGACCAACTTCTTCCTTTACGATTTCGCCGACCTTTTTGGCGTTCAAAAGTATAGTTCTAATTTCCTCGCGCAACAAACCTTTCTCGTAAACTTCAGTCGCAGACATGTAATTGTATTGGATGCCACACTTTTCCAAAGCTTCAAGCAGAAGGGAACTCATGTGCCTCCCGTAACTTTCGTGGCAACCAAATGGGTCAGGAACGTTGGATACTGGAAAACCCAGATATTCCTCTAATGATTTGGGCAGCCCAGCAGGAACCTTCCGCAAACCATCTTTGTCATCACAGAAGGCAACCAGTTCAGAGTTAAACCCCAGTTCTTTCAAAGCCAGCGTAACCGCGTAGGAACGCGCAGCGTCACCGAGGCTTCCTATGTGGGGAAAACCAGAAGCGCCAAGACCCATCTCAGTCCTAACCTTATCCAAACTTCTGCCCAGCTTCCGCTCTCGTTTGATCACTTTTTGAGCCATCTTGTCATACCATGTTCCATGACCGATAATCACTTCGCGCATAATCCTTTAGCCTCTGCAACAATGACTGCACGATGGAATAAAAAAACGTTTAGAAAAAATAACCCAGCCTACTTTCGCCTTAAAGCAGCCGCTATAGCCAAGGCACCGAGAACGAACAATATCAGAGCCAACGAGTACAACGCATTAAACGCGAACAGGTACCAAGCGCCACCCACGGCTATCAATAGTAAGCCAAAGCTCATGGTGCTAAAGGCGCCGCGCTCGTATTTCTGAGAAGCCGAAGCCCTCATTCCTGCTAAAACCAGCGTCCAGCCGCCTGAAAGCACAAGAATCACCGGAATAATCAGAGTCCAATCAGTAATTACCTGCGTTGCATAGAGCATTATCGACACCACGATGATTATGAGGAAAACACCTATGGAAAGCGTTTCCCGTCTGCTTTCAGCCATCACAGCACAGCCCTAAGAAATCTTGGTGCCGCATTCAGGACAGAACTTCGACGTTGAAGTAACCGGATGACCGCATTTGGGACAGTTGATTGTTCCAGCTGATGGAGGTGTAAGCTGCTTTCCGCATTCAGAGCAGAATTTTGACGTCACCGGGACTTTCGCGTTACATTTTGGACAAATTACAAGTGCAGCTGCTGGTGCTTGCGCTGGGCCAGTGGGCGTCATGATCTGCGGTATAAGCACCATGCCAGTTCCCAAGCCTGCACCTGACGATTTTCCGAGGGATTCAGCAGCACTTTTCATCGTTTCCATGCGCAAAACCTCTTCAGGCGCTGTTCGCCCAGTTCTAAGCCAGAATAATCGCTCACGGTATTCCGGCGTAGTGTCTATGCCCTCGAAGCGCAGGTCGGTGAGTTCTATTCCTAACCGTTTGAAGTAATCAGTAACCGAGTTTTTTACGATTATTGAAGTCTCATCAAGTCTTGTGAAGACTGTGACTAGATCGTAATGGGAAAGCTCATCGATTATTTTCTCATTTAAAAAGCCTCGCAGGAAATTGTTAACGTCTCCAGTTGTGTATGCGTTCTGTCCGCCGATTACCTCGTTCACGAACAGCTGCGCGTTTTCTACTTTGAACCAGAATGCACCAAAAACTTTGAGCGGTGCTAATTCAGTGGTCTGTGCACTAGTTCCGTACTTTCCAGCAAAAACTTTAGTGGAAATGAAGATTACGCTCGCCTTGAAGGGTTTCTCTCCGTAACCTGCAATGCGCGTGAGCAAACTAGTCAGTAAAGGTAGGTTCAGCGTGGTGAGCGTGTGCCTGCCTGGACCGAAAACATCGTAGGCTTTGCCGTCTCTGAAGAAAACTGCCATTTCAAACTCGTGCACTATGAGCTGAGCGCCCCACGTAATTTCCTCGTCGGGGTATTTCCAGACAATGTCTTCGGGGCCAGCTGTTTTCCATTCTACAACTTGTGGCATTCTTAAATCACTCCTAGTATTACTTCTTGTCTACTATCAAAAGTTTCCTCAAAAGTCTCAATCTTGTTAGATATATTTTGTATTTTTTCATTTGCGTTCTTGGTTTCGCCTTTTTTTATTTCAGCTTTGAAAGCACCCACATCAGCAGCTAAGCCTTCAGCTGCATTGACGAGTTGATTATCAAATGCTATCATTCGGTCAAGGTTCTCTTCCTTGATTTTCACTATGTTAAAGAAACCAGAGTATCCATAGGACGCATGGTCAACCTTCGCAGCAATACGATCGAATTTTGCCACGAGGCGATCCATGTTTGTCAAAACGTCGATATAACGGCGATCGGACAACTTTTGAAAAACGGTTTTTAGGTCGTTTTTTACCTTTGAAAGTTTAAGGTATAGATGGTTTCGAATGAGTTTGTCAGACTCGCGTCGCAATTCTTTTTCTTTGTAGCCTCGAAAACCAGGTATTGCCGCGACTATGCGCTCGCCGAGGCGCATTTGCTTTTTTGCTTCGGCGTACAAATCTTTTTTCTCACTCAATTTAATCTTCCCGCCCACTAGCCTATTCGTTTATAGAAAAATGTCTCTTTTAAATTTTCGTTAAGCAGATTAAAACTTGGACGCGGGAATATCGCCCTTGAGGGCCATTCCAGTCGCACCGTCTATTATCAGCTGATAAGTTTTGCCTTTATACTCATATTTAACGAACCACACAGGTGCGTGCAAGTAGACCGCTTGTTTCACGTTAATCTCAGTGAACATTTCAACGATTTTGTCCACTTCTTGCTGAAGCAGGTAACGATGATGCGCCTCAATTTGTTGTTTGGCAAGTTCCAACGCCTCAGCCCTGTCGATTTCGCTGTTCAAAACCTTTGCGAAACTCTCAATTTTGCGAAAATCGTAGGGAATTTTGCCCCCCAATGGGACGTCATATTCTCTTGTTGGAAATCCTGCGGCCTCTCTTCCCAAAACCAGCCAGTTGTACTCTTTCTGGATTTTCCCTTCCTTAACGATTGGCGGCGCTATCCGCTCGAATATTCCTTTATAGCTGGTTTTGGCTTCGACAGAAACAATCCAGAAAGGCAAGTAAAGCAGGTTTTTTTCCAGAGTTTTTGATTTTTTGGCAAGATCAGGTGGCTTCAAGAATCCCGAGCGCATCCAATTCATTATGGGTTCTTTTATTTGAGTTTCATCAAATTTGTTGAGCAGTAGAGAATGTTTAAATTTGAAGGGCTTTCCAGTTTCAATCACGGTTGTAAAGCCACAATATTCGCAGGTGGCTATTATCTCGCCAGGCTTGAACTCCACTGGCGCGCCACAGTGCGAGCACCTGATGTTCTGAGCCACTGCCATTTTGCTATGCCCTCAGTTTTTCTCTTTTCAGTATTTCCCTAGCTACTATGACGCCTGATGATGAAGATTGAACTAAGCCTCTGGTGACGCCGGCGCCGTCGCCGATGGTGAACATGTTTTGGATTTTGGTTTCTAAGACATTGTTCAATTGCAGGTGTGAAGAATAGAATTTTACCTCTATACCATAAAGGAGCGTGTCTCTCGAGTGGATTCCAGGCGCAATCAAGTCTAAAGCTTGAAGCATTTCTCTTATATCAGATAGATAGCGGTAGGGCAAAACGAAGCTCAGGTCTCCAGGTGTGGCGCTTTTTAATGTGGGCGTAACCACGCTTCGAGCGAGACGCTCAGAGGTTGAGCGCCGTCCAGAAACCAAGTCGCCCAGACGCTGTACCATTACGCCTCCGCTAAGCAAGTTTGAAAGCCTAGCAACGTATTTTCCATATGCTATGGGTTCTTTGAAAGGCTCAGTGAAAGAAGTGCTAACCAGAATCGCAAAGTTCGTGTTTTCCGTCTTCCTTTCAGCATAGCTCTGCCCGTTGACGGTCAAGACGCCATTGTAGGATTCTGTTGTGACTTCACCGTAGGGCGAGACACAGAAAGTGCGAACGTGATCATCAAAAAGCCGCGAGTAATAAACAAGCTTCGGCTCATAAAGAGCGGTGGTCAGCTCTTCCATAACCGACGCTAGAACCTCGACTCTTACGCCTACGTCAACCGGGTTGTTTACGGTTCTTAAGCCTCGAATTTGTGCTTCTGTTTGAAGCCATTCGGCTCCGCTTCTGCCTGGTGCGATTATAACGTATTTGCCGAGGAAATTCTCCCCGTCTAAGGTTTCAACACCTTTAACTGTATGGTTCTCCGCGATGAGAGCCTTAACGTCTGTGTTGGGTTGAAACGTGATTTTGCCGTTTAGTTCTCGGCGCATCTGGCGCAGGGTTTCAATACATTTCTCTGTGCCCATGTGGCGCACTTCCTGTCTGATAAGCTTTAATCCTGCT
>CP070714.1:331285-347013 GCA_020350385.1 Candidatus Bathyarchaeota archaeon | reverse complement strand
CTTCCAAAAGGAACGTTCAGGTTTTGTTGAACACTGAAATCATGGAAATCAAGGGTGAAAAACTTGTAACCAAGGTCGTCATGTTTGACAAAAAGGTAGGGGAAAAGAGAGAATTGGCGGTAGACGCTGTTTTCGTACAGGTCGGAGAGGCGCCCAACAGCCAAATCGCCCGTGATGCCGGCATCGAAGTTAACAATGAAAGATATATCAAAAGCGACCTTTTTCAGCGAACTAACATTTCAGGAGTTTATGTCGCTGGCGACGTGACGGATCATCCTGTCAAACAGGTTGGAACAGCCGTTGGTCAAGGCATCACCGCAGCCCTCGAAGCATACGGTTACATCCGACGACCATATTACCGAAAATAGAGGGAAAACATTATATCATCCAAAAGCCCTTTTCATGCTTCCATAAGCAAAAGCTAGCATGCTTAAGGCTTTGAAAAGCACCAGCGGAATGATGGAAAGAGGTTCCCCGAATGAGTGAAAAGTGTCTTGCTGTGGTAGAAATCAACGAAGACCTTTGTAGCCGATGTTGTGTTTGCCATTCAATTTGTCCCTATGAAGCCATAAACTATGACCCTGAAGCGGACAAGGTAGAAATCGACATACAGAAGTGCCAAGTTTGTGGCATTTGCTATAGTGCTTGTCCTGTTGCGGCTATAGAGATGGCATACTACGATTATGATAATTTGCTGGATTATGTGGATTGTGTGCGAAAGAAAGTCGATAGTGACACTCTCGTTTTGATGTGCCGAGGAAATTCTCCCTCCACATGCGAAACCGAAGAGATTCTGGCAGATCAGGGCATATGCGTTGAGAATTATATCCCGTTACGTTTACCCTGTTCAGGCAGAATCCCAACCGACTTCATCTTCAAAACGCTAAACTCAGGCGTGAAGAATATAGTTTCAATCCAGTGTGAAGACCCATTCTGCCGCTACAAAGAAGGCACAAAAATCAACACAAGAAGGTTCCAGCTAAGCAGGAACGTTCTGGAGCAGCTAGGGTTCGATAAAAACGCCTTGAAAGTGGTGAAATACTCCCGAAAAGCGGTTTATGATACAATGAAATGTGTGGGCTGCGACAAATGCGTTTTCATTTGCCCCTATGACGCCATCAAAGCCGAACCTTTTGCCACGCCAACCATAATCGATGAAGACTGCGTGGGCTGTGGCGCATGCGCTTTAGTATGTCCGCATCAGGCTATCGAAGTGAAAGGCTTCGAGTTTGAAAATGTTCTTAAGCGTTATGGCGAGTCAGCGGCTAAACTGAAAGCTGAGAACAAAGCGCCTGCGCTTCTGGCATTCATTTGCCAGTGGTCAGAGTTCTCAGCTCTGGACAATCCTGACACCGCGTTTTTGGACAAGAACGTCTTGGCTTTAGAGGTTCCATGCTTTAAAGCGATGGACCCAGTTCACGTTATTAACGCTCTGCAGAGCGGCTTTGACGGGGTTATGGCTGCCATGTGTTCTGCCGAGGACTGCAAGCTTGAAGAAGGCAGGGACACTGCGGAACGAAACTTGGACGTGTTGAAGGATGTGTTGAAGAAAATGAATCTGCTTGATCGTTTCGAGTATTATGAAGCGTCACCGAGGTCCGCAGGCGAATTCAACGAGAAGCTGGATGCTTTCTACAAGAAAATCGCGGCTATGACTCAAAGCGCCATAATAATGGCGGAGGCGACTGGAAAACGTACAAAATAATATTTAAGAAGGAACTTGCTCCTAAGATTAAGCTGTTAGAGATATGTGCTCCGGAAATCGCTGTGAAGGCTAAGCCAGGCCAGTTCATTATACTAATGATCGGCGAGAAGGGAGAGCGTATACCGTTGACCATATCCGATTTCGACGCGAGGAAAGGTACAGTATCCTGCGCTTTTCATGAGGTTGGCAAGACCACGAAGAAACTTGGTCTCTTAAACGAGGGTGACTACGTGGAAACTGTCACAGGTCCTTTGGGTAACCCCTCAGAGATTAAGAATTACGGAAAAGTCTTGTGTGTCGGAGGCAGCGTGATGATTGCACCGTTGCTATTGCAGGTCAAAACCATGCGAGAGGCAGGCAACTCTGTAACCACTGTTTTGGGCGCGAGAATAAAGGACGTGATTATGTTAGAAGACGAAGCAAAAGCCATGAGCGAGAAGGTTTACGTGGCCACGGATGACGGTTCCAAAGGATATCAGGGCTTAGATTTCTTAAAGGACTTGCTTAAGAAGGAAAAGTTTGACCACTGCGTCGCCATGGGACCTGTTGTTATGATGAAGACTGTGAGCGAAATAACGAAGCCGTATGGCATTCCAACAGTTGTAACTCTGACACCCATAATGATTGATGGTATGGGCATGTGCGGCGTGTGCAGAGTCACGGTTGGCGGAAAAATGCAGTTCGGCTGTATTGATGGCCCAGAGTTTAATGGACACAAGGTTGATTTCGACGGGTTGATTCAGCGTCAGCGTATATTCCTTCCTGAGGAACGTTTAAACTCTGTTCTGTGGGAAATTGGAGGTTGTGCGTGTGGCAGACAGTAAACCAAAACCTAAAATTAGGAAAGACGCCGTGCCAATGCCTAAACAAAACCCTAAAGCTCGCGCCAAAAACTTTAACGAAGTAGCTCTGGGCTACACAAGAGAACAAGCTTTAGAAGAGGCTAACCGTTGCCTGCAGTGTGCGAAACCACAATGCGTATCGGGCTGCCCAGTAGAGATAGACATTCCAGCTTTCATAAAATTGTTAAAGGAACAGAAATGCGCTGAGGCAATTGCAGAAATTAAGAGTAAAAACGTGTTGCCAGCCATTTGTGGACGCGTGTGCCCACAAGAGGACCAATGCCAGCAGTGCTGCATTGTTGGAAAGGTTGGTGAACCCGTCAATATTGGTCGCTTGGAGCGGTACTTGGCTGATTGGGAACGGGAACAAGGCTTTACTATTCCTGAGAAAGCTCAGCCAACGGGGAAGAAAACGGCTGTTGTTGGAGCCGGTCCAGCGGGGCTGACGGCTGCTGCTGAGTTGGTGAAGCTTGGGCATGAAGTGACTATGCTCGAGGCGCTTCACTTGCCTGGAGGTGTTTTGATTTATGGTATTCCCGAGTTTCGTTTGCCCAAGAGCATTGTTAGAGCCGAGGTGAATTATATTGAGAAGCTGGGAGTTAAGTTACGTTTGGGCAATATGGTTGGCAGGACCAACACAATTCCCGAGGTGATTAAAAATGGCATTGACGCCGTGTTCATTGGTTCTGGTGCAGGCCTGCCTCAGTTTATGGGGTTGCCTGGGGAAAACTTTGGCGGCATCTACTCTGCCAACGAGTTTCTCATTCGTGTTAACTTGATGAAGGCCTATGCGTTTCCAGAATATGACACGCCTATCCGGATTGGGAAACATGTGGTGGTCATAGGCGGCGGCAACGTTGCTATGGACTCCGCGCGTTCAGCGTTACGCTTAGGCGCTGAGGAAGTCTGCATTGTTTATCGTCGTTCACGGAAAGAGTTACCTGCTCGTAAAGAAGAGATTGAGAATGCTGAGGAAGAGGGTATTGTTTGCAAGTTCTTGGCTGCGCCATTGCGGTTTATTAGCGACGAGAAGGGCTGGGTTAAGGCCATGGAGTGTATTTGTATGGAGCTTGGTCCCCCAGATGAATCGGGAAGACGCAGACCCATTCCCATTAAAGGCTCAGAGTTCATTATGGACACAGACACGGTTATCATAGCCATAGGACGGACGCCTAATCCAATTATTCAGCGGACCACGGAAGGCTTAGAGGTGACTAAGTGGGGCACCATAATTGCGGACGAGAATGGCAAAACAAGCCTTGAAAGCGTCTACGCGGGCGGCGACATAGTTACGGGCGAGGCTACGGTTATCAGCGCCATGGGTGCGGGTAAAACTGCAGCCAAAGCAATACACGAATATTTAATGAAAAAGAAATAGGCGCATAGCTGATAATCTCTGCGAGACTACCCTCCTCCCTTAGGTATACGGTGAACTTCAGTCTAGAACCTGTTTTTACGCTGCTTTTTTATTAATCGACAGTGCCTCTAACTCACTCTTTGAAAACACGTAGCTTTATGAATACCTCCAAAAGTATGATAAAGTCTATATTAGCAAAATTGTAGTGCGGTGCTATAGTGCTTTCATTAGGGAGAAAGTTTGACTTCGGAAGAGAAATACTCAAAGTAATAGCAATCATAACTATGACCATAGACCATATCTACGCTATTCTATATCCAGACCTAACATTTCTTAACATAATCGGCAGACTCGCCTTTCCCCTATTTGCTTACCTAATAGTGTTAGGAATTGAAAGCACGAAGAAACCGCGAAAATACATGATAACGCTCCTTTCTTTTGCCCTGATTTCCCAAATTCCCTATTTTCTGGCTTTCGAAATCCAGCCGTTTGAACGACTAAATATCCTCTTCTCACTGTTTCTAAGCGCCGTAACCATATACTTTTACAATAAGCGAAGTCTACTAGCTCTCATTCCCGTACTGCTTTCAATTCTTCTAATGACGGAAGGAAGCTATTACGTAGTATTAACCGCTGTAGGCATGAAAATTCTAAAAGGCAATCCGAAACTCGGTTTTCTCGTTCTATTTGCTTTGAACCTTCAATTCTTGCTTATACCAAACACTCAGATAATGTCTCTTTTTGCAGTGCCCCTAATTCTTCTTCATGCAAAAAACTGGTTAAAAATGGAAATTCTCATTCCTGAAGACTCTTTTTATTACTCCTTAAGAAAATACGTATTCTACATTTTTTATCCACTGCATTTAGCTTTACTATATTCAATAAAACTATTTTTCTTCTAACTATGTTGTTGTGAACACTTTTTGAAAAGTGTTATTACCCCTTCGCTGTCTATTGGTAAAAGTCGTGTTTCCCATGGTTGCAGAGAACAAGACTTGGTTTAGCTCATGGCCTCCTGAAGTGCCAAAGAGCATTGAATATCCGCAGATTCCCCTTCATGCGATCCTCACGAAGACTACGAAAGATAATCCCAAGAAGACTGCTCTGGCGTATTTTGAGAATGAAATCAATTACGCCGAGTTGGATTCGCTTTCAAACCAGTTCGCTGGAGCCCTAGTCAAACTCGGCGTGAAAAAAGGCGACAGAGTTGCAGTTTTTCTGCCTAATACTCCCCAGTTTGTAATCGCGTATTTTGGGAGTCTCAAAGCGGGCGCACTATTAACAGCTATAAGCCCCTTGCATAAGGAGCGCAAAGTGGAGTATCAACTAACTGATTCGGAAGCCGAGACAATAATCGCTTTAGACTCGCTTTACCCAATCGTGGAGAAGGTTTGGCGGAAAGCCAAGCTGAAGAACGCCATAATCACTACTTTAGAAGACTACGCATCTAAAACCGCCATTTCACCCAGCCTAGTTGGACAGAAGCCAAACGTCTATTCTTTTCAAGAGCTGCTTAAGGAAAAAGGGACTAAGCCTCCGAAAGTGAACATCAACCCGAAAGAGGATTTAGCAGCATTACAATACACGGGAGGAACCACAGGCACGGCCAAAGGCGCTATGCTGACCCATATGAACTTAGTTTCGAACACAGTCATGTTTGCTGCTTGGATAAAAGGCGCCGTAGCCCAAGAAACATTTCTAACCACCCTGCCGCTCTTTCACATTTACGGCATGACCACAAGCATGAACGTGCCAATCCTCTTAGCCGCCAAGATAGTGTTGCTTCCCCGTTTCGAAACTATGGCAGCCTTAGAAAGCATCCAGAGGCACAGGGTCACGGTCTTCTGCGGCGTCCCTACCATGTACTCGGTATTGCTGGCTAACCCCGAGCTGGGCAAGTTCGACTTAACCAGCATACGCGTCTGCATTTCGGGCGCTTCGCCGCTTCCGCCTCATGTTCAGAAGAAATTCATGGGCATCTCAGGCGGTTTTCTCGCTGAAGGCTATGGCTTGACCGAAGCGTCTCCAGTCACTCACTGCAACCCCGTAGACAAGACAATGCGCACGGTTCGGTTAGGCTCAATTGGCTTGCCTCTGCCAGACACGGACGCCAAAATTGTGGACGTAGAAACAGGCGTAAAAACGCTTGAGCCCGGTGGAACAGGAGAACTGGCTGTCAAAGGACCGCAGGTGATGAAAGGCTATTGGAAAAGACGTGGCGAAACTGCTCTTGTGCTCCACGATGGGTGGCTCCTCACAGGCGACATCGCAAAAATGGACCAAGACGGCTACTTTTACATTACGGACAGAAAAAAAGATCTAATCAAATACAAGGATTACAGTGTTTACCCGCGCGAACTTGAAGACGTGATTTACGAACATTCAGCCGTGAAGCTCTGCGCCGTAGTCGGCAAACCAAGCCCGCCTGTGGGTGAAATTCCGAAAGCCTTCATAGTGCTGAAAGACAGAGCCAAAGCCACGGAAGCGGAAGTCATGGCGTTCGTTAAGGAAAAAGTTGCTCCGTACAAGGCGATAAGAGAGGTAGAATTCAGGAAACAACTGCCCCTCAGCTCGGTTGGCAAGGTCCTCAGGCGGGTGCTTCACGATGAAGAGAAACGAAAAGCGGCGTAATGTACTAAGCTGTAGCAATTAACATCATGTTGGAGGCGTGTGTAACCACGTTCCTATTCTTCTGGCAGCCGTGAAACTTGCCCAAGCCAAGGCACCTAGCAGTTTGCCGTCTTCAGGAAAGTGATTTCTAAATGCGAGAACAATTTCTTCATCTATTTGATAAGGCGCTAGCGCGGTCAACAAAGTAAGACGCGCTGCAACTTTTGGTGCTTCATCAAGCCCTCTGACTGCTTGTTCAACCCAGCTTCTACTGAGTTGGGGCGCCTTTTCGTTCCAAACATTAACTCGTTCTATGATGAACGCACGCACCCTTGGAGATAACGCAAACTTGCCGACTTCTTCAACCACTGCTGCAAAACGTGCAAAAGCTCCAGCAACGTTAGGGGCTTTTTCCGCCCAACATAAATCCGTTGGCAGGTCTACTTCTGGCAAGAATTGTAAAGAATTTCCAGCAGTTTTTGGACGCTTTATCGCGCGAGAGAAAATCAGGCCTGCCACTCGTTTCAATGGTCTTTTAAGCCAAGGGCGGTTGGATGGCAATGGTGTCTCGCTTAGGAGCACGCTTACCATGCGGTTTATGTAGTGATAGAACACGGCAGTACCTATAATTTCTGGTGCGTCTTGCCGAGAAAAAGGCGGTGCATGAAGAATCTTGGATTCAGGCGAAAGCGTTGCTAACGTCCACTCTACAAGTTTACGTATTTTAACGTTTGAGATTTCATCATATCTAGCATTGCTAATCTTGTTCGCAATACCGTATTCTCCAGTAGCGTTCAGCATTATCGAGTGTGCGTCTACACAGTAGAGGCACTGATTCAGTTTTGAAACTGCCGCAGCCACAGCTTCCTTGAAACCTCTACGAACGTGGCCAACCAGCTCTGACTCACGCGATGCCATCCAAGCTCCAGCCAAAAGCTTCGGCAAAGGCGAATGCAGCGAAAAAGGCTCTACAACCCTGCCGAAATCACGCTTTATCTGGACGTAAACCTCAGCAACTAGCCCTTCAGCTAAATCTGCCTTAACAGGTTGAATGTATTTTATCACAGTAAAAAACTCTCTTTTTTCGGTCAACGTCGAGCAGAGACATTAGGTATAAACATCCAGCTTTAACTTGTAGGTGAGTCCAAATAAGAATTGCGCCAAAATCCCCTAGAAAAGGCTTCTTCAACATAATGCTCTCTCAAAAACTAGCCATTCGCAAACTACGAATAATTACGAAATGTATAAGAGAACTATATCCTTTTGTTTTAGAGATGGTTTTCCTTGCGAGTTAAAATCAACGTTGCAGGAATAGTTCAAGGCGTCGGCTTTCGCCCTTTCACCTGCCGGATAGCGGTAAAAAATGGCTTGACAGGCTACGTGCGCAACAGGGGCGACGCAGGAGTGGAAATCCTGATAGAAGGTAACGCGCAAAGTATTCAAAATTTTCTATGTGAGCTACAAGAGGAGAAGCCACTCCTAGCCCAAATCCACGACATCATCACAACAACGCTTGATGGCAAAAACGAACACAAGGAATTCACCATTTACAGAAGCTCCGAGGAAATTGAACTCTCAGGGTCGGTTATACCGCCAGATATAGCCATATGCGACAAATGCCTAAATGAGCTAAGAGACCCGAAAGATCCACGATACGAGTATTTCTTTATTACCTGCACTAAGTGTGGACCACGCTTCACAATAATTGAACGTTTGCCATACGACCGCAAAAACACCACCATGCGCGAGTTCCCACTGTGCGACTACTGCCAACAAGAATACACTGATCCACTGAATAGGCGCTTTCACGCGCAAACTGTAGCGTGCCCTAAATGCGGTCCGAAAGTATATTTGACAACTAAGAATGGCGAGCAGATTCAGCAGGAAGATCCAGTGCGCGAAGCGGGACGATTGCTCAGTGAAGGCGCAATTCTCGCCATAAAAGGCTACGGCGGCTTTCACGTTGCCGCATCCGTAACAAAAGAAAAACCCTTGCAGGCACTTCGAAAAGCGAAGCACAGAAGAGCTAAACCCTTCGCTATCATGGTCCGAAGCATAAAAGCCGCAAAATCTTTCGTCGAAGTAACCTCGAAGGAGAAAGCGTTGCTTTCTTCCTACGCGCGTCCGATAGTGCTACTTAACAAAAACAGCCAGTACAATCTTTCATCTTTGGTATCTCCAGGCTTGCACAACATCGGCATTATGCTGCCTTATACTGGATTGCACTATATGCTCTTCGACCGTGTGGACGATGAAGCGTTTGTGATGACCAGTGCTAATCCCCCTAATCAGCCAATCGTCAAGGATAAAGACGAAGCATTGAAAACACTGGGCAGCATCGCGGACTATTTCCTGTTTCACAATCGCAATATCGCTTATCGCTGTGACGACTCAGTCCTGCGGGTACACGGCACTCGCCCATCGTTCATTAGGAGGAGCAGAGGCTACGCGCCAGCGCCCATAATGCTAAGGGAAAAAGCGAAGCGTTGCGTCATAGGCTTAGGAGGCGAACTGAATAACACTTCATGCGTTTTGCTTCAGAACAAAGCCTTCATCAGCCAGCACATAGGAGACGTGGAAAACATCGAAACACGTGCTTTCCTTAAAGAAGCCACAAACCACCTTATTCGCTTAACCAACAGCCGCGTGGACGCTGTAGTCTGTGACTTGCATCCAAAATTCACAACAACAGCTCTCGCGCAGAAACTTGCCTCCGAAAACGGCTGGGAACTGATTAAGGTGCAGCACCATTACGCTCACGTTGCGGCATTGATGATGGAACATGCAGTGGATGAACTAGTCGGCATAGTCTGCGACGGCTACGGCTATGGCACTGATGGAGAGGCATGGGGCGGCGAGATTTTGCTTTGCACGAGAAAATCCGTAAAATTCAAACGAATAGCGCATTTAGAAAGGCAACCTCTGCTCGGCGGGGACCTAGCTACTCGTTATCCCCTGCGCATAGCGGCTGGGATTCTCGGCAAGAAAGTAAACGTAGAGGGCTGGCTCCTTAAGCATAGCCAGCATTTGCCTTACGGCGAAACCGAGGCAAAACTAATTCTCAACCAGCTCCAAAAAGGCGTCGGCGTCATTGAAACCACCAGTTGCGGCAGATTCCTAGACGCGGTTGCTGCTATTCTAGGCATATGCTACGAACGAACTTACGAGGGTGAACCAGCCATGAAACTCGAATCTGCTGCAATTAACGGGAAAGATGCGCTAAGCATGAAGCCACTAACAAGCGGCAACGTGTTAAACACAACAAAGATGCTCCATGCCCTCTTTGAAAACATCGGTAAAGCATCGATGGCGGATCTGGCTTATTCCGCTCACGCCTATTTAGCCATGGGCTTGGCTTCGCTTGCGGTAGAGAAGGCATCGGAGACTGGCGTCAAAACTGTGGGTTTTTCGGGTGGCGCCGCCTGCAACCAGATCTTGGCTGCAATCATGCGGCAAACAGTAGAGGATGCAGGCTTGAAGTTCCTGGTTCATGAAGCTGTCCCTGCGGGTGACGGCGGGATTTCCTTCGGCCAAGCGGTTGCAGGTGGATTTTTCCAATTCTAAACCATAACCATTTTATCGCCGTTTATTCCTCGATTTACTTTGATCCAACATGTGTTTGGCGATTCCTGCGCGCGTAATACGCGTTAACGGTAGCAAAGCCCAAGTAGACTTTGGAGAAGGCGTCCTAAGAGAGGTTAACGTAACGCTTGTACAGGCTGAAGTGGGCAACTACATTTTAGTACACGCAGGCTACGCGATTCAAACCGTGGACAAAAAGGAAGCCCTTGAAACAATCGACTTATGGAAAGAGATTCTCGCGGCTGGAGAAGAACAAGGCAGCTGACAGAGAATGGGCGAAAAACTCAGGTTCAGAGACCCAAAACTCGCAAAGAGCATAGCGAAAAAAATACGAGCAGTAGCGTCAAAGGAGGCGATCGTCAAAATCTGCCATGTTTGCGGCACCCACGAGTGGACTATAACGCATTATGGTCTACGCAGCCTCTTACCCAAGAACGTTGAGGTCATCGCGGGGCCAGGCTGCCCCGTCTGCATAGTGCCTGCAGCCGAAATTGATGAGGCAGTGCAGCTGGCTCAGAAAGGCGTGGTCGTAACCTGCTTCGGCGATGTTTTGCGGGTGCCAGGCAGTTATATGTCTCTGTTAGACGCAAAAGCTGCGGGCGCAGATGTTCGTGTAGTTTATGGTGTCGCTGACGCGGTTGAAATGGCGAAGCGCGAACGGGATAAGGAGTTTGCCTTTTTTGCGGTGGGTTTTGAGACCACTGCCCCGTCAACAGCGGTTGAAGCGCTTGGGAAGCCGCCTGAAAACTTTAGTTTCTTGGTTTCACACAGGTTGATACCGCCTGCCATGGAGCTTTTGCTAGGTGTCGGTGACCTGCAGATCGACGGTTTTATTGCTCCTGGTCACGTTAGCGCTATTATTGGTTTGAAGCCGTACGAGCTTTTCCCACGGGTTTATTGTATGCCAACGGTGGTGGCGGGCTTTGAACCCATAGACGTTTTGATGGGGATCTACATGATTCTGAAACAGCACAAGGAAGAGGTAGCGCGGCTGGAAAATGAGTATACGCGTGTAGTGAAGTGGAAAGGAAACTCCAAAGCGCTGGAAATGATGGATAAGGCGTTCACGGTTACTGGAGGCAACTGGCGAGGCATAGGTAGACTGCCTGATTCGGCCTTGAAACTGCGTGAAGCGCTTTCAGCGTATGATGCGCACGCCAAGTTCGGCGTCAAGGTTGAACAGGGCAGGGATATACTTCTTGGTTGTGAATGTCACTTAGTGATTATTGGCAAGATCAAGCCCGATGAGTGTCCCATGTTCATGAAGGCTTGCGCTCCAGCAAACCCCATAGGCGCCTGCATGGTTAGTAGCGAAGGCACTTGCAGAGTCTGGGCTTCGACAGCCACTCGTTCCACACAATAGCTTTTCTGTAATTGTTCTCATGAGAGCTTGTTAAATTTATAATCCCCAATCTAATATTTGAAGTACGGAAACTTCCATGCCAATAACCCGCCAAGATTTAGGCGATGTAATTGTAAACGAGCTAGTTTATAGGCTTGGGAGTTTTCCCGCGAAGGGTTTTTTGACTACAATATCAAGCGATTTGAATAGACAGTTAGCAACTTCAGGCAACCCGAAGTCAACCCTATTCAACTTCGTGCTCCAATAACAATGCGAGGTCAACGGGCAGGACACGCCTATCGGGTATGTCATGCCTGCTCCGTCTTTCGTGCCTCCATCACCCACGCCCTCACAAAGTCCAACTCCTCCCAAGAGCCATTTTCAACTCCATCACCAACACCTTTTCAAACAACGCTTGTCATGGCTGCTTCTGGAGCGTCGCTGGCTACCGTAGGCATAGGTCTGATAATTAATTTCAAGAAACGCAAACATTAAGCAGAAAATGTTTATTCACTTTCAAAATCGGCATTGCACCGTTGAAAGTGCAGCCATTATAGATGCCCTTTTGCGTTTGTTAGCATATTCTTGGCACCGGATCGCCTATTGGTCTGGCGATTATTCGTTTGCCTCCCACAGATGTTTGCATAGCCACGCCAGCAAACTCCCTTGTAACTTCACCGATAATCTCCGCGTCTTTGCCTTCATCCGTATCCTTCAAGAACTTCACAACCTGTTCAGCCTTAGCGGCTACTACGCCTACTATGATTTTTCCCTCGTTTCCAACTTCAAAGGGGTCTAACCCCAACATTTCGCAGGCTGCTTGAACATCCCTTCTTATGGGAACCTTATCCTCGTGAATGAGTATGCCCTTTTTCGATTTTTCGCTGAACTCGTTCAAAGCGTCAGCCAAGCCGCCTCTTGTCGGATCCTTCATGGCTACCACTCCCCCAACCTCGCCTAGCAACCGCTGGATTACGCGGTTTAGGGGTTTGACGTCTGACTTTATCTCGCTTCCAAACGTTATCCCTTGTTGGGCTGAGAGCACTGCCAAACCGTGGTCGCCTATGGTTCCAGAAAGTATTATCTTATCGCCAACGCTCAAGTTAGAGTCCAGAACCCAACGAGCCGCAAAATCGCTTTTGTATTGTCTGGCAACCTGCAGGTTATTCTCCAGCGCCATCGTCCTTCTGCCAATCCCAGCGAGGTTCATTACGCAACCGCCTAAGCTGCCTTTTTCAACAACCTTAGTGTCCCCAGTGACAATTCCCACACCGACCTCAACGCACGTTTGCAACATACTCTCCAATATCCTTTCGAAGTCAGAAATCGCCAAACCTTCTTCTAGAACTAAGCCACACGCCAAAGCGTGCGGCTCAGCGCCTAAAACCGCAATATCATTGACCGTTCCAGAGATGGCTAGGCGCCCAATGTCTCCGCCTGGAAAAAATATTGGCTTAACCGCGTGAGAATCACTCTTAAAAACAACATCACCCACAACAGCCGCATCATCCATGGCATCAAGTGGAACCTCAGCGTTGCTTAAGCCTCCAAAATACTTCACAACATAGTTTTTAACCAAGCTGTGCATGACGGTGCCGCCGGCTCCGTGCAGCATAGTAATGTACCCATTCTTATCCTTCATTTTCGGTTCGATCCCTGTATTTCAACTGCAATACATACTCAAAGGGTGAAACATAAAGAAATCGTAGGAAACCTGCCAAAGCTTCCATCAGTTTGCCAATTTGAAGTTTTGCTGGTTTCATGTTTAAAACTGTTCTATGGCTGATTTTTGGGTGGTTAATTTCAGTCTAAAAGGTCGTAGCGCTATGGAAAGCCATATAAATCGCCATTACGCTGTTGAATTGCGCAATTGGAGCTATATAAAGTGCCAAAATGGGGATACTCCATAATAGAAGAAGAACTTGACCCTGAAAAGACAGCGAAAGCCAGCGGTCGAGAAGTTAGAGTATCCCACAAGTCCACACGAGAAGTGTGCACAGCAATAAAGGGAATGATGCTTGCTACCGCAAAAAAGTACCTGAGGAACGTCATAGACAAGAGAAAAGCGATTCCTTTCAGAAGATACAAAAAGAAACTCGGACACCGCCACGGGCTAGATAAAACTTTTGCGGGAAGATACCCCAAAAAAGCAGCGCAGAAAGTGCTGCATGTAATTGAAGGGGCAGAAGCAAACGCTGAAAACAAAGGCTTGGACGTAGACAGGCTCCGCATATTTCACGCCGCTGCCTATCCAGGCATAAAAATTAAGCGGTACACACCTAGAGCGCACGGAAGATCTTCACCGAAATATGAGACCACGACGCACATTGAGATTGTGTTAGACGAAAAGCCTGGACAAGGAGAAGGATTCTAATGTACATTGTTAAACGGTTTATAACTGAATCCATCAAAAGAACGGAAATCGACGAGTTCTTGCAAAAAAGACTTGAACGCGCTGGCTATGGCGGGGTTAACATTTCCAAAACTCCCTTGGGAACCCACGTGGTGATTTACGCCATGCGCCCCGGCTTGGTAATAGGGCGCGGTGGAGAAACAATAAAAGACCTCGCCGTGACTTTAGAAGAAAACTTTAAAGTTTCAAATCCACAGATTTCTGTTTCAGAAATCGAAGTCCCTGAATTCAACGCTTTTGTGGTTGCGTCTCGTGTAGCCTTCGCCCTCCAGAGAGGTGTTCACTTCAGGCGCGCTGGTTATTGGGCCCTGAATCAAAGTATGGAGGCAGGAGCACTAGGCGCGGAAATAGTGATAAGCGGCAAGTTGCGAACCGAGAGGGCAAGGTTCGAAAAGTTCCGAGCGGGCTACTTCCCCAGATGCGGAGCGCCCGCGTTGAAATATATGAAAAAAGCCGAAGCTCACGTTCAACTCAAACCTGGCATAATTGGTGTAAGAGTCAAGATAATGCCTCCAGACGCACAGTTCCCAGACAAAGTCCAAATTGCTGAAGAATTGCAACCTGAAGAAGAGGTCGAAGAAAAAGAGGAAAAGATAGAGGAAAAACTACCGGAACAAAAGGCGGCAGAGCTACATGAAGAGCAAGCTGAAGAAAAGATGGCAGTGGAAGAAGCATCGGAAGAAACCGTAAAAGGCAAGGAGGCTGAAGAGTAAATGCCCATATTACGTCTGAAAGATATCAGCGACATGTCTTCTGGAGAACGAACTAAGAAACTCTATGAGCTGAGGGCAGAGTTAGCCAGGCTGAGAACTATGGTCAGAGCAGGCGGTGCTGTAGAGAACCCCGCTAGAATGAAAGAACTGCGCAGGACAATTGCCCAGATACTTACAATAGAGAATGAAAACAAACTTGGACTTAGAGCGTCAAAGGAAAAAACTGCAAAGAAGACAACAAAAACAAAAAGGAAAAAGGAGAAGAAAACCAAGTGAAGGCATCCCCTGACATTGTACGTCGCGAATTCATAGGAACTGAAGGGAAAATTGTCAATAGTCACCATGCCAGCTATATTGGGATACTTGGCAAGGTAATTAACGAAACAAAAAACACTTTCACGATTCTACATGAAGGGAAGCCGAAAAGTGTAATAAAAAACTCGGCAGTTTTTAATTTCAAGTTTTCCGACGGAACCATCGTTGAAATCGACGGCGCACTTTTAGTTGGGAGACCTGAAGACCGCCTCAAAAAAAGCGTGAAGAGGTTATGGTGATGTCCTTAACTTTTAAGAAACCTAGGAAATCTTGCGATGATAGAAACTGTCCTTTCCATGGAACGCTGCCTGTGAGAGGCCGCGTTTTGGATGGTGTCATCGTCACCGCGAAGATGGATAAAACCGTTGTTGTGGAACGCGAGTACCTTCAATTCTCCCCAAAATTCGTGAGGTATGAGCGAAGGCGCGGTCACATTCCATCGCACAATCCGCCGTGCATAGACGCAAAGGAAGGCGAAAGAGTAAGAATCGCGGAATGCCGCCCAATCAGCAAAACAGTAGCCTTCGTTGTTGTGGAGAAACTGGAGGCGAAGTAAGATGGCAGCGAAGGCAAAACAAAGGGCACTTATCGCAAAGGGTATGCTTTCGCACGGACAGAAAGTTACGAGGGGACTCCTTGCTGGCTCGACAATAAGATGCACTGATAACACTGGAGCGCGAGTATTGCGCTTAATTCAAGCCATAGGCTATAAGGGTCGATTGAGACGTTATCCATCTGCAACTGTGGGCGACAAGGTTACTGTTTCTGTCAGGCAAGGGTCACCAGACATGAGAAAGAAGCTTTTCCAAGCGGTGATTGTAAGACAGAAGAAGGCTTACAGAAGAAATG
>CP070714.1:328580-331185 GCA_020350385.1 Candidatus Bathyarchaeota archaeon | reverse complement strand
TTATGTAGCCGCCAAACGCGAAGTAGGTACATTTCCCATGAAATTTGTGATCGTACCACTCCTGAAAATTCGGCGGATTACGTTGCTTAACTACACGCGCATAATGCGGGCAGTGCACATGAACATCAAATTTGCCCTCGTATTTCACGGTCAAATCCCATATATGGTTCAGGGCCCACTCGTATTGCTCAGGAGTAGGGGTTAACTCCATGGTTTCTTTTGCTCTTCCACTCGGAACCAGATGATTAAACCAGATGAAATTAGCTTGATATTTTTCAGCCAACTCGGCAACGTAATCAAGATGCTTATAGTTAATAGTGGTAATTGCTGCTGCTATTCCATTCAGGATTTTTCCTTTCGACAATTTTTCAATAGCGGCCAGCGCCTTCTTGTAAGAGCCCTTACCTCTCAACTGGTCGTTTATCTCTTCTGGGCCGTCTATGCTTACCGATGTCCAAACCTCGTTTTTAACAAGGTTATCGTAGATTTTTCCGTCAACGAAGCAGCCGTTAGTTAGTAAGCAAACGTTGAGGCCAAGGTTTTTCGCGTAACCAACAATTTCAAATATGTCCTTTCGTAGCAGGGGTTCGCCGCCTTTTATGCCAAACCACTTGACGCCGAAACTGTGAACTTCATCAACTAAATGTAATGCATCTTTTGTGCTCAATTCTCTGGGAGCGTGTGCAGTCGTTGCATCAACATTGCAGTATCTGCAACGTGCATTGCAGGCCCCTGTAGCCCTCCAGGAAGTCATAAGTAAAGCGCCCTTATTCGCCAAACTAAAATTCAACCTCAAACGTTCTTCGGTAATTCATCATTTACCCTAGAATTCTAGCGTCCTAAAAAAGATTATGCGTTTTCTCTCGTTTCATTTTTTTGATTGCTTGGTAGAACTATCCAATATTTCCTTGATGACGCAGCAAATTAGATTATATTCCGTAAGGTTTATAGTTGAATTGAATCTTACCACTAGTTGTTGGGGAAAATAGAGTCAATGCAGATTATTGTTTATCCCTTAAACTTCAGAGGCTAAAAAATGAAGTTTCCAAAGCTTCTGCTTGTTATAGCTGCTTTGATTATGCTACTAATCATATCGTTATATGTTAGGGACTTATTTTTCGAAAGTAGTACAGATCAACCTTCAAGCGTCGGAACAGGCGATAACGACGTTTTGCTCCAATATGAGTGGCCGCAATTTCAGGGTGACCCATCTTTTACGCGGTTCTCAGCAGGGCCCGCTCCAGAAGCGCCTGATTTCTTGTGGAAAACAAACATAACTGGCATACAGAGCTATGTCGTGGCATTTAACGGCAAGGTCTTTATCACAACAAAAACTGCGGTTTTCGCTCTTGATAGGGAAACAGGTGGCATCTTGTGGAACACTACTGTGCCTGCACCTGGATCTTGGCCAGCAGTATACAAGATTGATGATACTCATCTTGTGGTAGGAAACAGTAGCCTTGACATAGAAACTGGGCGCCTCTTATGGACCAGCTCCAATTTTTCTGCCAATCCGTCGCCCTTTTTTGTTGCAAATGTTTACAGTCCAGAGGAAAAGATGTTTTATGTTAAGACAGGTTCGTTCGTTCAAGGTTGGGATTTTTCAGATCCATCAATCCCGCCTACACTGGAGTGGGAAACCTATGTTTCTGGCGGCGGGCTAGTCGGTTCTGGAGTACAGTATGGCGACGGCAAGGTGTTTCCTGGGTCCTATGACCCACATCAAATGGCGCTTGACGCCAAAACAGGCAAAGTTCTGTGGGACACAGAAACAAAAAGTCCAATGGTTTTCTCTGGTTCTTATTACTTGGATAGGTTCTTTAGGGGAGGTACTCATGACAACTCGATGTATTGCTTCAATGCTACCACTGGCGAAATTCTATGGACTTTCAACCCCAAAACTGAAGAGGGATATTTTTGTATTGGTTCAGCAGCTGCTTATGGAATGGTCTACGAGCTCAACAAAGATGGGCATCTTTATGCTCTCGACGTAAACACAGGAGATTTAGTGTGGAAGTACAAAGGACCAGGACCCTTAATATTTCCTGGAAATCCCGTAGTTGCTGATGGCAAGATTTACGCTACAACAGGTCAAACAGCGTCTTATACTGGAGAGCAAAGCAAATCTGAGTTTGTATGCCTTGACGCCTATACAGGGCAGCTCATATGGAAGCTTCCAATAGAAGCTTTTGCTCCAAGAGAGTCCGTAGCCGTTGCGTACGGCAACTTATACCTCATTCCTGGCGACGTGACAACCTCGGTTGACGTAGACTCTGGGGAAGAATACGCAACAATTGATCAGGTATGGGCTATAGGTACTAGGTCATGGCCTATGTGGCGGCGTGATCCGGCACACGCTGCAACTGGGCAGTCTGGACCTGCAAATCTGACTTTGAGGTGGAATTTCGCAACTGACGGCGCGATTGTTTCTTCACCAAGCGTCGCGGATGGAAGAGTTTACGTAGGATCACATGACAAGAACCTGTACTGCCTCAACGCGCGGACGGGTAGTTTCATCTGGAAGTTCAACACTAGCGACCGAATTAAATCTTCACCCGCAGTAGTTGATGGAAGGGTCTACATAGGTCCAGACGACGGGTATATT
>CP070714.1:325009-328480 GCA_020350385.1 Candidatus Bathyarchaeota archaeon | reverse complement strand
GTTTGTGGGGATTACGCACAAATCGAAGAGCGAAGTCCAGACGAGGTGTGGAAGGGCGCTCCTAAAAAGCTGGTAATTCGAAACCCCGCGTTTGATGTTACTCGACGCGCCTTCATTCACGGCGTAATCTGCGAAGAAGGAATTATTCCGCCGCACTCCGTCGCTGAAATTATTCGTCGGAAGTACCCGTGGATTTTCCAATGACTAAGTCTTCCAAAGGGCGAGAGCGTTTTTCAGTTCTTTATGTGTTTTAGCATATTCTTCTAGGGATGTACCTTTTAAAGCGGCGTCAACGGCTTGGCGCATTGCTACTGCTCCTGCCTTTGTTCCATCCGTGTGCCCGTGAATGCCTCCGCCAGCCTGAATGACGAAATCTTTTCCAAAGGTCTCCAACAACGCGGGAACCAGCCTAGGATGCAGGCCGCCAGAAGCAACGGGCATAACGGTTTTTAACCCGCTCATCTCAGCTTTTAACGCGTCAATGTTTTCCAAAACTTCTTCTCTTTTTTCCGACATTTTACCCACAACAGTTCCCACGTGAAGCTGATCTACACCTATGATTCGTGCAACTTTGGCTATCACCCGCATAGATATCCCGTGCTTCCGTCTCTTGGTGAACGCAGCGTGCCCTGCCCGGTGCGCGTGAATCACCAGTTTGAAGTTCTGATCACGTAGCGTTTGTAACGCTGAAAAGCCGCAGGTTAAAATGTCAACCATGACGTATTCTCCGCCATGGTCCAGCACGTACTCTGCCCTTTTCAGCATAGTTTTGGTTTCCGCTGTTATGTTTGCCATGTACACTTTGTGCTCTCCAGTTGCCTCTTGGGCCTTGTCTCTGCTCTCTAGGGTCTTCACAATACGCTCTGCAAAAGGGTTAAACCGTTGACTGCTCAAGTTCTCATCATCCTTAACTACGTCACAGCCGCCAGCCCATGCTTCGTAAGAAACTCTTGCGTGGTCCACGGTTTTTAGTCCCAGTTTTGGCTTGATTATTGTTCCCACAAGAGGACGCTCAGGCACTTTCAGGAGCTTACGAATTCCCTTTATACCAAATTTGGGACCTTTGAAACTTTTCACAAGTTCAGCTGGCAACTTAACGTCGTTAAGCCGCAGATTCTTCAAAGCTTTGAGCCCGAAGACGTTTCCTGCCACGCTACTCAGGATATTGGGCATGTTTTCCCGCTCAAAAAGCTCAATAGGATACGCAATTTTTACCAAGTTGCCTTCTATGTTGAAGACAAGGGCTGCAAGTCTTGCCACGTAGGGCTGTGCAGTCGTAAGTTCTGTCCATGTGCCAATAGAGCTTTCAGCGGCGACCCCGCCTGCAGCATCTTTGAGACTAATGCCTTCTGGCTCCACGTAGAAAGTGCAGATGAGGTCTGTTTTTGCTGGCTCGTATTTTAAATCGACGAAGTCTAAATACTTCAAAACGTGTTTCCTCTACTACTAAGTGTGATTATTGTTTCCTTAAAATCTTTAACTATTTCTTGCCTATTCTAAATGAGTGTGATCTTTATGAAGCTGGTTGCTGAAGTTTTGAACATCACGGCTGGCGGAAGAAGAATCGCCATTTTAGGCGAGGAGACCGCAAGCCTATTAGGTGTACATTCCTCAGACAGGATACGAATTGCCTACGGTGACCAACAAATCATCGCCATAGCAAACCTTGCCACTCATTTTCCGAAGAACCGCATTGGACTTTACGAGGAAACCTCAGAGACGCTTGGACTAAAGTGCGAGGAGACAGTGGAAGTGCAGTTGGCTCAGCTTCCCGAGTCTCTCAGACATGTGCGGGCGAAAGTGCGTGGCGAAAGACTGCGAGAACGGGACATGGTAACCATAGTCAAAGACGTTGTAGAGAGACATCTGAGCGAAGTAGAAATCGCCGCTTTTTTGACTGCGCTTAAAATTCACGGATTAAGCATGGGCGAGAACGAAGCCTTATCCAGAGCGATGGTGGAGACTGGCAAGACACTTGACTTCGGCGAGGCACCGATACTGGATAAGCACAGCATAGGCGGCTTACCAGGCGATAAAACATCGCTGCTAGTGGTACCGATAGTGGCGGCTGCCGGCTTTACGATTCCCAAAACGTCTTCGCGAGCGGTTACTTCTCCCGCGGGAACCGCTGACCGCGTCGAAACCCTATGTCCAGTGAACCTCTCCATAAAAGAGATAAAGACTGTTGTGGAGGAGACAAACGGCTGCCTAGTTTGGGGCGGAGCCCTAGAGTTGGCGCCAGCTGACGACCTGTTCATTCAAGTTGAATACCCCTTAGGAATTGATCCTTTACTTTTACCTTCGATTATGAGCAAGAAAAAAGCCATAGGGGCTACCCACATCGCAATTGACATTCCAACCGGTGACGGCGCCAAAATCAAGAGCATGACAGAAGCGTACACTTTAGCTTCTGACTTTGTAGATTTAGGCAAACGTTTGGGTATGAACATTCAGTGCGCTTTGACTTTCGGAGAACAACCTATAGGCTACGCTATCGGACCCGCGCTTGAAGCGCAAGAGGCATTAAACGCGCTCATGGGTGATGGTCCAATAGATCTTAAAGAAAAAGCCGTAAGCCTCGCGGGTATGCTTTTCGAAATGGTCGGCGTTGAAAAAGGACGCCAAAAAGCCGAGAACATGTTGCAGTCTGGAAAAGCCGAGAGGAAATTTCGAGAAATAATAGAGGCTCAGGGTGGAAATCCGCGAGTAAAGCCCGAAGAGATACCTGTGGGGGATAAGAAGGCGGAACTAACCTCTAATCAGGCGGGCAGAGTATTGTGGATTAGCACTGAGGACATAGTTCACATTGCGAGGGAAGCTGGTGCGCCTAGGAAAAAGGGTGCTGGCGTGGTGCTTAAGGCGAAGCTAGGTGAAGCTGTTAAGAAGGACGGCGTACTGTTGGAGATATACGCTGAGAGAAGCGGTAAGTTGGTGTCGGCGTTAGAGCTTGCGAAGAGGCTTCAGCCTATTGTGTTGAGCAAGAAAACTGAGGAGCAGATGTTGTTGGATCGGGTTCCCGAGAAAATTGCTGCTGAGAAGCCGTTCATGCTGGAAAGGTAAAAAATGGAGGGTTTAGCGGGCTCTTGATCTTACTCTTGGTTCAAGTAGGGTCCAGAGCCACTCAACGAATTCCCTGAGATTCTTCGTCTGTATGTGAACTTCTCCCGGACCCGTGATCTGCGTTACTAAGCCTTCTCCACCAAGCAATGTTTCTTTTAGTCCGCCGAACTTGGTGACTTTGTAGCTGCAGGAGTCGCTGAAGCCAACTAAGTGAAAGTTGTCAACTATCAGGGTTTGCCCCGCCTCCAGCGTGTGTGTGTCTATAGCACCGAAAGTGTTGATGAATAATTGCCCGTTTCCCCTTGCCTTCAGCATGAATAATCCTTGGCCGAACAGTCCTTTGGTGAAGCCTTCCCATTTCACGTCTAAATCTATGCCTTGGGTTGATGCTATGTAGGCGGATTTCTGTAT
>CP070714.1:321895-324909 GCA_020350385.1 Candidatus Bathyarchaeota archaeon | reverse complement strand
GTGTTTTCAACAATTTTCCCAGAAAGCGGATACAACCTCAAGTTCCTTAAGCTTCGGATGCTCAAATGCCCCGCGCAGTGCGATGGCCTACCAATCGTTTTGTGTTCCTCGAAAACTGTGACGTTTGTTCCCAGTTTGGCTAGGCTCAAAGCTGCGAAGGAACCGACAGGTCCACCTCCAACAACTATGGCGTCTGGCATGTCTTTCATTAACTACACGCTGAACACGATTAATATTAAGCCTACTGGATAAGTTCGACGCGTCTCTTTCCCCGCGACATTGAAGTTGTGCGGATCTTTCCGCTGACCTCCAGCCGCAACAGAACCTCATTGAAGTCTTTGTACCCTAAATCGTTAAACTCCTCTTTCAACAAGCCAAAAAGGGCATCGTCGGTCATGTCGCCTTTTTTGTTTAGAATTTCCAATAAAACAAAATGGGCAGGACGGGTTTTCCAAGTTTTAACTCGCACAGATTTTACTCCTTAGGCAACCGGCGTTGTAGGTTTCTGTACTTGCCGAATTTGTTGCATGAAGTTTTTGTACCATTTTTCCATGTCAGGCGTGACGGACGGACCTAGTTCTTTAATGGCTTCCTGAAAATCTTGCATAGTAACCTCTCTGGCTTTAACATCTCTCCTCAGGGTATGCATAGCGGCTTCCCTGCAGAGTGATTCAATGTCTGCGCCTGAAAAATACTTGGTCATTAAAGCTAGCTGGTTTAAGTCAACGTCTTTAGTTAAAGGCATGTCTTTCGTGTAGATTTTGAATATTTGAAGCCTGCTTTTTTCATCTGGCTCTGGCACGTAAATCAGCCGATCAAATCTCCCAGGTCTCAGCACCGCCGGATCTACCATATCTGGTCTGTTGGTGGCGGCGATGACGACAATGTCTTGCAGGGTTACAATTCCGTCCATTTCTGTGAGAAGTTGGCTTATGACTCGCTCTGAGACACCGCTGTCAGAGAAACCTAAGCCGCGTCGCGGTGTAAGTGAATCCATCTCGTCTAGAAATATCACTGCAGGTGCTGCCATGCGGGCTTTTCTGAAGACCTCTCTAATAGCCTTTTCCGATTCTCCGACCCACTTGGAAAAGACCTCTGGTCCCTTAATCGATATGAAGTTAGCTTCGCTCTCAGTTGCCACTGCTCTGGCTAAAAGGGTTTTGCCGCATCCAGGTGGACCGTAGAGAAGTATGCCTTTTGGCGGTTTTATTCCAAGCCTGCTGAAGATTCCTGGCTTTTTCAGTGGCCATTCGACAGCTTCCTTCAGGTGCTGTTTCACTTCTTCCAGTCCGCCCACGTCATCCCAGTGAATAGTGGACACTTCAATGTACACTTCACGCATAGCTGTCGGCGTGACTTCCTTGTAAGCGTTAACGAAGTCATCCATTCTAACGTCCATTTTTTCAAGCACGCTTGGCGGTATGCGTTCCTCTTCAAGGTTTATTTGGGGCAAGTATCTGCGGAGGGCTTTCATAGCTGTTTCTCTGCCTAACGCCGCCACGTCGGCGCCCGTGTATCCGTGTGACATCTCTGCGAGTTTCTTGAGGTCAACATCCACCGCCAAAGGCATGCCTCTGGTGTGAATTTGAAGAATTTCGTGTCTTCCCTGCTTGTCTGGAACACCTATTTCAATTTCCCTGTCAAACCTTCCGGGTCTCCTAAGTGCTGGATCAAGAGCACTTGGCCTGTTGGTGGCTCCTATGACTATTACGTTTCCCCTTCCAGACAAACCGTCCATCAAAGCAAGGAGTTGCGCTACAACACGTCTTTCAACCTCGCCGGTGACTTCTTCCCGCTTGGGCGCGATCGCATCTAGCTCATCAACGAATATTATGCTTGGAGAGTTCTGTTGAGCCTGCTGAAAGATCTCCCGCAGCCTTGCTTCGGACTCGCCGTAAAATTTACTCATGATTTCTGGGCCGTTTATTGAGTAGAAGTTTGCCTCCGACTCGTTGGCCACTGCTCTAGCTAATAGGGTTTTCCCGCATCCAGGCGGACCGTGAAGGAGAACGCCTTTTGGAGGTTCTATTCCGAGCCGTTGGAAAAGCTCAGGATGCCTCAAGGGAAGTTCCACCATTTCTCTTACTCTTTGGATTTCCTCATGTAATCCGCCAATGTCTTCGTACGTTGTTCTTGGCATTCCTTTTGCCTCTGGTGCTGGCTCGTTTAGAATGGTGAGTCTAGTTTCTGCTGTAACTTTTACTATTCCATGGGGGCGAGTCTTCGAGACCGTGAATGGTATGGCGTGTCCCAGCATCATAACTAGGGTCGTGTCACCTTCAACGAGTGTTCTCTCCATGAGGCGATTCTTAACGAAATTCGTGAAATCTTCGTCAACGTTTAGTCGCATGTCGATTGGCGCAAGTGTAATGCCAAGTGCAGTTTTGACTTTTGCGGGTCTTATAACTACGTACTCGTTTATGGCTACTCCTGAATTTTTACGCGTGAACCCGTCGATTCGAATAATGCCCCGATTTTGGTCTTCGCTGTAGGCTGGCCAAGCTATGGCTGAGGTTGTTCGCTTGTTAGCTATCTCTATCACGTCGCCAGCGCTTATGCCTAGTTTCTGCATGGTTTTCTGGTCGATGCGGGCTATGCCCCTTCCGACATCTCTTTGTCTTGCATCGCCCACGCGTAATTGAACTTCACTCAACTAGAATCCTCCTTATGATTGTTACTTTGAGCGTGTTGAAACAGAGGTTTATTACTATATAAACTTTAAAGCGTATGTAAAATAAAAATTATGATGGTCTTTGTATGTGGTGGGAGTTTACTACATTACTCTGTGGAGATCATAGCCTCCTTACTTAAAGGCTGAAATGCATGAACTGCAGCTTCAGTTGATGCCGTAGATCTCATTGTCTACTTGAAGAAGCGCGATCATTAATCGGTTATCTGCTTGTTCTTCGCACTATCATCGTCTGAACTTGGCTTACGCCCTTCATTTTTCCAAGCTCAGTTTCAAACTCATCAACAATGCCTGTTTTATCCTCTGGAAATTTTACCTGAACTAG
>CP070714.1:318398-321795 GCA_020350385.1 Candidatus Bathyarchaeota archaeon | reverse complement strand
TAGGCACTGCTCAAGGTATAGCCTTAATTCCAGGAATATCACGAAGCGGGTTGACAATCACCATAGCGCTTTTGCTGGGAATAAGACGTGAGAAAGCTTTCAAATTTTCATTTTTGCTCTCTGTTCCAGCAGTAATTGGCGCATTAGGCTTGACCTTGTACGAGCAACATACCACGCTAACTCTTGTAGGCGTTGGTTTGACGGAAATCCTCGTAGGTATTGCCGTCTCGCTTGTAGTTAGTTATTTCGCATTAAAGCTCCTGTGGAAGGCATTAACCGGCAAAAAATTCTTCCTATTTGCGTTCTACTGCTGGCTTCTTGGAACAGTGCTTTTAGCACTCAGTCTCAGCGGTTTCTAGCCAGAAAGGCTTGCCAGAAAGAAAATCTGTTAAGAACACCGCAAACTCCCTATTGCCGCCGCAGACTTCAACAACTTCACTTTTGACCAGAATGCTGAATTTTTCCTTAAATACTCGTGAAACCAGTTCCGCAACGCCTACGTTTCTGCCACCATCGCTTAATTTCTCTTTCAGAAACTCAACTGCATTCGTGACCTTTCGACGGAGCTCCACAACCCAGCGACCATCCTCAATATATGGCCCAGAAACCACGTCAGCGCTATTAGCGTATTTGGACAAGAAGTTTTCACATTCCTTTTTCCGTTCAAGAGGCGGACCCAAATGCTTCTTAACGCTTGAAAGAACATGTTGCTCAAGCTCCAAAACAAAGATGCTAACCGTTTTTTCGTCGCTCCAAACGGCGTCTCTGAGGACTTTAAAGTCGTTAAGCTCAACCAGTTTTCGCAAAGACCGCTGCGTCTTGTACAGTTGCCCCCATAAAACATCGGGAACCGCTGCTATTTTGCCAAGCCTTAGAAATAATAGAGAAGCACCGCGATTCTCCAGCTTACTCCTTAAGGCTGCTGCTGAGAGGACTTTAGCTTCTGGGGGGTAAAAGAACTTTGCGTTTGGCGTTTTTAGAAAGGCTCTGGCTGCACCAATGAACGTGTAGAGTTTCTGTGGCTGAACAGCGGAAGCCACGTTTCTTCTTTCATCCACAGGGTCAACTACAACTAGCGGTTCCGGGAAGAGAAGCTGAAGCTCTTTCTCTCTGCCTGCATAGTAGCCTTCAATGTCTATGATTATTCGTTTCATGTACTTCGCAAATGCACGTAAAGTTTCGCTGAAGGATTTGTAATTCAGAATCAGAAGCTCGCAGAGATAACCGCTAAAGCCACCTGTTCTTATTTCAGCTCCGTAAACGGTGATTCCTTGCAGAAACTTTTTGAGCAGGCGAACTTCGTTCCGCAAGATTTTGTTTAAGTGTCTTTTTATGTAGTCTGTATGGAAAGGTGTCCTATCAGTGGCGCTCAGCCATTCTCCACGTTTCACATCGTAGCAAGGCACAATATTTACTCTGACATCGCCGACGAATGCCTCCAAGTAGGGGTGCTCCGCGAAGCGTTCTATTTGCTGCGAGCCTTCAGTGGCTTTTCGTGCAATTTTCAATGTAATTTGGCCAAGCGATCTGCGAGGTATCGCGGTTGGTAGGCGCATGAATATGTCAATTTCGGGTTTTTTCTTTAGCCAAGTGTCTTTTGCGACTGAGCCTTCAATCCTTACTATGGCTTTGATGGTGTGTTCTTCGCATGCAAGGGCTACCTTTTGCTTTAATTCTCTAGCTAAAGCCATTATTTTCACCCTGTCTTCTCGTGTAACCGTGATTTTTTCCAAGATTTCTTTGTAGACCTTGTTTGCTTCTTTCTGCATAGTCAATCCTTTTCTTTACAGTTTAGGGCGGAATTCTTTAAGGGTTGAGTAAATAGGACCTTTAGGCGTTAGGTCACTCTTTTTGAGTCGCAGGTAATCTGCCTTGACGATGCCGAACTCGTAGTTCACGTTTTCGGCGATAAACTCGGCTAATTGTGCTTTGTTTCTTCCTGATTTCACGCGGGCGATTGTCAAGTGCGGACTGAAACCCTTAGAGTCTGGAGTAAAGCCTAAACGGTGAAGACGAGGTTCCAGCTGGTTGAAGACACTTTTCAACTGTTCTGCACCCTCGGTAATTCCAGCCCAAACGACCCGTGAGTAGCGCAGGGTGGGAAAAGCGCCTAAACCGTTAATTCGCACGTTAAATGGGGCAAACTGGACTTTCTTCATTCCGTCAAATATTTTTTCAATTATAGCTGGCGTGATGTTTCCGAGAAAGCGGACTGTAATGTGTATGTTCTCAGGCGCCACAAGTTTCAGATCTGCGCCCGTCTGAACCAAAAGATTCTGCACCGCCGCAAGTCTGTTCAAAATAGTGTCGCTTTCTATGTCGAAAGCCAAGAAACTTCTAATAGACCCAGCCATTCCTAATTCCTTCGAGTACTTTTTACATTTTCCCCTCATAAATGCTTTTTAATTTTGAATACTGCTATTGTAAGAATAAAAAAGGGTGCAACATGAAAGCTGACAAAATCGTTGTTTGCCTAGCTGGGATGCCAGGATCGGGCAAATCTCTCGTGGTGAAAGCTGCTCAGAAGGAAGGATACGCCGTCGTTGTTATGGGAGATGTGATTAGGGAAGAGACGAAAAAGCGTGGGTTGAAACCAACCCCAAAAAACATGGGAAAAATGATGCTTAAGTTAAGGGAAGAAGGCGGAAACAGCATAATTGCCAAAAGGTGTATTTCAAGGATAGAACAACAGAAAAGCAGAAAAGTAATCGTGGACGGCGTAAGAAGTCGGAGTGAAGTTGACGCTTTCAAAGCGCGTTTTTCCAAATTCAGCCTTATGGCGGTGCATGCTTCGCCAGAAATACGGTTTAACCGTCTCTACCGCCGCCGTAGAAGCGATGACCCGGACCGGTGGGAGCTTTTTCACGAACGAGATATGCGGGAACTAAGCGTGGGTTTAGGAAACGCAATAGCTATTGCCGAGCACCTCATAATAAACGAGAATAACAGAAACGATACAAAAGCCAAAGTCAAGGAAAGCCTTAGGATGATTGAAAAGAAATGGAAGAATTAGCTATTTGCATTGAAACCGAAATCAACCTCACGGAGAGTGAAGAAAAAGTGAAAAAGGCTGTGGCAAACCTTTTCGGCAACATATCTGCGGAAGTTATACCGTCCTTCAAGGGAAGTATTCTAAAGGCTGAGGCGAAAGGGCAAGAAGCACTCATTAAACTGCGTAATTTACTTCGCTCGGACCGCATTCGTGATGCCGCAAGAAAGGCGCTTTTTGAAGGAACACGAGGACAGATCATTGGTTTCTGCCTTAACAAGCAGGTGGCATTTGCTGGTCATGTTTCCTTCTCGGAGGAAGTGGCGGAATCTCCGCTAGGTCCAATTAGAGTCACAATTGAATGTAAAATTCCAAGGCAACTTATTGACTGGCTTGCCCCGCAAACCG
>CP070714.1:313158-318298 GCA_020350385.1 Candidatus Bathyarchaeota archaeon | reverse complement strand
GTCAGGTCATCCAGAGAAAACTTGAAGCTCATAAAAACTTTGAAAGATGTACTCAAGAAAGCAAATTAGAATTAGGCTATTTGAAAAAACCTCGTTCTTACTTCAAAAAGCACAGTAGCTTTCACTATAACGAAGTCAAAACGCGTCAGCGCCTAAATACAAGCGCTTGTATCCAAACTAGATACCTTAACAACCGAAGTAGCTAAGAAATTAGAGTCGCGCCAAAAGACATAAGAGAAGAGTGCAGCGTAGCTATGAAAACCGGCTTAAGAACGAAAAAGAAATCGGAGTAGACATTTACATTACTTCTTAGCTACCCAAAAACTCATTTCAGGTTTACAAATACGCTTGTATAAATAAAAAATCGGATTCAAAACCCATGTTCCAATAAGATGATAGTCTATTCGCTTAAAGAAATCAAAGTGCTTCTTCTCAAATACACATTTTATTTCCTCATGGTCTAAAGGATGCTCTTTTTTGTGCCAATAATCAGAGAAAGTATAATCAAGGGAAGGGGTATTTAGTCCCACAATCCGGAAATATAAAGTGTTGAGTAACGGATTAGAATGGAAATAAATGTGCTTCACAAAGCGCGCCAAATTTTGCGATTCGCTATTCCAATAAAATGGAGATGCTTCATGATCTAGGTAAAGTATACCTCCTTTTTTCAAAAAATCGGAAAGCCTATGGATTGTAACCACATAATCTGGTAAATGATGTAACACAGAATAACAAGTAATCAAATCAAATTCACCTTCATCAAAACTCACATCTTCGATCGGCGAATTAATAACGGTCAATTTTTTAGTCTTTAAGTAAGCGTTATACCTTTTTTTCAAAATCGTACACATTTCTGCAGAAATATCTATTGCAGTTACTGTGTAATCCATGCGAAGAAGCTTGCCGGTTAAATTTCCAGTACCAGCTCCAAAATCAAGAGCCGTTTCTTGATTATCGGCTGTGAGTTTGTTTACCATCTTTAATATAGAATCTATTCTTTTTTGCTCTTGTTTGTTATATACTTCTGGGTGAAGCAACTCATAATATTCTGCCTCAAATCGATGGACTGCAACGTTTGCCTTATGAATTCTTTCTCGAAGGTCTTCGCTCATAACGAACTCCCTTTCAATCCCACTGTTTTCGATTTCATAGTTTAAGTTGCAATTGAAACATATGTAGCTTTTATTAATATACAATTAGGAAAATGAAAAATGATTAGTGAACTTTTTCACGCTACTGAAACTGTATGAGTTCATAAGCGCATGGAGCTAAGGCCATCTCGTTAAACTTAATGAAAAATTATGCAACTTTGAAAGAGTGGTAAACTGTTCAAGATGTAAATTAAACATGACTTCTACAAACACAAAAGAATCGATTATGCTAAACGACGGAGATATCTAGGACCCTTTTTTAAAACGGTCCAAAAACCCTCGCGCCTTATTTTTCGAAGAATTCTCTTCGGTGACAAATCTAGGTCAGATTGATATCGCTTTTGAATCTCTAGCAACGACTCATAATTGAAATCTTCGGTTTTGACGTAAGCTAAAAAGCCTTCTACGCGATCGTGAAGACCTTTCTGCATCACTTCATCATATAGACCGCTACCAGGAACCGCTATGAAGATATTAAATTGACACCAGTCTGGGTCCAGTTTTTTGGCAAACTTGTACGTGACTTCCATGTCTTTGACTGTCTCGCCGGGTATTCCCAATATGAATGAACAGGCGATCTGTATACCCTCTTCCCTGCAAAGCTTAAACGCTTGAATAGTCTGCTCGTTAGTAATGCCTTTATTGATTTTTTCCAAAATTCTTGGGGACCCTGATTCAACTCCAAACCAAATAGTCTGACACCCAGCCTCTTTCATTGACTTTAGCAGATCCCGCGAGACCATGTCGGCTCTGGTGTCACAGACCCATTCAACATTCAGTTTAGACTTTTTTATCAGCTCGCATAGCTCTATTGTTCTCTTTTTCTTAATGGTGAAATTATCACCTACAAAATAGATTCCTTTTGTACCATAGTTTGTTGCCAGATGCTTGATTTCGTCTACAACTCTGCGGGGACTAAAAGCGCGGCACGTTTGTCCCCAAAGTCTTCTGGTCTCGCAATATACGCAATTAAACGGGCACCCTCTCACTATGTTCATGGTGTCAAAGGGTTTTGCTCTCAGATAGGGGATTTCTCGTTCATATAGGTGCATGGGCAACAAATGCCGTGCTGGAAAAGGAAGCACATCCAAATCAATGATGAACTTCTGAGCTGTTTTCACTGTTTTTCCTTCATGCCTGTAAGCAACGCCAGCAATTTGTACAATAGCCTTTTCGTCTTCGCCCTTAGTTATATAAGTTGCAAGTTCCGTCATTGCGCGCTCTCCTTCGCCCATGATAATGTAGTCTATTTCTGAGTGTTGGAGCATGCTGTTAGGCATGTAGGAGGGATGCCACCCACCAACCACCACTTTGCAGGAAGGCAATGCCTCTTTAATAGCCTTGGCTGTTTCAACACATCGTGGATATGATGCTGAGCTACAAGTTATTCCAACTATCTCGGGATTGAGTTTTTTGATCATCTGTTTGATATCGTCAGTTGATTTCTTGAGCATGTAATTGTCAAGCATTTCTACCTTAAAACCGGCTTTTTCAAGAGCCGCAGCAACATAAGATAATCCCAACGGGGGAAGCCTCATTGGTACACTCCAAGGCGATTTTTCTGGCGGAGCAGTGGTCATCAAAAGAATCAATTTATTTCCCCTCTCTGAGCATTTTGTGAATTTACCATTTAATATGAGACACACCTTTAAAATGATAATTCTCTTAAATATTTTTGCTGAATGGGTACTGCACTGCGCATTTACATAGAAGAGGAAAAACGGAATACGCCTTATGCTACTAACGAGACACCGCGTGTTCAGAAGACAATATATTACTTTAGTCTAATTTTCGCGTTCCGACAAATAATTATGCGAAAGATATTAAGCAAACAATTTTATGTAAATATTCAAGGATAAGCGTTTGGGAAAAAATGAGTATGCATATAACCCTTGTGAACCCCCCCTACCCGATAGGGTCCCATCAGCATCCACCCTTCACTCCATTAGGTTTAGGGTATTTAGCTGCTGTTTTGGAGAAGTATCAATATGAAATTGATGTAATTGATTGCCAAGCACTCAGGTTCTCATATGAAGAATTCAGAAGCGAAATTAGTAAGCGTCAACCCGACATAGTCGGAATAACGTCAACCACACTCACGTATAAATCTGCGCTCCAAATCGCAAAAAAAGCCAAAGAAGCCTGTCCAAATTGCTTAACAATTCTGGGTGGTTCCCATGTTTCGTTCTGGGATAAGGAAGCATTGCAAGAATGCTCGTCCTTAGACATTATTGTAAGGAAGGAAGGCGAAAACACAATGCTGGAAATCGCTGAAAGGATAGAAGCAGGCAAGAATTACCAGGATGTATTGGGCATAACTTGCAGAAAAGACGGAAAAATCGTAAAGAATCCAGATAGAGCGTACATTGAAAATCTGAATGATATGCCCTTTCCAGCCCATCATCTCTGGCCGATTGAACGGCTACGAAAACACGGAACAGTAATATTTCCCTTAGTGACGAGTCGCGGCTGCGTTTACTGGTGCGACTTCTGCACTGCAGTCAGAATGTTTGGGCGACGATATCGAATGAGAAGCCCAAAAAACGTCGTGGACGAGATTGAGTACCTTCAGAAAACCTTCGGGGCGCACCAGTTTACATTTTATGATGATGCGTTCACTGTAGATCAGGAAAGGGCTGCGGAAATATGCAGGGAGATAAAAAATCGGAAAATGAAGATAGAGTGGGACTGCGAGACCCGCGTTGACATGGTTACGAAAGATTTGCTCTGTACAATGAAAGAGGCAGGCTGCTTCGCCGTGTGGTTTGGAGTTGAGTCAGGTTCGCAGCCAGTCTTAGATGCTATGAGAAAAGGAATCACGCCCGCACAAACGATTAAAGCTTTCAAGTGGGCAAAAGAGGTTGGACTGATGACCGTTGCGAATGTGGTTCTTGGTTTTCCTGGTGAAACTAGGGAATCTATTTGGGAAACTATAAAGTTCATAGAGAGATTGAGTCCTAATGATGTGGGTTATTATATTGCCACGCCTTATCCAGGTACTCCCCTGTACGAGCATGTTGTAGAAGATGGTTTGCTTACGACAACTGACTTCAACAAGTTTGATACGGCGACACCTGTGTTTAAGATGGAAACAATCACAGGGCAAGAGTTGAGGGATATTCGCGAACGGGCTTTTCAAAGGTTTTATCTCCGCCCAGGATACTTTTTCAGCATGATAGGCAAAGGAAGATTCTGGAGTTTCTCGATAATACGCACAATACTGGCGCATTTCCGAAGGGCTGTGAAATTACGGCTAGGAATTAAATAGCTCTAAAGAGACAGTGAAGCGAAGCTTTTGGTAGATAAAGTGAAGACTACACAAATCTCTTCATTTTAGGTTCTTGGGATATAAACACAAACGAAACCGCCCTTAAATCCCGAAAAGAGAATAAAAACCATTTTATACCAATTTCTAAACAGGCTAGCGCGCAATTGCTAGTAGCTTGGTGTTTTGGGTAGTCTTCGTTTGTAGATGACTGCGGCTATGGCAACTGCAAGCACGATGAGTATGAGTGACATTGGGATCCACATTGGAAACTCGATTGCCTCTCGCCCTCTTATTTCAACTGTTTTTGTGCTGTGGCTGTAGGTGAAGTAGAGGTATGTGTTCTCATCGTCTTCCATTATATTTGGTGTGACTGTGTGATCATTTACTTTAACTGTCCAAACGTCGGAAGTTCCTAAAAGCCCTTCAGGAATGGTGACTCTACAGAAACCTGATGTGCCATCTGGGCCAGTCACAGTAAAACGCAGGAAAGACCCCTCAGAAGGATTAAAGTAGAAGTCTGAAACCATGGAGTTGCTGACCACGTCAACGAAGTAATGAGTCTCCTCCCATGTGCCTGCATCGAATGCATAAATAGGTGCCATAAGTGGATAACTGTCTTGGTTGGTCTCGTCAATAATACACGGCGTGTCACTTATGCCGTCGCTGCCTAGCTCGTCTTGATTTAAGCCGGAGTATTCGTCGATTCCTGTGTAGTCGCTCC
>CP070714.1:308182-313058 GCA_020350385.1 Candidatus Bathyarchaeota archaeon | reverse complement strand
CTTAAAGCAAAGAAGAAAGTAACTCCACTTCAGATTTTTATCAGGCAATTCAAAGATATCTTTGTAATCATGCTTTTAATAGCCACTGCAATTTCATTTTTGATTTGGGACCATATTGACGCGGCTATAATCGCCGTCATTGTAATTCTCAATTCAGTTTTAGGTTTCGTCATGGAATATCGGTCAGAAAAGGCTATGGAAGCCATGAGAAAACTAACCGCGCCCAAAGCCCGTGTAATGCGAGAAGGGTTGGAGCAAAAAATTGCTGCCAGAGAGATAGTACCTGGAGATGTTGTGATTCTAGAAGCAGGCGACAGAGTTCCAGCCGACGCCAGACTACTCGAAGTAGTGGATTTAAAAGCTGATGAAGCAGTCTTGACGGGTGAGTCTACAGATATTACTAAAAACTTAGATGTAGTCAGTGAAAACACCCCAGTCGCGGATAGGAAAAACTCAGTTTTTATGGCTACCCACATGACCTACGGTCGAGGAAAGGCCGTAGTCACATCTACTGGAATGAAAACGGAATTTGGAAAAATCGCAGAAATGGTTCAAACCATGCAGGAGGAGGAAAGCCCTCTCAAGCAAAAACTCGCGAGATTCGCAAGGAAATTAGGCATCGTAATTGTCGCTATCAGCGTGGTAATATTAGCTCTCGAGCTATACGAAATTCTCGTTCTCGGGGTGATGATTAGTCCTGGCGATATAATGGCCAATATCTTAGATGCATTTGAAGTATCTATTGCTCTCGCGGTTTCTGCGGTTCCCGAAGGGCTACCAGCAGTAGTTACGGTTTCTCTTGCTCTAGGTGCCAGAGAACTTGCCCGACGTAACGCTATCTTGAGGAAACTTACTTCTGCTGAAACCTTGGGCGCTACAACTTTCATCTGTTCGGACAAAACTGGAACCTTGACGAAGGGAGAGATGACTGTCCGCAAGCTCTACACACAGGGAAAATTTTACGAAGTTACCGGAGCGGGTTATGAACCAAAAGGCGAATTCTTAGAAAATGGGGTTTTCGTCAACCCGCAAGATATTGTCGAACTCAAATTGCTACTGGAAGCCAATGTATTATGTACTAATGCACACTATGATGGAAAAAGAGTAATTGGCGACACCACAGAAGGAGCCCTTATTGTTGTTGGAACTAAGGCAGGTCTTACAAAGAAAAAACTAGAAGAGTCCTATCCTAGGATTCATGAGATACCTTTTACCTCCGAAAGAAAACTCATGACAACAGTCCACGAGAACCCAGAGAAAAATATGGTCGCATTTGTAAAAGGAGCCCCTGAAATCGTCTTAGAACGAAGCACTCATATTTTAAGAGACGGACAGATTAAAAAATTATCCTCTAAAGAAAAACAAGAAGTTCTTAAAGCTAACGAAGAAATGGCTAGTGGTGCCTTACGTGTACTTGGGACTGCCTTCAAAGAATTGCCGAACCGTCCCATCGACAAGTTTGAGGAAGAAGAGTATGAGACAAGCCTAATATTCTTGGGTCTTTCTGGCATGATCGATCCACCGAGAGTCGAAGCGAAAGAGGCAAACGCGAAATGTAGACAAGCAGGCATAAAGACCGTAATGATTACGGGAGATCACAAACTTACTGCTGTTGCCATAGCGAAAGAGCTGGAAATGTTGCATAGTGACAAAGTACTCACAGGCAAGGAGCTGGATAATCTTGATGAGGACGAATTCAAGAAGGTTGTAGAGGAAGTTTCTGTATACGCGAGAGTATCTCCCGAACATAAATTGAGAATTGTGAAGGCGCTTAAGGAAAAAGGTGAAATCGTTGCCATGACAGGCGACGGGGTAAATGATGCCCCTGCCTTGAAACAGGCTGACATTGGGGTTGCGATGGGGATCACTGGCACAGACGTGACTAGAGAAGCGGCTGATGTTGTGCTAGCAGATGACAACTTTGCGACAATTGTTAGTGCGGTTGAAGGTGGTCGCAGCATCTATGACAATATTCGCAAATTCTCATTCTTCTTGTTACGTTCAAATTTTGATGAGTTGGGAATCATAGCTCTTTTTGCCTTGATGGGTTTGGAGCTTCCGCTTCTTCCAAGCATGATACTTTGGCTCAACTTGATGACCGATGGATTACCTGCTTTGGCATTGACTATGGATCCTCCTGAAGAAGATGTAATGAAACGGCCTCCACGTAATCCAAACGAAGGTGTGCTATATGGTAGATTCGCGTCAATACTTGCCACTTTTACGTTGCAGTTTGCCTTAACTGGAGGCATATTTTATTGGCAATACTATATCTTGGGTCAACCCTTGATATATGCAAGGACAATGGCTTTTATGCGTGCAACCTTGCAGGAACTTCTAGTAGTATGGAACTGCCGATCTGAAAAACGTAACGCTTTCAGAGTTGGATTCTTCTCAAACAAATACCTCTTATGGTCTGTCTTGATTTCGGCAGCGATAACAGTGGCAATACCTTTCATACCTTTGCTTGGACCTGGAATGGGTACGGTGCCAATCGATGGTCTTCTAGACTGGGGAATAATAATTGTGGCATCACTTTCAGGTTTGTTTATATTACCAGAGGTTTTTTATGGTAGAAAGATCTGGAAATGGAGATAATTCCGACAAAAACTTAATAAACTTAGAATAATCAGAGGAGCAACTCTTTGATATAGGTGTAGAAAATGAGTGAAAAACTTGCGAATCCTGCACCTCTTGGACTGCTAGGTTTCGGAATGACAACTGTTTTGCTTAATCTGCATAATGCTGGGTTTTTTCCACTTGACACCATGATATTGGCAATGGGCTTGGCTTATGGAGGACTAGCGCAAGTTATCGTGGGGCTCATGGAGTTTAAAAAAGGTAATACTTTCGGAACTGTGGCGTTCACTTCGTACGGTCTTTTCTGGTGGTCTCTTGTGCTGCTTCTCCTTTTGCCCAACAATGCAATATTCCCTGGGCTAAGCGGCCCAACAGAAATGGCGATGGCTGCATACTTCTTTATGTGGGGATTGTTCACCTTCACAATGTTCTTTGGCACTCTGAAGACAAACCGTGCTTTGCAATTCGTCTTCATGAGCTTGGCAATTTTGTTCTTCATGCTAACTATCAGAGAATTAACAGGTAACCCAATACTGTTCGGAACATTCACTTTCAACAACCTTACAGGTATTGAAGGGATCATCTGTGGACTAAGCGCAGTCTACCTAGCATTCGCGGAAGTGTTGAACGAAGCACACAAGAAAACAGTGCTACCGATTTGGTCCACAAGCTAAAACTCAACCCTTTTTCTATTTTTTGCACACGAGCAAGCCCTAACAATTTATTATTGAGCAAGTTATGCTCAAAGATGGTTCTCTCACCACTATGATTACTTTAAATAAGAGTAGTAGAAAAATCGGGGCAGAAACATTACAGCAAGCAAACAACTTGCAGTGGATCCTTAATGCAAAATTGTCATGAATATCTTGTTCAGTATGCTAAATATGCCTCAATTCTTTGTTCATTGTTGGATAAGTGGCTGAAAAACTTTATATTCTCTATATCAGACTTTTCCCCTCAAATTAATGGAATGAAAAAAATGTCGGAAACTAATTTACCATTTAACGATAAATTTTATCCAAATGGTACGCAACCATCTTCGGGAGAACAACGAAGACAAGAATGGGAGAAATCAATAAACAACCCGCAAGAGTTCTGGGCTGAAAAAGGAAAAGCCATAGACTGGTTCAAACCTTACAGCACAGTTCTAGACGACTCAAATCCGCCATTTTATGAATGGTTCCCTGATGGAATTCTCAACATATCACACAACGCGCTAGACAGACACATAAAAACCCAACGTAGAAACAAAATCGCTTACATTTGGGAAGGAGAAATGGGCGAGGTCAAAACCTATACTTATTATCAACTCTACACAGAAGTCAACAAACTCGCTAAAGCTTTCAAAAACGCAGGGCTCAAAAAAGGAGACCGAGTAGCCGTTTACCTACCCGTAATCCCTGAACTCACAATTACGCTTCTTGAAACAGCTCGAATAGGCGGAATACATACAGTTGTCTTCTCAGGCTTCAGCTCTGAAGCATTAGCAGACAGAATAATTGATTGTGAAGCAAAAATCCTCGTCACAGCTGACGGATCATACAGACGTGGAAAAATTATAAAAATAAAGGATAACGCTGACCGTGCATTGCTAACCACACCAACTGTGGAAAAGGTAATAGTAGTGAAAAGAACAGGTCAAGAAATCAAAATGAAAGAAGGACGAGACGTATGGTATACCGATGTACTCATACAAGCAGGAGCATCCGCATATGTTCCACCCGAACCAATGCAATCAACAGACCCACTATTCATACTATACACTTCTGGCACAACAGGAAAACCAAAAGGAGTCCAACACGCAACAGGGGGCTACAACGTTTGGGCGTACTGGACTCTCAAATGGGCTTTCAACCCGAGCGAAGATGACATTTGGTGGTGCACTGCAGACATAGGTTGGATCACTGGACATACATATAACGTTTATGCGCCGCTTTCACTCGGCATAACCTCGCTGCTTTTCGAGGGAACTCCTGACTACCCAGCGAAGGACCGTTGGTGGGAGATGATTGAAAGGCATGGTGTAACAATACTCTACTCAACCCCGACAGCGGTCCGAATGTTCATGAAGTTCGGCGAAGAATGGATCAACAAACATGATCTTAGCACTCTCAGGCTTCTGGGAACAGTGGGTGAACCCATAAACCCTGAAGCTTGGAAATGGTTCTACCGCGTAATAGGAAAAGAAAAACTCGCAATAATCGATACTTGGTGGCAGACCGAAACAGGCGGTTTTATGATTGCACCCTTATCAGGATTAGAACTTGTTCCACTTAAACCAGGCTCAGCGACATAT
>CP070714.1:302056-308082 GCA_020350385.1 Candidatus Bathyarchaeota archaeon | reverse complement strand
TTCGCTGCCATCGCCTCCAAAGCAACTATTCCAAATGGTTCAAACAGGGATGGCACGACAGAGACATCAGCGCATTTCTGTAATTTAAGCAGAGTCTCATCGTCTACGAACCCCAAGAAAAGCACTTTATGTTCTAACCTCATGCTTCTAACTATGTTCAAGAGCTGCTCTTTCATGTAACCGCTGCCCACAATTATGAATTTAGCATCTACTTTCTCTAAGACCTTTGGAACAGCGTTTATTAACACGTGGATACCTTTTTCGTAAACGAGTCTTCCGACATAAAGCACAATTTTTTCTTGAGGCAAAGCGAACTTGGCTCGGAATTGCTCACAGTTTTCAGGCTCGAGACCTTCATAAATAGGGGTGTTCACGCCGTTGGGAACCATAACCAACTTGTCTTCAGGAAGCCCAAAAGCCCATTTGGTATGCGAAACCATATAATCGCTACAGCAAATGACTTTCCACGCCTCATATGTAAGCCAAGCTTCTGTTTCATGAATCATCTTTTCTGTGTCTGTGTGGAGCCCATCTCTCCGCCCTATCTCGGTGGAATGGATGGTAGCCAAGAGCGGTTTTCTGAGAACATGCTTTAACCCTATGCCGGCTGTTGCAACAAGCCAGTCATGAGCATGAAAAACATCAATTTTTTCAGCTAATTTATTAACTATGGCAGCTGCCTCCTTCTGCATGTTCAAGTTCATCAGGTAAACCCATGTGGCAAAATCTGGCGCTGGGTTTTTGTATGAATCTATTCGGTAAACGTCCACTTCGTCAATAACTTCATGCGCAGGCGTGCCAGGAAAATCACATGTTACCACGTAAACTTTTACGCCATTTTTCGCTAGATTTTTGGATAGGAAGAAGACGTGAGGCGATATTCCTCCTATCACTCTTGGTGGGAATTCCCAACTGAACATCATAACGCTTAACTCATGCTTCACTTGCTGCTCAAGCCTCCAGCCACAGTTTTGTAAAGCGCTAATACATGCTTTACCCAAGAGTTTGCATTAGGCGCGGCAACCTCTATTTTTTCTTTCGGAACATTATGTATCCTAACAATCTCGTTCCGCATCCATTCTGACTTGACGCTAACCTTTTTTGCTTCGTAAAGTGCCAACCATTCAATGCTTTTTATGGACATGCTGTAAGGCGCATCCGCTGTCGGAGAGCGGTGATCCTCTAAGCTTTCAACAGAATAAACAAACGGTATATCTAGCGCGTTTTTGAGAGTGACCGCGGCGGGTATGAAATGCCAATCATAGACGTCTATGAGGTCTATCTGGTTATTTGCTTGATAGTAGATGCTTGCCGCAGCTCTCTCCACCTCTTGATTTAGAGTTAAATCCCAAGTTAAAACGCCGATGTGTGTGCGAACTGGATTTGCCACTCTAACAACTTTCACTCCACTTGTTTCTTCAACAGCACCGGTTAAAAAATCATGGTACGTGACGACATGAGTCTCAACTTTGTTCTTAACCAACTGAGTCGACAACGTGCTTACATATTCCGCGAGGTGCCCCACCACTCGAGGCGGATACTCCCACGAAAAAATTATAACGTGCATCAATTTTCACTACGTAAAAAGCGAACAGACCTTGATTATTCCTCTTGCATTAAGATAATAACGTTTCTTTCCTTCATTATCAATAAAGCCCTCAGCGAATCCCTCTGATTTATACTTGTCAAGTATATTTTCAATCTCTCCTTGATCCCGTTGCAGAATCCGCGCCACCTCTTCACCTCTTCTAGCCAAATCAGCAGCAGTTGCACATAAGTTGTGCAGTGTTTGCAAAACCTTTTCAGGAAACGGAAGCTCCTCTCTCATTTTGCGTGCACCTTGACTGTCCAGTGAATATTGTAGGCTCTCTTATAAACGCATTCGCAATCCATTTTCCTTAAAAAAGCTTTATTGCCGTCTGCACCTGCCCGCTCAGTCTCTTGAATCGTTGCTTAGCTGCACTAATAATCGCCGTTCTAAGCGCCTTTCCTTTGAGTTCCGAGTTTCTGATTTTTTCCAGTTGGCGTGACAATACCTCATCCTGCAATGAATGTGCTGCCCAATCTTCAAATTCTCCTCGCCGATTATGAAATTCCACAGCTTTAACGTCCACGGTTTTAAGCGCTTTTATGAACCCTTTTAGGCTCCAAGACATAACACCTGTGTAGTTTTTTTCTCCCATATTCGTGTAGAACAGAAAGGGTTCGTTCGCGGTTAACGTTGCGGTTCGCAGTCTGTTTTCAAAATCAAGTACTAACGCTTGAGTTGCCACGAAGGCGTCCATAGGCGATTGGAAAGGACTGAAATACGAATGAACTTCTCCTGGGGCTCCGCCCCCAGTGAACATGTAATAGAGATGATCGCTCGTTTGAAAATAGCGCCATATCTTGAGGAATTCTTCATCCTCCGCCTCTTTAATAAAGGGCTCAAGTCTGCGCAAACTTGTGTAGTAAGCCCATTGCATGGCATTTCCGAGCCACCCGCTTGAGTCTCTTTCGAGATCAGCCCAAGAAACAGTTCCACCTGCTTCGGGGACATCAATCTCGTCTGTTGGCACATGCTTGTCAATAACCTCAGAAGGCGTAGCCATATTCAGGTGTTCCCATTTTAAGATTTCTTCGGGAAGGTGGCTCAGAAAGCTGTGGATGCCTGTTTCTGGCCAGTGATGTTCTCCGAAGGTTTCATAATCTGGGAAGATGTTGATGCATTGCCCTTGTGTGGCGGCTAGCCACTTTGCGTATTTGCTCGCTGTCAGCGGCCACTCGCTCCACCATCTCGCTGAAAACCTGAAACCTATGTCATCCGTTAGCTTGTAGTTGCGTAGTAGCACTCTAATTTTCTTGCAACCTTTTGGAGTGTGGATGTAGTTTGGCGATTTTTCGCCAAGTATCTTTTCCACTCCCTCCATGAAAATTCCTTTGTAACCTAAATTCTCTACAATTCGCGCTATGGAGTTGTTGTAAAGCAACTCGGTGTTCTCAAAAACATTAGGCGTACAGCCGAGCAAGCTTTTCACTGTTTGCCGATGCATTTTTATCTGTTCAATAAACTCGTCCTTCTCGGGATAAAGACTGGAGATCGAATGATAATATGTCTGGTTCAGAAATTCAACGCAGCCCGTCTCGGCGAGTTGCCTGAAAGTTTCCAGGAGGTCTTTATCGAACATTTCACATTGTTCCAAGAAAATGCCTGAAACGCTGAATGAGACTTTAACTTGTCTCTTCTGCTTCCTGTGGCTGTCAATCAGGTCAAGCAGTATCTGGTTCGAGGGAAAATAGCATTTTCTCGCCGCTCGTTTAAAAATCGCCCTATCGACCTCATTATCAAAATAATAGTTAAACAACTCTTTTTTCTTTAAGCGTTTGAAAACCTTGTTCTCCCAAAACAGATTTCGCTTCAATCTGTGCGGCTGATGAACTTCGAACACAAACACTATATCCGTCACGCTATTCTGCCTCTACGTATTCATAACAGATAACGCATTTATTTCTAATTTGCCATTCTCTCACGCTGGGAACATAGTCGACGGCAAACTTGTTCAGTGCAAGTTCAACTCAAGTTTCAGCCTTTGCATAAGGGGGTTATTGTAACCGAGAGCACCCGAGAACATGAGAAGAAAAAGAGAGAATTTAAGTGATTTTCTTTTTAACAGCGTTTTCCAAGGCTACGACGCCTGGAAGGTTCTTGCCCATAAGGAACTCGATTAACGCTCCGCCAGCAGTACTTATGTACGAGATTCTACTTGATAACCCAAACTGTTTCAGCGCCGATATTGTGTGGCCTCCTCCAGCAAGTGAAAAAGCCTCAGAATTAGCGATTGCCTCGAAAATTCCTTTTGTTCCAACGGCGAATTCCGGGTTTTCATAGACGCCCATAGGTCCGCTGAGAACGATGGATTTTGCTTCTTTTACTAGTTTCCTGTAGCTCTCAATCGTTTTTGTTCCAACATCAAATATTGAGTAGTCAGCGGGCAACTCGGCCAAGGAGATTTCTTTCCGCTTTCCATTCACGTCTAGAACTAGGTCTTCTGGAGTTACAATACCCTTAGGATACTTCAGCATCAGCTCTTTTATTCCTTGAATCAGCCCAGTGAGCCCTTTCTTCTCCAAGAAAGCAATGTTCTTTTCGCCGAGTTTGTAGCCTTTTGCGGCGAGAAAAACTTGAGAAGTCACGCCGCCAGTTAGGACCATGTTCGCTATGTTGTTGCTTAGAACGTATTTTGAGATTTCAAGTGAATCATCTGCTTTTGCTCCACCCATGACGAACAGGCAGGGTTTTTCTGGTTTATCCAGAGCCTTGCTGAGGGATTTCAGTTCTCTCTCCATTATGCGACCTGCAGCACTTGGCAGTTTTGCCGTGAAACCTATTATTGATACGTGGGCTCTGTGAGCTGCTGCGAAGGCGTCGTTCACAAACAAGTCTGCTAAGGGCGCAAGGTTCTGGACGAGCTCGGTTTTCGCATGTTCTTCAGGTGTTCCTTTTTTGGTTTCTCCATCGAATGACCTGACGTTGTCTAAAACTAGGATTTCGCCGCTCTTCAGGTTCTTAATGGTTTTTTTTGCTTTTTCGCCGTAAACGTCATCAACGAATTGGACTGGACATTTCAAGATTTTGCCTAGTATCTCGGTGTGCTGTTTCAAGGGTATGAAGTCTGGGTCACCTTTTCTACCTTGATGAGCTAAAACCACGACTTTGGCCCCTTCTTCTGCCAGTTCGGTAATAGTCGACTCTGCGTGTGCCCTGATGCGTACGTCGCTCGTGACTTTTTTGGTTTGATTATCAACTTCTGAGTTAAAATCAACTCTGACGAGAACTACTTTATCTTTGACTTTAACGTCGTCTAATGTTAGATACTTTGCCATGTTCTCACTCTCTTTGTGAAAAAGAAAAAGTGGGGAGAAAGCTTTTTAAAGTTTAAGCATTGAAGCGTTAGAGTCCTGCCTTTTTGCCGATTAATTCGATTAATTCAACCATTCTGCAGGAGAAGCCCCATTCATTGTCGTACCACGCCAACACTTTAACGAAGTTACCTTTGTCGCCTATGACCATTGTTGATCCGGCATCGAAAACTGCTGAATACGTTGAGTGAAGCACGTCAGATGAAACAATCGGATCCTCTGTGTATTCAAGTATGCCTTTCATTGGGCCTTCTGCCGCTTGCTTGAAGGCAGCGTTTATTTCTTCTTTGGCAGCTTCCTTTTCCAAAATTGCGACCAAGTCCACGATTGAAACGTCAGGAGTTGGAACGCGTAGGGCAATGCCATTTAATTTTCCAGCGCATTCTGGTAGAACTAAACCGACTGCTTTTGCTGCGCCTGTGCTTGTTGGGATAATGTTAACTGCGGCTGCTCTAGCTCTGCGCAGATCTTTGTGCACTAGGTCTTGTACTTTCTGGTCGTTGGTGTACGCGTGAGTGGTCGTCATAAGTCCTGCTTTCAGTCCAAAGTTATCATTTAACACTTTTGCTGTTGGCGCTAAACAGTTGGTTGTACATGAAGCGTTTGAAAGAATGTTATGTTTTTCGTGGTCGTATAACTGGTCGTTTACTCCCAAAACGATTGTTATGTCTGGGTCTCCGGCTGGTGCTGAAATGAGTACTTTTTTTGCTCCTGCTTGCAGGTGTTTTGACGCTTTTTCCCGTTGTCTGAACAGACCGGTCGACTCGACGGTTAAGTATACACCGAGGTCTTTCCAAGGAAGCAACGCGGGGTCTCTTTGCGACAGTACTTTCAGTTCTTTTCCGTTGACGATTAGTTTGTCGTCTTTGACTTCTACAGTGCCTTTAAATCTTCCATGTACTGAATCGTATTTCAGGAGGTGCGCTAGAGTCTTGGCGTCTGCTAGGTCGTTAACCGCAACGAAGTCAATGTTCGCATTTCTCTCTATTGCTGCTCGGTAAAGTAATCTTCCGATTCTTCCGAACCCGTTTATTCCTACTTTTATAGCCATTTAGAATCACCAATGTAGTAGGGAGTAATCACATGTTTTGTCTTAATTAATTTTCCGACGAAAAAACGCCGAAATT
>CP070714.1:297532-301956 GCA_020350385.1 Candidatus Bathyarchaeota archaeon | reverse complement strand
GCGGGTTGAGCTTATAAGGCTTTTAGAGCTTTGCGCGCGACAAAAGAAACGGAAAAATTGCATGTTTTTCCTTCTTAATTTCAGAATTTTCTCAAGATAGGACATTACATCTCGAAAGAAAAGAGAAGTTCATCGAGCGTCTGCCAAAGATTTCAGAAGTTGTCTCAACAGAGAGAATATCCTAGTGACCCATATTCCAGATAAACCAGTGGATTTTGGCAAATTCTTTTTTCTTGAGATTCTTTCCCTTTTGCATCTTTTTGACAATTTTCGCGAATTGTTTGTCGTGCTCCCAGCTTTCGCGATTTTGAAGTATCGTTCTAAGGAATAATCTGTTCTGGTGTTGGATTTGCATATATCACACCCAATATCTCATATATGACGAAATACTATAGTCGATGTGCTAAACCCTATAAAATGTATTTCCAAATTCAGAACATATCCGAATCCGTAATATCTATGCCTATACTTGGAATAGACCTGACGTTATACATGAAAAAATAAAGTATGGGAAAATTACAAGGGCTCTTACTGGTGACTTAAACCTGAGCAGAAGACATTTTCTCAAGATTTGACATCACAGGACAAGAGTGCGTCTATTGGCAAATGGCGACAATTGTTAGGTGCTGCATTTCCAGTGAGCGTGTAGTCCTTATCCGTTTCCTTGTAGAAGGAAGGAAATTAAAATTTAATCCAACCACAATTTACCATAAGAAAGACTTGTTGTTTATCCAAAAACAGTGGTGTGGAGCACCATAAAATCCAAAACGCCCACTACATATGACGGTATCCAGAAAATTGTTGTTAATTGTGCTATCCTTCTGCTTTTGGCTGGAAATGTTGTTGACGCAGGACGCCAAATTCCTACAAGCCATGTTCCAAAGATTAATGCTGGAATTGAAAAAATGGCGTGCAAGGCGTTCATAACCAAACGCAAAGGCGTATTCGAAAATACCTCTGTGGAAGTGCTGAAGGGATTCATCAACAACACCGCTGAAAAACCGACCCACCATGCGCACATCACTATTAGCATTGTAATCTCATGCAAAAAATAGTTGCCTTTCAATCTGAACCCCATGCTCACTATGACTAAAGCTGTCCACAAAGTTTGCATAATAAGATTAATCTCAGCGATGCTAAACCCCATCCCGTAAAATGGGGACATTAGCATGTTTGCAACCTCAAATAAAATAGCAAAGAGAATGGTGAGGACTGCGATTTTTGCTTGCGAAGAAGCGCTCAAATTGAGTGTGTTTATCTTCTTTCTTCGTGCGACAACTACTGAAGCCAATATCAATACTGCCAGTACAATAATTGTTGCAACCAGCGCGTAGAACACTGTCGGTTTCAGTCCCAGAATGGTCTCAGGGCTCCACATGTTTGTAGCGATTGCTTGTATAGTAACAGTCAAGTCGTGAATGTAAAAGCCATCCCTTGTTGTCACGTTTTTAATACCTTCCGAAGATCCAACAAACACGCCAGTAGCTTGATCCCATTCCTTATGCCTAAACGAGTCGTTCCCATATGTTACAGTTCGGCTTGCGCCTAACACTGTTTTTTGCTCTTGACTTTGAATAGGTACGTTGACGGATTTTCGGGTGTGTATTGAGGAATCATAAAATGTGTCTCCCGGATCAAGATTCGAAGGAATGATCATCCACCCTCCAACATTCCCTTCAGTGAAGTTAAACTTCCAAACGGCACTGCCTATTGTCTCATTAGCATACCTAGCTGTAAGATTCACTGAAAACGCTGCACCCTGAACCGGCAAAATCTCTATTCTCATCCACCTAACGTCGTGTGTTGGAGGCGGAGTACCAGTTATGCTAATGTTGTACTCAATCCAATCTCCTTTTTTAACACCTACCGAAGGCTCATAATAAGCACGCGCGGGTGAGGCAATCAAGGAGGAGCAACATAACAAAATGGCAAGTCCAACGATTATGAATTGCACCGATCTGTTTAATGACACGCCAGATCCCTGCCTAATATGTGGCTTTTTCGCGATAAAAGGGTTTTTATCAAGGTTTCTTGACAAAAGAAGCCAGAAACGGAGATTTTTAGTCAAGGTTTCTTGACCAGGCGCCCAGTTTTAGTCAAGGTTTCTTGACAAAACAAGAAAACAGGGAGTATAAGTTATTTTTTTATGAAATTTAGGTTTAGGTATGTATTCTTATTTCTCCTGATTTAACTGCTTCATGTAAATCATGCCAGAGTTTTCTTTCTCTCTTAGTTTTGAAAAAAACTCCAACAGCTATTACCGCATAAATTACAGTAATAACTAATCCAATCGTTGAAGATATGAATTGCGATTCTGGTCCAAAATAAGTTGCTGCATGGTCATCAAATATCAAAAGCAGCCAATATTCATCAACAATAAGCCCTAGCCCCGCACCAAATAATAAATGCTCAATTCTTACAACCCAAGGTCCTTCAAAAAAGGTAAGGATTAATCCAATTACTAATGCAACAATGCCATAATTAAAATGGTGTAAATGTATATTAAAACCCCCAATTTGAAGAATTAGACTTGTTCCTGGTGAAATAGCTGTAAATAATTTTGACCCCCATAGCGCAACACTGAAAGCTATTAACCCGATAAGTGGAGCCTCGCGTCTTTGAACAAGTTTATGTTGCAAGCTCTCTTCAATTTCACGTATTAATTGTTCTGTTCCAAATTTTTTTTCTAACATATGTTAATTCAACCATAAGCGCGCGTTTATCTTTGAATCCTTCATTTTCCGACTTATTGAAGATTATGGAGAAATATTTGTTCTAAAGTTGCAGAAAAGACGTGCGCGCGAATAATTTGAAGATAAACGGGTTTAAAATAGGTTGTTAGATTATTCTATCTGCTACTGTTTTCATTCTTTCCAAAATTAGTCTTGTTTTTTCGAGCGGTGTAATTCCAAAGCCGCAGTCTGGATGGACATATCTAATGTTTTCTCTTCCGGCATTTTCCTCGATTTTCTTATATCGGTCCATGATTGCTATTTCATCTTCAACCTCGACGTTTGAGATGAAGCCCACGCCGAGTTTCTTGCTGTGTTTTTCCAATGAAACCTTCGAAATCACGTCCAAATTCTCTTTTTCTTCCTCCCCGCTAAATCCTAGACTCAAGATCGGTATAGCCGATTCTAATAGGACGTCAAAGAGACCGGGAACGCTTTTTATTGATCCGCAGACGTGACAGCTGATCTTTTCTTCTCCAATCGAAAAGGGCGGAAGACGGGAAGCAAAATCTCTCAGAATCTTCCTGGCAGATTCAAGTGGTACCTTGCCCGTTGAAAGTATAGGTTCGTCAATCTGCACGTAAGCGCCAATATTAAGAGCTTGTTCGACTATGGGCAGAAGGGCAAATGAAAAGTCAGAGTACAGAGTCTCTTCGTCGCCCAAATCATAATGTTTCTGTGTGCTTTCAATATCCGTTGTGGCACAGGCAATGGCTAATGTCATTGGACCCGTGATTGTTATCTTGCTTTTTACATTCTCTTTTCCTCGACTTTTTAGGATTGATTTTACTCTGTTGTAGTCTTGAATTTTGTAAAACTCGTCTATCTTGTTTTGTTCCATGGACTCAATTCTGCCCACAATTCTCAAACCGTTGCCAAGTTTTTCCAGGCCAGGAATTTGCTCAAAATATTGAATCATATTGCTTCTTTGTTCACCGTCTGTTATCAGATCGATACCATAGAATAATTGGAGATCAACAACTTCGCTGATCGCATCTTTAAGAGGTCTATTCGATTTGGGAAAACTGCCAACAACAGTCTTTTCTATTGGCATGTAGATTTATAGACAAAACTAAAATATATAAAGTAGACACACGCCTAAAACCTCCAATCCAATGCGCTCTCAAAATGACCCCGGTTTTTTGTTCCAAGTTCTGGTACAAAATGTTCTATTGCATAGAACTTTATACCCACATACCATTAATATTGCGGGGGCAAAAGGTAAATGAAGAGTCCGATTATGGTTGCTGCTGTTGCTTTAATCATGATTGGCACCGTTGCAGGACTACATTTTTTTAATGCGTCTTTAAACGGTCCTGCTGATCCTTCTCCAAGCCCAACCCCCTCACCCCCAACGCCCATTCCAGGCGTCCAACTGCAAATCAATCATCTGTCGGCCTCATCAAATGGAACAGTTTCTTTTGATGTTTCACTTTGCGAATATGATTCTGGAGTTCTTGAAGCGGTGTTCATAAACGAGGTCCGGTACTCTTGGTCAGAAGGAAGCATTGAAAACACAACGATCCTAAAAGGCCAAACCAAACATTGGAGCAAAGATCTCGGAAGCCTAAACCCAGGCACCGAAATACAGGTAACGGTTCAAGCAACCCCTGAATGGGGAAGCGGCACCACAACAGTAGACCAGCCACCTGCCCCAGACAACAATACCTTCCCAGACTTCCTTTACGATTT
>CP070714.1:286937-297432 GCA_020350385.1 Candidatus Bathyarchaeota archaeon | reverse complement strand
TCTTTGGCTCTCTGGAAAAAAAACTCTTATAGCATTTTGGAAAGAACACAGCAGATGCACTTCTCTCTTTTGGGTCTGAAAATTTTTGCAAATTAAGCTGTTCAGAAAACCAAAATAACCCCTTTCTTTTTTCATTCATTATGGAAGAAACTTCTATAGAGCTTAAAAAGAACTGCGCATAAACTGCAAAACCCAAGAATACTGAACATAACCTTCAAGAGCTTTAGGCACTTCGGCGGCTCTTGGCTAGCTCATATAACCGAAGGCAATGTCTTAGCAGTTAAGAAAGCTTTGCGCCACAAACGTGTCGAAAACACTATGAAATATATCCATAGACTTGAATTCCAAGACCCAGAAACCTATGATGTAGCCACAGCCACAACCATTGAAGAAATTAAGCATCTTGCCCAAGCGGGCTTCAAAAAATTTGATGAGGCCAACGGAATACATGTGTATCGCAGACCAAAAAAGTATAACTCTTAAACGCAAAACTTTGACTCCTAAAAGTTTAAGAGTTACGACAATGTTTTATCTGCGTTAGGTGTATAAGCATGCCAACACACGGTGCACTATCTAAAGCTGGAAAAGTGAGATCGCAGACGCCAAAAATCCCAGCCAAACAAAAAGTCAAGCCCAGCCCCAAGAATAGGAATAGGCGAAACTACGAGAAACGCATAGTTCTGCAGAGAAAGCCTGGGCAAAACTGGCTCTAAACGCTCAATAAAACTTCTTTTCAAACCAAAATTTATTCTGTGCCAGCTTAGTTTATCTATCAGTTATTAAACCATTAACATGGTTAGCTTCATCTTGAATACTGACAATGCAACACGAGAAATCATCAACGCCTTAATGCTTTTGCCATCACCCACTCACGATGACGTAAACCGCGTTAAAACCCAAGTTGCCGCCAAACTCCAGCTTGAACGCATACCCTCAAACGCTGAAATAATAAACGCCTTAAAGCCGAAAGAAAAGCGCAAGCTTCTGCAAGGTCTTCGAAGAAAAACTACGCGGACCATTTCTGGCGTCACCGTAATAGCCGTCATGACAAAACCACAGCCATGCCCGCAGCCTGAACCGTGCGCTTATTGCCCAGGAGGTCCCGCACAAGCAGTTCCGCAAAGCTATACGGGTCACGAGCCAGCAGCCATGCGAGGAAGCCAAAACAATTATAACCCTTACCTGCAGGTAAAGAGCCGCATAGAACAGCTCACAGCCATTGGACACCGCGTAGACAAAGTAGAGCTTATAATCATGGGCGGAACCTTCCCAGCAACGCCTCCCAAATATCAAACATGGTTTATTCAACGCTGCCTAGACGCAATAACAGGCAACGCGTCAGCAAGCCTTGAAGAGGCAAAGGTACAAGCCGAAACAAGCAGAGTCCGCAATGTGGGCATAACTGTGGAAACCCGCCCCGATTGGTCCAAGAAACCGCATGTTGACGCTATGCTGGATATGGGTGTAACCCGCGTGGAAATTGGTGTCCAAAATCCAAACAACGAAATCTACCGTTTGGCAGGCAGAGCGCACACGGTCGCAGACGTCGCCGAAGCCACACGCATTGCCAAGGACGCAGGCCTAAAAATCGTTTATCACCTCATGCCTGGAATGCCTGGCTCGAATCCAACCAAAGATTTACAGGCGTTTAATCGAGTTTTCACAGACCCTGCTTTCAAGCCGGACATGATAAAAATTTACCCTTGCCTCGTTATAGCCAATACAAAGGTATACAACTGGTACCGTGAAGGTGTTTACAGACCTTACTCAACCAAGGAAGCGGCGACCCTAATAGCCGAAGTCAAAAGGCATCTTCCACCATGGGTGCGCGTGATGCGCATACAGCGAGACATTCCAGCACCCCTAATAGTCGCCGGAGTCAAAAAGAGCAACTTGCGCCAGCTTGTACAGCAAAAACTAGTCCAGCACGGCGATAGATGCCCGTGTATTCGTTGCAGGGAAGTGGGTCACCGGATGGCAGTTGATAAGGTAACGCCCAACTTGGACAAAGTGAAAATTTTAACAATCCCTTACGAGTCATCTGAAGGACAAGAACTCTTCATTTCAGCGGAAGACCCTGAAAACAGCGTACTAATAGGCTATTTGCGGCTACGCATTCCCTCAGCGAAAGCCCACAGACCCGAAATCAAGGCAGCGCCTTCCGCCATAGTACGTGAACTTCACGTCTGCGGTCCATTAGTGCCCGTGGGCAAGCACTTTGCCATAGCGTGGCAACTCATAGGCTACGGTTCAAGGCTCCTATGCGAGGCGGAGCGCATGTAACGAGAGGACTATGAATTAAAAAAGCTTTTAGTTATAAGTGCGTTAGGCACAAAACAGTATTATATGCGGTTCGGTTACGAACGCGACGGAGTTTACATTTCAAAAAAATTGGAGAATTAAGAAAATGAATCAAGAAGCAAATTCGGGTTACAAGGGCGAAGCGTTAAACGTCCTCAAAAAAGCAAAATGTGAAATTGGCGACGTTATACGCTTGACGAGCAACGGAAAAGCATACGAGGGAATCCTAATTCCCCGCTCAGAATACGGCGATAACAAACACGTTGTAGTTAAGTTAACAAGCGGCTATAACGTAGGCGTGCGCATAAAGCCAGGCGTCAAAATCGAAAAAATAGGCAAAGGTACCAAGCCGAAATTTGCTGCGCCTGCACTCCCAAGACAGAAGCCCGAACTGCCAAAAGTGGTCATCCTGAGCACGGGAGGAACCATAGCCAGCCGCGTAGACTACCGCACAGGAGCAGTGAGATCCGCTCTCTCAGCAAAAGACATTTACGGCGTAGTCCCAGAACTTGCTGACGTTGCACGGGTAAAGACTGAAATAGTATTCAGCCTTTACAGCGAAAACATAACGCCGAAGCACTGGAGCCAAATAGCCCAAACAGTGGCTGAACACATAAAGCACGGCACAGACGGCGTGGTAATAGCCCACGGCACAGACACCATGGCTTACACCGCTGCAGCTCTTAGCTTCGCACTGCGAAACCTCCCAGTCCCCGTTATACTCGTTGGCGCCCAACGTTCCTCAGATCGCCCGAGCTCTGACGCCGCAACTAACCTCATAGGCGCGGTTCAAACCGCAACGAAAGCTCCGTTCGCAGAAGTGGCCGTAGCCATGCACGAAACACTTTCCGACACAGCCATAGCAATCACCCGAGGAACCAAAGTTAGGAAATGTCATACGAGCCGAAGGGACACGTTCAAACCAGTAAACGCCACGCCCATAGCAAGGGTAAAAAACCAAGAAATAATCATGCTAACCGATGAATATCAAAAGCGCGATGCGGCAAAAAAGCTTGTTCTGAAACCCGAGTTCAGTAATAAAGTTGCGTTGGTGAAGTTTTATCCTGGACTTGATCCTGAGGTAGTTAATTGGCACGTTGAAAAAGGCTTTAGAGGCATACTTTTTGAAGGCAGCGGCTTGGGTCATTTGAGCAAGTATTGCTTTGAAGCCATACAAAACGCGGTTAAACGCGGTGTAGTGGTTGCGTTGGCTTCTCAGTGCATTTGGGGACGCGTAAACATGAACGTGTATGACACAGGCCGCGACCTGCTAACTTTAGGTGTAATTCCATTGGAGGATATGTTTCCAGAAACCGCTCTCGTCAAGCTCATGTGGGTTCTCGGTCAAACACAAAATCCCGATAAAGCCAAAAAGCTCTTGAAGACTAACATTGCCGGAGAATTCTCGCCGCGAACTCTACCAGAAGAAATGGGCGTTGAAGGAGGAGAGACCACCATTGGAAATTGACTATGCAAAGATAGGGTTAAAGCTTGGCTTAGAAATCCACCAGCAACTTAAAACCCAGACGAAGCTGTTCTGCAATTGCAGACCAGAACTCTTCAAGGAAGTGCCCGAAATAACTTTTCTACGCAGGCTCAGACCTACCCAGAGCGAGCTGGGTCAAGTGGATCCTGCTGCTTTTTTTGAGTTTCAGAAGGGCATTAAGATTCGCTATGAAGCGAACAGGGCGACTTCCTGTCTTGTGGAGATGGACGAGGAGCCACCGCACCCTATTAATATGGAAGCCGTGGAAGCTGTGTTGACTGCGGCTTTGATGATGAATGCTGAACCTGTTGACGAAGTGCATATTATGCGCAAAACCGTGATAGACGGCTCTAATACCACGGGCTTCCAGCGAACATGCGTGATTTCGCTGGGCGGCTGGATCCAGGTTGGAGTAAAAGTTGTGCCAATCCAACACGCGAGTTTGGAGGAAGATGCCGCGCGAAAAATCGGCGGGGCAGAAAAAGGAAAAGTGATCAGCTATCGTATAGACAGGCTGGGCATACCGCTCATAGAAGTGGCAACTGCGCCAGTCATAAACTCGCCGAATGAAGCGCAAGAAGTAGCCTTTGCGATTGGAAGGATTTTGAGAGACACAGGCAAAGTTATGCGCGGTTTAGGAACAATACGTCAAGATCTAAACGTTTCAATTCCGAAAGGCGCTTTGGTGGAGATTAAAGGCGTTCAGGAACTCGAGCTGATTTCGCGAGTTGTGGAATATGAGGTTCAACGGCAACTAAACCTAGTAAACTTAAGCAATGAACTAAAAAAGAGAGGAATGAAAGCAGAATACATAACTGAAGACTTTGTTGATGTTACCGATGTTTTCAAACAAACGACGTGCAATGTCATCCTGAGAGCGTTGAAAAACAGTCAGAGGGTTAAAGCAGTGAAACTTCCGAAGTTTAAAGGACTGCTGAAACCGGAGCTTATGCCGAATTTCCGGCTAGGAACAGAGATGGCTGATAGGGCACGGTTCTGGGGAAGAGTTGGCGGAATATTCCATACCGGCGAGTTGCCAGCCTACGGCGTAACTGCTGAGGAGGTTGAAGCATTGAGAAAAGCTGTGGGCGCCAGCGAGGAGGATGCAGTGGTTTTTGTTGCGGATGTTCCAGAAAACGCGGCAGACGCCTTGAAGGCAGTCGTTAAAAGATCGCAGGAAGCGATAAGCGGGGTACCTGCAGAAACCAGGGCGGCAAACGCGGATGGAACAACGCGGTATATGCGACCTCGTCCTGGCGCTGCGAGGATGTATCCTGAGACGGACATTCCTCCATCGTTGATAACTAGCGCTTTCGTGGATAGAATCCGCTCAAACTTGCCTGAACGTGCAGAAAAGAAACTTGAACGTTTAATGAAAAAGTACAACCTAAACAAGAAGTTAGCCAAGCAGATTGTTGATTCAGAATATGGCGTACTGTTTGAGTCAATTGTCAATGAAAGCGGTGTTACGGCCACAACGGTCGCAGTTTTTCTGACCGAAACTTTGAAGGCGCTGAAACGTGACGGTGTCCAATTGGAAAAGGTTACAGAAGATCAGCTGATAGAAATTTTCAGGAGTGTTGGCTCGAAAGAAATCGCAAAGGAGGCTGTGGCAGACGTTTTTATTTGGCTTTCAAAAAACGTTGGAAAGAGCTTGGATGATGCGGTGGACGGTCTTGGTTTGAAAATGTTTTTGAGAGCAGAGTTGGAAACGCTTGTTGATCAGGTAATTTCGGCGAACAGGCAATCAGTTAACCGATTGGGGAAGAATGCTTTCGGAAAGCTCATGGGCATTGTGATGAAAGAAGTTAGAGGAAAGGCTGATCCAGAACTTGTTAGTAAGCTTTTGAGAGAACGGTTGAAGTAGTGACTGGATTTACTTCTTGTAGTCTTTGACCACTACCATTTTTTCTTGGAGGGGTATGCTTTCGCCACAGTAGGGGCAGAGTTTGAAGTCTGGTCTAACCAGTTTTCCGCAGGCTGGGCAGAGTATTGTGAAGAGCAGTTTTTCTTCGAGTGTTTTCATCTGCTTTTTTAGGTTGCTGAGTTCGGCTCGTGTTTTCTCGATTGTTTCTTTTATTGGTTGTATGTCTTTGACTTCGGCGCGCATGTTGTGCATTAGGTCTTTGACTTGTGCGAGTGTTTCGCTATCTGATTCTACTGTTTCATACATTAGGTCGAAGAGTTCGCTTTTGCTTTCTAGGACTTGTGCTTCTGTTGTTGTTTGTTTTTTTGCGTCTGAGAGGATTTTGTTTAGGAATTCTTCCACCGGATTATCGAAGGCTATTAGGCAGGTAATTGCCCACAGGATGGCGGTTAAAGTGGCTGATAAATAGAGGTAGATGTCTATTGGCATCTGTTGTGATTGTGTGTTTATGAATGGGTAGATTTGAAGAAGTTGTATTGAGTTGTTGAAAATTAAGGCTGATGCTGCGTCTATCAAGTGGATGAAGGCTATGAAAGTCAGCGTGGTGAAGACCCAAATTGCTATTCCTTTTTTTCTCAAGCGGCGGTCTCCTGTTTTAAGTTCAAGGTTAAATCGAATATTGCGTCTTACTATATAATAGTTGATTCCAATTCAGGAATATTCCAAAAGCCACAAATCCTAAAAAGCATCGCATCCTTGTATACCGTGGGATAACATTGCCAACTAAGAAGATCAAAAAGAAAAAGACTAAAAACAAACCTGAAGGCTTTGCCTTCCGCGTCAAAATCGGCGAATATGAAGTCGAAATCAAGGGCGCTCATGAAGAAGTAACAAAAACCCTTGAAAACCTTCCTAACTTAATCAATAATGTTCACAAAGCTTTTGAAAACGTAAAACCCAAGACAGTCGCAACACTAACTGTGAAAACAGAACCACCACCCAAAGCTAAAAGAGGGCCTAAACCGCCTGCACAAAAATACCCAAAAATAAGGTCGGTAGCCAATTGTGAAAGCGCAACTCTTAGACTTTTAGAAACCGATTGGGGCAAATGGCGACCAAGAACCATGGAAGAACTAAAGGACGCCATGAAAGCAAACAAAATCAAGTATACCAAGCGCACTTTGGAGGGAACGCTGAACAAGCTTGCTGATAAGGGAATGGTGCGGCGCTGGAACACGAACACAGGTTTTGTTTACATACTCGCTGAAGAGAAACCCCAAAGCTCTTGAGGAGAAATACAATGAAACGAATCGAGGCGCGGATAAAGACTCCTTTCGGCGAAGTTGTTATTAAGGGGGAGGATCCTCAAGAAATCCTTAGCATGCTGGAAACGATGCCAGAGAACTTCGTCGAGAGGCTTTCCGACTTAGTTTCGAACAAGCTGACGCCTTCAGGAGCACAATTGAAGGGAATAGTTGAGCTTACGACTGAAGGTCCAGTTATAATGACGCGGGAGAAACTTACCCATTACGAGGCAGTTGGCTTGGTTCTGTACGCGTCAGAGGACAAAACTAACACAGCTGCACGGATAACCAAGCTTTTGGAGTCCAGTGGAATAAAAAGCATGGTCCCCGCGCGCTTGAACGAGATGACTAAGCGCGGCCAAGTTTTCAAACCTGACCCACGCAAGCCAGAGGTTAAGCTTACAATTCAAGGCTCAAAATGGATTGAAGACGACGTTATATCAAAACTCAGAGGCAAAATGGGTTGACAGAAAAACCGGAAAAAGTCGCAGTCCACCTCAAATACAAAGATGTAGAAAAAACGTTTTCTGCAACCCCAGAAGAGACCTGGCTTTTGTTAAGCAAGTTCTTTGACAAGTTTATCTCCACATTTGAAATTGCAGAGAAGCTCCAGCTAAATGTTGACCTGCAGCAACTCGCCAAAGACTGTGAGGGGGTAATCGCCTTTTCGCAAGAAGGTGCAAACCTGCTAGTGCCTAAGAGCAAGTTGACGGATAACGAAACTTTGTCACTATGGCTTTTGGCAAGTTATTTAGGGCATAAGCTGGGTTCGCTTGAGAATGGTACACTCTCAAAAGAGGAGTTGCAGATAAAACTTGGGAAAAGTGGCAAAATAACTAGCACCCGTTTAGGAGAACTCGTTAAAAGCGACATTGTAACGAAGATGGCTAACGAAAAATTCAAGATCACAACATTCGGCATTGCCAAAATGCAAAAGGGCACACTTCCAAAAATAAAAGCGAAAACAAACTCCTGAAACGCTACACGCGGCACTTTCTTAAAATTGTAGATTGCATACTTAATCGTTGATGCGTCGTTTATTCCCCACCAATTGTAAGTTGTAGTTATGTTATTTATGGCTGTTGAGCTTGGGGTTCCTGTTTCATAAAACTTTTATATATGAAGGTTTTTGCATATGCATAGGTCGACTAATGGAACACGGTGCTATAATGGAACCAAGCAAAAAACCGCTGAATGTCCTCATTAAACATTTGCACGGGCACATTGAAGTTCTTCTTAAGAACGGCTGCGAATACAAGGGAAAAATGATTAAATGCGATGGACACATGAACATGCTTCTGGAAGGCGCAATTGAATGCAAGCAAGAGCAACTGCTCACAAACTACGGTAACGTTCTACTACGCGGAAACAACATCCTCTACATAATTTTAGACGCCACTAAACGCTAAAGCACAACTGCTCTGTCTCTTCTAATACCGCAATTAAAAGCATCTTTGCTTTGATTTTTACGCTAAATCTGCCATTGAAAGACGAAAGTTTCGCTAGTTACTTCGACAAGTGTGTTAGCACAACCAGTGTAGACTTGAGACTTCACTTAATTTGCCTTTGCAGACTTTAAGAGACCTTCGCAGCTTCGTTTCAAATTTATTTGGATCACCAAGAAACACCTCTTAAAAAGATTTAAAAAATGATCTCTCTATATTTTAAGGCGAGTTAGGGTAAAGTCGAAGAGAGGAGATAAAGTGAAGTTTTCGCTGAAGAGGCTGACTGATATAATACATGGGTTCGTTAAGAAACGAGGAAGAATGGTGCGGCTCATTGTTGCAGTATTAGCTGTGGCGCTTCTATGCGTCATCCTTTCAGGGTTGACACTAATCCAGCTTACATCGGATTTTCAGCCAAGCGGCCCGAACGTAGTTGCTGACCCTGATCCAGTTGCGCCAGACTACCCCGAAATCAACCCAATCTCCAACGTTGGAAGTTTAAAGACCATCGGCATTGCAGCATATTGGGATGCTGGCTTGACAAATAGAGTGAACGTAATCGATTGGGGGATATTAGAACCAGGTGACCAAAAAAGCTTTTTGATATACTTTCAGAATGAGGGAAATTCCAATGTTACTTTAACTAAATCTACATCGAACTGGAATCCGTCAGTCGCTTCCTCCTATCTGTTTTTGAATTGGGATTACAATGGTCAAAAAATCAATGCGGGCGAAAATCTCCAAGTTACCTTGACTCTAAGTGTTAGTGAAGGCATTACAGGAATAACCAACTTTGGCTTCGATATAATCGCCGTGGGAACCGGATAGAAAACAGGTCTAATAGATGCGCAGAAAGCGTCTTATGCGCCAACTTTTGCCCGATCAAAAAATAAACGCTTCACGTTCAATACTTAATTTACTTCTAACATTTTACTCCACTTTGATTTTCTGAGCAGCTTAACGCCTCTGCCTGAACTATCAGTAAGTGAAACCGATGGTGTTAATGTTCAGCTCATACCTCTGCAAAAACAAAAAAAGAAAGGTTATACAAGAAACATCGTCTTATTTCTGTGAAATTTTTATTTATTACTAGTGTATAGGCTCTTAACGGAGAGTTTCGTAATGAGCGACAAGGAGTTACGAGTATCAAAGATTAAGAATGGTACGGTAATTGATCATATAAGCGGCGGATATGCCTTAGACGTTGTTAAAATCTTAGGAATAACAGGACGCGAAAGAAGGGTGATGACCATCGCCATCAACGTTCCAAGCAAACGCTTCAAGGTTAAGGACATCGTGAAAATTGAGGGGCGTGCGCTTAACTCGCAGGAAGTCAATAGGATCGCATTGGTGGCGCCTCATGCTTCTATCAACATTATCCATAATTACAATGTCGTGGAAAAGTTGGTGGTCAAGTTGCCGAGAGTGATAGAAGGCATTGTAAAGTGCATTAATCCTGCATGCATAAGCAACAGCAACGAGCCTGTTACATCAAGGTTTTACGTTCAGAGTGAGGATCCTCTGTGGTTGAAGTGCCATTATTGTGGCTACGTTTTGGAAAAAGCGGATGTGTTGCAGCAGTTTTAGAGTTGTTGAACCCAGAGCCCATGCAGTCCATGATTTACTATTAGCGGAGTGGCAACGACGTTAAATGCGAACCAGAAAAGTATCATAAACACCAATTAGTTTTGTTGTTCGTGTTCGGAAAAGAAAGTCTGCATCGCAAGATACTAAATTAACTTTTTTTATTTGAATGTACGGTTTGCCTAGATTTCGTGCGCGCCTGTCGAAACAATTTTCTAAAATAATTTTCTCTCAATATTGGACCCTTGTTTATGCCCGGGCATTCGTCTGTGTAAAGAAATCTGTGTTTTTGATCATGAGCAATTCCAAGTTCAAACGGATAGAATCTGCATATCAAGGGCCTCATTGAGTAAATGGTGCAGCAGTTTTTTCCCAAAAAGACACATTTTCCATCTTCCGTCTTTTTCATTTCGTAGCTGTAAGGCGCTTTATCATTAATTTTTACCGCAAACTCTGAAATTGATCGCAAAATTGCTGTGGCGATGTGTTCAGCCTCTTTTGTCAAAAG
>CP070714.1:283528-286837 GCA_020350385.1 Candidatus Bathyarchaeota archaeon | reverse complement strand
ACATCAATAGACGTTCTCAACGATCCAACACCAATTCCTGAATTATCTTTGCAATTTATCCTAGCATCTGTGACAATTACCCTTTCCATTGCAGTCATCTTTAGAAAACGAGTTAATCTAAAATCGTAAGATAACACATATATGTTGGGTTTTACTTATGGTACATAAGTTTCTCTTTTCGGGAGAACTAAAATGAAAAGAGCAGCAAGGGACTAATAATGAAAAAACTGGCTATCATAGCAATTATTATCGTTGCGCTTATACCATTGATTATTGCCCCTTTTACATTCAGAGATCAGATTCAAGGTTTCTTTTCATTATTATTTGGCAATTCGGGAGACCAAGACGGTCAAAATAATTCAGGAGTGATTCTTGTCGACACAAGTATCCCAAGAGTTTTTAATGAAACATCCTGTTTTCACAATTTAACACCCAACGATCCCAGCGTTGTTGACTTGAGAAATGAAATACTTCAAGATCCCGTAGCCGCTTTGACGCCTGATTGGATGAAATTTAGGGACTGGGTTGGAAACAAAATTGAATATAAGAGTGACTCTGAGATTCATGGTGAAAGAGATTTTTGGCAGTTCTCAAATGAGACTATTCAACTTGAAACAGGGGATTGCGAGGATTTTTCTATACTTTTATGCTCGTTGCTTCGCTCAAACGGCTGGGAAACTGACAGTGTTTACGTGATAGTTGGGAAGCAAAATGAACAGTACCATGCTTGGGTTAGGCTATTCTGGAATGATTATCAATATAACATTGAGCCCCAGGGAAGCGGCTTTGATATGGTTTTAGGTGACGTGACATATCTTTCTGGATACAAAGCTGTTTTCTATTTTAATGATCAAGAATTTGGCACCTTCTAAATTCGTTACTTCTAAAAATTGAGCGCTCTCACTAATTATTGACGCTAAATGCGGTTTGGTTGGGTCATGAAAAAAAGGATTTAGCCACCGTTAAATAACAGCAAAAAACAAACCTAACAATATGCTTTTCAACTTTTCTGGAGAGAAATGATTGACTTCAGGGTTTATTATTTTCTTTCTCGGCTTTCTTCATTACTTTTTTAACTTTTTTTATGTGCTCCTTTAATCTAGTAGTTTGTATCTTACTTTCAGATACTGTTTCTTTAGCATATAAAATTGGAATTACAGATAGAAAAAGTACAATGCTTAAAATTGTTGAAAAAATTTCTAGTGGTGGGAGGAAAGTTAGGAATCTTCCTCCACTGTTAATCCCAGTATATAGAATAAAGGGTATGATTATTCCTAAAGTATAGAATTTGTATTCTGATCCTGGGAAAGCTAAGTCACCAGGAATAATGTTATAGATTACTATTAAGATGCCCCAAGCTAATCCTGAGAATACGAGTTGAAGAAAATATGTATCTGGAGTTAAAGTCAATCCAACTAAAGCATAGGCTACTCCAAGCATAACTACACCTAAAATGACCGGCTTTTTTCTACCAAATTTATCAGCCCAAAACCCTGTAAACACAGCTATAATTGCAATGCCAAAATACCTTAAAACCATCGCACTATTATGTTCTGCTAGAAAATCCTCAGTCACTCTTCTCCCGCTCCAGATGAAGGTTACAAGACCACTGCAAACATTAAACAGGATATAAGCCAAGAGGTATATTCCAAAATCTTTGTTCTTCAAGACTTGTAGCCACGGTTTTGCCTTTTCAACTTTATCAGCTATTGAGACAAGCAAGAAAGGCAAAAAGCCAGTTAATTTTAGACCAATCATGATCAAAAACATTCCAATCGAATCTAGACTAAGCAAATCGATGATTAACATGGCAAAAACAGCAAAAATAAAAATCGAGAGAATAAGAAATCCAGAAACACGGCCTCTTTCCTCAGGAATTGTAGAATCGGTAAAAAAAGATTGGACAAGGGGCAAGAGAGATCCGAATGAGGCTCCCAATAAAACGCATAAAAACAATGCAACGTTAGCATCGCGTGAAAACAAGAGTGGAACACTTGACAGCAATCCAAAAAGAGTGAGGAAAAGCAAAAGTTTTTTCCGAGCTACTTTATCAACCACCATACTTCCAATAAAGGCTGAAACAATAACGGAAGAAAGGAATAACAAATTTCCAATGTTAAGCCAGAACTCACTATTAATAAAAAAAGAAAAAATGTCATCAAAACGAGCAAAAAAACTGAGAAACCAACCAAAAGAGCTCGTAAACAAGAACATTAATGCTAGAAATTTTCTGAAAGAAATTTGCAGGTTTTCAGTTAAAAAACCTAACATCTGTCCTCCTCAATTCATAACTTGTTTTCTAACAATAAAAAACTAACCATTCCGAATGGAATTTGGCGAGAAACTTGTAATTTTTGATAAGCGCGCTTTTTTTTGTGAATTCGCCGATTAAGCATAATGGGAATATTTTTCGTATAAGTTTATAGCCCCTTTCGTGGGCAACTACTTTGAAGTAACTTCATTGCGTTTTCTTCTGACGAAAAGATACGCTACTATCACAACTGAAACCGCTGTTGCTGTTCCAACGACTGCAACTACTAGAAACGTATTTGAGGTTGAAGAGTCTGAGGATCCCTGTAGGGACCAAATCCTGAGGTCTGGATCACAAAGCTGGTTAATATACATGCAACCTACTGTTACTATCTCTGTCTTGCCATCGCCGTCAACATCACCCGTGTCAACATTCCAAGCAAACACTCCCTCACCAATAGTCCAATCTTCCTCATTCTTCAGTCTCAGAATATCGCCATCCCAACTCCAAACCGTAAGAAACGCAGCTTCCGGTTCAGAGTCAACATCGAAACCCCCGTAAACCGCGGCGCCGCCACTAGCTAAAATCTCCATCTTACCATCCCCATTCACATCATCTAAAGCAATAGCCTTAATCTCTGTAATGTCTTCAATGAACCATTCATGGCTCTCCTCAAGAACTAAAATCGTGCCATCCCAATTCCAGATCCTAAGCTGTGCATTCATTTGCTGGCCGTCATAAGCGAATCCGCCAGTTAGTATTTCAGCAACCCCATCGCCGTCAACATCTCCAACTTTTATGTTCTCCACTAAAGTGTTACCCATTGGATCTCCAGTAACAGTCACTCCGTAGACACCTTCTACCAAACGCCACTCTTCATTCGCCTTCAACAGCAATTCCTTTCCATCCCATTGCCAAATGCGTAGCTGCCCACTGCTATTGGTAAGTCCGTGATCGTAGCCGCCAGTTATGACTTCAACATCTCCGTTATTGTCCAAATCACAAACATACACTGATTTGGCGGCTGCACTTCCATCAGTGCACCATTCAATACTCTT
>CP070714.1:280574-283428 GCA_020350385.1 Candidatus Bathyarchaeota archaeon | reverse complement strand
TTTGCCGTGTAAGGTTCCGTTCAACCGGATCAGACGATGTATGTCGGTGGTGACAACCGTGTCAATTTTTGCGGATTGGCCATCCTTTACATATTTAGCTATTTTTTTCCACTTTTTATCGTCAATGCCTTTGAAACTGTCCCAAAAACCTTCGTCTATGCAGCGTCTTAAAATTAGTTCTTTGTTACTTAGTATAATGTCAATAGTTACTTTTCTGAGTCCAGTATTTCGCAGATCTTCCTTTGTGGCAGTTCTGATGAAGTTTCGTATCCCATGTTTTAAGCGCTTGTTCCAAGCGAAATCATGCAAGAAAAAGTGTTTTGATTTTATCTTGGTCTTGGGGCTTTTTCTTTCACGACCTGGAATAGACAAACCAAGCCCAGAAACATAATCAACTATTTCCTTCCGAGCCATTGCACCCAACGTCTTAATTGCGTCATTTTCAACATGAATGTGGTAGCCGCGGTGACCTGAAAAGAAAACATGTATTTCTTTGTTTGAAAAACCGAAATCGTCTTCTAGTATATCGAAGAGTTTTATTGTTTCTTCCTTGGCAGAGTTCAGGCACAGTTCGCACGACCAAGTTTTGGTTTCGAATTTTTGACCACCACACTTAGAACAGTTTTCAGGAGCTATTCCTTTCCCACGGAGTCCGCACCCTTTGCAGGTCCACTCGTCGTGCTTTTTATTGCAGCTTGTGGGAATATGGTCGGCGTCTATATCGAAGACCAAATCAGCGCCAAGCCAGCCTTTTTTATCCATGTCAGCCTCTGGATTTTCGTAATAAGCGGAAGAGTGATAAACATCCGACGGAACAGCCTCACTGAGAAACAACTTTAGATCTTTGACGCTTTCAAAACCCTTATGCCTCAGCATAATACGTTCTCTAAAGAGAAGAAAACCTAGTTCTCTCTGCTCAAGCAAAGCCGGAGAAGGGATAAATGTGGAAGTGCGTCTATAAAAATCAGAAAATTTTCCATAAACGAAATCTCGGGAAGCCATAATTTCCCCCGCTCCTGCCCCTATCATACTGATTAAATGATTTAGTGCTCCCAAATTTAACCATTAACCTCACTTGATATTCGAGATTATTGAAATGATTAGAATCCCAACACTCTTTTCCAACCATCCAAAACATGTAAGGGATTAAAAGAAATTCCGCCAAAAGAAAGCATAACCATAATAAAGATTAGCCAGATCATCGTGACTTCCATCTCTCTTTTTTGCTTAGGAATAACCGCGTACCCAAAGAAGAACGGCAGATACCAAAGTTGGAAATACGGCATTGTAAAACTAGGTAGCAGGACAAAAATTGAAGACAGGGAAATCAAAGGATTTTTGTTAAGCAGTAGGATCGCAACAAGCAGAGTTACAGTTAGAGTTAATAACACCATAAACGATTGCAGTGTCCAAGGTATCTGCGAGTGAGAGCTAAAGGCGTTAATACCATTCATCACGAACTCTGGTCTTGTTTCCATTAAGAAAGGCGCGCTCAAAAAAGCTGTAAACGCAGCAATTACTGCAAGAACAGCAGCGGCAATTACCGCTTTGTTTCTAATTATGCTGGAGAACCTATACTGCTCAAAAAGCTTCAGCACCCCTATTATTATGAGCGGAAATAGGAATATGGCTGGTTGGTATTTGAAAGTCACAGAAAGAGCCATAAGCAAAAGGAAATAGTCATATCGTCCATCCAAGTACATGTTTAAAGCGATCAGGGAACATAGGAAAGGAACAGCATCAAACATTCCATTAGCCGAGTAAACGATTAGAGGCACGTATAGGGCATATATCCCCAGCAACTTTAATAGGATAAACATTTTCTGCTTCCAAAAACGCTTAAGAAAGTAATAGAAACTAGCATGAGAAAACAAAAGTAAAACGACTATTTCCATTTTGAAGACAAAAACCTGATCAACGCCGCTTTGCAGCATGAAACCGAATGGAAGAAACAAGAAGATGCTGCCCAAAGGATAGAGATGAGGCATCTCAGGCCATGTCACAAACTTGAAATAGGAACTATCATTACTGGCTAATTTTCCCAACGGCGTCTCAAAAATGGAAAACCCAACCTTTGTGAATAAGCTTGAGGAGTACGGATGCCTCGCGTGGTCCGTATACCAATTTTCAAATCCTGCAAAAGGGTTAATGTTCACTACTAGAAGGAAAAACCAGAATGCTAGGGACACCAGGATCAAGATTAGCAGTATCCGGCGGCTTTTCTGGCTTAAAAACCGCGCTTCAAGTTCATTTGTCCTGAGTACTGAGTATTTATGGAGAGCAGGTTTCAGCAACAGCAGTGCTATGGAGCCCAAGCTAAAGATGAACAAAACCTTAGCGGGAGTAGCGAGCCATGAAAAGGGAAAACTAACTTTTGGTTTCTGAACGGACACTTCAAAGTGAATTTCGTTTGCTGTATTTGAGTTGGTGCCGAAAACTGCCTCGTAATAGTTAGCGTCAGCAGTAAATGAATACTCAAAATCTGCCGATGACACGTTAGAATAACGAGTGCCGTTGTAAATCACTATTGAAAAGTTAATAGGCGAATTAGCCGTGTTACGAACCGAGACTGAAATGTTTTCGCCGCCTCGAAAAGAACCTAAACCGTGTCTCCGCATTTCCAGCGGCGTTAATCTAAAAGAATCATCAATAATGCCACTGGTTTCCTCATCACCTGTGGCCAGGGGATACAGACTGACAACCGAAAGGACTACACTTAATGCGAGCAACACCATAGCGCCAAAAAGAAGAACTTTGGGCACGGCACGTTGTCTCATCGGTATTCCTCGGTATACGGAGGTATTTCATATTTCCGTATTCGAAAGCATATGTCCTATTTCGTTATTTTAATTTC
>CP070714.1:276510-280474 GCA_020350385.1 Candidatus Bathyarchaeota archaeon | reverse complement strand
AGACTATAGTCAAAAATGATGCTTTATTGCCGTAGTCAAATTTAATCTCACACATATAAATTGCTTTTTACGGTTTTAACAGAACTAGTTCCCCATATTTAGAATACAGACGGATTACCACTAACATTTAAGTTCGCCGAAATAGTATGTCTCTTTGGGGCCTGTATGCATTCTAGGTATCAGAAGGTAGGCATCCTCCTCATTTGTGTTTTGTTACTAGTTTTTATTATGCCTAACTCTTTTGCAGGCAATTATGACCAAACTTACAGTTTTCAAGTCCAATTTGGGCTCCTCAGTCAAGAATTGTATATTTCTGTGCCGCCTTCACTTTACGATTATTATCGTGCTAAAACCCCCAGACTTGCTGACGACAGTGAATACGCCACACTCGTGACTCCTGATGCGTTCAAATCCATCGCAGAAAGCATTCGAAACCTCACGCGCGAGAAACCTCGCAACGATGAAGAGTTTGCCAATGCCGTATTAATGCTGGTCCATCAGATTCCATACGCTATTAGTGACGTCAAGTATCCTATAGAGACGCTGGTAGAAAATTCGGGAAAATGCGATACGTTATCTCTGCTCGCAGCCTCAATTATGAAAGCTGGAGGTTTAGATGTTGTCTTACTTTACTTCAAAGAGGTACACCACATTAATGTCGGAGTTTACCTCCCTTACGAGCCCCATGGTACATGGTGGTGGCTACCGCCAACTGGCTACGAATTCGACGGCAAGAAATACTGGATAGCTGAGTGCACCCCAGCAATGGAATGGAAAGTAGGCGATGTACCACCCCTCCTAGCGGACGGACAGCCTTCGATTATTTCCCTTGAAAAAAGTGAAGCATCATCACCATCATATGTTTCATCAAAATTGGGTAGTCCCTTGAACTCATCCTCCATATCCATATATCTATCTTCAGAACCTGAGGATGTCAGCGATCAAGAGCGGACGCTAACAATTTCGGGTTCAATTTTACCTGGGTATCCAAATGAAAGCGTTGTCGTGTATTTTAGCCAAGACGGAATTTCCTACGAGGCTTGCAGAACAGAAACGGATTATTGGGGGAATTATTCTTTTAGTTGGAACCTCAATTCAACGGGCACGTATTATATTAGAACAAGTTGGAGCGGTAATTCAGATTGGGCTGGCGCAGACAGTGAAATACTTACAGTCTTTCTTGGGTTCCCACAATCTTTAATTCAGTTTGAGGGCCCCAACTATTACTATACTTACGGTCGCGCATACATTGCCGCCCATGAACTTCGTATGAGGCAAGGTGTTGAAGATTTTCTTGATATCCAACTGTCAGGAACAGGAGTCTTGCTTACTGGCGAATTCATTATACTGAGAAGTGGGCAGGTAATAACACTGCCGAGAATCGGGGAAAAAGCAGAGAGCACTAGAAAAATCGTGGTACCGAAGGGCTTTCAACCACTAAGGCTACCAGATGATATTGGAAAGACAACAAATAATCAGTTCGGGTTTATCCTGCGAAATAGTGGTGGAAATAATTACAGTTTAAACGTTAGAGGAATGGACGGTTATGAAATGGCTCAAATAAACCAGCTTGATGGAAACAGGACAGCTTTCATGAATGCATCTACAAACATAAAAGAAAACATATGGTATAAGGTCGCAGCAAGGATATCTGAGGGCGAAATAATCGCCAATCTGCATGATATTAATGGCACTCTTCTTGAAAGCATGATAATCGCACCCGACGAGATAGACAGTAGTCAATTAGTAATATTAATAGCAAATAATACAGAAAGAGCCGTAGCTTTCAAAAATTTGAAAATTGAAACTCTTAATAACCTCATTCAGCCCGCCGAGAGCGATGAAAAAACAGCGAATGATAGTGAGTTGTTAGCTCCATACGTCAACTTAGCAATTCTCTTAGTTGCAACTTTTGCAGCAGTGGTCTACCTCAGGAAAAGGAGACAGGTGAAAGGCAAAAACAAAAAAACATGCAAATGATGATCTCAGCAAAATTCAAGTATTCACCTTCGGCTTTGACAACCTATTAATGCAGAGCCTACATCAAGAGATTTCATTAATTATCAAAAAAATTGTTGTTTGGATTACAACATAATTTTCTTTATCCAAAAAATAGAAAGCTTCCCGAGTAACAGCTCGTAGGGGTCATTCTTTTCCATATTTCACCCGAATACTTTTTTTATAGGCACTTGCGTTATCCATGAGGAAAAGGAAGCTTCAGGTAGTTGACGATTATCGTTGATGACGCGGGCAGCGGCGACTTGCTTTTCGGCGTAATTATAGGCGCCTACCGCGAGGAAACCAGCGAGTTCAAGTATGACCTTATTGACGTCAAATATTATCAAGATTGTTTCTGCGAGAAAGCGTATTTACAGGAGGCCTCGCGTGTTACATCTCAGCTGGTTAAGAGGTTGAAAGTGAAGCCTGATGAGGAGATTCACATTTGCCAAGGCTTCATTTTTGATGTGGCTGTGGTTGAGTTGCAGAAGGTTTATGGTGAAGAGCGCGTTACCCGCGTGAAAGTAACGGGTGAGGCGCAGAGGCTCGTGGAAATCGCGTATCTTGACGAGATCAGAAATCTAGGCTACGAACCCTTAGCTGAGCGGGAGGCTAAGCGAGCGAAGAGCTTTTTCCATATGATGCGGTGGTTGAAAGCAAATCCCGCGATGCTGCGATACGCGAAGACTGGGTGGCCAAGGCTGAAACGATATCGCCTGTTTGGACCTTTCCATCAGAAAGGCATGTATAGCACTATGTGCAGTGACTGCGGTAGCCCATGTGAAGTGCCCTTTAAGCCCGACGCGGATAGACCTGTCTATTGCCAGGCGTGCTGGAAAAAGCGGAAGCCTCGACGAGGCCACACGGTACCGCAGTGAAGAATGTTTTTATAGCATGAAGGCTTTTTGAGTGTGCCATGAACGTAGTATTTGATTTCAACTTGAGCTGGTACGTGCTCTTCTTTGCGTTTCTCATGTCATGGGCTGTTTTGACCGTTGCGAGGCGAAAGCATCAGGGCAGGAAAGAAGTCAAGGAGCAGGTGTACTTGGCCTTTGCGGGAATGTTTGCTTTGGTGCTTATGGAGTTTTTCGCCGTGTCCACGAACCTGTGGCATTATACGCCTGGCGACTGGCCGGTGATTTTGTGGCCTACTTACGTCGCGGCCATACTGTTCGGGTATCAGCTGCTCCGGTCTATTGAGGGGCTGTTGCGCAGACCCGTGTTTGCGTCGAGAGTTTAGTACAGCTTTATTTTATGTTAATTGATGTTGGCGTTTAGGCAGCGAAAATGTCTTAAGTGCTTGTGGTGTAAGGGCAGCGTCAAAAGTGAGTGTTGAAGTATTAACTCAAGTTGACGAGCCAAAGACGCTTGGTAAAAACGAGTACTACAAGAGTACTTTTCCGCATATGCCCCCACGGCATAAGCAAGCGTTAAGATTTTGATTCGTATTTTTGGAGGCATAGATGCCCATTTTGCAGAGGTGCAGTTGCATGAGGAGTCTACGTGGATATTAAGCGTTCAGAATCTAAAAAGGGCAATTCCATTGAAGACGATCTGCGTGAGGTTTCGCTCGCGGCTTGGCTAAAAACAATAAAGCGGCATACTGAGAAAGAAACTCAGGTAGTTTATAAAAAATAGCCAGGTTTTCGTCTGGTTAGTTTATTGGACTGCTTCGACGCTTTGTATTTCTGGCACCTTTGTCTTGATTAAGCGTTCAACGCCCTGCTTAAGCGTCAGCGCGGACATGGGGCAACCTGCGCATGCGCCTTTTAATCTGACTTTTACTGTGCCGTTTTCGATTGCTACGAGTTCTATGTCTCCGCCGTCGGCTTGAATCCTCGGTTTTATTTCTGCAAGCGCGTTCTGCACTCTCTTTTCGATTGTTTCACTCATTTGAGGTTTCACCACACTTTGTTTTGAAGTATGCCTCATTAAATGCAGGAAATCTTAAAAGGGTTCGCGTTGT
>CP070714.1:272842-276410 GCA_020350385.1 Candidatus Bathyarchaeota archaeon | reverse complement strand
TTTGTGGCGGTTGCCAGTCTCAAGCGGAAATTCGCGAAGTCTCCGCAGAAGCCTTTGGCCAAAATGGCACAACACACCTAGGAAGTATCCCCAGACAATTTGCATCCAAATGCGACAAATAAGCTTCGCGCTGAAACCAGGGCTAACACAGCTTTCATCTACGATTTTGCCTAGTGCGGTTGAAAGCGCCTTTTCGGATATCACGACAAAATCGCCGTCAGCTACTCTTTTTTCTATAGCATTGATTATGCTGTTTAGGTATTTCTCGCTAGGCTTCCAATACTTCGTGGTTATGGGTAACATGTAATACTTGGTCATCTAAACAACATTTCCACAGAAGGCACATGTTTGCTTATCTAATAAAAGGCTTCATTTAGTTTGCGTTTTCTGTTGTGCTCTCAGAAGATTAGTCCTCCTTAGATATACATTGAATGGTTGGTTCTCTTATGAATTTTCTGCGAAATTTTAAAAAGGTTGGATGACTCACTCGGCAGCAGGGTTTTTACATTGAAGTGGCTACCACAACCAGGGTAATAGTCGGTATCGCACTTTTTCCGCATATTCTTTGTATCCGCAAAGTTCTCTCTGGAGCGTTCTGTCTTCTAGCAAGGTACGAGTTACCATCAAAAGAACGTAAATCCCAGCTGGGATGAAAGTGTAAATAGACCCGATTATTAAGGGAAATGACAAAGCATACAAAATTCCACCCAAATATCCGGGATGTCTTACAATCCGGTAGGGTCCACCACTTATTACTCTGTGACCTCTATCCTTTTGAACTCGAACAGTTTGCTCAAAATACGGGTTTGCTAACATAGCCCAATTAATGAGAACCGAAGAGGCAATAAACAAAAATAACCCCGCTACTGTGAAATGGATGCCCAAACTTGACCGAAGAAACCTGCCATAATCCAGTCCAGCTATGACAGGCATAAGAACCAACGCCGTGAGATTAGTCACTCGCATCAGTATCTCATCCCACAGTTTTGAACCTTTCCGTTTTACCTTGAGTCTCTGAACAAGAAGTTCAGCGTTAAACTTGTACTGAACTGCTGTGCTGGCAGCGTTATGCAGAAAAGAGGCAAAGAAAAAAAGCCATGCTAGTGTGGCAGTAACGTGCCCAGCAGACAAAAAGAAGAGCGCCATCTGTACAGATAGCAGTATAGAAGTCACTAGTAACTGTTTGATGCCAGCTATTCTAAGTTGTTTGTTGTTTTTTTGCACAACGCACCCTTCTTTAAAACTTCCTACACGATAGAGATGTCCCTCGCAAACTGTGAATGCGCGCAAAAGATACCAGCCAATTCTAATGAAGACTCGTTCATGGTCTCCCCTAAAGTAATAGTTTGATTCTGTCTGCAGATTTTGTTTCGAATTTCTCGGCTGCGTTACCTTGGTTAATGGATATCTCGAGAAAGCCATGGCTTCCGATTAAGGCTAATGGTGTGAGAGGTTTGGTTTCCCCATAGGCTCTGCAGAACTTCAGTTTCAATTTGTACCTAGCCAATTCCACATTTACATCGCCTTTTGCGTGGTTCTGCGTCATTTCTTTCTCGTTTATATTTGTAATTATGTTTCCAAAGCCATCCACATGCAAGACTTCGCCGAATAGCACGCCGTTTCTTAGCGTGACTTTTGCAAATTCAGGCTGTGCGGCTTTGCGGATTTTAGGACCGAACTCTTCTGGTGTCACCCCATTCATCAAGTGGGCTGCTGCAGGCGCAAAAATATCTCGACCGTGGAAGGTGTGGGAGACTTTGGGCAACATGAACTGCGGATTCGTTAGTTCGTGAATGTGCATTATGCTTTGTTTCTCCGCAGCCAAAACTAAGAGACCGTTGTCTGGTCCGATAAAGAAGCTTTGTTTTGTCTTTATCACTATGGACCGCCTTCGTGTGCCAACGCCAGGGTCGACAACTCCCACATGAATTGAACCCTCTGGAAAGTAAGGAACAGCAGAAGCCAGCACATAAGCGCCCATTCGAATATTGAACTTGGCTATCTCATGTGTTATATCGACTATGACGGCTTTTGGGCACATGCTTAAGATTACGGCTTTCATTTCCGCCACGTAAGGATCTTTAAGTCCAAAATCAGTAATCAACGTGATCATTCACGTCAGCCTCCATGAACAACGGGGACAAGGGCTATTGTATCCCCGTCCTTCAGGTTTGTCTCGAAGTCGTTTAAGGCGCTGATTTCTCTGCCGTTCACAAGTATCAATATGTTCGACCTTAAGTCTTCAAGTTGCTGATGGATTAGACTTTGTTTGAGTGCAGGCATTTCTCTAACGATTTCGTTCATCAGTTTCTTTATGGAAATGGCTTCTTCAATGTTCAAGGCAAGTTGGTCCGCGCCTGAAATATGACGCAAAACACCGAGAAACTTGACAGTTATTGCCATCTTCGCATCCAGCCTTGGTTATAAAATGTAGCAAGCTAGTGCTAATAAACGATTTCTCAGATTTTTTGAGAGAGACAAGCGTCATTAATGACAAAAACGAAGCATCGCAAAGAACAGCAAAGGTGATCTCAAAGCGATAGGTGTCCTAATTTTCTAATCTTTCTTCTGTAAAAGTCTCCACGATATCTGTGGCTATTTGGACCAGCGTATCAGCCTGCTTCATAATTGCTTCGCCGTTTACCTCCTCTAGTTGCGCCAGTTGCTGCACGATTCCTTCGATTTCAATAAGAAAACGAAGAACTGAATCGTTTGTGGGTGGGGTTTTTCCCACTTCTTCGCGTAGGAGAATCTCTATGAAGGCGGGTTCCCCCATACTGTAATATATGGCATTTCTGGCTTTCCGAATTGCTTCCAACACTAGACTAGGCGCCATATAAGGCATCTTTCGTGCCGCTTCCAACTCCGCTTTTGCCTCGCGCAGGTACCTCAGCGCCCACCCCTTTCTATATTCGTCCATCATAGCTTTTCTTTTCCCAGTTTATCTAAGCTGACATCTCCCTTCCGACTGTTTCATTTAGAGAAGCGGCTTGAGTTAAAGAAATAGTGTGTGTTATGTATCCTGCAACTTGATTCCTCACTTTCGTCGTCACACCTTCTGTGAGTGTATCAACTGCACGTTTGTTGTCGTCAAAATTATTGGAAAATTTATCTGGAAAACGTGACAAGAGTTCTTTACCTAGCCGTTTAATGTGTTCCGTCTTCACTTTTCCCAATTACGTGAATTCCTCCGACCGTGCACCGAGTTTTTATCCTCCACCGCTTGAAAGCGTAGAAGCAATTTTCAATAGTAGAGGAGACTTAATTTAAGTTTACGCCTTGCAAACTCGGATTAGCAATCTCAGAGAGCAGTGATACACACAATTTGTATTTAAATATATAGAGCCAAAAAAATCGCAAAAAGCAACACATGTGAATTGTCTGCTTTTCGAGTTGAGAAAGGCAAATGACTAAAATAGAGAGAAAGAAGAAATTCTGGAAGATGGAGAAAAAAAACGGTCTGATGGATACTAGCCAAAAAGGAAATGTTCAGCCCGTAAGGATTCCTCAGCCAAAATTGGTTGCTACCTCTAGCGTTTATAGGGGCATGCGTTTTCCCACAGCTCTT
>CP070714.1:268711-272742 GCA_020350385.1 Candidatus Bathyarchaeota archaeon | reverse complement strand
TTGTCAAGCAGTTTGTCGGGACACGCCAACTTGGCAATGTGCTTACGCATGAGGGGAAAACTGTGCCTTTCAGGCTTGATCCTGAAAATCCAATGACCATGGGACCCATAGCTTTGCAGAACTATTATTTCGAATTTAAGCGGCAACAGGAAGAAGCAATGAAAAACGCTCTTTCCGTCATCCAAGAGGTGAACAGCGAATACGCTGAAATAAGCGGACGCAACTATGGAGACGGCTTGATTGAGGCGTACCGCCTTGACGACGCTGAAGTCGCGGCTGTGTGTTTAGGCTCAACTGCAGGCACGATGAAGACAGTTGTGGACGACATTAGACAAGAAGGTGTCAAGGCTGGTTTGCTTAGACTTCGCACGTTCAGGCCATTGCCTGTCGAAGCTATTCGAAGGACATTGAAAAACGTGAAAGCTGTCGCGGTCATGGATAAGTGCATAAGTTTCGGCGGAAACGGAGGTCCAGTTTTCCATGAGGTTCGCCATGTGCTTTATGAGGCAAATCCGCAACCTTACGTAGTGAATTACATTTACGGGTTAGGTGGAAGAGACACAAGCCCAACTGAACTGGGCAGTATCTACGAAGACCTTCAACGCATATTACAGACCAAGCGTGTTGAGAAAGCAATACAATACTTGGGGTTGAGAGAGTAAAGGAGGAATGAAAAAGAATGACTACTCAAGAATGGAAATTCACCGCGAAAGATATTGTTGAAAAACCTGATTTGTTCCTTTCAGGTCACAGAGCCTGCGCGGGATGCGCGCCCGCAACAGTTCTGAGGCTGATAATGAAAGCTACGCGTGGGCCAACAATTGTGACTGAAGCCACTGGCTGCATGGAAGTAGTTTCGTCAATTTATCCGTACACGTCTTGGGGTACGCCTTGGTTGCACACCGCTTTCGAGACGGCTGCCTCGAACGCTTCAGGCATCGAAGCCGCCTTGAAAATAATGAAGAAAAAAGGCAGGCTAAAGAAAGACCACGTAGACGTTATCGCTTTTGCTGGAGACGGCGGCACCTACGACATTGGCATTCAAGCGCTTTCAGGCGCGGTTGAGCGAGGTCACGACTTTCTGTTTGTGCTTTATGACAATGAGGCTTACATGAACACGGGCATTCAGAGAAGCGGCGGAACCCCTCACGGGGCAGCTACAACTACGTCGCCAGCAGGCACCGCAATACCTGGAAAACTGGAGTACAAGAAGCCTATTGCAGAGATTATGGTGGCGCATGAAATGCCGTACGTGGCTACCGCTTCGCCTTATTACTGGCGTGATTTGCTCACGAAAGTCCGTAAAGGCTTGGAAGTTAATGGCCCAGCCTTTCTGCATGTGTTTGCGCCTTGTCCGAGAGGGTGGAGAAGTGACCCCGCAAAATCCTTGGAATACGCAAAACTAGCGGTGGAGACATGCGTGTTCCCAGTTTGGGAAGCGGTAAACGGTCAACATCAATTGTCCACGCCGAGTAGGCTTATGGCTTTGGCTCCGCAGAAGAAGAAACCTGTAACGGACTACTTGAAAGGGCAAGGGCGGTTTAGGCATTTGTTCAAGCCGCAGAACAAAAAGATGATGGAAGAAGTCCAGAGCATGACTGACGAGAGATGGCGACGCCTGCTCGCAAAATGCGGTATGAACCAGAAGTCCTAATTTTCCCTTTTTCTTTAGCAGTTGCTTACTTCAACGGTTAAGCCCAGTAAGATATTTTTCTACTTCTTTTTCTGCGTTGTCTGCTTTTATGAATATAGGGACGTTCTCTATTCCCGTAGCTATGTAGCTTGACAGCAGCCACTCGCCAGGCGCAAACTCTAAAGTCTTCTCAAGAATGCCCTTGTCTATCATGAACGTGTCACTTATCAATGCGCGGTCATATGGTCTCGGCAAGGTACCCACGAAATATGTGTGCAGTTGTTGCAAAGCGTTAGTGTTCAAGTACGCTATCCGTTGCGTGGCGATGCATGCGCCTAGGCCGTACTTTCTTCCCTGCCTCACCATAATTTCCACTTGTTTGCTGCATTTCCTGTCTATGCCGCTTGATTCGCCTGTTGCTGGAATAAACTCTTGCGCTTCGTCGAAGACGAGCAGAATGTACGGTTTGACTTGGAACTTTCTTTTTCTGCGCGAAAGTAACTCCTGGGTGAGGTTTATGACGAGTTCTTTTATGGTGAAGGGGTCTGAGATGGAAATACAAACAAGCCGCGTCGTCTTGTCATCCACTAACTCTCGGATTTTCTCGGCTGTAAGCCCGCCTGTTTCAGCTTTCTCTTTTTCACGCTTGCCTTTAATTACTTCGAGAATAGTGGTTCTGGTTGTCGCCCACGCATACAACCCGCTTTTATCGTGTACTTTGAACTGTTCCACAGCTTCAACGGCAACGTGGTCTATGAACTCTACAAAGGCTTCGTCTACTTCTTTTCCTTCGCTTAACCCATTTTCCTCCATATACTCCAGCACTGCATCGTGAATCTTGTCAATAGCGTTCATGTAATGCGGCTTTCCCACGTTGTCTTTTCGTTGAGTGGCAAGCTCGTCGAGAAACTGGCTATATTTTGGTACTTTGTGTTTCGGCTTCGTGTAATACACAACTTTGCCTTGGTCCATTATGCGCTGAAGTCCAGCTTTGATTCGCTCGTCAGCTTCGTATTCTCTTGGTTTAACCACGGAATTAAAAAACTGCTCCACCGAATCTATCCTGTGCTCTGAAATAATTTTTGCAGGAAAGGCTGGGTCCGCAAGTAAATCAAGCAGTAGAAACACGTATTCACAGCTTATGTCAAAGAGAATCACTTTCGTGTTATCCTTGTCCGTATGCAACAAGATCCGCCGTAGAACATTTGAAGTCAGATTGCTTTTCCCACCGCCTGTGAAGGCGAAAACGCCGAAGTGATAACGAACGAGCTTCTCAAAATCCACGTAAATCGGAATAGCCGTCTTTTTTGCCTGAAACATCTTAACAAGACCCAGCCGCGGGTCAGCTCTAGCATCTTCCATGGTTCTTGAAGCATCTATCCCAAGCTGGTCGGTTATTCGCTTGTTGTACATACGGTTTATCATTTCACCGTTGAGCAAGTACGCTGGGCTACCCACAATTGGGTAGGAGAAGCCTTTCAAAAACTCGAATTCGCAGTTGCTGTTCAAGATTAAATCGTAGTTTATCGGGATTGCATTTATCTGAATCATCATTGTCGAGGTGTCGTCTGTTTGCCAGTCCTCTTCTGACTGCTCAATAATCTCAAACTGCATCGGATAATAGCCATGATCTGATAAACCGCGCAAGCCAAAGTGTTCAGGCCAGACGCGGCTAATCTCCATTAACGTATACCGTTTAGCGCTGTCGCCTGTCTGCTTAAAATTCTTTACGGCTAAGAGCATACCCTCTTCCAGCAAGCCCATCAAATCTTTTTGGTATTCAATTTTGACGCGGCACTGGTAGCGGGCGCTTGTGCCTGTGACTTTTGCTTCGTCTCCACTGCCGAAGTATCGGGGGATAACCGTGGCTAAGCGCGCCCGGAATTTGCCGTCGAAGTCGGTGAAGCATCGGTTGTTAACGGTTTTCTCTTCTTGCTTGTTCAATTGAGGCTCTCCTCTCTCTGAAAGTGCTCATGTAAAATATGAACTTGCGCAATTTATGATTATTGAGCATCCACTTAGCAGTGGCGTCCACCACGCATTTGAATTGGCTGTAATTCCACTTTGCAATTTTATCCGCGATGAAAAGCGCTTTGTTGTGCCCAAAAGCTTCGGGAATATTCGCAGGTGCCATAGCTGCCAGCACGCTCATGGCCAAGTTCTGCAGTTTGTTTGAGACGGTTTTATCCGTGAACAATATGGTTTCAACGGGCTCTTTTGTGCCGTCGCTCAGCTCATTCCAGAACCGCACGAGGCTTTCAGGTTTGTAATCGCTCTCTGGATAGGCTAAACGATCAATAAGCAGCACGTTGCTTCGCAGCATCGGGTCCGTCTTAGCTTGGCTCAACTGCACGTACGTTTTCAGGAAAGCCTTTTCGAGGCCAATTTTGTTTTTTAT
>CP070714.1:263544-268611 GCA_020350385.1 Candidatus Bathyarchaeota archaeon | reverse complement strand
TCCTTCAATTTCATTGGAAATATTGTCACAATAAGAATTGTAGATTCAGAGGATGCTGTAACGGCTAAATCCAGGCAGGTTCCTTATGCGATGCTGATGAGGATCTCTGAGAGGATAACAGGAGAAATTCCCAGTGTTGTCAGGTGTCTCTATGATGTAACCGATAAGCCGCCTGCAACAATAGAATTTGAATAAAGAAAACTTCGCTTTCCTAGATTTGGATTGAGTGCCCTTTCGTTTCGTAGGCATCGCTTAGAATTGTGGCTTGAAAAACGAAAAAGGAAAAACGGGAAGGTTTTGCGGTTTTCGTGCTATAGAAAAATTCCGCCGCCTATTATTGCTATTCCGACTATCAATGCAATTATTACAGCTATTACTAACCAGATTAATACGGCTACTATGGCTATTGCGAGCGCCCTTAACCATCCTGTATCGAAAAAGTGTTTCACTAAAGCTATCCAAATGAACAGCACTATTATTAATGCAATAATACCTGAAAAGAGGTATTGCAGAACACCGCCAATCACGGTTCCAAGAACCACGATCCAAATGGCATCAGTGAATTTTGCTTTGTCTGTGCCGGCTAAGAGTCTTCCTGAAATCCATAGAACTGGCGACAGAACGATGATGTTGATGATTAAATTTATCACCAAAGTGTCTAAGTTGATTGCCATGCAATTTTCACTTCCAATGCTATGCTATATTTATGGGTATTTATTTAAAATTTTTCTCAAAAGAAGAAACCCCTGAAAATCGCTCGGTTTGAAACACCGGCTTAAACAAAAACTAGAGTCGGAATCTGCGCTTAGATTTAACATCCTGATCGAATTCTTTTGCCAGTTGCTCAAGAAGTGCTCGCTGTTTGGGCGTCAACTTCTCTGGGACAGAGATTCCAACGCGCACTAGGAGGTCGCCTTTGCCATAGCCTCTAAAACGCGGCATACCTTTTCCTTTCAGTCGAATAGTTTTGCCAGCCTGAGTTCCTGGACGAATCTTGACTGTTGATGAGCCGTCCAATGTAGGTACTGATACTTCTGCTCCGAGAGCTGCCTGAGGATAACCGATAATCAGGACATGCCAAAGGTCGTCGCCTTCTCGCATGAACAATTCGTGAGGAATCATGTGAACAACAACGTAGAGATCGCCGGGCTCACCTCCGTTAGGAGCCATTCCACCCTCTCCTCTGAGCCTAAGCTGATAGCCTTCATCTATGCCTACGGGTATTTTCACGCTTATCTTTCGGCGTTTCTTAACTATCCCTGTGCCACGGCAGTTTTTACAAGGCGAATCTATTAGCTTGCCTTTTCCTCTACAGGTGGAGCAGGGCGTTACGTGCACGTACATGGCAAAGCTGCTTTTTCTCATATGCTTAACTTTGCCTGCGCCGTTGCATTTGGGGCAATTACGTGGTTTAGTGCCTGGGCTGGCGCCTGAACCTTTGCAGACTTCGCATTTCTCGGTTCTCGGCACCAAGATTTCCTTCTCGGTTCCTTTTGCGGATTCTTCAAGCGTTAATTTAAGATCGTATAAAAGGTCTTGGCCCCTGTTGATTCTTTCCCTGAAGTCGCCCCTACCGAATCCGCCGCCAAAAAAAGTGCGAAATAGATCGCCAAAGCCAAAGCCTATGTCTTTAAATATTGATTCAAAATCCGCACCGCGGAAAATGTCTTCAGCCGTGTAGCGCTGGTCGAATCCCGCGTGTCCTAGCAAGTCATATTGTTGTCTTTTTTCATTGTCTGACAGAACGGCGTAGGCTTCTGAGATTTCCTTGAACTTCTCTTCTGCGTCGGGCGATTTGTTTCTGTCTGGATGGTATTGCATCGCCAGTTTTCTGTAGGAGTCTTTAATTTCATCTTTGGAAGCGTTTTTGGATACGCCGAGAACCTCGTAGTAATCTCGTTTTTCAGCCATGTGCTTTACCGCTAAATTCGAAATGCAACTTCCTAATCAAAACTGTTTCGGCTGCTCACTTCACTTCGTAATCTTCTGAATCAACAACTTTTTTGTCTCGGCTGCCTGAGGGCGCTGAAGGTTCTTTGCTTGCTTGGTCCGCTTGTGCTTTTTGTTTTGCCTGTTCAGCCGCTGCTTGCTGGTAAATCACCGTGCCGACTTCTTGCAGGACTTTTTGGAGTTCTTCCGTTTTCGCTTTTACTTGTGCCATGTCGTTTGTGGCTAACGCGTCTTTCAGAGCTGAAACCGCTGTGTCAATTTTTTCCGTCTGCTCTTGTGTCAGCTTGTCCGTAAGGTCTTTCTTAGTTCTATCTGCAGTGTAGATTAAGCTGTCAGCGTTGTTTCTTAGTTCAGCTTCTTCACGTTTCTTCTTGTCCTGTTCAGCGAACTGCTCGGCTTCTTTGACCATGCGTTCTTTCTCTTCTTTTGACAGTTTCGTGGATGCTGTAATCGTTATTTTGGCTTGTTTTCCCGTGCCCAAATCCTTTGCGGTTACGTTTAGTATGCCATTTGCGTCTATGTCGAAGGTGACCTCTATCTGAGGAACGCCTCTTGGCGCTGGCGGTAGATCTACGAGGTTGAACGTGCCGAGGGACACGTTGTCTGTTGCCATGGCGCGTTCTCCCTGAAGTACATGAATGGTAACTGCTGTTTGGAAGTCAGCCGCTGTAGTAAATACTTGGGTTCTTTTTGTGGGGATTGTCGTGTTCTTTTCAATAATTTTGGTCAAGACTCCGCCGAGAGTTTCCACGCCAAGCGATAATGGCGTGACATCGAGCAGGAGCAGGTCTGTCACTTCCCCTGTTATTACTCCTGCTTGTATAGCAGCGCCTACAGCGACGCACTCCATGGGATCAACACCGCGCTCCGGGGCTTTTCCTATCTTTTGTTCCACAAATTTCTGCACAAGTGGCATTCGGGTCATTCCGCCGATGAGAATTATTTTGTCTATGTCGCTGGGCGTTAGCTTTGCGTCTTCGAGTGATTTTATGATGGTTCTTTTGGTTTTTTGAACAATAGGTTGCGCTAAAGCTTCGAGTTTGGTTCGTGTTAACGTAAGATGTAGATGTCGAGGTCCTGTTTTATCAGATGTTATGAAGGGTAAGTCGATGTCCGTGGTTATCAAAGCGGATAGTTCTATCTTTGCTTTTTCTGCTGCTTCCTTTAGTCTAGCTAAAGCCTTTTTGTCGTTTGCGAGGTCAATGCCTGTTTGCCTTTTGAATTCGTCGACGATGTAGTCCATTACCGCCTTGTCCACGTCAGTGCCGCCTATCTGCGTGTCACCGCTTGTGGATAGTACTTGAAAGACGCCTTTGCCGAAGTCCATCAATGTAACGTCGTGGGTGCCGCCGCCGAAGCTGAAGACCAAAATTTTCATTTCTTTTTCCAGCTTGTCTATTCCATAAGCGAGGCATGCGGCAGTGGGCTCATTGATTATGCGCATGACTTCGAAACCCGCGATTTCACCCGCGTCTTTCGTGGCTTGGCGCTGGTTGTCGTCAAAATGCGCTGGAACAGTTATGACCGCTTTGCGTATTGTGCCGCCCAAGTAGGTTTCTGCGTCTTTCTTGATTTTCTGCAGGATAAACGCTGAAACCTGTTGCGGTGTGTACTCTTTTTCGAAGACGTTTGCCTTGTAGTTTGTTCCCATTTTTCGTTTTATTTCAAAAATTGTTCCTTCAGGATTCGCGGTTGCCTGGCGTTTTGCGGGTTCCCCTATTAAGAGTTGCTCGTCTTTCGTGAAGGCGACGACTGAGGGGAACATTTTTCCAGCCATGGTTGGGCCTTCAGCGCTTGGGATTACGGTGGCGCGTCCGCCTTCATAGATGGCGGCTGCGGAGTTTGTGGTTCCCAAGTCTATGCCTAAAACTTTTTCTCCTGTTTTTGTTTTACTCATTTTTCTTTCTCCTTTTGTGATTTTGATGATTTGACTGCGACTTTGACGATGCTGGGTCTTATCACTTTATCTTTCATGATATAGCCTTTTCTTACTTCTTCGACTACAACACATTCTTCAACATCGTCCCGCTCTGCAGCGGCAACAGCATGATGGCATGAAGGGTTAAAAGTTTTGCCCTCCTCACACGCTATAGGAGAGACGCCTTCTTGCTCAAGAACTTTTCTGAGTTTTTTAAGGGTCATTTTAACGCCCTCAATGAGGGGTTGGGCTGAGTCGGTGGATTGGGCAGTTTTGAGTGCTATTTCTAACTCGTCTTGAACATCTAACAGCTGAATTATCAAGCGTTCAGTGCAGTACTTTTTGATTTCCTCTATTTGGCGGTCAGAGCGTTTCTTCAAATTCTCGAAATCCGCCTGCAAGTACTTCAACCGCGTTAGGTAGTCCTCTGAACGCTTTTTCTCTGCGTCTAAGAGTTTTTGAAGATCAACTGTTTGTTTTTTCTGTTCCTCATCCATCGAGGTATGTCCCTCTTCAGATTACAAAATTTTAGCGTATACAAACAGAAATATATGTTTTGGCTCCAAGTGGCGATTTCTCCCGCGCAACTTTCCTTTTTTCTTTTTGGGGGTTCTATTATGAAGCCCGAGGATAGAAAGAAACCTCATGGGGCTACAAGCGAAATACCGATAATTTTGGATTAAAAGTTTTACAGCGATTTAGAGCAGACTATTCTGAAAGTGCAGTGGCCTTACAAGTCAGGGCATAAAGACACTTTCATTACACGAGATCGCGCTCTAGTCTCTTTTCTAATAGCTACCGGATTAAGAATTAGCGAAGCCCTAGCTGTGAAGATTGATCAGTTTAGGGATTACCAGAAAAAGCTAGTTTTGTTTAATGTTCCCACTCTGAAGAATGGTAGAGTAAGAAAGGAAATAAGGATAACCAAGAAAGGCAGCATGGAAAGGATAACGAGGTTTTTCGTTAATTGGCATACCCTTTTGGAACAAAATAACAGAGTTAGCTATGTATTTCCTAGCGGTTGCGTCAATGGTTTAGTGTATAAGAATCATTTGTCAAGCAGTAGAGCGCACTGGATAATCAAAACTACGACTGACCTTTTTCCGCATTGGTTTAGGGCAGTTTGTGAAACGTACATGGTCAAAGAAATCTTCGATAATGACGCATACAAACTGTGCGGTTACATAGGATTAAAGCGT
>CP070714.1:259389-263444 GCA_020350385.1 Candidatus Bathyarchaeota archaeon | reverse complement strand
GTGATGGATGCAAGAGTGGCGATTGAGGGAAACGGTCCGACCAAAGGAAATCCCGTTAAAATGGACCTAATGCTGACTAGCAACTGCGCGTTAGCCACCGACTTGATCGCCTCAAAAATTATGGGTTTAAACGTGGAAGAAATCAGCTATCTAAACTATATAGCCAGAAAAACCAATCTGCATGATGATGCGATAACGGTGCAGGGTTTGAGTGTATCTGAGGTAGCGCGGGAGTTTGAGCGACCAACAGTAGACTTGCCCGTGAAAGCCCAGATGGCGATTTATAAGCACGAGTTTTTGACGAAAATGCTTTTCTGTTCGCTGGGCGTTGTAAAGCTTTTCCAAAAAGCAACAATAGCCTACAGAGGTAGGCCTATAGAAACGAGCTAGCTCAACGCTTCATCGTAAACCTTAACCACTTTCTTGACAATGAGACGCCAGTCAAATTGGTTCTCAATGGTTTTGCGAGCGAGAAGCGCCATCTCAGAAGCCGCTTCGGGATGCTCCAGATTGTACAAAATTCTGTCTGCCAATTCCCTAGAATTGAAAGGTTGAACCAAAAACCCGTTCTTTCCATCCTCAATCATTTCAGGAATCCCACCCACCTTTGTCGTAACAACAGGCAACCCTGTTGACAAAGCTTCCAATACTGCAAAGGGAAGGTTTTCGTAGAATGTAGAAAAAGCAAAAATGTCTGCCGCTTGATAAAGCTTGGGCAACTTCTTGTCAGGGAAATATCCCGTGAAAATTATGTTATCTTTTACTCCAAGCTTGGCGGCATAGCTCACTAGCTTTTTCACCTCATTGCTGAGACCTTTTCCAGCGATTATGAACTTGGCATTCTTAAATTTCCTCGTGACGAATGACATGCTTTCAATAAGAGTGAACAAGCCTTTCCGAGCGTATAAACGACCAACAGAGAGTATCGCTTTGTCTTCAGGATTGAAACCCAGCTCTGCTTTTGCTTTGAGTTTGTCGGTTGCGGGCTTGAACTTGTTAACGTCAACTCCGTTGTGAATCACTCGGATTTTGTTTCCATCCAGCCGATAGTATTTCAAAAGTTCATGTTTCGTGTATTCGCTGACAGCGATTATCTTGTTGGAACGTTCAAGCATTCCTTGTTCGAAGATTCTTAAGAACCAGTTGAAGCTCACCATGAACCTTTCGTTCGAATTAAGCCTGCTGTAAGGCTCACCTTTAATTGCTTCAGCTTCGCCTTTCCACGTTGAGTGAACAGTGGATATCAACGTTTTTCCGAAACCTCTAGGAACAGTAAAACTCGGAACCAGTGGAAGATTAACGTGAACAAGGTCTACGGGTAATCTGCCACGGATTTTGTTTAGTTTCCTGTAGGCAGACCCAGCGAACAGAAATGATTTGACAACAGGAGCCTTGAGTGTTTTAAGGAAAAAAACATAATGCTGCTGATTCACTTTCACGTCTCTACTTTCATCATATCCCGTAACTATGTAAGCTGAATTGCCATATTTCATGAGCTCGTTAGATAGATAGTAAACGTAGGCGCCTGTTCCACCAGAAAGGGGGAGGTACTCCGGAGAGATAAAACACACCTTAACCATAATATCTACCTTCTACCACCCACCAGAAACCTAACAGTCGTGACAGCCGCGCCTGAAAACCAAGCAAACGCCCTCACAAAATAAAGTACAACCAGCAACATAGCGGTGACGTCTTTAAACTTAATCGAGAGCCTGACGGCAGAAATAACATAATAGACAACAATAAGCGCTAAAACAAAAGCTGATGCATACCATAACTGTCTCAACGCTTCTGGTATCCCCAAAAGGAAAAACGCTATTACGGCAAGAATTAAAAAAGGTTGAATGTTCATGCCGAAATCGGTAATTTCGTCTCCTTTAATCAAATTAGCATGTTTTAGATAGAGTTTTGTAGTGTTCTTGCCATACTGTAGCTGTTGCCGAAAATAACCGCTCACTGTTGATCTATTAAAATGGTAACAGGTGGCACTCGGTTCAAAAAGTATCTTGTAGCCTCTACTTGTTATTCTGAATCCAAGATCAGTATCATACTGAGACGGCAAATTTTCGTCAAAACCGCCAACTTCTTCTATGAGGCTCTTTTTCAGCAAAAGATTCATAGTCGCAACCCGCACGACGTATTTCTTTAGGCGGGCATATCTGTTTTTGAGGTCGTATCCGATGATTCTTGCCAAGGCGTTTTCGGTGTTCCAAGTTTCGATGCCGCCGCTTACGCCCGCTACTTGAGGATTATCCAGATAAGTTATGAGCTTATTTAGCCATTCTTTCTCCACTTTTGCGTCCGCATCGATAAATCCTAGAACATCGTTGCTTACCATTTTCATTGCATAGTTATAAGCGGCTGGAGCGTTGAGAGGTGCAGAAATAACTTTTACTGGATATTTCTGGGCTATTTTCACAGTTGCATCCTTGGAGCAGCCATCAACAACAACTATTTCCAGAAAATCTTCTGGATAATTTAATTCAAGAATCGACTTCAAGCAGTCGTCAATGGTTCGTTCGCTATTGAGAGTTGCCACGATTATTGAAACTTTGGGAGGAGAAACATCATCCACTATCTTCGGCCACCCGTCATGTATGCTAATATTATCGACAAAAGAATCTTGAAACCATCAACTACTGGGTCCAATCGGGATGTTCCGTAAGTTCGCTGCTCGAAACTTATCGGTACTTCTCTAATCCTAAAGCCTTGGCGGGCGGTCTTCACCAGCATCTCTGATTCGATTTCATACTCACTTGATTTCAAACGCATATTCCTTAAGACCACAGATTTCATTACGCGGTAACCCGATTGAGAGTCAGAAACCTCTGCTCTTGTTAAAATTTTAATTAAAGAATTGAAGAGACGAACACCGACCGCGTTTAGTTTTTTGGTTGCCACTGATTTTTGGCTTAAATATCTGGATCCGATGATGAGATCTGCCTTGTTTTGCAGTAGTGGAATGAGCAACTGTGGCAGTTCCTCTGGGCGATGCGAGCCGTCCGAATCTATTGTGGTTATTATTTCACCCTTTGCTTTTGCGAAGCCTGCTCTTAAGGCGTAACCCTTGCCCATGTGCTTTTTTAGTGAAAAAACTTTGGCGCTTTGGCTTTTTGAAATATCCAGCGATCTATCTGTTGAACAATCATCTACGACGATTATTTCATATTTGGAACCGATTTTTTGCATGACTGCCGTTAAGCGTTCAATCACGTTGCCTATTGTCAACTCCTCGTTGAATACAGGAACAACCACGGAAATCAGCATTTCATCGCTGTCCATTTTATTAAGATGCTGAATGAAAGAATTTATAAACTTTGGCTGTGAACACTATCAGGCACAAGATTGATGCATAGAATGGAAAGATTATGCTGGGAGTAACTGAAACAGACAGAATAATGTGGTTTTCCATGTGGTTTTTGGCGTCAATAGCCAGTTTTGGGTTAGCTTTTTTTCCAATGTTTTATTACATGGTCAAAAGGAGAAACAAACATTTTTTGCGTCAATATGAACTGGAAAAACGAGTTTTAACCTTTCTCAAAAATGAAGAAAAAAAAATGCCAGCAAATGAGGGTTTTCTTCCTGAAAGGAATGCGAAGCTTTGGACGCTTTCCATAATTTTCATTTTTCCAGTATTTATAATCGTGTACTTTCTATCCAAGGATTTGCTTCTCCACGAAAGACGTCAACAGGCTTTTCTCGAAAGCTTGTTTCCAGAGAGAACATATACGCCCCAGAATATATCAATAAGAAAGTATGCGTTGATCACTACAGCAACCATGGGCGCAGGAATAGTCTATTGGCTCTACAAGATTTTAAATATCTACAACAACCATTTTACGGAACAGCAGAAAATTGAGGATGAGATAATTAAACTGATGGAGGAGAAGAGCCATGGCAAGTCCGTGTAAGAAGCGCAGATTTGTAAGCCACGGCGGAGATGTCTGGGGTTTCAGCAGAAAATACAAAATCTCCCTCGAGAAAGTGCTTGACTTCAGCGGGCCCACCAATTTTCTCGGACCTTCGCCCAAAGCAGTAGAAGCTGTAAAACAATG
>CP070714.1:256700-259289 GCA_020350385.1 Candidatus Bathyarchaeota archaeon | reverse complement strand
CAAACCCGTGATTGAGCCACAAGTTCAACCCTGGATGCGTCGGCGCGCACTTCATGAAAGAACATGGAAAAAACTTAAGCAAAAAAGAAAAAGGGAAATAGTTTTTCAGTCTCTTTAAGTCTACTTAATTTTGTCTATCGCTTGTTGTAATTGAGCTATTTTTTTTGGATCTGCAGCATCTACAAACTCTAATATTTTTTTCTTGTTTCTGATTTCTTGAATTTTTTTCCTCCTACTCTTTGGAACCACATAGATTGGGTAGACTCGCCAATACATTCTGAATAGCAATGCTGCTTTGTCGACTGTTTTATTTACTAATCCCTCATCAACTAGTTCTTTTAGATAGTTAGATAATCTTTGTCTTGAAATGTGCTTCTCCGTTCCATTTTCAACAAATTTCTTTAGAAGCTGATTCCATCTTGTTTTGCCTACTACATCAATGAATAGCGCTATGTCGTATTTTGAGAAATGTATTTGTCTTGTTTTCAAACTTAATCCTTAATTAGACTAAGTCTAAACATAGACTTAAACTTTACGGTTAATCAAAAAGAAGAAAAGAGATATTTTCAACAGTGATTCAACGCCGCCCAAGTAGAGATATCTCTCTGATAACTCCCCTTTCTTTTGATTATATGTAATAATTGATATCAAGGCAAAGTATGCTGACTAAAAAAGGAACTGAGTTTCCTGTCATTCAAAGGTTTTTTGAAGAATGGTTCTATATCATAGCTTTTCCCAATATTTTTTCAAGTGCTACCTGTAGGACTTCAGAAAACGATGGGTGAACATATACTAAATCACTCATTTCTTCTGCTGTCATTTTGTTTTTTATTGCCAAGATAAACTCTGAGATCAAATCGCTTGCTGAAGCACCAACTATTGTGGCCCCCAAAATCCTTCCGTCCTCAAGGATTACTATTTTTATGAAGCCCTCTGTTTTGTTAGATGCCATCGCTCTGAAGTTTTGAGCGGAAAAATTGATTTTAACAATTTTAGTCTCTAATCCTTTATCTTTTGCTTGTTTCTCGGTTAATCCAACTGCTGCTGTTTCTGGAATAGTGAAAACACATCGGGGAATTAGATCATATTCCATTCTAGCTTTATCACCTGCTATATTGGCTGCTGCTACTTTAGCCTCTCTTATCGCAACATTTGCAAGAAGATGAGGATCCACAGCATCTCCTGCAGCCCAAACTGTCTTCGCGGATGTTTGCGTTTTTTCATCAACAATTATTCCTTTTTTAGTTGTCTTAACACCAATAACATCCAAGCTTTCTCTATTGATATTTGGTTTTCTGCCTATTGCCATTAAGACTTTATCCACGTTCTTTGTTGTCTCTTCGGTCGGAGTGAGTATTCTAACATTCACCCCATCATTGACCTGGGTTACCTGAGTTACTTTGCTGTTGACAAAAACCTCCATACCCTCTTTCTTCAGATGCCTTAAGAGAAATTCTCCTACTTCAGGTTCTTCATCAGGCAATAAAGTTGGAAGCATTTCAACAATAGTCACTTTAGTATTTAAGAGATTGAAGATTGTTGCAAACTCTAATCCTATGACTCCTCCTCCAACAACTAACAAGCTCTTGGGAGGAGTTTCTAATTCTAACATCTGATCGCTGTCTAGTATAGGATCTTTTAGCTCAACTCCTGGTATGGTGATGGGTTGGGATCCAGTGGCAATCAGAATATTTCTGGTTTTTATGATCTCTTCTCCATCAGCAGATGTTATTTTAACCTCTGTTGGACTCTGGACTTCTCCGTTGCCAATTACTATTCTAACTCCGGCTTTTTTCAGCAAAAACTCAGGCATTTTGGACATCCGGGAACAAATATTATCTTTGTTTCTTTTCATATCTGTCCAATCAAGAAACAAAGATCCCTGTATGCCATTATTGCTTGCTTTTTTCAAATTCTTAAATAGCTCCACTGTCGAGGTTAGGGTTTTTGTTGCTAGACCACCCCAATTCATGCAGACTCCGCCGATTCTTCGGTTTTCCACAAGAACAACCCTTAAACCCAGTTGAGCGGCTCGGACAGCGGCAAATATGCCTACTCCTCCTCCAAGAACTACAAGATCGATTTCATCATCCATTTTAGCAGCACCTTTAGTTGATATATTATTTTGAGCTTTAACTTTTTTTCATAAAGACAATCCATGAAACCTCTGAGGTATCTCATCAATTTCATTGAAAGAAGAATTGTTATTTTTGAAGAGTTGCAATGTGCTTTCCGGTATTTCTTGTTTCTTCTAAGTATGTCTTCATGACTTTGTCTGAAACGCTCGGAAACTCGCAAAAGACATGATGCTCAAGCGCATGTGGTTTTCGTTATTCTTTATAAACGTTAGAATCAGTTATTCTATGCTACAAATATCTTTCGGTATGGGATGTGATTAATCATCAAGGGCAAAGTTCCCGTTTTATTAATGCTGATGTGTTTGATCTTGTTTTTCTCCATCTGTTTGAACACAGGTTTCGGAGTTGACCCTGATCTTCCCCGATGGAAAGTTGGTGACTGGTGGGAGTTTAATGTTGAGCTTTCAGGCGAATTGGTTGATATTGTTGGGACAAGCACATATACCGTTGT
>CP070714.1:253409-256600 GCA_020350385.1 Candidatus Bathyarchaeota archaeon | reverse complement strand
GTGGCAAAACACATGGAAAAAGTCTTCAACATCTACGATGAAAAGGCACAGGGCGCCGCCGATGTGGTAAAGGTTTTGAAAGATGCAAAAGCAGATGTGCTTGTAAACTATTTGCCTGTTGGAAGCCGAGAAGCTACGCGTTTTTATGCTCAAGCCGCTATGGATGCTGGATGCGCCTTTGTGAACTGCATGCCAGAGTTCATTGCTTCGGCGCAGGAGTGGAGCAAAAAGTTTGAAGCGGCGGGGCTCCCAGTGGCAGGGGACGACATAAAAAGCCAGGTGGGAGCAACAATTTTGCATAGGAATCTCGTACGGCTTTGCCTTGATAGAGGCGTCATAGTTGACGAAACTTACCAGCTGAATCTGGGAGGAGACACAGATTTCTTGAATATGACAGTGGAGGAGAGGCTAAAGACAAAACGAATCAGCAAGACTGAGGCTGTCACAAGCCTTGTTCCATACAAGTTACCCACTAGAATAGGGCCATCAGATTATGTTCATTTCCTAAAAAATAAGAAAATATGTTACATAACGCTTAAGGGCCGAAAATTTGGCGACCGCCCCATAACTTTAAACGCCAAACTTGAAGTTGAAGATTCGCCAAACAGCGCGGGCGTCGTCATTGACTTGATAAGAGCTGCAAAAATAGCGTTAGACCGAAAACTCAAAGGCGCACTGATAAGCGTCTCCTCATACGCGTTTAAGCACCCGCCGATTCAAGTTCCTGACTCCACAGCTAAGCAATGGGTAGAGGATTACATAGCAGGCACAAGAGAACTCTAAACACTCTCTAAGCCTTACGTATTAGCGAAAGGGTTTCATTAAAACTTTTAAGGGCTGAACCTCAGATTACTCAAAACATTAGAGGTGCACATGCATGGTGAAAGTAGATGGTTACGAAGTGCCTGAGGGCCTATATTATTCAAACGATTTTGAATGGATAAAGATTGAAGGAGACAAAGTCCGCATGGGTATAACTGACTATGCTCAAAAGCAACTGCGCGAGATAGTTTACGCTGAGTTGCCAGAAGCAGGAACCGAAGTGAAGCAGAACGAGCCTTACGGTACAGTGGAGTCGGTGAAAGCCGTTTCCGACTTGGTTGCCGCTGTAAGCGGAACCGTGGAGGAAGTTAATGTGGAAGTCCAGTCAAGACCTGAACTGTTGAATGAAGACCCATTTGTGAAAGGCTGGCTAGTTCTCGTGAAGCCTGCGAATCTGCAAGCAGAATTAGCTAATCTGATGGACTTTGACAAAGCGGTTGAATGGCACAAGAACCAAGCAAAATGAAGGAAACCCGGAGGACTAGGCGCATAATCGTTATTGGAGCCAACGCTGCAGGTGTGGAAGCAGCTTCGGCGGCGCGGAAGAAAGACCGCACAGCTGAAATCACGCTGATATCGCAGGAAAAAAACGTGGGATATTCCCGTTGCGGTTTGCCTTTCGTGATAGGCGGGCAGATACCCAGCTTTAAGGATTTGATTGTCTATCTGCCTGCTTACTTCCGGATGTTGAAGTTGAACTTGAAGACTGAAACGAAAGTCACATCAATAAATACGAAAGAGAAAACAGTCACTGTTTTTGACAAGGAAGGCGCCACAGAGTCGTTGCCATATGACAGTCTTGTGATTGCTACCGGCGCTGACGCCTTTCTGCCTCCGATTAAAGGACGTGAAAAGCAGGGAGTACTTAGCCTTCGCACTCTGGAGGACGGAGAAAGGATACTTGAAGCTGTTCAAAACGGAGCTAAATCAGCAGTAATTATGGGCGCTGGTTTAATTGGACTTGAAACTGGCGTGGCTTTGATTGAGCGTGGCTTGAAAGCACCCATAGTTGAGATGTTACCGCAAATTCTGCCCGCGATGCTTGACGCGGACATGGCGAAGATGGTTCAGGAGCATCTGCAAGAAATGGGGATGCAAGTTCTCACCGGGAAAGCCGTAGAAGAGTTTCTCGGCGACGACAAAGTAACTGCGATTATGGCTGGCGGCGAAAAGGTAGAGGCTAGCCTGTTCATCAGCGCTTTCGGAGTTAGAGCCAACACTAAGCTGGCAGTTGACGCAGGCATAACCTTAGGCGAGACAAGAAGTATCAAAACAAACGCAAGAATGGAAACAGCCATCAAAGACGTTTACGCCGTAGGCGACTGCGCCGAAGCTCCGAACATGATTACTCACAAGGTGACATGCGCCCAGCTAGGCACCATAGCAGTTCGGCAAGGCAAAGTGGCAGGAACAAACGCTGGAGGCGGCTATTCCCTCTTTCCAGGCATATTAGCTTCGGCAGTTGCGAGACTGTTCGAGATTGAAGCGGGAGTAACTGGGTTGACGCAGGCAGCAGCACAGAGAGCCGGAATCGAAGTCGTAACTGGCGCAATTAGCTCGAAGACAAAGGCTGATTACTACCCCAACACGTTGCCAATAAAAGTCAAACTCGTCGTCGAAAAAGAATCACAACGCATAATAGGCGCCCAGATAGTGGGCGGCGAAGAAGTAACGCAACGCATTAACGCTTTGTCCTTTGCTATCCAGAAAGGCATGACAGTGCGCGAGTTAGCTAAAGCAGACACAGCCTATTCGCCGCCGCTGAACGAAACATGGGAACCCATGGTTTTAGCCGCGGAAATGATTCTTATGAAACTCCGCTGAACCCTCTTTTTTCCTTTCAAAATGGCAAAATATTTTGCCTTCAAATTGAATTAACTCCGCTTCAAATATGTGAAGGATTGGTCTCCAAACTGAATACTTTTCAAGCATCTGTTTAATTTGTTGGAATTGATGGTGCGTGTTAAAGCAATCATTACTGAACTCAACAATGCATAAACAATAAGGGAGGGTGGGATGATTCTTGTTGGAAATTCTGCGACTTTCCATAAACTTGAACCCGTCATTTTCACGAAGTCAGCCTTGTTGATGACTTCGCTAGTAACTGGATTAACGAACGAATGCACGCGATAGAGTTCAACAAGCATGCCTGTTTTCCTGTCAAAATAGCAGTGCCCCCAATCTTCAGAGGTATTCCACGATACGAAGTTTGTTTCTCTTTCACCGCTTGAGCAAATCCTAATTACAGTCTCCCTTATTGTCAGCTCAACTGTTGGAAGGGGGTCGCCAACATCGAGATTGGCTGCGCAAATAGGAACACCTTTCTCAGTGAAGTTAAAGTTGCCTGAGTTACTAGGATCTAAATCGGT
>CP070714.1:247759-253309 GCA_020350385.1 Candidatus Bathyarchaeota archaeon | reverse complement strand
TGAATATTGTGAAAATCGGAATTTGCCTAATAAGTCACTTGAATCCAACCTAATTGTGGGAGGAAGGGGAGTCCCGTTACATTGAGGGCTGATAGTGGTTTAATTGCCCTTTCGATAATCATCTTTATTGCAGCTATGCTACTTGGCGGCTTGCTTTTTTTGCCGATCATAGTTACCTCTTTAAAGACTCAGATTCAAACGTTTACAGCATACTTATTCACTGCAAGCATTGTTTTGCTGGCTGTTGTTGGAATAAGCATGTTCTTCAAGAGAAAGTTTTGAGTTAACTTATGTGCTTCTTTCATTGCGGAAGTGTCGCTTATTGGCACTCTTCATTTGTGAAGTCCATGCATCATCATAATTCTTCAACTTTAGCAGTTTGTATATTTGTCTACGCGTTTGTGGCAAAAATCTTAATTACCAAAGCTTGTAACAAATACTTGAGGAGACTTAAATGCCAAGAGCCTTTGTGTTAATAAACGTGGAATCAGGTTCAGAAGACGAAGTTTTGAAGGAAATGAAGACAATCGAGGGAGTAGAAGAAGCTTACTTTTCATACGGAGTGTACGACCTTATCACGAAAATCAAAGCTGAATCAATGGACAAGCTTAAGGAAATGGTAACCCGCCGAATCAGAACGCTCACCAAGGTCCGATCAACTCTTACATTGATAATGATGGAAGAATAACTCGCCTGGGGCATTATTGGAGAAAGCGTTTTTTTCTTAACCCAATTTTTTCTGTTTTCTTTTCACATTTGGGAAGGTAAACTTATACCCTATCGTCTCGCTAAACTTTCTAACTGCCCCCTGAACATTTGCGCTTTATGTGCTTCAAAAAGTCTTAAGTCCTGATTATTTGATTCTATAGCGTTTGAAGCATAAATCATATAGCGTTACAGATCGTAAACAGTATTACGCCAGTGAGGTCGTCTTAATGCAAAGATCTTATTCGAGGTTACTTGGAGTAGTCGGAAAACCTAACACGGGCAAGTCAACGTTTTTTAGTGCTGCGACTCTGGCGCCAGCTGAAATTGCGAATTATCCCTTTACGACGATAAAATGCAACCGCGGTGTTGGCTACGTGCGAACACCTTGTGTCCACGAAGAATTCCAGGTTAAAGACAATCCAAAAAACTCTCTCTGCCTCGACGGTATAAGACTCGTTCCTGTGGAGATGATAGATGTCGCTGGTCTCGTTCCAGGTGCATGGGAAGGACGAGGACTAGGCAACCAATTTTTGGATGAAATACGCAAAGCAGACGCACTTGTCCACATTGTTGACGCTTCAGGAGGAACAGACTGCGAAGGACGCTTGTGCAAGCCAGGCGAACACAACCCACTGGAGGATGTAAAATTTTTAGAACGCGAGATAACGATGTGGATTGTGTCTATACTTAAGAAAGACTGGTCTAAATTATCTAGAACAGCGGAAGCTGAAGCAAAAGACTTCTACACAATGTTAGAGGAACGCTTAAGCGGATTATCCATAAAGCGCAGCCACATTTTCGAGGCTATTAGAATAACAGGGTTAAACGCTGACAAACCAACCACTTGGAGCGAGGAAGACTTGTTAGAATTTGTGGATACGTTAAGGCGAATATCGAAGCCAATGCTAATAGTGGCCAATAAAATTGACTTGCCTGCCGCTGAAGCAAACTTGGAAAAATTGCGAAAACTCGATTACACCGTAATCCCTTGTTGCGCAGAAGCCGAACTTGCTCTTAGACGGGCGGCAGAAAAGCAGCTGATCGATTACAGACCAGGTGACTGCAACTTCAATATATTGCAACCAGAAAGGCTGTCCCAAAGCCAAATTAAAGCCTTGGAAACGATACGTGAAAGAGTGCTCCTTAAAAACGGTTCCACAGGTGTCCAAGACGCTATTAACATGGCTTACTTCAAACTTCTAAGCATGATCACTGTTTACCCTGTCGAAGACTTGGAGCATCTAGCTGACCATAATGGGCGTGTCCTGCCAGACGTTTATCTTGTGCCTTACGGAACAAACGCCCGCCAATTCGCTTATCTGATCCATACGGAGCTGGGTGAAAGCTTCATATACGCCATGGACGCACGAGAGCGAAAAAGAATCGGTGAAAACACTATTCTACGAGATAGAGATGTCATCTCCATCGCAAGTGCAAAAAAACGCACTTAGCAAGTTTTTACGCGCCATACCGTCTCCTGCGATTCTGATAGGTCCGTATAGCTCGCAAAAGATCTATCAGACGAAAATCAGGCCAGTATACATCCAAAAAAGCAAGCTCACTGTACGCGGATTGCCAGAGCAGAAATCCACTCAGTCTTTCCTCACCAGAGGTTCTAATAATCAAATCCGGTTCCTGTTTAGGCATATGCGCAGTATACAGGTACTTCTCAAACATGCTTTCATTTACATCATCAAGGCTTAATTCGCCGCCCCTCACTTTCTCCGCAATCATCTTTGCCGCGTCAACAATTTCTGCTCTGCCACCATAAGCAAAAGCAAAATTCAAAAACTGGTTTTCATAATCTTCCGTAGTCTTCTCAACATCCGCAATAAGCTGCTGGAGGCTCTCTGGCAAAAGGTTCACTCGACCGATGACTTTAACATGAACTTTGTTTCGGTGTATGCGCTCGTCAGTCAAGAGCTTACGGAACTTCGCCTCAGCAATCTTCATAATCTCTGCGATCTCTTGTGGCGAACGCCTAAAGTTTTCTGTTGAAAACGTGTAGAGAGTCACAAATTTTACGCCGAGTTTTTCGCACCAATCTAAAAGGCGCTCAACTGTTTCCGCCCCTTTCTTATGACCCAACCAAGGATTAAGCTCATTTTCCAACGCCCAACGCCTGTTTCCATCCAAGATTATAGCGATATGCTCCAGTTTCGCGCCATTCTTAACTTGAAGCCACAACCATTTCTCGTAAAGCTTGTAGGCGCCTATGACAGAGAGAATTTTCTTAAGCATTAATTGATCCTCAGATTTTTAAGAGCATAGATGAACAACATTCTTTTTGTACCAGAGGTAAAGCCCTAACGGCTTCAATTAAAGCTTGCTATATATACATTTGAAACGGAATTAAGCGTGGAACCTCTTGCCGCTTCTCTAATAATACGAATTTAGCTTTCTCCAAACTCTTCAGCCTTGTTTTCAGACTCTCTGAAGAAGCCCTTTGTCGCCCTGCGTATGACGATTACTAACAGAACTGAAGCAATTGCAATAAGTATACCAACAATTAGAGCGAAAACCAAGTTGGAGAAGACTGGGTAATCGAGTCCCACACCTGGCTTAATAAGGATGTCAGCGGTTCCATCGAGAATCCAGCGGAACCAAGCAACAGACACCACCAAGGCAACATTTCGCAACAATCGCGGGTCTCGTTCAAAGTACAATCGTATGCTTCTACCGAAAAGCGCGATACCTATGCCTACAACCATTAGATCCATGAATCCTTTGATGAAGAAGCCTGCCACTGTAGGAAGAACACTGATCCATCCGGCTAAATCGGAAGTAACTGGTGTTACGTTAGTAGCAGCATTTGCTACTCCTAAATACGCGCTCACGGCCACGCATAGGATTCCAGCGACGATGGTATAGTTCGAGATTTGCACTGGAAGAGGCGGAGGAGAGTATTCCTTAGCCCACTTGTAAAAGTTACTGACTCCTTTGTCGACTCCGAAACCCTTAACGAGCAAGACCGCGCCAAAAATAAGAACTATAGCTATAAGATAGTAATTAACGGCGCCAGGTATCAGATAGAGAATCCCAAAAAGGAAAAATAGCAACCCCGGTATGCCTAAAGCTAATCGAGCGTAGCGGGGAGTTTGCCATATAAGTTTAAGGTAACGCGAAAAAAGAGCCGCTGTCTCTTCAATGGATTCACTATGCTTAACAACTATTCGCCTAATTGATGAAACGGCTACTCTGGATTCTACAAGTGGCAAGACAGCCTCGTCTGAATAGCCATCTGTGACCAGAATAACTTCGTTTGCACTGAAAGAATTCAGTAAATTGCTTAGTTCGGCAACCAATTTTCTGTCCGCAGTCACACCGCCCAGTTCAGAACCAGAGATTGTTGCAACCTCGAAGACTTCTTCTGGTTGCTTTTCGGTTTGTAGGCGGTCGTGTAAGCGGATAGCTTCGAACATGGCGTTGGCGTCTGGTTCTTCCGGGTCTCGCAAGGCTAAGGACACTGCAGCATCCAAGTTTGCGGTTCTTCCAAGAATTGGCGTTTTTATTCCTGCTTTAACCTCCAGATCGCCATCTCTGTCAACACATAGAATTAAGATGCATTTCTCTATTTGTTGCTCCGTTTCTTTTTCAGTCAATTGGACTCTATTCCTAATGTTCTTTATGAGTTGACTTTAATCTTGTGTTTGATGGTCATGTGAGTCGCCGTTTATGAGCAGCTGGAACTCGTTCCAGCTTAGCTTTTCACCCCGTTGCAGTTTGTCTCGCGCTTGCGATTCGAGCTTTTCTTTAAGGGTTTTTTCTGCGTTTTTCTTTTGTCTTTCGCTTTCTTCTTTTATAGCATCTTGTAGCTTTTTTCTTTTTTCCGTTAGTTCTTTCATTTCTTGATGTAGCGGTTTAGCTTGTTTCTTTGCTTGGATATAGGCGTTGTGGAGGCGATCGGCTTCTCTCTTGATGTTTTCTGATTCACTGATTTTGGCGAGCATGTTTGCGTGGATTTCTTGGCTTTTTTGGGCTGATACAGTTAGTTCTTGGTGGGATGTAGTTGCGTTTAATTCAAGGCTTTCAAGCTCTTTCATCAGTTCTGCGATTATCTTTTTATGTTGTTTGATTTTCCTGCAGATGTTAAGTTGTGCTTCAATTTTTTTGACGTTTTCGATTAGTCTTTTCTCTTCTTTCAGATCAAGCGGTGTGGTTTGGATTTTCCATTCAATGCTTTCTAGTTCTTTTTGTAGTTCTCGGTGGCTTCTTTTCAGCCTTTTCTTTTTCAGCTCTGCGGTTCTTTGTCTGTGGGTTTTTATTTGTTCGATTATTGTTTTGATTTTGGTTCGTGATTCATCGCGTTGTTGTTTTAAGGCTTTCACTTTTTCGTTTAGGCAGTTGCGTTCATTTTTGAGTTTGTTGATTTCTTGGCGTTGTTTTTTGAATTGATCGTTAAGCTTATTTCTTTTCTCAATGTGTATTTTTATTTCAGCGTTAGTTTTGTTGATTTGTTCTTTCAGCGCGGCGATTTGTTTATTGAATGTTGCGATTTGGTTTGTTTTTTGTTGTTCTGTCAAGAGTTATCCTCTGTATGAGGTGCCATAATATACTTGTGATTTTCAAATTAATATTGATTTAAGGTGCATTTTCTTTTTTAATATAGGATTTCTTTTCTAAGTGTTATAAGTTTTAAATAGAATTGCTAAGAGTGGTGATTTCTCCCGCACACCCCTCCCTTTTTTCCACAAAAGATAAGGGAAAGTTTAACGCATCATTATTGGGTGCTTTGGGTGAAAGTTATTGCTACAGCTTTCATAATAGCCCTTTTACTTTCAGCTTTTGTTGGCACTGTGCATTTTGGAATAGTTCAGGCTGCTACAATGTGGGATCAAACTT
>CP070714.1:243307-247659 GCA_020350385.1 Candidatus Bathyarchaeota archaeon | reverse complement strand
GGTTTTCTGAAGCCAGCTTTCGTGCCACTGTAAACTGTCGTGACAACTTCATTGCGAAATTTCTTGGTCGTTTCAACAATGCGGCGTTCCACGCCTCCGAAGTACAAATGTGGCGGTTGCGTATTGAAAACGGCTAAGCTTAGCTTTTTCACATGCATATCTCCTGAATCTTGGCGCGACAGTTTTGATTATCTGTTAGATACGTTTGGCTTATGTTAAACTTGCGCTTCAGGATATAAGCTGCTTCCTCTGAGTTTCTATTAGGTTGGTTTCTGTGAGCGCTGGTTTTGTGCGAAAATAGGCTTCAAAAATAGCGAGTGCCATGGCACTGTTTACTGTAACGGCGCAATTTCCTCTTGGTACAGCGAAAAGCAAACTCAAAAGCTTAATACTTTTATACACTATCTCCATGTATTTGCGCTGTAACTGGGATGAAAGGTGACTGCCAAATCCAAAGCCGATTGTAGTCTCAGCCTTGCTACAGACTATCGGCCGCTTGAGCTGGAGAAGGAAATCCGCGAATTCTGGGAAGAGAACCAGATACGCGACAAACTGGAACTTAGAGAAAAAGATAACAAAGGTCTTTTAGGTTATGTGGAAGGTCCTCCTACGCTGAACGGAATTCCGCACATTGGTCACTCCAGAGGACGGGTAATGAAGGATATACGTTACCGCTGGAAAACACTGCAGGGATTCTACGTACCTTTTTGGGCGGGATGGGATTGCCAGGGCTTGCCTGTGGAATTGGAGGTTGAGAAGGTATTGGGCGTGAAGAACAAACGGGAACTATTGGAGCGCGTGGGTGAAGAACGGTTTATAGAAGAGTGCAAGAAAGTCATAATGAAATATCACTGTGAATGGGCGGAAGCTGACAGCCGCTTAGGTATATTCATAAATCAGAAAAAAGCTTACTGGACCTACCTTGACGAATATATCGAGAGGGAATGGCAGTACCTTAAACGCGCTTGGGACCAGAACCTGCTTGAAGAGGGTTACTATGTTGTGGCTTACTGCCCAGGCTGCCAAACGTCCCTCAGCAGCGCTGAAGTGGGCTACGAAGGCTCCTACAAGGAAGTAGAAGATCCATCGCTCTACTTTAAATTCAAGATAGCTGACAGTCAGAACGAGTTTTTCCTTGTTTGGACGACCATGCCCTTCACGATTATAACCGACATGATGTTGGCGGTTCATCCAGAAGCGGAATACGTAAAAGTGAAGGTTGGCAATGAACTTTGGATAATGGTGCAGCAACGACTTGACCCAGTAATGCAGGAACTCAGCATAAAAAAATACGAGATAACGGAAACCGTCACTGGCAAAAGCCTCGAAGGAACAAAATACGATTTTCCTCTTAAAGACTTAATTCCGAAACAGGCGGAACTTGAAGCTAAACATACCCTTGTGCACACTGTTATCGGCGAGAATTTTGTGGACGTTGACACCGCAACTGGCGTGGTCCACCTCTCACCTGGAAACGGCGAAGAAGACTTCTGGGCAGCTCAGAAACGAAAAGTCCCAATCTTCGCGCCTTTCGATGACGAAGTCAAATTCACAAAGGACGCAGGTGGGTTCTTCGGCGTTTTTGCCAGGGATGCTGATTACATGGTAGTTGAGGAGCTTCGCAATCGAAACGCCTTTGTAGCGGTTAAAAAGGTCACGCATGAGTATCCAACTTGCTGGCGTTCACATCACAAGCTAGTTTGGCTTGCCCGGAAAGAGTACTTCCTGAGAACCGACAAGATAAACAGCAAAGTCCTTGAAGCCGCGGAAAAAATCGAATACTACTTTGAAGAGCCCAAAAACCGTTTCACATCCTTCCTGAAAGAGGGCAAACCATGGTGTATCTCGCGTGAACGTGTTTGGGGTACACCTTTGCCGATTTGGGCATGTCAAAACTGCGTGAATAAGCGGTTGGTAGCTAGCAAAGCAGAGCTGATAAAAAGCTCTTTGGAAAAAGTTCCTGAAGATTTCGAGTTGCATAAGCCGTGGGTTGACCGTGTCACGCTTAAATGTGAAAAGTGTGGGGGCATCATGCGCAGAGAAGATTACGTTTTGGACACTTGGCACAACAGTGGCGCCTCACCGTACTCGAGGTTCACAGACGAAGAATTCGAAAAGTTTGTGCCTACGGATTTCTTAACAGAAGGTATAGACCAAACTCGCGGCTGGGCTAACTCGCTACTCTTAGAATATGTTATATTAACAGGAAAGCCTGAAGGTCCTTACCGCGCTTTTTTGTTTCAGGGCTTAACGCAAGACGCAAAAGGCAGAAAGATGAGCAAAAGCCTTGGTAATGTAGTGGAGACTAACAAGCTTTTAGAAAAGTACTCAGCGGACTTATGCCGGTTCTACATGATGCGCAAGTGCTCGCCCATTGACTTCATGAACTTCGACCTACAAGAACTGAATCGCCGCCCTTATCAGGTTTTATCCACGCTTTACCATTTAAGCAGGTTCTTCTTGCAGAACGCTGAATTCGACGAGTTTAACCCTGAAAAATTCAATCTGGAATGGGCAACCCGCACAGGACAACTTAAGAGCGCAGACAGCTGGTTGCTCTCGAAGTTGCAAGAGAAGATAGAGGAGTACACGCTTAGACTGGAGCGATGTGAATTTAACTTTGCCGTGGCAATTTTAGAGGATTTCGTCATCGAAACGTTGAGCAGGCTTTATGTGCCCATGATACGGAAGGAACTCTGGACGGATGACCCTGAAACGTTTGAAAGGAGACAGACAATATACGCAATTCTGCATTACACGCTCAAGACGATTTCGTTTCTTTTCAACCCCGTCACGCCGTATCTTAGCGAAGCGCTTTATCAGAAAGTCTACAGGAAACTCAACGCGAGATTGCCTGACTCAATCAACTTCGGTTGCTGGCCCGTTCCAGACGAGAAAATGCGCGATAAGGCCTTAGAAACCGAGTTTGAGGTCTTGTTCAAATGCGTTTCTTTGGTTTACGCAGCAAGACAGAAAGCGAAGCTTAAGCGAAGATGGCCCCTCAGTAAGGTAATCGTGGTCGCGCCGCAAAAAACACTTAAAGCTCTTAGAAATCAAGAGCTACTGTTCTTGGAACTGGTGAATGTTAAAGCGGCTGAATACGAAAAGCAGGTTCCAGATTACGTTGGAGGCGAGAACTGGGTGTCTGCTTCCGAAGACACCATATACGTGTTTGTAAGCAGCCAGCGTGAGGAAACGCTGGTAGGGGAAGGTCTTATGCGCGATCTGGCTCGTCGTGTTCAAGCTTTGAGGAAGAATCTTGGTTATGTGCCCACGGACGTTTTGGACGCAGTTCACATTGCCGAACTTGAGGAAAAGAACATAAGGCTTTTGGAGTCTTACCTGAAAGAGATGGCCGAGCTGGTGCGCGCAAAAAAAGTCTATCTGCATAGCAGCCGCGGCGAAGTCGCTACGGAGTGGCACGACTCAGAACTGGACGGCAAAAAAATCTATATCAACATACACTAAGAAACCATAATGGTTCACCGAGGCTCCTTTTGAACTAAAATGCTTCATTTGCCCAATCAATTATTGTTGAGTTTTAAGGCGCCATCTTAGCTTAACTTGGACTCTTTGGATTAATCCCTGTCTTTCCAAAGATTTCAAACTGCGACTTGTTGAGGAGTATTCCTTTGTTTTATATTCTACAAGTTTGCCAAAAACCAGTTCAGCTATTTCTTTGGTTGTCATTCCAGGTTTTACTTCTAGAAATTTCAAGATTTGTTTCTGGTTCTTTGATAAACGCGCCATTGCTCTGCCCTCAAAAAAGTTATCTATCTAAATTATTTAAGGCGTTTGTTCTTGATTAGTCTACTATCATTTTCCAAAAAAGAGCAAAGAAACATTCTGCCTAAACATTGCACAGGTAAAGATAGAGAATTATTGAAAGAGTTTTATGAAAAGGCTAATTAATTTGATGGTTTTAGATTAGTGTCTTCACTACTGGCTGAGTTACATATGAAGAGAATACTGGCGATAACATTTCTTAACTTCTTTATATCTGGAGGGCTAACGCTTGCAATTCCTTTGTTGTTGCTGGAGAGGAATGTGAATTTAGTTGAGATTGGGCTTGTAATATCCATTTTGCCTATAGTATTCTTAGTAGCTCGTCTGTTGATGGCTTTAGTTGCCGATTTGAGGGGGTGGAATCGATTCTATCTCCTATTAAACTGCCCCGCCAGTCTTTTATCCACTTTCATATATTTTGTTGCAAGCTCAACTCCTATGTTTCTCTTCGGAAAGATTGCTGAAGCTGTGAAAGAATCTTCTTACTGGGCAGTGAATCGAACTGCAATTTTTTCTTTATCGCCTAAGCGGGAAGAAAAGGAAGCTACAAGAAATACTGCTGTAAT
>CP070714.1:234896-243207 GCA_020350385.1 Candidatus Bathyarchaeota archaeon | reverse complement strand
GTAAAGCTTGAGCATCATCAACCGCGTGTGATGATCGGGAAGAGGAACAAGAATTCTTTTTTGGAACCTTCGAATAAAAGCCCAGTCCAAATCCCATGGCTTGTTGGTGGCACCAATAACGTAAACGTGAAGGTTCCTGCCTTTGTCAACTATGCCGTCCATCTCTTTCAAAAACTGGTTGCGAACGCGAATTTCCCCGCCAACCTCGTTTGAGTGCTGCCCCATTAAAGAATCTAACTCATCAACAAAAACAATTGCAGGCTTACCTTCATTCGAGACTTTCCTGGCTGACCCAAAAAGCTTGGCAACGTTCTTCTCAGCCTCGCCCAACCACTTAGACATTATCGAAGCTGCATCTATGGAATAGAAGTTGGCATCTATCTCGGTGGCAACCGCGGCAGCAAGCAAAGTTTTTCCGCAACCAGGCGGACCAAAAAGAAGAATTCCTCTTGGCCAACCCAACGGAAACAGGTCAGGCCTCTGAACAGGGTAAACTATAGCTTCTTTGACGGCTTTCTTAGCAAGCTCCAGACCCACAACTTCTCCCCAGTTTACCTCAGGCTTTTCAGTGACCACAAGCTCTGTTGCAGGGGGTTTTCCGCCGCTTCCAGTGGCTGTTTCACCTCCATCTCCGCCATTATTAGACTCCATCCGCATTTCAACAGGCGAAACCGACCCTTGCAGGGCTTTGATTCTCTCTTGGTAGGCAATTGCCCTTTGAACATAAACTTTGTTCAGACCGTACTCAGGATAAAGCTGCACAAGTTGCAGGAGACTTTCTATTGCCTTTTGGTATAAAGTTATGGCTCTGCCTTTTGCTCCTTGTTTGTCTAAACGTACTGCATCCAACGCGTAAGCCGTTGCAGCCTTTTCAAGGTCTTCTGAAGCGCCCATGAGTCTTCACACCATTTATTCAGGCGATTTTAACTCGATTTTTATTTTCCCTTTGGTTCCCAAAGTTTCAAGGGCTTTCTCAATTTCTTTGTTTGAAGTTTTCAAATCACTTGAACAACGGGTTAAATCTATTTCACCGTTACTCTTTCTGACGTATTCGAGAAGCACATCTTCAAGAGAGGGCTTCTCAACTTTCAGAGAAATTTCTTTAATCTCGGATTTTTTGTAAGAAAAGAGGGTTTGTGAAGAATCTATGCCAATTTCGTCAGTGGTTTTGTGTCCCATCATTTGTGAAGAGCTGGCTGACAGGGCGACCATTTCTTTTATTGGGGCTACTTCTTCCCCTGATGGGAGAGAAGTCGCGGGCGGTTCGGGAAGAGTTTCGGACAGTTTTTGTTGAAGGAAACTGGATACTTCATTCAGTATTTCTTCGCCGCCTGCTGTCTTTTTGCCAACAGGTATCAGAGACTCATCTGCCGACATCTTTGTAACATAGAGCGTTTCACGTATTGCGTCGTTAACGTTATTTAATTCGCTGGAGACATCGGGCAAAACTTGAAACAGTTCTGAAGAAACGTTTTGGAGAAGCTTCAATGCAGGTTTCAGGTCAACAACAATGTCGCTTAGTTCTTTTATTGTTTCAAGTCGAAGAACTACGCGTTCGATTGCTAGCTGCACGCTGTAAAGGAATTTTATTAGTTTTCTGACTTCGGCGATTTCATTAGCGCACATCGCCGCTCTTTCTTTGTTGTTCTTTTTTAAAGCACTCATGCAGGATTCAAAAAGTATGCGGTCTCTTTCTCTTAATCTGTAGTTTGCTTGTTCTAGCTTGTTTTGTTGGACTCGAAGCGTAAGTATTGATTTTGTGGCGACTTCTCGTATCGGTGGAGGGCTTGAATGTGTTAGACCTTTGATGTCTGTTTCCCTCCGCCCGCTACTTCACTCTTTGGGTTATATTCCTGCCTTTCCGACTTCTTTCACGTAGACAACTACTGGCGGCTCTGGGAGTTCAGGGGCTTCTTTTGAAGTTTCCTTGGTTGTTTCGTTAGGGGTTTCTTTAGTTTGGGGCTTCTTGTCGGTTGACTCGGTAGAAGGGGTGTTGGTTTTTTGCTCAGGTTGTTTGGAATCGCCTAGTAATATGTTTGAGAGCTGGTTTTTGGTGAGTTCAATATCACCCTTCTCCAAGTTGGCACGCTTTAAGTACTCTTGAAGCATAGCGAAGGCAGACTTGTAGGCCTCCTCTTCGATTTGCCCTACCTCGTGTTCTAGCTCTAGGTTGACAACTGCATAGCCCAGAGTTTTAATCTCTTGATCACAACGTGCCATTTCCGTGCCAGCTTCGTCTGAGAGAGCTTGTGCGTCCTTCTTCAGTTGATTTAGAACTCCCTCAAAATTCTTATGGAGCTCCTGGTAGAGGTCTGGAGAAATCTTTCTTTTTTCAGCCAGATCTTTAAGGGCTTGGTCCTTGCGCCATATAAGGGGTATCTGATTGCAGAGAACGCTTGCCTGTGACTTAAGCGTCGAGATAATTGTGACTTCGGCACCATTAAATTGTAGGTATTCCATGGGCTGTTTCGAGAATTTTCCGTCATGAGACTCGATAAATACACCGTCGAATTTTCCACTAGGGGTCAATGCAAAAGAGGCAACTCTTCCAACTGTGCGACCGTACTCATCTTTGATTGGTTTACCGATAGAAAGAAAAAGATTGGAGTTGTTGGACATATTCTCTCTCCTTTAGTTTAGAAGCTCTCTGTCGTTGTTTTCTCTGTCTGCGAGGCTGCGACGGCTGGCATACCTGGCGGTAGTTCTGGAAACTTATCTTTGACTTTCTGCTCAGCAACTGTTGCGGCTTCTGCAAGAATTTTTGAGGCGTCTTCGTTTACAGTGTCGAAGTTCAACGTCATTCCTGAGCCTTGACCTGCTTCAATCATTATCCCGCTTAGCAGGTTGCCGATTTCTCCCAGCTCACTCTCTGCCTCAGGAAAAACGCTCACTAGTCCTGATCTGACGGTTCGTAGAACGCCGACAGCTGGTCCTAAGGTGGACACTACATCTCCGAGTTCAGATACGGTTCGTAACCTTAACACTATCTGCTCAAGGGCGAGCCTGGCGTTTATGATTAGCCTCTCCATTTTGCGGACTTCTGCTAGCTCGTTGGCGAATACGTTGGCGCGTGCAGTGTCATGTTTGGTGTAAGCATCAACTATCCTAGCAAAAATTGCTTTGTCTCTCTGTGAGAACCTTTCTGTGGCTTGGTCAAGTTTCTGTACTTGAAGTTCTATTCGTCTAACAGCGAAGTCAAGTCTTGGCTTTAGTGGGCCAGGAGGCTTCACAGCGTCTTTTATGCGGTTCGTGAACGGCTGGTCACCCCGTCTAGTTTCCCATTTTTTCGCAAATCTTTCTGACAAATTAATACCTCCGAAACAAAAGATGGCTTTAAAATATCTTATACATTGTTAATACGATGTAAACATGCACGTATATACGTAGAGATATACACGGCGAAAAAACTTGTTTTAGGCTTTAATTGGAAAATTAAAAGACAGGGTAAGCATTATTCGGATATTAGACAAAAATATGTAAGTTAGACTAAAAAGAGGCTTAATCCAATGCTAAAACAAAAAGGTGAATTGAATGGGTGATAGGCTAAAGGTATTCGGAATAGTAGCGCTCTTAGGATTCATGGCGGGAATAATTGCACAGCTGACAGCAGACTACGTAATCCCATGGCTTATGGTAGTATTACCAGCACTCATTAATATTAAATGGGTGGTCTCAGGACTAGCTGGTGCTTGCCTGACGGTAATATTAGTAACAGCATGGGCGTACATGACGGGAAATCGAGATAGGTAAGAAAACTCTCCAACTTCTTTCTTTTATCCACAAATTTCTAGTTCATAGGCTCTCAGTCTCATTCAATTGCCCATTAATTATTAGGGGAAAAAGAGAAAGGATGCCACAGAATTTCCCGTGTTTTATCTAACTTGCGGCCAAGCTTTTGAGTGGACTCAGGAGCGGAAAAAGATTTCATCCGCAAACGCGTCTTTGTACCTCGATTTCCTCATCGTCCTAAATATTAACTGCTTCGTCCAAGCTTATTTGTATTTTCTATTTAGGAAAAAGTTAGATTAATATTAGGGTTGCAAATACCTTTCGGAGTAAAAGAGAAGGCAATTAACTAACGCCGAAAAATGCTACGTGGGCACAGAAAAGGAGCCACCTTTATATGTTCACAAAAAGAGTAAGGTGAGAAAATGAAGTATGTAGTCGTTGTTGGAGACGGAATGGCCGATTATCCCATTCCTGAATTGCAAAATATGACCCCTCTCCAAGTAGCACATAAACCAAATATGGATGCAATAGCAGCCAAAGGTCAAAGCGGTCTTCTTAGAACAGTACCCGAAGATTTGAATCCAGGTTCAGATACTGCAATCCTTTCAATTCTAGGATACGATCCAATGCGGTTTTGCACAGGCAGAGGAGCCTTTGAAGCAGCTTCCAGAGGTATCCTACTGAAAGAAAATGACTTAGCATTTAGATGCAACTTGATAACAGAAAAAGATGGAATCCTAATTGATCATTCTGCTGGTCACATAACAAGCAGGGAAGCTACCAAACTAATAGAATTCTTAAAGAAAACCTGCGAAAAACCTAACGAAATTGAATTTTTTTCCGGATTAGGCTACAGACATTTTCTAGTTTTACGGAATTTTGCAGATTCTCATCTAATTGAGTGTACTCCACCCCACGATGCTGTAGGCGCCGCCATCTCAACGATATTGCCAAGAGCTAAATCGGCAGAAGCAGAAAAAACCGTGATCCTTCTGAAAGAAACAATTCACAAATCCAAGGAGGTTTTAGAGACCCACCCAGTTAACATTGCCCGACAGAAATCTGGCAAAAGACCTGGAAACATGATTTGGCCTTGGGGTGGTGGCAAGAAACCAAATATGCCTTCATTCAAGGAAAAATACGGTTTGAAAGCAGCAGTCATATCTGCTGTAGACTTAGTAAAGGGAATCGGAAGCTCCGTGGGTATGAAAATTATTAATGTTCCTGGAGCCACCGGCTTGTATGATACAAATTATGAAGGCAAAGCAGACGCTGCGCTAAAAGCTCTTGAAGACAATGACATGGTTTTTGTCCACGTTGAAGCACCAGATGAAGCAGGGCACGCTAGAGATTATAAGCTAAAAGTCAAAACGATAGAAGACTTCGATAACAGGCTGCTTGGCAGAATTCTTGAAGGCTTAAAAGAACTGTATGTAATTGCTGTCTTACCAGATCATCCAACGCCGATTAGAATTGGAACACATACAAAAGATCCAGTACCTTTTACAATCTATTCTCCATTTCTAGATGCTGATGGTGTTCAAAAGTTTGACGAATTCTCGGCAAGGAAGGGTTCTTTTGGTATAGTGGAACATGAATACCTCATGTCACTTCTGCTTTCATCCACCTCAAGTAGTAAAATAATAAGAGAATGAAAATGTGACTAAACTACCCTATTCTTTTGGACCACAACTGAATGCGTTAGGTCTAAGCGCGCGTTTTGGCACCTGACAATTATGTGATTTTGATTAGCCTTCCAACTTTAGCAACTAGCGCTTTGGAATAAGCGATTTTAGCTGTGACTGCATCCTGAACTGCCAGACCAGTGGATGTGAAAACTGTGATTTCATCTTGTCTTTGTCTACCCAGTTTCAAACCAGCCACAATCTCGCCTATCTCTGCCCAAACATCGTCCTTTGTTATTATTCCACGGCTTAGCGGCACATTTATTTCTCCACTGTGAGAAGCTTGTTCCCAATCGTCGACAACTACTTTCGCTCTTTTCAAAATATTGGGATCGAGCTCTTCCTTTCCTACAGCGTCTGCTCCAATGCAGTTGATGTGCATCCCCGCCGATACCATGTCATTCATGACCAAAGGTTTCCTAGAAGGGGTTGTGGTCACCACAATGTCTGCCCCTTCTACTGCTTTTCTTATGCTTGCCACAGGGATAACTTGGATCAAGTTTCTGCAGGCTTGTTGTGTTTCAGTCACGAAGTTTTTTTTGGTTTCTTCCGTCCGGCTCCACACTCTGACCTCTTCGAGTTTCTCGTATACCTCCAGAAGGGAAATGAGTTGAGCCTTAGCTTGAGCCCCAGCACCAACGAGACCTATGGTTTTGGAATCATTTCTAGCAAGGTATTTTGCGGCTATACTGCCTGCAGCACCTGTTCGCATATCTGTTATTGTTTTTCCACCCATTATTGCAATAGGTGCGCCTGTTCTGGGATCTATTAGGGCTATTACAGCCATGACTGTTGGGATATCGTTTTCAATTGGGTTGTTGGGATGAACATTAACAATTTTAACCGCGGATATGTCGAGGTCTTCGAGAAAAGTTGGCATGGCTCTTAGATCGCCATTATACTTCTTGAAATACAAGTAGATCTTTGCGGGCATCTGAACGCGTCCAAGACCCTTCTGTTTAAAAGCTAATTCAACGGCTTCAACTACTTCGGATATAGAAAGAAGTTGTTTCACTTCATCATCGGTTAGTATTAAGGTTTCCAAATATTATCACCGAGTGCATTGTTAGTTTTCTCTCTGGAGCTTAAGTTTTTTGGGAGAAACTGAAGCGTTTATACCACAAACGTGAAATTAGTTGGATTTTATTGTGTAAATATGTCTTTGAAAGTGAGAGTATGGAGAGAAAAGAACAGCAAAACGCGTTGAAACTATCGTTGGGATTGTAGGACGCAACAGCAATAAGCGTAGGTGCAATTATCGGCGGTGGCATCTTTGTCGTAACAGGCATTGTAGCAGGCTTGGCAGGTTCAGCCTTGCCAATCTCCATTCTAATTGCCGGAATAATCGCTCTTTTTACAGCATTAAGCTTCGCAGAACTGACAACATGGCAACCGGTAGAAGGAAGCGTTTACGAATACGCGCGCCAGCTCATTTCTCCCTTTTCAGGTTTTTTAGCAGGCTGGATGTGGATGCTCTCCAACACCTTCACTGGAGCAGCTGTTTCTCTCGGATTCGCATATTACCTTAAAGCTGCATTCCCAAGTTTGCCGAGTAATGTGATTGCGGCAATACTGTGCATAGCGTTTACAGCGTTAAATTTTGTTGGTGCCCGTCAATCAGCCCTTCTGAACAACATTCTTGTAGCGGCTAAATTGCTGGTGCTAGCGTTCTTTATCATTTTTGGCGCAGTACATACAACCACAACAAATTTCCTGCCTTTTGCGCCCTTCAACGCGGGAGTACTTTATGGCGCATACTTCATTTTCTTTGCTTACACTGGGTTCGCACGGGTAGCGGTGGTGGCTGAAGAGGTCAAAGACGCAAAGCGTAACGTGCCAAGGGCTTTGCTTCTGTCGCTGGCTATAGCCACAATAGTTTACATTCTGGTTGGAATAGCAGCCATCGGGCTAGTAGGACCAGCTAACCTTGCGGCTTCAAACTCGCCTTTAGCAGAAGCCATAAGCGTCACCGGAAGCCCGCTTGCGGTACAAATTGTCTCTTTTGGAGGTTTATTGGCGACGGCGAGTGTGTTGCTGATGGCAATTTTAGGTGTTTCCCGCATGGCTTATTCTATGGCAAGGCGGAGAGACATGCCGCAGGTTTTAACGAAGCTTCACCACAAATTTGGCACACCCTATTATTCAATCTGGATAATAGGAGTATTGATGGCGGTGCTGGTTTTGTTTTTTGACTTAACAGGAGTTGTACCCATAAGCACTTTTGCATCTCTTTTCTATTACGCCCTTACAAACATGGCTGCTTTCAAGTTGAAAACTGAAGAGAGGCGTTACAGTAGGCTAATTCCTGAAATGGGATTAATCACTTGCCTGGTGCTTTTGGTGTTCATTCTCTTCGCTGCACCGAAGGCATTGACAATTGGCGTAATATGCTTAATTACAGGAGCCGTTTACTACGGCGTCAAAAAATACGCTTCAAAATGAAGGTACTTAGAAGCAGCAAATGTGAGAAATACCGTAGCTATTATTGTTTCATTCTTTTCAGCAAGGTTCTTTATGATAAGGCGTAACTTTGCATTTTCCGCTTTAATTTTTTCATTACCCAAAGCTAGACCATTGCCTGCAAATAAAGCCAATTCACACACCAATTTTACGAAAAACGGAGTTTATGAAATCCACAAAAACCAGCAGGGCTAGCTTCGAACACTAACAGCAACGTGAAACTTTTGCAAATCATCATCTTTAGAAGAAACCACCCTCAAACCAGAACTCTGCAACAGCTCTTTAAAAGCGTCCAAATAAAAAGCCTTTTTCAAGCCAGTCACCACAACTGGTGCATAATGCTCCGCGATTCGCTTGATTTCCCTTAACGTTTCCAATGGTTCTGGCAAGTTCTGAAGCACGGTAAAGGTGAAAACCACACTAAAATAATTATCTTT
>CP070714.1:230608-234796 GCA_020350385.1 Candidatus Bathyarchaeota archaeon | reverse complement strand
AAGCGTTTTGCCCGGTGTGTCAGGGGAAGAGACCATTAAGCACAATCACGCTATGCTCTTGCAGGCTAGTGCGCATACCGGAGCTTTGACGGGGAATCCTGTTCACGAAGAAATGACGGAGGCTGCTAGGCTGGCAAAAGTGGACTTCATCCTGAACGTGGTCACCAACAGCAAAGGCGCAATTGTGAAAGCGTTTGGAGGCGATTTGGAGCAAGCATTCAATGAAGCAGTCAGACTCGTCGACGAAATGTATCGCGTGCAAGTGGATCACAGAGCCAACATCGTAGTTGTCAGCCCAGGAGGCTACCCAGCAGACATGGATCTGTATCAGGCGTATAAGGCGTTGGATAACGCTTTAGAGGTTGTCAAGCGAAACGGCGTGATAATTCTCGCGGCTGAGTGCGCTGAGGGACATGGGAACTCGGTCTTTTATGATTGGATGGTGCGGTTGGGGGAGTTAAAAAAAGTTGAACGTGAGATTAAGCGTAACTTTGCTTTGGGCGGACATAAAGCGTATTACTTGCTGAGGGCACTGCAGCGTCACCCGATTATTCTGGTTTCTTCGCTGCCAGATTACTACGCCACCAGCATTTTCAAGTTGAAGACTGCACGGGCGGTTAATGACGCGTTAAACGAAGCGTTGAGAATTGCTGGCTCAGCGGCGAAGGTTTGGGTGATGCCACAGGGCACTTTCACGTTGCCCGAACTTAAATCAATCGACACATAGGTTAAGCCAACAGATTCCAGAAAAACCGCCAAACGTGATGGCGGATTAGGCATAAGATTTAAGTTTGATTTAGGATTTCTCGTTTAAGAAGGCGAAGAGATGCAACAAACGTTCAAGCTACGCAAATTCACGCCAGACGACCTGCAGAGCGTACTGCAAATTAACAGAGTTTGTCTGCCCGAAAACTACACAGATGTCTTCTTTATTGATTTGCACCAGCGGTTTCCCGAGACTTTCATTGTGGCAGAGGAGGGCGGGAAAATCGTCGGCTACGTAATGTGCCGCATTGAGGTTGGTTTGGCAAGTTTAAGTTTGGGCGGTTTGATACGGAAGGGCCACGTGGTTTCTATTGCAGTTTTGCCACAGGGCAGGCGCAAAGGCGCGGCGCAAGCATTGATGAACAAGGCTATTGAGGGCATGCGCTATTACAAAGCAAAGCAGTGCTACTTGGAGGTCAGGGTGAGTAACTCGGCTGGTGTTGCGCTTTACAAGAAGCTTGGTTTTGAAGTAAGCCGAACGAGTAACGGATACTACTCGGACAATGAAGACGCCTACGTCATGACTAAAACACTCTAAGAAATATTGAAGAAAGCAGATGTAATTCTTACTTCATGAAAACCTCTTGGCTGATGAATCAAAAGTACACTCGGACCCCATCCGACTAGGAGAGTTACAGGCGACGACTAAAAAGCCTATGACTTCGTTTAAGCTAAGCCTTGACTCTCTTAAGCTCCCAATTAATGCTTAACGCTAAAATTCAATCATTAGTATTAGGTACGGATTAGATCTTGGCATTTAGGCATCTTAGGAAATATCCTTAACCACTCTGCCTTTAGTGTAAGGCACAAACTCCCTGACTTGCTCAATAGACGTTTTTCCAGCTTTTTCACGCTGTTCCTTCGGCAACTTCAGCATCAAAGTGCGCAAAACCTGCTTAAGAAATTCCTTACCCTTTAAATCTCCTGGCACAATAGCAATATAGACTTTTGTTTTGGCTTTAACAGCGCTTAAGGGGCCACCAACGAATCTAATTTCACCGTCTTCGTAAACTATGCCGATAGCCAGTTTGAGTGGCACGCTCCGCATCCAGTTTCGTTTTCCACTCACGGCGAAGGCACCATGAGGCACGTATTCGCCTGAAGGTCCGCTTTTGCTTAGCTGGCTGGGCTTAACCCAGTAAACATCCGCTGAGCCAGCACCTTCACGCCACGCTCTGGAAAAAGCAGCGGCAAACTCGCCAGTCTCACGCAATGCCTGTTCACTTGGAGTGATGCCTTCGGTTTTGATGACGACAAATGGCGCGCCTGAAACATCAGCGTGAAAAACCGCGTCATTCAGTCCAGCGTACTTCTTAACGAGCACTTCGTTGCTAACAGCGTCTTTTCCCGCCACCGCCAAGAACCCGTCTGAAGACCTGAACCAGCGGAACTTCTCATACCACTCTTTGCGCTTCACTTTGCGCTTAACAAGCTCTTTCATGACTTCCATTGGCCTAACTGTTTTCAGCGCCTCAGCCTCGCGTACACTTTGCTCAATCTCAGACAGCTTTCTGCGAGACTCTTCTAAAGCCGTCAACGCGCCAGCAAATTTCTGCTTCGCCTTTTTCCCACGCTCAAAATACTTGGCAGCGTTTTCAAACAGCGTTCTACGCAGGTTCAAGCTGAACCGCAGGTCATCAATGCAAACGCTAATCGCTAGGTTTCGCGCGTCAAAAGATTCAATGAGTACTTCTGGCGTTCTGCCCGCCTCTTTGGCAGCTAGGACTTCTGAAAGTAGGGTTTTCCAGTCTTTTCCTACTCTCTTTGCTTCCGTGAATTTGTTCAAAAGGCTTTGGAGTTCGCTCGAATGCGCGTAAATAAAGTCGCCGATGCATCTGTTGCGTTCCGCCTTAGCTTCATCTTCACGCAAGGCTTGTTCCTGCCCAGCAATCACTCGCTTTAGTCTCCTAGCTTCCTGTTCTAGCATGTCAACTTCGATGCTGGCAACTGCCTTTTCAGCCGCTGTGACTTTCAGGTAAAACTCATCAAGAGCTTCATTAAAACTACTGTACGACTGTAGTTGGAACGATCCATAACGCTCAAGCTTGAACGGCACAACATCCAGAAAACTGCCATCTTCAGCCAAAACTACGTTAGGTTCCGTCTTGAAACTGGAAACGGTTGAAAGTAAACCTTGAAGGCCGTCAAATATAGCGCCAACTTCGGAATCCGTTAGGTCACGGCATTGTTTTGTTTTTTCAACTTCAGCCTTAAGTAGTATCTCTTCCGCATAGACGCCGCCCACGCCCAGAAAGCGCGCCATCGCCCTTACAACTTCAACATCTTCAAAGCCTTTCAAAGCTCTTGCTAGTTCTTCACCTATCACTTTGAAAGGGTTCTTACCGCTTGAAGGTGGAAACTGGAAAATCTCATGGCGGATAATGTTGCGGTCACGCATACGCTTGAAAGTCAAAGCTTGCAAGATCTCCCCTTTTTCCCCTGCTAGGATTAAGTTGCCTTCGCCAAAAAGCTCCAAAATAAGCCGCATCACGCCCATTTTCGTGTTAAAGTAGAGAGTGACAATCCTTTCAAACTCGTACTGCTTCACCTTGGCTATCCAAGCGCCGCGCAGATATTTTCTTAGTGCCATACAAAATGTGGGAGGAACACGAGGAGGTTCCAAGGCGTAAGCGGTTAAGTGCAACCTTCTGCCAGCTTCCATTACAAGGCGCAACGGAGGGCAGCCCGTTTTGTGCAGCTTCAAAAGTAGCGTTTTCGCGTCAAACTGGTAAATGTTGCTAACTCTGGAATTGGCTATCGCTTCTTTCAGTTCGTGAACTACGACGGCAACATCAAAGCTTGAGAATTCCTTCTTGCGCAAAGGGCTCTGCACCACAATCTGGAATCTAATAGTAAATAAGCTATAAAATTAACCCTTTCATAGTCGAGAATAGACAAGTTTTCGAGATTTGAACACTGCGCAGAGGAGTTGGAAAGAAGCCTGGAAAGTTGCTTTCGTATTGAAGATTATCCCAAGTTTTACTCTATACGTGTTTTCAGCTATGAAGTTTTGCAGAAAAGCAATTATGCATTATCAACTCGGATTTAATACTCGACCTAATGAAAGTTTTTAATCCTGAACCTCGATAGCTACTAACAACCAATTTCTACTAACTATTAACAAAAGAAGCTGGAGGCACGAAGAATGAAAAAAGGCGAAGTGGCAATTCACCTTCATAAACCAGACGCGAGTGAGATGCTGTTCTTTTTTACCTGGGGTGTAATAATAAGCGTTCCTGTCACCCTCTTTATCTATCAATACACAGATTCTTTGCTTATCGGTCTTGACCCATTCACCGTCGTTTTGGTCTCACGTGCATTCTTTGCACCTTTAATTGAAGAATTCTCAAAGGCTTACCCGTTCTTTTATCGCCACGGTGAGACCCAACGATCCATTTTCGATCTAGCAATACTAGTCGGCTT
>CP070714.1:227675-230508 GCA_020350385.1 Candidatus Bathyarchaeota archaeon | reverse complement strand
GCATCTAGCCAGTCAGGAAACGCAGAGCCATCAATAAATTGCATCAGGAGAAAGTTCTTGCTCACACTAACAAACCTTGGACCAACCTGCACAGAGTTGGCTTTGGCAAGCATCCGCGCCTCGCGTTGAAGCCCCAGTCTGTCAGCGTCTACTCTTCGGATTTTCAGCGCTACCATTTGTCCCTTCAAATGAGCCTTTACCACGATGCCTACAAAGCCTTTGCCCAAGACAGGCACGTTGAAAGCGCTTATTTTCCCAGAGAACTCCAATGCTTTAACGCCGTGTTCACGCAGTTCTCCAAGGCGGTTCTGCAGTTCCGCGTCGCTTACTCTTGGATAGCATAGAATCGACGCGTAGGGTTCTTCCTTAAGATTTTCAGTGTACACTTTAGTAGGCTTTGTCAATCTTCTTGTCCTTCTTTTTCAGGCAACAAAGTAAAATGTATGCAGTTCATAAATTTAATAGGAACTCTTCATTCACTAAAGCCTGTCCTTAAGCGGGTAAAGAAATGCCGAAATTCAAACAAATCCTTGATATTCTAAACTTGATGGGCAAGAAAGAGTTTATTCGGAATTTGGGGATAGTTGCTCACATCGATCATGGAAAAACCACGTTAACTGACTTGTTGTTGGCAGGCACAGGATTGCTGTCGCCGAAAATGGTTGGCTCCGCCAGAGTTCTCGACTACCTTGAGGAAGAGCAAAAACGCGGCATCACGATGAAAACTGCCAACATATCTCTGCTGTACCCAACCACCTATGGTTCTTTCATAATAAATTTGGTGGACACGCCTGGACACGTAGACTTCACAGGCAAAGTTACCAGAGCCTTGCGCAGCATTGACGGCGCCATCGTGGTCGTTGACGCGGTAGAGGAGGTAATGGCTCAGACAGAAATAGTCATTCGACAGGCTCTTGAAGAAAGAGTGCGCCCCGTGCTATTCATAAACAAAGTGGATCGCCTAATCGCCGAGCTTAAATTAAACGAAGAACAAATCCAGAAAAAATTCACCCGCATAATAGACAATTTCAACGATCTCCTGGAAATCTATGGAGAATCACAATTCAAGGATAAATGGAAACTAAATCCTGCAAAGGGTAACGTTGCATTTGGAACGGCTCTGCACAGATGGGGATTCACCTTAAGCATTGCTCGGCAAAAGAAGATAAAATTCAGCACCATAATAGACGCGTACAAAAACACTGAATACCAAATACTACATAAAAATCTCCCGCTTCACAATGCAATACTGGACATGGCCATTAAGCATATTCCAAACCCTCTCGAAGCCCAGAAATACCGTGTAGAAAAAATCTGGAAGGGAAACATGGGCTCAGCAGTCGGACAAGCTATGACGAGTTGTAATGACAACGGACCCGCAGTCATGTGCATAACAAAAGTTCAAGCAGATCCGAACTCAGGCTTAGTTGCGACTGGAAGATTATTCTCTGGGACTGTAAAAAACGGAGACGAAGTTTACCTCGTTAACGCCCAGAAGGAAAGCGTCGTTCAACAGGTTTCCATTTACATGGGAGCTTTTAGGGAACCTGTGAATCAATTAGCAGCTGGCAACATAGTTGCTTTATCTGGGCTGGAACTTGCTAAGGTAGGCGAAACCATAGTTGCCGCAGAACAGTGCGAAGACATGGTTCCCTTTGAACGTATACGATATGTTTCAGAGCCCGTGGTTACAGTGGCAATTGAGCCTAAAAATCCCAAGGACTTGCCTGGGCTTCTAGCAGCCATGGACAAGCTTGCAATGGAAGATCCAAATCTTGACATTTCGATAAACAGGGAAACGGGCGAACATCTCCTAAGCGGAATGGGAGAGCTGCACCTTGAGGTCGCGGTGAAACTCCTAACGGATTACCTCAACGGCATGGAAATCGCAACTTCTTCGCCAAGAGTCGTTTACAGAGAAACCGCCACAAGAGAAGGCGTCATCGCTACAGCCAAGAGTCCTAATAAAAAGAACAAGTTTGCTGCACAAGCGGCACCTATGGAGGAAGATCTCGCAAGACAGATTGAGCAAGATGAAAACAGCACAAAAAACGTAGGGAACATACTTATGGTTAACGAATACAAAAACGTGCTAGTGGATTGCATAGGCAAAGCCGAACAATTTCGAGAGATTTTGGATTTTATAATTTCAGGCTTTACATTTGCTTGCAAAGCAGGTCCTTTGTGCGGAGAGCCTTTAAGAGGCGTGAAAATCAATTTAAAGGGAATTCAGCTTAGCGAGAACCCCGAACATCTCGATCCAGTTGAAATTATGCGTGGCGTGGGCAAAGCGATTTTCGGTTCCTTCTTAACTGCTAAGCCTATGCTGTTTGAACCCGTTTACAGAACCGTTGTTTCTTCCCCAACAGAATTGGCGGGAGAATGCTCAAAAATCATTAGCAGCCGACGTGGAAAAATCTCTGCCTTTGAACAGAAAGGTGTTTCCACAGTAATTACAGGTTACATTCCAGTTGCAGAGACCTTCGGTTTATCCGCCGAATTGCGATCGGTAACTTCTGGTCGCGCCTTTTGGCAATCCATGTTTGATCACTGGGAAAAAGTGCCCGAAAAACTAGAAGCAAAAACTATCAAGGAAGTTCGAAAAAGGAAGGGTCTACCCTCAGAAGTTCCTAAACCAGAGCGGTTCTTGGAGGAAAACAAGTGAAGATTGACACGGTTCCCTTCAACTTGGACGTAACGCTTTGCTGCGGACAGGTTTTTAGGTGGGAAAAGAAGGGCGACTGGTGGTACGGTGTTGTCAGAGGCAAAGCCTTCAAGATACGCCAGATCAATGCGGAACTGGAGTTTGCAAACGCAGATGAGAAGTTTGTCG
>CP070714.1:223860-227575 GCA_020350385.1 Candidatus Bathyarchaeota archaeon | reverse complement strand
CCCACTTACTTTAACGAAGCATATTTCGCCGGGGAGAACTTGAATCCAATTGATGCCTCTGCGAAATATGGCTATCTCATACCGCTGGTGGCCCTGTTCGAGTTTGACTGGGAAAGCTACTACGATGCTGTAGGTCAACCTTAAGGAAGCGACAGCTTGTTTCCAAAAGTCCCCGACCAGCACAAGATAGGCAAACCATTAGTTCCAAACGGGCTAGGCGTGATCTACGTCCTATTCACAACAGTCTATCTTTTCTTGATCTATTTCTCTGGTATCGCCAAAACCTCGAACGGTGTTTCAGCACCACTAACCTTAGCGGTGTGCATCTTATTCGGAGGCTTCATGGGTTTGCTGGATGATTGGATGGATCTGAAGTGGCGATATAAGGCTTTTATGCCCTTAATAGCGGTCCTGCCTCTCATATACCTTGCAATCGAGAATGGGTTACGAACGTCAATATCATTGCCTTTTATAGGCGTGATTGAGTTTGGTGGGGCATATTATTTTTTGGTAATTCCATTGATTGTCATGATAGTCGCTAATACCGTAAACCAACTGGGTGGATTGAATGGTTTGGAGACAATCTGTCCCGCCATAATTCTAATCGGGCTGATGGCTCTGTCTCAATTTTCAAACCTGATCCTTATGCTTGGACCCTTAATTCTTTGGCTTGCTCTCGCCGCTTTGAACTTCAACGGCAAGATTTTCGTTGGCAATATAGGCTCATTCGCCATAGGCATGACAATAGCCTCGTTCGCAGTAATCACAGATCTAAAATCGAGCTTGTTGGTTTCGATTCTTCCCTACATTTTTAACTCTATTCTAATATTGTTGACCGTTTTCTTTTTTAGAAAGAGAGCAAGTGTTTCACTTGACGGAAAGAAACTCGTGTCTGATCAAAGGTGGAGCTTGGTTACGCTTATAACTTACCGTCGACCGATGACTGAACGCAAAGTAGTGGCTCTAATCTCCTTGCTCATGGTGATTTTCGTGTCCATTGGCGTGATTATCGAGCTACCGTGGTCACTTTTAACTTAAGTTTTTCGACGACTGCGATAAGGGCTACACAAAAAACTACCTAGCGAATTCTCGCCGATAATTCAATAAGTTTTAATAGGCAACTTGAATGTGCTTAAAGTTAATGTGCGGGTAGGTGGGCCTCCACCCGTTCCGCTAAACAAACCCCGGTGTAGGAGGTGAAATGGATTGAAATTCGACAGTCGAGATTTAACTTCAACTGCCGTATTTGCGGCACTATATGTAGTGATAAATATTGTTCAGATGGTTTCTGTGGGTAATCCCACAATTTATGGTCCCATACAATTACGTGTCGCTGACTTCATGATCGCTTTAGCAGCATTATTCGGCTGGCCAATAATCGGTGGCGTCGCAATAGGCTGCTTTCTTACTAATGCCTACTACTTCATCGGTGCCCCAGATGTAATTCTCGGGCCGATAGCCAACCTGATCGCTGCTTGGCTTGTTTTCTTCTTTAGAAAACGTCGTCTGCTAGCATGCATTATCGGGGCTTTACCCATTGGTTTTATCGTGGGTGGTTATCTTTGGCTTTTCTTTCCGCCGCCAGACGTCTTCGGCATTCTGCCGGCTTGGGCTGCCATGATTGCCAGTATAACAATCAGTAGCTTAATTGCAGTGGCTGTTATAGGCTACGCTTTGCTCTCGATACTGAGCCGTCCAGGCATCATTGAACCTTTGAAGTCGCGTGGACTAAAAGTTGCCGTATGAAAATTACCCTAAAAACCTCTCAAGTTTCGTTAATCCAATGATCTCATCGAAGCTCAGCCCCAGCGCATCCAGAACTTGATCGAAAGTGGACTGCAAATAGGCAACGTATTTGTCAACATCCACTTCGTTTTTTGTCGCCAGTTCAACAGGCTTAACATGGGGGTCTCTTATAGTTTTGACGAAACTAATCCGGTCGCCGGCTCTTATTTCAACTCCGCTTTGTTTCAGGATTTTCGCGGCTTTGACGTGTTGTGGCGTGGTTTTTGTGTAACGGTGAAGTTCTTCTCCCAAGACTACGTGGAAAGCAAGTTCGCTGAGGCTTATCCATTCTCTTCTTTTCAGTCGCCTATATCGTTCGCGAACGATGTTGGCTATATCTTTCTTCGCTTTTTCGAACTCTGCTGGATTTTTAACCTGTGCTAGTCTCTCTTTCATTTTGTTAAAAGCGTTTTTGATAAAGATTGGTATGTGTTTTTTCTTGCCCGTTAGTCCTTTAACGTCGACTGTTCCGTCTTCCAGAACACCTAGGTAGTTCTTTTTGCGGGAGCTGAAAACAGCGTATCTGTAGACTTTGTCCACGTCTATGCTCATTTTCAGTTCATGCTCGGTCCAGCGAGCCAACTCTTCAACTTGTTCTTTGGAAGGGTTTTTTAGAAAGAGGCTGTCTGTGTCTCCGTAGAGAACTTGTATGTCTAATCTTTCTGCTCTGTTTAGTATTTGGGTTATGGCGTGCCTTCCAATGGCTGCTGTGGCTTCAGCCACTGGTGGACAGTATAGATCAAAGCTGGCAGCGCCGAACACGCCGTAGCTGGCATTCAAAATCACTTTCAGCGCACCTTGAGTGATACTGTACCAACTTTTCAATTCTGTGGGCAAGTTTTTATCTTTAGATTTGAGTTTGTACCATCGCACACGCAAATCTCTCAATGAACCAATGAGGAGGCTTTCCAGAGCGCGTTTTCTGGTGCAGACCCAGTGGGGCGTGCCTGGTATTACATTTTCAGGGCATTCTGGGTGTGGGCAGAGTATTGATTGGTAGCCGAGGTTCCAAACTTTTATTATCGATGGGTATAGGCTTGGAAAGTCCATTACTGCCACGTTGAAATGGACTCCTGGGACGGGGTCGACAACTATGGCGCCTTTGTATTTTTTGCCTTTTATTATGGCGGTGGTTGCGGTTTTGCCTTTTTTGGCGAGTATATCTTCAGCGTTGGGGATCAACATGTTCCTTTTTCTGTGTTCGCGTTGCATGAAATTCCTTATCCACCGTGACACTCCTTGACGGCTTACGTCCTCCATGGGCATGCTGCTTATTCTGGCCAAAACCAGAATTAGCTTCATGGCTAATTCGTCTTCGAAGCTAGTTAATTTGAAAGTGATTTCTGAATCTCTAAGACAGTATCGGGCGAGTTCAGAGTAAGACAGTTCTCCGAAGGTTTTTTCCAGCCGAATTTTTTCCACTCCAATAATGGCGGTGCCAACGTCGTCAAGCGTTACGTCGCGGTAACGATTTTTAAAAGCGTATATCTGGACAGACCTATTGAAAAAAAACTTGTACAAATCGATGTGCACGCCGTATTTTAGCAAGCAGACCCGTCTGCGGACTTCCATTGGAATCTCGCTTTTTTTAATCCCGAGGTTCAGCGCGCGGTTAGTTAGATAGCGCAGGTCGAAATCGTCTCCGTTAAAGGTTAAAACGAAGGGGTAATCCCATAGCACTTCAAAGATTGCTCTGAGTAGCTTTTCTTCAGTGTCAAAGTATTCGAGAGTCAAGTCCGCAGGCAACCGTTCGGCTCCTTTAGGTATGCCTTCGCGTTCCAGAAGTAGCGCTCTTTTCTGGTCATCCGAACTGTAAACAGACACGCAGATTACTGGATAAGCAGCTTCACGCGGATCAGGTACTCTTGTAGATACGGGTGCGAAAACCTCTATATCTATGGCTGCCCTGCGGAACTTGGGCGCAGGATAT
>CP070714.1:220332-223760 GCA_020350385.1 Candidatus Bathyarchaeota archaeon | reverse complement strand
GGAAAACGCTTTCAGCGTAAACTCAGCGGGGTGGGGTAGCCAGGATTAACCCGCTGGGCTCATAAGAGCCATCAGGCTCAGAGAGACCCAGAGATCAGTAGTTCAAATCTACTCCCCGCTACCAAAATTCATGTGCTTTTCTGAGACAGTTAGTAATTAATTATAGCTTAACATTGGAAGGCTTTAATCAGGGTGCCGTTAACTCGTCGCATTGTAACCCTTTGAGGTCGCTGTTTTCAAAATCAATTTTGTAGCCGTTTATAGTTATTCTCTCGGTTTCGGCAAGTGAATGCCAAAATTCCGCTTCCACCAATTTTTGTCGCAATTTTTCTTTAGCTTTCTTGAGAAAACGGGTTTTTTTAGAGTTCGACAGCCCAAGCAAATCAACTTTTTTTGGTTTCGAATTTTTAGTTTTTTTGCTCATCTGTTTTCCCTTTATGGGAATATCGCAAGTATTAATAAATCCGTTCTTTCCGAGGGGGATACATGTCCAAAATGGATATACCATTTTCTCTGAGGGATGCAGGAAAGAAGGGGAGTGTGAATCTTTTTCTGAACAGTATGTTTGTTGAGGATACCGAGCAAGGCTATTTGCTAGGCATCTTTACAATATGAGGATAATACTAGAAAAAAGGTTGTAACCCATTGCCCGTGAGATTTTCTTGTGGTTTTAGCCCTTTCCTTTCTCTTCTTTACCGAAATACTTTGTCCATTTGAGCTTACGCGCGTCTCTTCTAAATTTCAATGAACTCTTTTTGCATTTGCTTGAACAGAACCATAAAATGGTTCCATCGTTTTTGACGTACATCATACCCGTGCCAGCTGGGAAATTGTTACCGCAAAACGAACATTTTCGGGGTTTAGGCATTGGCAACTCCTCTCAGATAGCTTAACCTTGCTTTTTATCTTCTGGTAATTTTTTTTGCTTCTCTTTCTGTTTCTCTCAGCATCAAAATGTCTTGAACTCGCACCGGCCCTTTAACATTGCGCGTTATAATACGCCCTTTATCCTTTCCTTCCAAAATGCGCACTCGAACTTGAATGATTTCCCCGGTCACGCCTGTACGTCCAATTATTTGAATAACTTCTGAAGGTATAAGTTCTTCTGCTTTCTCTTCTTTGCGCATCATTGAGCTCCTCTTTTCACCTGCTCAATCCGCGCGATGATTTCTTTGATTAAGCCCACAGCTTCCCCTTCTTTAATGATGCATGCTGAAGCAGCTGGGACATCTATGCCTACCGCACTACCTAGTTTGTCTTTGTTTGGAACGAACATGTAGGGGATTTTTCTTTCTTCGCATAGGAGCGGTAAATGTGCAATAACTTCTGGGGGGTCAACGTCTTCAGCTATTACGACGAGTTTTGCTTGAGCACGCTCAATGGCTTTAGTGGCTTCGTTTGTTCCTTTCCTAACTGCGCCTGTCTTTGAAGCAATCTGCAGGGCTTCATAGGCTGCGTCTACGATTTCTTTCGGCACTTCATATTTTACATAGAATGGTTTGGACATAAGCCTCACCCTTTAAAGGCACAGTCTTATCAACACTTCTCATTTATGAAGGTTTCGACTCTAATAGTGTAAGTTTCGATAGTGGAAGTGAATATGGTTTGTCAAGTCATTCTCTTCTGTAGATTTGATGCTATGTTACCATAATTCTTAAAAAGTCTAGTTTAGCAGGGTACGGTAAGAGCTTGCTTTGCCAATAAAGGGTAAATGAACGTTAAGTCCTGAAGAGTTCATTACTCTTTTTTACTTTTAGTTTCTATGGCTTTTAAAAGAACAGCCAATCCCCAACCAATCCAACTGGCGATGCCTGAAAGGCAAAAAACGATTGACAGCAGAAACCAAGATGTTGATTCCAAGCTGAGAATGGCAATATTCTTGGCGTCACTAACGACGCCAAATACGGCGAATAGAAGACCCAGTATCCAAAAAACGAAACCTCCATCGCAATGTGCACCGCCAGCAGCCATTATCTGCTTAAGCTTCATCGCACACTTTCTTAATCTCATAGATGAACACCTCCTTTGAATCAATCAAACTTTCAGTTAGCGATTCTAAATACAAGATACTATATAATTGAATAAGGAAAATAAACCATATGAAGGGAAGCTATGTCGCCTATACCCGAATTTGAGTTAGGCTTATGGAACGCTTGATTTTCTTTTCCTCTGGAAATCAAGATTAATAAGCAAAGAAGTCTGCTCCTTTCTGAAAATGACCACTAACTACCTGGTAAACGAAATTTTATATAATTTAAATCCAAGGATAAAGAAGGATGTTTGGTGTTTCGCGTTAAATGGTCATCAGTGAATAGGAAAGCAGGTAGACAAAGATTAATAATGCTCCCGCTTTCTTGTCGACCTTGCCTCTTAATGCAAGTATTAATATGGCGACGAGGGAACCAAATATCGCATACAAGCCCGTAGTCCTAGCGAGTTCCCCAGATACTGCTTGTGGAAAAAAGAGTAGTCCGATCCCAATAGAAAAAGAAGCATCAAAAAGACAGCTTCCTATGACGTTTCCTAGGGAAAGCTCGTATTGTTTCTTGCGGAGGGCTGTTATGGTAACCACTAATTCTGGGAGCGATGTTCCAATCGCGACTACAAAGAAGCTGATAAGATACTCGGAAATGTTAAAACTTGCCGACAGCGCAATCACTGATTGAACCACAATATAGGCTCCGATCGCAACGCCTACGAAGCCTAAAATGGCTATTATCCAGTGACGAAAGTGGGGAAGATTCCTCTCGTCGGCACTTGCCATTGCCAGCTCTTTTTCCTTATCATTCTTTGCCATGACACTTCTAGCTAATAGTATCAAGACTAGCCAGCTAGCTATCAAAAATAACGCGTTGATCCTAGTAAAGTAGCCTTTCTCAGCCATTGACACCGCAAGTATGAGCGCTAAGACCTCGCATGCCCCGACGACCAACACCTCTCTTTTCTTCACTTTTAACTTTCCAGCTAAGAAGGGAAGAAGCCCTAACACCAAAGTAATCTGGGCGAAGGCAGATCCGAGGGAGTCCCCAACGTTTATGTCTCCGTGACCCATCGCTGAGGAGGTGATTGAGTTGACGATCTCTGGTAAATCCGTGCCTATAGACACTAGTATAAGACCGATCACAAGCGGAGAAATCCTCAACGCTGAAGCTATTTTTACCGAGTGATAAACTGCCTTGTCGCTGGAATAAGCCATAAGCCCGATTCCTATGGTGAGAACTGCGACTGCAACTACTATCTCAAAGACCAACTTGGAATGTTCCCCTGCGAGTACGATTGGTTGTTTGTTGTAATTGTTTGAACATTATTAACAGCGTAACGATTTATATCAATTTAATACTTTTAACTCAATTGTGGAAGCATGTGTATACGTGCATGTTTGTCGTGTTCAGAGTGTATAAAGCAAACCATTCCCTTGAAGCTTTAGT
>CP070714.1:214672-220232 GCA_020350385.1 Candidatus Bathyarchaeota archaeon | reverse complement strand
GCTGGTTTTCAGAAAGGCGAGGTCTTTCTTTACAGCCATAGCTATAGTTTCCGCGTTATTTAGTACTATATCATGGATTTCGTTTAGGAGCGCGTCTATGATTTTCTCTTGGGAAACGTACAGAATAACGGAGTTCGTGTTCATTGACATACCCAGCAGTGATGAATGTGCTTTTGCTTTTTCAACTATCTCCAATATAATCGGAGGGCTTTCGGAGATGCTACGTCCCACTATGGTTATTTCCGCCACTTGAGAGGAATGTGCTATTCCCACGTCAAGTTCCGTTGCTAGGGCTCCCGTAATCAAAGTGCCCTCTTTATTCAAATTGGCATAACCGTGGTTGATTACTTTAACGTTTATGAATTGTGGTTTGTACTTTAGCGCTTTGCTGTGAATGAACTTGGCGCCTGAATCCGCGAGACCCACCAAAGCGGCAACGTCGATTTCCGAGAGCCTTCTGGGATTGGCAACAACTTTTGGGTCGCCCGACATTATCCCGTCAGCATTGGTAACCAGAACGACTTCGTCAGCCTTCAATGCTTCAGCTAGGATGAAAGCGGTGGTGTCGCTTCCGCCGCGTCCTAAGGTGGTGATTCTGCCGTCCCTGGTTTTGCCAATGAAGCCCCCGATAACTGGCACGATGCCTTTTTCAACGATTGGAAGTACGCATTCTCGGATTCTTTTCTTACATTCTCCTAAAAGCGGGTTTGCGTTGGAGAATGCATCGTCGGTTATTATGGGCCACTCTTGATCTAGCGGGTCGAAATAGCGCGATTCCACGCCGTTAGTTCTAAGTGCAGCGGCGAATATTCTAACGCTGGTTCTTTCACCCATTGAGAGTATGTCGTCTAATTCACGTTTCTCTAGTTTGCCGTTCGAAGTGTTTTTTGCTGTGTTCATGAGGATGTCGGTTGTCTTTCCCATGGCTGAAACCACCACTGCGATTCGAGTGCCTTTTGCAACTTCGTTTGCTATGGCGGCTACACCCTTTGATAATCTCTCATGATCTGCTAGGCTTGAACCGCCAAATTTAACCACAATTTTTTTGCCAGATTCTAAATTTTCCATTTAACACAACCATCCTGCGCCCAGAACTTAACTAAAACTTTTCTCGTTTTTGCTCTGGGCTTATTTAAAATAATAAAAATCGTAGTCGAAGCTAAAGAACTGCGCAAGCATTCTGTCTTTCTGAAGCTTGGGATTCACCATTGTAGCCTCGAACCTAGCAAAAGGAACTGCCTTCGAAAATAAAAGCATTTCGGAGAAATTCCCTTGCAATCCTTTGTTTGAGAAATTCACTTTAAGCAGTATCAGAGTCGACTTTGATTATGTCTGGAATTTTGCCCGCTGTGCCTGTGAACCCCTTATAGATGATGAGTACTCCTTCAACGCCCTGAATGGATAAGGCTTTATCTATGCCGCTTCGGATGGCGTCACGTTGGTCTTCACCTTTAACTAAATTAGCTACTGCCGTAGCCACAGCATCTGCCAAACCAGCGTTTCTGCAGAAAACCGTTGCTGCCTCAGCGTCCCCAAAACTTAAAGCGTGGCTGAAACGACCTGAACTCGTGGCAATGCCCACTGGAAAATCTGTGAGTCTGAAGCCAAACCGTTTTGAGAGAGGCGTGTCCCCTGCCGAAAGAGCTACGTCAATGGGTTCTGTGGATACTGCGGAGATTTCGCCACCGTTTTCCACAACAGCAACTTCACAACCGTCGCGAATCATGTCTTTCACGGCTAGATCAGCCAAAACTCCTGCAACTGCGGCCATGGGGCCAACATTTGCTTTTTTTGCAGCCTCAGCCATCAACTTAGCCACTAATGGTCCTCTACGGGTTGAAAGGGGCTCAAGCGTGTAAAGGAACTTGGGATGGGCTTTAGCATATTCTTCGAGTTCTTTCCTGTTATGCTTAATCGATTCTACGGCTGTTTGGATTCTCCTTTTCTTGTCGGAGATTATGGTGCATTGTGTTTCTTTATACCTGAAAGCTTCTCTGAAAAGGTTTTTTATCATTAGCTACCTGTTTTCCTCTAATGCATGTTGCCTGTTAATTCCGAATTGTTCTGTTTAACTGATTTTACTGCTCTTGCCGGACAGGCGTCAACGCAGGCACTGCAAGTGCTGCCCAAACACTTTTCTTTGTTGAAGTTTACAGAGAAATCTTCATCGAAAGTGATGGCATCCACGGGGCAGAGTGCAACACAGGCACCGCAGCTGAAGCATTTTTCACTGTCTACTTCAATTAGTTTCGGTAAAGTAATTTTGACTCCTTTTTGGCGGAAAGCTTTGACCATTTTTTCTAGCGCCGCGTCAGGTATTTCAGCCAAGACTTCGCCGCCTTTGGAGTTGACATGAGCGGTTATTATGTTGATTGGCACCTTATGTTCAAGAATTATTTGAGCCGTGATCGGTTGCTCCACGAGTTTCTCCGAGAATCTAAGAAGAATCCTCACCATGCCCTTCACCTTCCTAACAGTTTGGAAACATCTTCAGACGTCACTATTCCTAAAACTTTTTGTTTACTATCAATCACGGGCAAAGCGGATATGTTGTGTTGCGCCATTTTCCTCGAAGTCGTCTCCAACGGTTCGTCCGGCTTGACCGTTACTACGCGCCGTGTCACTATGTCTGATAGCGCTTTTCTGCCTTCAGCCATAGCACGTGTGATGTCCCATGAAGTCACAATTCCGCGGAGTCTACGGCGATCATCAACCACGACAATGTGATTGACCGACCTAGTTACTATGCGTTCTGCAACGTCTCTGATCTCCTCATTCTCTTTGCAGGTAACCGCCGCATGCATTACGTTGGCTACAAAGGTTGTTTCTTCTGTCTGTTTCATAGGTTTGAAGATGCTGTCAATTGGGAGACGCTCAACCGGAGAAGTCAAATAGAACGAGCCGTTCTCGATCCAGGACTTGAGTGTTCCAGCGATTTTCTTTGCCGTTTTTAAGCTTGAAAGCGAGCTAACGCGGATTCTTTTGTCATCTATGGTTATTACACCTGATTTCAGTTCTTTATAGCTCACCTTTCCCAGTTTTGGGCGGTCTCTGCGGGGCACACCATAGTCAACAACGTGGGTGAAAATCTCCTCGTCTCGTATAGCTGTCTTTTTAGCCAAACCTTCATTCAAGATTGGGATGGGCACACCTATCCCCACGTAAAGCGTGGTGCCATATTGAGTGAAGGCTGCGCCTTGAAGAAAATCCGGCATCATTTCTTTGCAGTTTCCCCGAACCATTAGCGTTCCATTAAGGTTTTGAGGGTCATGCTGCGTTCCTTCACCGATAACGTAGCCTTGTGCTCCGCCTAGAAAGATGCGGGTTCCAATGCCTATCGTTTCATAGTCTGGATCGTTCATTAGAGGGTTTAATTCACCAGCGCCTGAGAAAGTGGCATTCCGCAGTCGCGGCAGAAGCTTCCCCATGTATGTGTAAATGGTCTCGTCGCGGCTGTTTACTGCACAAGCGTAACGTTGATAGCAATTGCGAAAGTTTAGCAGGTAAAACTGGTTTAGGTTATCTTTTGTTAGGTTTGTTTTCATCCGGGTTCTTGGGTAGCAGTCAGTTCCATACGCAGTGGCTTTAAGCTCAACTTCTTTTCCTCGTATGAGATCTTCAATCACGTGTCCTCCACCGTATTCAAAAGGTTGCGTTTCTGACATAGCGGTGGCGCCTATGTACAGGTCGACGGCTGCGCCTGGATGACACGCTTCTACATCGTTAACCCACGCTCTTTGAATTTTTATTGGCGGGTCAGAATGACCAACGTTGATAATGGCCCCAGAAGAACACATGGCTCCAAAAGTGCCTGTGGTGACCACATCAACTTCTTTGAATGCAACTTCGACACCGCTACTTTCCACTAACTTCTTCATTTCTTCAGCTGTCAAAACTTGAGCGTCGCCAGTTCTTATCTTCGCGTTGATTTCTTTTAAGGTCCGCGTATTCTTTTTGGTGTCGAGCTTTAATACCTCCAACCGATGTCATTCGAAAAGGGTGCGCTGCCGTATTAATATTTTGGAGAAGTATGGGATCTGTTACCAAAGCTTCCAAGATAATTCGTCCATATATTCGTTCAAAGAGCGAATGGATGTTCCATTGTGGTTTCTCTGTTTCAAAACTCTTACAAGAGCAGAAGCCAACTCTAAGTTCGTAATTACTGGAACGTTAAATTCTACTGCTTGTCTTCGGATGATATAACCGTCTGTCAAGATATAAGAATAGTTTCCCTGTTTAATTCCCATCGGCAAGTTTATGAATAGATCTATCTTTCGTTCTTGAAGCTGATCAAGAATATTCGGGTTTGCGATAGACTCTTTAACTTTGCGTAGGACTGACACGCTGCTTATTCCCGCCGCTTGCAGTGCCTCCGCAGTATGCTCGGTAGCATAGATTTTGAAACCCATCTCCTCAAACGCCTTTGCCAAGGGAATGCCTCTTCTTTTTGGTTCTTCACCGCCAACCCTTATAAGCACGGAAGCGCACGCAAAAAACCTGCGCTACGCAGTCAAATGAAAATATCTGCTAACTGATAATCCGCCCGCTAAGTAACATAGAAGATTCAAGCAAGTCACAACTACTGATTAAGGGCTTTCCGTTTAGAATGCCGATGCACAAATATGATAAGCATGTTAAGCTGCTGTAAAAAGATAACTGGGAAAGGAATGCTTTTAGACTATACTGGCGCGCGGGCGGCATGGTATTGCTGAATGGATTTGACACTTGATTTACCCGCACAATAAGCGGCAATGCCCCTAGCTGCGGCCATAGCAGCTGTCAATGACGTGATACAAGGCACTTTATACTTAATGGCCGCCTTACGAATATAAGAATCATCATACTTGCTCAACTTACCTGAAGGAGTATTTATCACCAGCTGTATCTCTTTATTTTTAATAGCGTCAGTGATATTAGGACGTCCTTCATGTTCCTTGAGAATAAGTTCAGAAACGACGCCATAACTGGCCAAAAAAGCCTGTGTACCCTCAGTAGCCCTTATCTTGAAGCCCGCTTTAACGAATTGTCTAGCTACTTCTATCAAAGAAGAACGGTCACGCTCAGCGACAGTAATCAGTACAGTTCCCTTGGTCGGCAACGCAGTTACTGCCTCTTGAGCTTTCCAATAAGCCAGACCGAAGGATTTAGCGATTCCGAGCACTTCACCGGTAGATTTCATTTCTGGCCCAAGGACAGGGTCGACTTCAGGAAACATATTGAAAGGAAATACAGCTTCTTTGACTCCAACGTGCGGAATTAAACGCTTTTGCAAGTTCAAATCCTTTATCTTCTCACCCATCATCAAGCGCGTGGCTAAACTTGCCATAGGTATACTACACACTTTAGATACCAGCGGAACGGTTCTGGAGGCACGCGGATTTGCCTCAAGAACATAGACTTTGTCCTTGCAGATAGCATATTGGATATTGATTACGCCAGTCACTTTAAGCTCGTTGGCGATACGCCGTGTATATTCTTCAATAGTATCAATATGCTTCTTCATTATAGTAACCGGTGGAATTGCACAAGCTGCATCTCCGGAATGAACACCGGCATATTC
>CP070714.1:208214-214572 GCA_020350385.1 Candidatus Bathyarchaeota archaeon | reverse complement strand
GCGACACTGGACCGCGAGGGGCAACTGGACCCGCAGGACCGACTGGACCCAAAGGAGACCCAGGTGACACTGGACCACAAGGACCACAGGGCGATACTGGACCAGAAGGACCAGCTGGACCAACGGGGGCAACGGGTCCACAAGGACCACAAGGCGAACCAGGTATCGGGTTTGAACCTACAGGCTACATTTCAATTCCACCATCAGCATTTGTGTCACAATATAGCACTGATGACACTAATATCCACTGGAATGGGCTCCGAAATTTGGAGACTGCTAATACCGTGCATTTCTATGGGTAGTTCAGCTTCCCCACGGAGTTACCGTCACAAACGTTACATTCTACTGGTATGATGTGGATACAAGCTTGGATATGGACTTCTATCTATGGAGAACCACTGGGGAGGGGGTCGCCAGTGGGTCGGCTTCTGGTTCGTCTTCTGGTAGCGCGGGATATGGTTCTACTGTTGATACAAACATTTTCAATAATCCCATAGATAATAGCCTTTACACGTATCTCTTCGATGTATGGATACCCGCTAATTCGCCCACCAGTAACCTCAGATTCCGTTTTGCCACAATTGGATTCGCATACCCAACATAGCAAAACACCCCTTTCCCCTTTTTTCTTTTTGAGTTAAGTGAAAACTTAAAGATCGAAAAATCTAAATCAAGTTCAAGACTAAAGATAATTCGGGGTAGGTCTGCAATCAGAATAAAGATAGGCAATTACAGTGAGAGAAAAAAACCGCCACATTTCTACAAGTGGCAAAAGAGACAGGTGCAAGGTCAGGGGAAATAGCCCATCTTCGCTGGATAGATGTAGACACTGAAAAAAACACGATAGCCATAAATAACCCTGGAAAGGGCTCCAACTCTAGAACCCTTAAAATCTCGCCTAAAGCTGTAGCGATGCTGAAAGCATTAGACAAGAAATACGAACCATACATTTTCAACCCCAACCCAGCAAGCCATAGGTCAGTGCTTCTAAGTCTTAGAAGAAAGGTTGCGAATAGGTTGCAGAATCCGCGCTTAAAAAGAGTTCACCTTCATAGTTTCCGACACTGGAAGGCGACTATGGAGTTTGCGAAGACCAAAGACGTTCTATGGGTTGCCCACGTATTGGGTCATAAAAACATAAAGAACACGCAAATCTACATGCACCTTGCAGACTTCAGGAGCGAAGAAGAATACCATTCAGCCGTTGCTACCACAATCGACGAAGCTAGAAAGCTCATTGAGTCAGGATTTCTCTTCGTATGTGAGATGGATGGATCAAAACTCTTCAGCAAACGCAAATGAAAAAACTATATTATTTGTCCCAAAACTGTACAATTTGGTTAAATAAGAGAATTTTCACCTAATAACGCACCCTACATAAGAGGCAAAAAAACTGCAATGCTAATACAAGAAGTCATACTAGAGAACTTCATGAGCTACGAGTACGCGAGGGTACCTTTTAAACCTGGCGTGAACGTAATTGGCGGACCAAACGGTGCTGGAAAATCTTCTCTTCTTTTGGCTATCTCTGTAGCGTTGGGGCAGTCGTATACGGAACGCTCAAGGAAGCTAAGCGATCTAATACGTTGGGGGAAAAATCAGGCTCGCGTTACACTCATTTTGGACAATAGCAAACGAGGCGGCAGACGTCGTGTTCCAAAGTACCGCAAAGACCAAATTTTCCTCACTCGAGTTTTGCGAAGAGACGGTAAATACTGGTTCGAGCTTGAGAACCGCGCCGCCACAAAACAGGCTGTTGACCGACTCTTAGGCAAGTTCGGCGTTGACCCCAACAACATGCTCATCATTATGCATCAGAACATGGTAGAACAGTTCACTGTCCTCTCCAACTTAGAAAAGCTGCGCATTGTCGAAGCAGCCGTGGGTTTAGAACCATTCCGCGCGAATGTGCTGCAAGCCCGGCGCAAGCTAACGCATATTCTCAGCCAAGAAGAATCTGTGGGCAAACTCTTATAATCAGCATAGCAGACACTCAACTTTTGGCGCGAACAATACGCGAAATATCAGGAGAAAAAGCAACTGCAGACTAAAAGACGGTTCCTTAACCGTGAACTTGCGTGGGCAGAAGTAGAACGTCGTGAAGGTATAGTCAATGGGCTTCAGGTAGACTTGCATAAAGAACAGGAAATTCTGAACCGAATTGAAGAGGAAGCAAAAACGGCGAGGGATCAATTGCGGAATCAGCAGAGCCAACAGAAAACGCTTAGAGACCAGACAAAGATAGCTTTCAGTGAGCGTCTTAGCCTTGAACGCGGGATCGCCGAAAACGAAGCCACGTTATCCATAGGCCAGCAGCTACTCAAAGAAGCATCAGTCTTGGAGCCTGCAATCCAAAACAGCAGTAGTTCAAACCAATTTAAACTACTCAGAAGCGAAAACCTAAAAGAAATGCTCGAAAACTCTCGAGAACACCTTTTGAAGATAAACGAAAAAGTAAAAGAAAATCAAACCAAAACGCAAATCCTAGACGAAGCGGCTGAGAAAGTAACGAATCACGTTTTGGACAACCGCATTCAACTTGCCTTGTCGCAGTATCGCAAAGAAATCGTGAAAGCTAGTTTGAAAAAAATAAATGCTGCAATTAGAGATGCAAAAGCCCTTTTAGATTCGACTATTGCCAAGGCAGAACAGTCAGGAGCCCGAATCGCCGTGCTGAAAAGCGCCATGGACATTCTTGACGAAATCCGCGTTACCGACGGCCACCTAGCTGCACTTTCAGACGTTACAGAAAATATCGAGCGTATGTACGAGTCTTATTCTAAGCTTTATTTAGAACTGAAGGAAAAGGCGCAAGTAGTCGCAGAAAACCGCGAAAAAACTCTTGAAGAAGTCAAAACGAGAATGCAAGCTTGGCGAACCGTAATGCAGCGCCTTCTGGACCGTGTGAACTTAGAGTACCAGAAGATCATGGGTCAAACGTTGGCAAAGGGTGAAGTGCGGCTTGCCAACGGGCATGACATAGAAACGGCGGGTTTAGAGATTCTTGTGGGCTTCAAGGGTGGAAAACCCGTGGCTTTAGACGCTTATACCCAAAGCGGTGGAGAAAGAACTACAGCTACTATGAGTTTCCTTCTTGCGTTGCAACAACACGTTCGCTCCCCATTTCGCGCTGTGGACGAGTATGACATCCACATGGACCCTAAAAACCGAGAAACAATTGCGCGCATGCTTTTGTCGACGATAAAAGATGCCGCATCGCAGTACATCGTAATCACTCCAAGCCAAATCACTTTCGCCCAAGAGGACGCAAACATAATCACGGTTCAAAATGTTGAAGGAAAATCCGTAGCTCGAGAGGTTGCCTAGTGCAGTCCAACAAAAAACAGAAAAAATTCGGCAAAGAAAAACTGCAACGCATTATAGAAATGTGCATGGCTATCGAAAACCACACGGTGGACCCGTTTCTACTTGATGTTGACAACATAATCAGAGTGGTAAAAGAATATTTTCCTCAGTGGGAACAAGCTGAAGAACTTAACATGGACTCGGAAGCGATCCACCACTTGGCGTCGGTTATAAAACTTCAAAGTGAATGGATCAAATACCGCTCCACTTCGCTTTACACAGACCCGTTCCTTCTCGAAGAAAAAATCATGCAAACAGGAAAAGAAGAAATGATAAGGGTATTTCTAAAAGCTTGGCATCCCTTGGTTGAGCTGGAGCAACTCAGCCTTCACAGTCTCGCTGGAGCTATCCGATACTGGGAAACGCTGGTACCGCTTAAGGAAAGATGGCCAGAACTCGCCGTTCCAGAGGTTTCAATGGGAATTGCCAGCAGAGGCGAGTTGATAAAGCAGTGTATCCTCGGAGACAAGGTCTTTTCTGAAGAACTGAACCGTTACTGGCAAGAGCTGAACGAGAAAGTTGAAGAAAAAGGGCATGAAGATAAGATCCTCTATTGGGATTTTATAGGCGCAGAAACCTATGAGGAAACCGTGCAACGGGCTCTCATAGCAAGCTTCTTGATAACATACGGCTATGCAACATTGAAGATTTATCCGTTGAGAGAAGAGATATTCATTAAGCCCTTCGAAAAACCTTCCACAAAAATCGGCACGCAGCAGTCGATATCGATTCCAATAGCTGTTACGTATGAGACCTGGCAGAAGTGGAAGCGAGGCGAGTTGGATTGAGAAAAAGAAAAGGCATTTACGCGAGCAAAATGAAACGAGCAACACACATGCTTTTTTACAAACGACATTTGAAATCCGGCGTCAAGGGCTGGGAACTGCACAAAGCTTTAGGAGTAGACTACCCCAAAGTCCTCGACATTCTTGATGACTATTTGAAGCCGCTTGATCTGCAGGTCAAAATCGTTTTTGAAGGAAAAAAAACGTCAGCAGAGAAACCTTCCATAGAAGAGCTTGACAAAGCCAGATTCTACATAACCTTAAGAGGAGAGTTAGCACCAAAGGAGACGAAGATGATAGGCTGGCGAATAGATGACCTAGCTGGCTTGGCCGTAATAATCTCCTACATCATCTCGAAGAAGGGGCAAGCACCCCGTAAAGATGTTGAAGAACTGCTAAGCGAAAAACTTCCAAAATGGAAAGTGGGAATTAACATTGACCGGTACATTCGCTATGGGTATTTGCAACAGGACGATAATGAACAGCTGTATTTGGACTGGAGAACTCATGCGGAAGTAAATGAGAAAGCACTGATTAATTTGCTTCTCAGAAGTGAAGTACAGACGAGCTTGCCTTCTGAAAACCTCAGCGAAGAAGAAAATGCTGAAGAACAAGAGGGCGAGTGAAAGAAACGCCAAACTACTCTGAAATCTCATTGTAAAATTTTTGAATTGTTGCCACACTCTATCGCGGGGAGACTATTACCTTCTTATGTGGACGATACCATGTGATAAATTTTGTAGTTGGGAGTGAGTGAATAGAAGTTACTTCCATAAATAATAAAAAGTATTAAAAATAGTGCCAACTTTCGGTGCATATTTCAATTTAATTCTTGTTATGATTATGTAGACTATTGAGTCAATAGAAGTTAGTTCCATAGATCATAAAAGCAGATAAAAACAATGCTGATTTGTTAAAGCTATAATCAACGACGTTTAACCGTCTAGACGCTTGAGGGCGAACTAAGTGATGCTAACGTTCTGAATATTAAAATATCTCTTTGCTAAAAACCGCAATCGCTCGGCGTTTTTACCGTTTTTGCCTATGGCAACACCCTTATCCTTCGGATTGACGGTTACAACTACCATCTTTTTTCCGTCCATCCTCTCGGTTATGCGAACTTCCCTGACACCTGCTGGTTTCAGGGCGTTCCTAATGAACTGCTGGGGGTCTTCTGAATACTCGATTATCTCGTGTTTTTTCCCAGTCATCCTTTCTAAGGTGTGGATGTTTCTGCCGCCTCTTCCTATGGCGACGCCAACTTGTCCTTGGTTGACAATGAATATTGCTCGTCCTTGCTCTTCATCGATTATACAGTCCTTAACGCTGGCGCCGCTTACGCTTTCAAACAACGCGATGTAGCGCATTTCGTCGCAGGTGATTTTTATGCCGGTTGTCATCCATTTCCTCCAGCTTACTCTTGCATCTAAGGCTTTTCTATTACTTTAAGAATTTCTGAGTCACCCGTTTCTCTTATACTTAATGCTGAAATAATGAAGAGTTTGTTGCAGACCATCGCCAAATCCATTGAGGCACCTTTATATGTTATAACGGGGACTTTAGAGATTTTACCATAGTATTCAACTTGCTCTTTTATGTCTTTTGGACAGTTAGCAGCCAAAACTATCATCTTAGCCTTGCCAGTCTTTGCGTTTTGTAGGGCCGCGTTGGCTCCGAAAGATACTTTACCGGTTTTCACGGCCGTAGCGATTGCCTTGTCCATTTCTATCATGTTTCTGTTTTTCCTCCTTTCTTCTCTTGTTTTTCAAACGTGGCCATGTACAGTTCCACTAATCCCGTACCAATTGGAATCGATTGACCAACGATTACATTTTCTGTTACGCCCTCCAACGGGTCGCACTCTCCTTTCACGGCTGCTTCAACAATGTTCGGAACTGTTATTTCAAAAGCTGCCCTAGCCAGAACGCTTGCTTTCTTGCCGCTGATGCCGTGCCTTCCTATCTGCTGAACACCACCTGTTGAAGTCATCATATCCGCCACAAGCATAACATGCCGCACGTCTACGTCCAAGCCTTGTTCTTCCAAGACGCCTTTAGCCTCGGCGATCAAAGAGTTTCTTGCAGCTTCTACTCCGAGAGTTTTAGCTATCTCGTGGACGTTGTTGGTGATTGTTCGCGAAGTGTCTATACCAACGATTTCTAAGACCTTAGATAAATTTGAGCCGTCTGTTCGTATAACCCATTCTC
>CP070714.1:198393-208114 GCA_020350385.1 Candidatus Bathyarchaeota archaeon | reverse complement strand
TGAGGACAAAAGAAAGTTCTGAAAACAATGCTTGAAGACGGGGGATGTATTATTGAAAGAGCGGAAGCAGCCAAAAAATGATGTATTTCTCCTTCTAATCCTTTCTTGTTCTTTATATGTTTTTTAGGAGACTTCGATTGCAAACGACTCCTTCAATACGATTCTTTTAAAAACAAACCTCAAAATATGCTTCTCACGCCCTTATAATAACAAGTAGTAATTAACGGGATGAAAAGATCATAGTTTCTGATAATTAGTTATTGCATAGTGTACGAGTTGTTGTACATTTTAGCATTTGCTGTTCCAGTGTATTTTACAAAACTGTTGTAAAATAGCTTATATATCACGCTAAATATAGCGTGGAGTTAACAATCTTCAACACTATGCTCTGTCAAAAAGGCAAGCACATGTGAAAGAAAATGAAATGTCCGTATTGCGGGTCTGCAGATTTCAAAACTTTGGAAACACGCGATTCGCCAGAGAACACTACGCGAAGACGCAAAGAATGCATTGCCTGTGAAAAACGTTTCACCACTTACGAATACGTGGAAACCGTAGAACTCATGGTGCGAAAGAAAGACGGCAAACTTGAACGTTTCGACGTTAACAAGATAATCCGCGGCTTGCAGAAAGCCTGCGAAAAAAGACCCGTAACCATGGACCAGATCAACGAGTTAGCAAGCCGTGTGAGACAAGACCTCATGCTGAAAGGCAAAGAAGAAATCACGTCCCAGGAAATCGGCGATTTGGTCATGAAATACCTGAAAAACCTCGATCGCATAGCATACATTCGCTTTGCGTCGGTTTACAAACAGTTTGAAGAACCTGAAGACTTCAGGCAGTTACTCCTTGAGGTTAAAAAATGAAGTTCGTTAGAAAACGAGATGGAAAATTAGAGCCCTTTGATCAAGAACGCATAACAAAAGCCATTTGGAAAGCTGCAAAAGCCGTGGGCGGAAAAGACCGTGAACAAACAAAGAGAATAAGCGACCAAGTGATGGCGGAGCTCCGGAACCGCTTCGGCGAAGACGGAGTGCCCACGGTTGAGGAGATCCAAGACTTAGTTGAAAAGCAATTAATAGAAAACGGTCATGCGCAAACGGCTAAGGCGTACATTCTCTACAGGAAACAGCATCAAGACATGCGAGAGCTAGCTGCTCTCTTAAGCTCCGCAGACATGGTAGATCGGTACTTAGAGATTGATGATTGGCGAGTTAAAGAGAACTCTAACATGAGTTATTCACTGCAGGGCTTGAACAACTATCTTTCGTCCACGGTGATCGCCAAGTACTGGATATCACGGATTTACCCTTCAAGAATTGCTAAGGCACACTTTTCAGGTGACATGCACATTCACGACTTGGGCGTTTTGGGGCCTTACTGCGTTGGCTGGGACATTAGCGACCTGTTGCTCTTAGGGTTCGGCGGCGTCCCTGGCAAGATTGAGAGCAAACCTGCAAAGCACTTCAGAACAGCCTTGGGTCAGGTGGTTAACTTTTTCTATACGTTGCAGGGCGAGGCGGCAGGTGCGCAAGCATTCAGCAACTTTGACACCTACTTGGCGCCGTTCATACGCTACGACCACCTAAGCGAGAAGGAAGTGGAGCAGTCTCTACAGGAATTCTTTTTCAATATGAACGTGCCCACTCGTGTGGGTTTTCAGACGCCATTCACAAATCTGACTTTAGATCTGTCGGTTCCAGAGTTTATGAAAGATGAGGCCGTTCTTTTTAGCGGGAAAGTCACGGAGGACACGTACGACGATATGGCTGAGGAGCTGGAGATGTTCAACTTGGCTTATGCCAAGATTATGCGTCAAGGCGATTCGAAGGGGAGGGTTTTCACTTTTCCGATACCCACGTACAACATCACTAAGGATTTCCCGTGGGACTCACCCGTGGCAAAGGCGATTTTTGAGGTGACAGCCAAGTACGGTGTGCCTTACTTTTCGAATTTTGTGAACAGTGATCTGCACCCTGAGGATGTGCGGAGCATGTGCTGCCGCCTGCGTATTGATAATCGTGAGTTGCGTAAGCGGGGCGGCGGTTTTTTTGGCGCAAACCCATTGACGGGTTCTATAGGCGTTGTGACGCTTAACATGCCAAGGATTGGCTACTTATCCAAGGATGAAGCTGAGTTCTTCCAGCGTTTGGAGGACAACATGGAAATAGCGAAAACCAGCTTGGAGATTAAGCGGAAAATGCTTGAAGCGTTTACCGAGAACGGCTTGTACCCGTACTCCCGGCGATATCTGCGCAACGTTAAAGATGGATATGGCAAATACTGGAAGAATCACTTCTCAACCATAGGCTTAGTAGGAATCAACGAGGCCCTTGTGAACCTTTTAGGCGTGAACATCGCGTCGCAGGATGGAAAAGAATTCGCCATCAAAACGCTCAGCTTCATGCGTGAGCGGCTGGCAGACTTCCAGGAGGAAACAGGCAACATCTACAACTTGGAGGCGACTCCTGCTGAGGGCACTTCTTACAGGCTTGCCCGCATTGATAAGCGCAGGTACCCAGAAATTGTTGCGGCTAATGAGCGACAGGTGGTGGCTAACCACGCTGAGCCTTTCTACACGAATTCTTCACAGTTGCCCGTGGACTTTGAGGGTGACTTGTTCGAGGCTTTGGAACATCAAGAAAGCCTGCAGACACTTTACACTGGCGGCACCGTCCTCCACATTTTCCTAGGCGAGAGACTTTACTCATGGAAGTCAGCAGCTGAACTGATCAGGAAGGTGACTTGGAGCTCACACTTGCCCTATTTCACGTTAACGCCGACGTTTAGCGTTTGCCCCACCCATGGCTACACAAGTGGGGAGCACAAGCAGTGCCCAGTTTGCGGCGCCAACTGCGAGGTTTACTCGCGCGTTGTTGGGTATCTCAGACCTGTGGATCAGTGGAATGATGGGAAACAAGCGGAATTCGCCATTCGAAAAACTTTCGACAAGTCCGCTTTAATGGTAACAGTGCCACTATCCGCTTAAGAGTGAAAGCGCATGAAGTTTACCGGCTTACAGAAAATCAGCCTAATTGACTACCCAAACAAAGTAGCCTCTGTTCTCTATACGCCAGGCTGCAACTTGCGCTGTCCCTTTTGCCATAACTGGCGAATAGTTGTTGATCCAAAGCCGCCGTTTTTACATGAAACCGCAGCGCTGAAAATTCTAGAAAGCCGCAAGAAATACGTAGACGCTGTAGTGGTAACGGGCGGAGAGCCGACAATGCACAAGGAATTGCCCAAGTTTTTGGCGAGGCTTAAGAAGCGAGGGTTCATGGTTAAATTGGATACGAACGGATTTTATCCCAAAGTGCTGGAGGAATGCCTGCCCTACGTGGATTACGTGGCTTTGGACGTGAAAACTTGCTTGGAGAAGTATCAGCAGCTAGGCGCGAAAGACACGGTTGGGCTGATGCGCACCGTTGAAATCTTGAAAACTGGGAAAGTGCCGTACGAGTTCAGGACCACAGCGGTTCCAGAACTAGTTACAGTTGAAGACGTGAAGCGTATGGGCGAAATAGTGAAAGGCGTAAAAACCCACGCGTTCCAGCAATTCGTGCCGCAAGACACACTGGACAAGAAGTTTGAGGGGGTTAAACCCTACGCGCCAGAAACGATTACTGAATTCGCGGAAACCATGAAAAAATACGCAGAAAACGTGATATTGCGGGTTTAATGTTCCGTGTTTCTTCGAGAGTTATCAGAAGCGGGCTTGGTGCTGTGCTTAATGATGAGAAAGAGACAATTCTGGGCAATTGGATAAGAATTACCAAGTCACTGCAACAAGAAAAGGAAAGAAACGAGAGAAGTCCCCCACTTTTGAGCCGTAAAGTTTAAGGGTTGAGGGTTTGTTAGGTTTCGCGTACTCGTTTACTTGAGGGTTAGCGGTTTGAGCATCAAAGATAAAACCATTGAGGAACGCAAGGCGGAAGTCCTTATCAAGCTCAGAAAATACAAGCTAATTAAAAAAGAGAAACATGAAGGCGCTTTCGCCTACATCGTCAAAATCCCAAAGAATAAAGAGAAAGCCATAATGTGGTGCTTTCTTGGCTCGGCGACTGTGGGCATTGTCGCGATGAACACACTTTACAAAGTTATGAAGGAGAGGGAGCTGGAACGCGCTATCGTGGTTACCCAAGGTCGTTACACGCACGCCGTTAAGCAGGCCGCCAAAAAGAGGAATGTCGAGCTTTTGCCGAAAACTTTCCCAGTGTTCGACATTTTTGAGCACGAGTTGGTTCCTAGGCACGAGATTCTCGGTGCGAAGGAAAGAGACCTGCTTCTGACCCAATTTAAAGTTAATCCTTACCAGATGCCGCAGATAAAATCTGATGACCCCGTGGTTAAAGCCATAGGCGCCAAGCCAGGTGATGTGCTTAAAATCACAAGGAAAAGCCAGACGGCGGGCGAGCACATAGCTTATCGTTATGTAGTAGATTGAAAGAGGAAACAGAAGAGCTATTTTCCAATAATCATTTCAGTTGGCTTTACAATCGCCTGTACTTCGTCGCCTACTTTTACGCCTAGCTCTTCCACTGCTTCTTTTGCAATTACGGCAGTAATTACTGCTGGCGTTTTAATTTCAACTTTGACTTTTGCGCGTATCTGGTCTTTTTCCATCGAGAGGACTTTTCCTTTTAACCGGGTTCGTGAGCTGGTTTTTAATCCTAATACTTGCCAATAATCTTGTTCTGCGAGTAGCTCACTCAGGTAACTCTCCACTCGCAGGTACTCCTCCAGTAAGCTCCGCCCGAGTAGCGTTAGTTTTGCGCCGCCACCTCCAGCCTTGCCGCCCCTAAAAGTTTCCATGATTGGTGCTTCGACGGCTTTTTGAATTTTTTGCAGGTAATTCCACACATAGCGGTAGGACATGCTTAGCGCCTCAGCGGCTTTTGTAATGGAGTTTTGCTTTGCTATGGCTTTTAGAATTTCGGCGCCGCCTTTGCCGAGGACTGGTTTTCCTTTGTATTCTATCCATACTTTGTAGGAGGGCTTATGTTTGTTGGGAGTGAGCATTCTGTGTAGAGCTATTTGCGCAAAGATTTATAAGGTTAATTTCATCGTTATGAATGGCAAAACATAACGGTGGTTAAATGCGAACATGGCAAAAATTGCTCATAATAGCAGCATTAGCACCCATCATTGTAGTCGCAGGTACAATCACCTACTTCCAATATTTATCCAAAAGAAGGCTCATAATTTCCACAACTACAAGCCTTTACGTCACTGGATTATGGGATGAAATAGAGCTGACCTACGAGGCAACCCACAACATCGACCTCAACATTGTATCCGCAGGCACAGGCATAGCCATTGAACACGCAGAAAACGGCAACGCAGACCTCATAGTCGTCCATTCGCCATCAATGGAACAAGAATTCCTAGAAAACGGCTACGGCGTCTGCAGAAAAGTAATCGCCTACAACTTCTTCACAATCGTAGGTCCAAGTTCTGATCTAGCAGGCATCAACGGATTAAACATCACTGAAGCTCTGACACGTATTATAGACTATGGAAGAGACCAATCAACTCACGTGTGGATTTCTCGTGGAGACAATTCTGGTACTCATTCAAAAGAAAAGGAACTCTGGGCAACGGCTGGCTTTGACTACACTTCGATTTCAAGTGAAACTAGCTGGTATGCAAGTGTCGGTTCCGGTATGGCGAACACGCTGAATGTGGCTAACCAAAAATCAGCATATACTCTTTCAGACATAGGCACCTACCTAAAGTTTTCAACAGACGGTACAATAACCTTGACGGCGTTAATAACAGAAGAAGAATCGCTGCTGAATGTCTACAGTGTCATGGTAGTAAATCAAACGCGCCACCAACATGTCAACTTCGATGATGCAATAGAATTCATTGAATACCTAGTGTCAAATGAAGGGCAGACAACAATTGAAAACTATGGCAAAGTCGATTTTACACAAAGCCTCTTCTATGGTGCTGTTGGGCCTCTTAACACAAGTCCCTCTTCTCAAATATCCCAGTGGATACAAAGCTACGCGTTTTTCAACGGCACAGAATGCCCATGGCAATACAGAAACGACTATCCAGAACTTTATAATTAGAGGTGAAAAAGTTGAACGAAATATTAGACGGCGTAATCAAAGCACTACAACTAATCTTCTCAGGCGACCCAAAAATTTATGGGATTGTATCTCGCTCTATCTTTTTTTCTGGCACCGCCATTATACTCGCTGCGCTTTGGGGAATTCCAATCGCCATGTTGCTGGCACTCAAAAACTATCCAGGCAAAACTATAATCAAGGGCTTCTTCAACTCTCTAATGGGCATACCAACCGTAGCTTTAGGCTTAATCCTGTTCTTAATATTTTCAAATGCAGGCCCTTTAGGCTTTCTGAGACTACTCTACACACCTGCGGCCGTAATCTTGGGCCAAGCGATACTTGTCACACCCATTGTTATCAGCATTGCCACTACAGCCATCGAGGCTGTGGACCCAGAAATAATGAGCTTAGCTAAAACGTTAGGTGCCTCAGAATCTCAAGCATCGTTCGCAGTTCTTAAAGAAGCGTTAGGCGGAGTCATGTTAGCCAATACCGCTAGCTTTAACCGAGCAATAGCCGAGTTGGGTGTGGCTTTACTAGTCGGCGGGAACATAGCAGGCTTAACAGACAACTTAACCACCTCGATTTCAACTTACACGCAACGAGGAGGCTCCGACCTTGCTTTGGCCATAGCTCTTGCCATAATTCTACTTGTCATAGTCTTCGGCATAAACCTTATACTACTCATCATTCAAAGGCTGAGAAAATGATTTCAGCTGCAGAACTGAGGGACGTCACCAAATCTTTTCGCGGCAGAATAGTACTGGACAAAATCAATCTTACAATTCATCAGGGCGAAATACTTGCACTATTGGGTCCAAACGGCTCTGGAAAAACAACATTATTAAAAATCTTGGCTTTCATCGAGAAGCCTTCAAAAGGCGAGATTAAATTCCAAGGCGAAATAGTCACCGACAACAATGCAGAGCGAATGCGAATGCAAAGTACAATGGTTTTTCAAAAGACCGCGCTTTTCAGCACAACTGTCTATAACAATGTTGGCTACGGCTTGAAACTGAGAAGAACACCAAAAAGCAAACTCGATAGTGAAGTAAAAAAAGCGTTGAGCCTTGTGAAATTGGACGGCTTTGAGAAACGCCTTGCTAAGAAACTTTCCGGCGGAGAACAGCAAAGAGTAGCGTTAGCGAGAGCCTTAGCTCTGAACACTAAAGTCCTGTTGTTAGACGAACCAACCGCAAACTTAGATCCGAAAAACGCTGCAATCATCGAAGAAGTCATAGCCGTGGCGAATCGCGAACTGAAAACCACTATTGTGATCGCAACGCACAACATGTTCCAGGCTAAGAGCCTGCCGCATCGCATCGCATTAATGAGCGAAGGAAGAATAACCGAGGTTGGCGCCCCAGCAGAGATTTTCGGCAAATTATCCAAGAACTTGGCAAGCTTCGCGGCCGTTGACAATACATTCACCGGAACCGCCAAAGCAACAGAAGCAGGAACAACGATGGTGGACATAGGCAACGGAGTGCAGATCGAGGTAACTGTTCAAAGGCAAGGCGCTACCGCCGTTTTCGTGAATCCGCAGGATATAATCTTGTCCAAGAGCGCTGTGAAATCCAGCGCCAGAAACGTGTTCAAGGGAAGAATCACCGAGATTTTGGATTTAGATGCGCTCGTCAAACTTAAGGTTGACGCTGGAAAGCCCTTCATGATTCAGATAACTAAGCGGTCTTTCAGTGAGATGGCGCTTAACTTGAATGCTGAAGTTTTCATCACTTTCAAAGCCTCAAGCGTCCATGTAGTCTAGGCTAAGTTCTTTCGTTCTTCTGCCAGCTCGTAGAGGACGACTAGTGCTTCGCCAAGCGGCATATTCAGCCTCGTCGCCAGCTCGGTGGGGGTTATATCCGCTTTTTCAGGCAATATTATATCTCGCGTGTACGCCTTGCGGCTCGGGTACATCACAGACGCATGAACCACTTCAACAAGAATGGGCCAAAGTTTTTCTCTTGTAAACTTTTCCAAGCTCATAAGGCACCAGCGAATAAATTATGGTCTGAGTGGTTATTTCAGTTTGCGGTAGGTAGTTTGAAGGCTTTGGCTGGGTATTGTGGCGCAAAAAGTTAATAGTGCCCTTTGAGCTTTGAAATTGTTTGAGCGTTACTGGTTTTTGATAGCCGCTGTTTACAGAGGACTACGCATCATTGAGGTTGAGGATATCTCAGAACCGCGTGTTTCAAGAAGGAAAGCTCTTGCGAACTTTAAGGCTGGAAATATTTGTGGAACTGAAATGCATTATTCCAGGGAACAGTGGTAATGGATGAAGCGCGGGGTCATCCTGACCGCAAAGTATATTATTAAAAGGGAAATTGGTGTATCCACTTCACTATAGCAAGGAAAGAGCGGTTGACGTTTCATGGGTGTCAAAGCTGTTATATTCGATCTTGATGGCACAATAGTAAGCTTCAACTTGGACTACAAGACCCTCCGAGGAGAGGTTAGAGCATGCCTACTGAGAATGGGAGTTCCTGCTTCAGTGTTGTCTGTGAAGGACAGCATCTTTGAAATGCTCAAGAAAACCGAGATTTTCGTAAGAAACTCTGGGAAGTCTGCTGAGGTGATGCAGGAGATTCGTGACGAAGTCTTAGCTATAGCTGAAAAGTACGAGTTGGAAGCCGCTAGAGACACGAGTTTGCTGCCTGGAACAGGTGAGACGTTGAGGGTTTTGAAGCGAATGGGTTTGAAGATTGGTTTGTTCACGTTAAGCAGCGATAAAGCGGCAAACTACATTCTGCAGCGCTTTAAACTTGCCGATTTTTTCGGCGTGACTGTTCCGAGAAACAAAGTCAATTTTGTAAAGCCGAATCCTGAGCATCTTGAAATGGCACTTAAGATTTTAGGCGTAGCGCCGACGGAAACGGTGGTTGTGGGAGACGGCGGCGTGGACATGGAAAGCGCCAAGGAGTTGAAAGCTTTTGCTGTTGGCTTGCCTACGGGCACCTCTACAATTGAGCAGCTGAAGTATAACGGCGCAAACTACATTATAACTTCTATAACTGATTTGCCTGTTTTGATAGAGAAAATAAACAAATCGCAATCGAGGCAATAGCCTGTTACGCTGGTTTAAAGCAGTATCAGGTTTATTGGAGATTTCTCCCGCAAAACCTTCTCTTCTTTTCTCATTTCACTTCAACGTATAAACATATTGAATGCAGAATGAAACAGGTGCGTTTATCCCAAGAAGATTATGGAGGAGGCAGGAGCAACATAGATTTATCCACCTTCGTCTGGACCATGGGACTAATCATAACACTCACCTGCAATGACTATATGATGCCGAAATAAGCTTCTTTTATACGAGGATCCCCAACCAGCTCATCTCTGCTGCCTTCCAAGGACACCGTCCCTTCTTGAAAGACGTAGCCCCTATCGCACAGATCTAGAGCCAAACATACGTCTTGTTCAACCATCAGAATTGTGATTCCTCTTCTCCTGATTTCACGAATAGCATTCATCAACTTCTCCCTTATTAGAGGCGCCAGTCCGAGGGATGGTTCATCAAGCATCAAGAGCTTCGGATTAGACATCAACGCTCTCGCCAGCGTGAGCATCTGCTGTTCTCCCCCACTCAGAGTTCGCGCTTCCTGACTCTTTCTCTCCTCCAACGACGGAAATAGTGCCAAAGT
>CP070714.1:194614-198293 GCA_020350385.1 Candidatus Bathyarchaeota archaeon | reverse complement strand
TCAAAGTTTCTCAGCGGTTTTACTGAACTGAAATAAGTAAAGCTTTTGTACGAAAGTTTCTAATGCTACACTGGAAAAGGGGGCGCACCAAGAATGAAAATTGCTGTGTTTGTTTACGAGTACCCACCTAAAATTGTCGGTGGATTGGGAACCTATGCTGCTGAAATAACGCGCAGATTTGTCCTCATGGATCACGATGTAACTGTTTTCACGATGAATGACGATGGCGGTACTCTTCCAAGGCGAGAAATTTGGCGCGGTATAGAAATTCACCGTCCATTGCATATCGATGTTTCCGATTCACTGCCTGACGTAATCGCGGAAGACATAAAAAAGTGGGGCAGAGGATTGAATTTGTTCGGTAAACTTCTTGTTTACAATTACCTAACTGCGTCCAAACTCATCAATGAACTCATCAGAAAAGAAGGCGTGAAATACGACGTTGTGGTTGCTCATGACTGGCTTTCAGTAATTGGAGGAGTTACCGTGAAGAAAGAAAGCGGATTGCCTCTAGCCTTTCATGTTCATTCAACCGAGAAGGGACGAACTTTGGGAAATGGTTCTAGCGTGGTAAGCAACATCGAATTGCGAGGAGCCAATATGGCCGACATGATTGTTACAGTGTCGTACGCCATGAAGGATGAGTTAATACAGCTGGGATTCCCACGGGACAAAATCCATGTCAGCTATAATGGAGTTGATCCGCAAAAATATAATCCTGAAAGTGTGTCTGCGGAACAAGTGCAGAAAATCAGGGAACTTTACGGCCTTAAAGATGACGACTTTATGATTCTCTTTCTGGGAAGACTTGTGGGCGTCAAAGGCGTTGACAAGTTGATTATGGCAATGCCTCATGTTTTGTCCAAGATTCCCAAAGCAAGGTTGGTAATAGTGGGCGTAGGCGATCTACAAGAATATCTGACGAATTTGACCAGAACCATGAGATTAAATGAATACGTGAAATTTTGTTTCGACTTCATTCCCGAAGAAGAACGCATCTTACACTATGCTGCTTGCGACGTCGCAGTTTTTCCAAGCCACTACGAACCCTTCGGCATAGTTGCCCTTGAAGCAATGAGCATGGAACGGCCTGTTGTGGTGGGCGCTGCTGGTGTCAGTGGAATGCGAGAAATAGTCATCTGCTGCGGTGAAGAACAATGCGGCTACCACATAGATCCAAATAATCCCTCAGACGTTGCGTGGGGCATAATAAGCGCGTTGGAAAACCCGGAAAAACGGAAAATGCTTGGGAAGAACGGCAGAAAACGGGTCCTTAATGAATTTACATGGAATAAAATTGCTGAAAAAACAGTGCAACTGTACGAAAATGTACTTAAACGCTGATTTTGGCGTCGCATGGTGAAGCTTTGAACGTAGATTCTGATTTAAGGTGTAAGATCGCAAGGGAAGCAGCCACCCTATTATATTTTGGAGCCGAAAAAGAATATAAGCAAGCCAAACTAAAGGCTGCAAAAACTCTAGGTGTTCACTTTCTTCCATCAAACCTTGAAGTTGCCGTAGAACTTGACAAAATCGTCGAAGCAAATGAAGGACCAGCCAGAAACGAACGGTTAATTCAAATGCGCAAAGAAGCCTTGAAAATAATGAAAACCCTCAAAGAATACAGACCCCTCTTAATCGGGAGCGTTTGGCGTGGGACTATCCGCAAAGGAAGTGACATCGACATAACCTTATATCATGATGTACCCGGCGAAATCCTGAACCTTATCAAGAAGAAGGGCATAAAAACTTCCAAAAGCGAGTGGACTACGGCAACTAAGAAGGGAAAACCACAAGTCTCCTTTCACATATACACCGAGACTTCAGGCAAACAAATGGTTGAAATCGTCGTTCGAAGCTCAGAGGCAGCAAGTCGCAAGAGAAAATGCGAGATTTTCGGGGATGAACTCAAAGGTCTTAACGTTCAAGAGTTAGAAAGACTGCTTGAAGAAAACCCCGCGCGAAAGTTTATCCCTCTGTAAATATTTTTAGCGCTGTAAATTAGTTCTGCTTCTGTTGCAAAAATGCCGTTTTGAGAGGAAAAAAGCAATTAAGGATGCGCTTCCACATATTATCGAGAATAACTGGTCATGAAGGTTGCGGCCGTGGAGACCGACAAAAAGTCGTTTAAAAAAATGTTTCCGCATTTATCAGAGGAACTTGAGCTTGCAAACAGCAAAGTATCGATAAATTCTGTGAGAACAGATTCTGATACAGCTGAAAAGTCGCTGTCTGACAAATTTCGCGATCATAATCCCACTGTTGTTGATTTCATACGACGTTGCGATACGGAAGCGCAGGCGGAGGCGATAATCGAGTATTTGGAGAAGAGGGGCGAATTGACTAAGAAATACGCTGAAGAGCTTAGAAAGCAGCTGAAGAAAGAAGGCGTGAGAAGCTTCGGTTCCAAGAAGGAAAAGAACTACTACTTCAAACAAGGTGGACTTTGCTAGGGCTTAGTCTGATTTTGCTGGCTATTATTGCCTTTTCTTTTAGGTTTTTTAAAGCAGTAAATAGCGAAGGCTTAACTGCCTTGACAGCATTGTACTATTCGAAACCTGAGTACATGTGCGGCAAGGCATCGTCTTTTTCTAAAAGTAAATAAATAAGCTGCTAATAACATAGAGAAACCTAAACTTGGTGAATTCAAGTGAAGAGAACCACCGCTATAATCGTGTTCATGGTTTTTTCACTAGCTGTTATCTTGCCCTTTTCGCTTAACACACAAACGGTTTTGGCGCAGGATGCCACCTATCGTATACAAAGTGTTGACCATCAAGTTGAGGTCATGTATTCTGGGCACATCGTTTTACGCGATACAATACACGTAACTGGACAATTAACGGATGGGTTCTTAATCGGTTTTCCGCATAAGTACGGTTCCCACATCCTTAAAAGCGTAGCGTATGACGACAACCAAGTTTTTCCAGTAAGCCTTGGCGTGCAATTGGCGGACAGAAGCGGTTTTTACGGCGCAAAAATAAGTTTTCCAGAAGGAGCTCCTAAAGTTTTTACTGTAGTCTTCGTTTTTTCGAATAGCCTTGTCATTCAAGATTTCAGTGGATTCAGCCTCGATTTCCCAGCTTACCCAAGTCTCGTTAAAGACGCTGCCACCTGCAATGTCATGCTAATTCTTCCTGAAGATGCCCAAGGCATAACCATCACAAAAGATGATGGTTTAGTTCAAACAACTAGTTTTGTTAAGGACAATTTGCCTGCGTTCTCTTATTCACCAGCGATTGCCACTTTTTCACTAACTGCTGGCAGCCTTCAAATAATTAATATAAACAAATTAAATCGTCAGTTCGCAATAAGCCCAATAGGCGAAATAGAGGTCTCCGATAGTTACCGCATTTCAAATAACTCAACAGCCAGCATCGGTTCTATTAGAATAGGTTTGCCTCTTGACGCTTCGAACATTGTCACAAGAGACGAATTTGGCAGAATCCTGACAACCGACGTTCTAACTAGCAGCGGCAACACGCGCTTTGTTAACATTACTTTCATATCGCTCCTAAACAGCGGTGGATCCGCTCTACTATCAGCTGATTACACTTTGCCTAGTGCTTCTTCTGAACAGACTACACGCTTTACAGGTTTTGCACCTGATCCCAAAACGCCATCACGAGAGCCCGAGCCGCCACTCCATCGTACACCCGTTCCATCTGCGCACAAAAGT
>CP070714.1:191753-194514 GCA_020350385.1 Candidatus Bathyarchaeota archaeon | reverse complement strand
ACCCAATTAAAATGCATAAAGACGCAAATAGCATCATGGAAGCTGGAAAATACGAGGAAGCAAGGGAGCTCTTCCTCAGAACAGCTGAGCTTTACAGGAAAAAACAGAACTATTTTGACTCAACAACTATGCTTTACAAAGCTGGTGAATGCAGCTTCTCCCTGAAAGAATTCGAAAAAGCCATTGAACATTTCACACAGTCTGCAGAACTATCCTTTGATAAAGGGTATGACCGATTTGGCGTCAGCGCTTTGGACTACGCTAGAGATTGTCACAAAGCTTTGGAAAACACTGAGGAAGTTGAAGAGCTGACCAAAAAAATCAAAGAAATAAAAGCAAAACTTGAAAGCAGTTTTTAAGCAACACTTTCCACATAAAATAAACCACCATTCTTAGCGCTTATGCGGCTGTTTTTTCTTGCTTTAAGTCAATTAATGAAGCTGAAACCCTTTTTAGGAACAGAATTTTAAGGTCATTGTTATGCCTACGCTTTTCAAGTCTTTGGCGGAACTCCTAGAAAAAGTGGAATCCACCAAAAAGCGACTGGAAATAACAGGCATGACTGCTGACTTCTTGAAGCGTTTAGACGCAGAGGAAGTGGAACCTGCTGTTTCCATGGTTCTTGGGCGGGCGCTCCCGAAATGGAGTCGGAAAACTTTGGAGGTAAGCTGGATGACGTTCAGCGGCGTTCTGCAACGGATAACTGGATTTGAATGGGATGTTTTCCGTGAAGCTTTCTCAGGCACAGGTGATGTAGGCGCTGCTGTAAAGTCTGTTTTTGAAAGAACTAAAGTGAAAAAACAGGTAGCACTGCTGGAGAAAACGTTGACGATAAATGAAGTTAGACGTCTACTACAAGCCATAGCGGGGAGTGCTGGTTCAGGTTCAAGAGAAAAGAAAGAACGCCTAATAACTGCCCTGCTAAGTCAAGCATCCCCTGCGGAAGCCAAGTATCTGGCGAAAATTTTTGTGGGTGAGATGAGGACGGGGTTACATGAAGGATTGATGGAACAGGCAGTAGCTAAGGCTTTTAATGCTCCGTTGGTGACAGTGCAGAAAGCGAGCATGGTCTTGGGTGACATCGGTGAAGTAGCAGCCTTACTTAAGAACAAGGGTTTAGAGGGCTTGTCTCAGATAGATTTCCAAGTTTTTAGGCCCGTTAAGCTCATGCTAGCTCAGACAATCGACAGTGCTAGCGATGCCTTAGCAGAACATGGGGGTAGAACCGCGTTTGAGTACAAATATGATGGAGCTCGACTTCAAATCCATAAGCGGAAAAAGGAGGTTCGTGTTTTCAGCAGAAGACTTACAGACGCAACTCATAGTATGCCCGAAATCGTTGAAGCCATAAAAGCCAATATCAAAGCAAAAGAGGTGATAGTAGAGGGCGAAGTTATAGCCGTGAATGAAATTGGACACCCGATTCCGTTTCAGCACCTGATGCGCCGGTTTAAGAGGATCCGCAAAGTGCAGGACATGGTTAAGAAAATCCCAGTTAAGCTCTACTTGTTTGACGTTCTCTTCCTTGATGGAAAAAGTTTAATCGCGTTGCCTTACTTGGAACGTAGAAAGATTCTAGTTAAAAAAGCTGGAGGAATACCCTTAACCAAGCAGCTTATCACTGACAAAAAGAAGCGAGCAGAAACATTCCTTAAACAAGCTATGGACGCTGGTCATGAGGGGTTAATGGCTAAGAAGCTTGACAGTGACTACACGCCTGGTAGCCGTGGAAAACGCTGGCTAAAGATAAAACCTGTTTTGGAACCTTTGGATTTGGTTATCACAGCTGCTGAATACGGTTATGGGCGAAGGCATGGTTGGCTTTCAGACTATTATTTAGCTGCGCGTGACCCAATAACTCGTGAGTTTTTGAATGTGGGGAAGACTTTCAAGGGTTTGACAGACGCGGAAATGATTGAAATGACCCAGCGGCTCAAAGAGCTGGCTGTTCGTGAAGAGCATAATAAAGTGAAAGTTCTTCCAAAAATTGTGGTTGAAGTTGCGTACAATGAGATTCAAAAAAGCCGCAAATACAAGTGTGGAATGGCGTTAAGGTTTGCCCGCATAAGGCGTATACGCGACGATAAGAGCCCAGAGGACGCAGACACCATCGAGAAGGTCAAGGAAATTTATGATAGGCAGTTTGCTAAGAAAGGCAAATATAAAGCTAACTAACACTCATTTTCTCTTAGGCGAGAAAAGAGATGGATACGGCGGAAAGGAAAGCGTTTGCTGCTGAATTCTATAGTCGCCAGACAACTCTAAACGAATTAGGAGTTGAAGGCCAGCAGAAACTGGCAAAATCGAAAGTTGCCGTAGTTGGGATAGGCGGTCTTGGCACTGTTTCCTCGCTGTATCTCGCTCTGGCTGGCGTCGAATACCTTCGTTTAATAGACCAAGACACGGTGGAAACGCCGAATCTTCACCGCCAAATCCTTTACAGCCTAGATGACCTGCATTACCCGAAGGCCGAGGTTGCTGCAAAGCAGCTGGAGAAACTCAATCCGCTTCTGAAGGCCGAACCCTTCTCAGAGAACGTAAACGCAGGCAATGTAGAGAAGCTTCTAGCTGGAGTGGACATTGTCGTTGACGGGTTAGACAACATGTTCACCCGCTATTTACTTAACCGCACATGCGTCAAGCTTGGTATACCATACGTTTTCGGTGCAGCTATCGGTATAGAGGGAAACCTCTCAGTTTTTGCTCCTCCTGAAACTGGTTGTTTAGAATGTTTGCTGCCAAACATTTCAGACAGCGACTT
>CP070714.1:182817-191653 GCA_020350385.1 Candidatus Bathyarchaeota archaeon | reverse complement strand
GTTCCTTTTTGACGTAGGCTACAGGAAACGCGCTTTGACCGCTTGCCACGATTGACTCTTTCAGAGGGTTCATAGAATAGCGGTCTGCTTCTATCTCGTCTGTGTTAAGCAAGAACGTGACAATAGGTCCTTCAGATGGTTTTTTTAGTACTTCGCATATTTCGGCGACGTCATCTCCGTCTGGCTCATGCAAGCCGTAATCATTAAAGTAGTTCCCGCAAGTTTCGAGCATGCGTGTACCTATGATTCCTTGAATTTCTTCCAAGGTTAACTGTGGGTTTGAATACTCAACTGAACCTCTCAAAAAGAACTGGCTACCGTCAAAAGATGAATTAACTTTCTGACCGTTTTTGAATCGAAACATGGCTACTGGTTTACCATGTTTTTCCTTTTTGAAGCTGGCGAGTTTTTCAACAATCGTTTTCACGCATGCCCATGAGCTTTTAAGGAAATCTTCAGTTAGCATGCAGCACAAATCATAGGGCATCTAGCATCAGCCTCTTTCCAAAGATTCTGCCATGTACACGCAGTTCTTAGCGACAGCGGGACCTAAAAACATTCGTGCTACGCGAAAGTTTTCTCTAAACCCCGCTTTTGACAGCATATTTAGAAGAGCAGTCTCCTTCTTTGGTATGCACATTGAAACGTCGAAACCACTTAGCCTGCTCAGGATGTTTTTGAGGAGCATCACTGCTGCTTCAACGTGGCCGCTATGATACACAAGTGGTCCAACTTCTGCCATTTTGTCATAAACTTTCGCGGCAACATAGCCGGCAATTTCATCGTTCTCAGTCGAGACATAACACAAATTGCCAGCATGAAGAAGGATAGGCTCTAATAGTTTCTTTCGGCTTGCTCCAAAACATTGGTTGTCGAAGTCTATTACTTTGGGAATATCTTGCTTCTTTACATTTGGTACAATTCCTTCAGTTGAGAGAAAAACAGCTTTCCGTTGCAAAACCAAAAATTCAATGTCAGGTTCGAAACCAAAACGCTCATAGAATCCGACTAGATGCAGGTAAGCATAAAGCCCAATTGTCTCTACATCCTTGTTCTTCAAGTAGTCTATTGCGTGCTTCACCAAAAGACTTCCAGCACCCTCTCTTCTGTAATCGCCTTTAACTACCAAGTTGCCAAACCATCCAACTCTTCCAAAACTGATACTTGTACATATGCCTAAACGCTTTTGACCATGGAACAGGACAAAGCATCCTTGAGGCTCGAGTTTTACCATGAACTCGAAATCCTTCACTGTCATTTTCCAATTCATCGTGTTGGCAAGTTGAACTGCAAAAGGAAAATCGTCAATTTTCATTCTCTCTAGATGAAACATGCGAATATCCTCTCCCTTAAGGAGACATGCCTAGGGCCTCACCATTTCACTGGTTTTGTTACTTGCTTGATTATTCGCTTGAATTCCTCTTCCGGCAATCCTTTCCGCAGTTGCCGTAGCAATTTTTTGATTTCATAAAACGTAATCATCATTTCACCTTTATCTAATCTTTCTTCGCTTCTTCTCACTCTTCTGGCAATTTCAGCCACCTGCTCAGGCGTGGCTTTTATTCCCTGCTGGTTCAAGTAAGCTTGGACCGCTGCTTCTCCAAGATGTCTGCCCATGTAAAGGGTTGTTCCTCTATCGATCATTTTTGGGAGAAATGGCTCAAACGAAAGAGGATGTCCCAGCATTCCCTGTATCTGCTTGTCAGATGCGTGTGAGAAAGCGTCCTCGCCAACAATAGGTTTCTGAGAAGCCAATGGCCACGTAAAACTCTTTTCGACAAATTGGCTTAGGCGGTAAAGCTTGTGTGCGTCTATACCTGTATTCTTTCCGTAAAGCAACTCTAGGGCTACAACAACTTCTTCCATTGGCGCAAGACCTGTTCTTTCCCCGTATCCGGCGACGCATACTTGGGGATAAATGATTCCTTCTTCTATGGCAGCCAGAGTGTTAGCAGTTGCTAAACCAAAGTCATTATGACACTTTATGGATAACAGGATGTTATTCTTGGTTAGTTCAAGAAGCCCCTCTCTAATCTTTGAAACAAGGTAACGCGTTGAAAGCGGTCTTAAAACGCCTACCGTGTCTTCAATTACTAACCGATCCGCTCCAGCTTTTGCTGCGGCCTCATAGATCTTTAGAATATCTTCAAGAGGGGTTCTTGAAGCGTCTTCGAGTACAAAATTAATTTTGAAACCATGCTTCTTGGCATATTCAACACAGTCAATTGTCTGCTTTAAGACCTGTTTTGGCTCGGTTTTCAGTACATACTTGAGGTTTAAGTTATTAAACGGCGTAGATAATGCGATTTCTCGGATACTAGAGTTCAAACAAGCATCAATATCCCGTCTGATCGTACGCGCCGAAGCAACTAGCTTTGCCTGCGTAAAGCTTTCGTTAGAAAGCCGTCTAACAGACTCTTTCTCATCCTCAGAAAAACCTGGAAAACCAATGTTGATGATTGACGCCCCCAATTCATCTATTGCCTTGGCCAGTCTGACCCTTTCAGAGTAAGTTAAGAAAACGGTTGGAATGCGCTCGCCTTCAATCAGGGTCTCATCCCAGATGAAAACTCTATCAGGGAGCTTCGTTGGCAATGTTTTTCTAAAACGGTTGTAGTTCTCTATCAGATTTTGTGCTTTAAGCTTTCTAAATAGTGTTTTCTTCACAAAACCCACCCAGTCATAAAAGCAGGTGTTATGACATTAAGTCCTTCAGCGATATTAAAGTTCGCGCTATCCCTTCTGCTTTTCTTCTCACAAAACTCCAAGGTGGCAAAAAGCTCTGTGTGGTCAACTTTCAAAGTATTCGTGCAGGTTTTACTTTGGATTGCATTAGTGAAATGGTTAAAAAAATGGTAAGCATTTCAGTCGTTCAAGGGCTCACTTTACTTTTCGGCACAAAGAAATAACCGGGTGAAAATCATTCAGAAAACCAAAATAGCGTGCAAATAGAAAAAAGGGGATGTTTGTTTTGTGTTTATGGTGGATATTCGTATTCTAACTGCGCATGATGGAACTGTTTGTAGTTGCTGTAACTGGCAGATGACCATGGTAGATTAGGAAGGTCCGCAACAGTGAATGAGTCGGTTATTTGGCTATACCTCTGAGTCTCGGAAGTAATTATCAGATTTTTCTGATTTTTCAGAAAAGTATAAATATTCTGAACTGTATTGTAAAAGCCTCGTGAAAAATATGAAAGGAAAAGGATGTTGCAAAATCGATGCAGTAGTATCCATTGACGCTAAGGGGCAGATAGTCCTTCCAAAGGATTTGAGAGAAAGAGCAAAACTCAAACCGAACAATAAACTGGCTCTTATCGGTTTTGAACGCGACGACGACGGCGTATGCTGCATTGTTATGATTAAGGCTGACGCGTTGGGCAGCACAGTAAAGAAAATGCTTGGACCAATCTTAAAAGAAGCTTTGGAAGAGGAGAAAGCATGAAAGAGGAGAAAGTTAGAAAACTGGTGCGCAAGGGCTACGGCAAAATAGCTAAAGCAGAAAACTGCGGTTGTGGCTGTAGCTCAAACGTCAGCGAGAATATAGGTTATAGCCACGAAGAGTTACGTTCGGTGCCTGAAGGCGCGGACATGAATTTGGGTTGCGGGAACCCTGTGGCTTTGGCGACGCTGAAGGAAGGCGAAACCGTTGTAGATTTGGGTTCAGGTGGAGGCTTAGACTGCTTTTTGGCAGCGAAGAAAGTGGGCTTAGAAGGTAATGTTATTGGCGTGGACATGACGACCGAAATGCTTGACAAAGCACGGGAAACTTGCAGACGAGGCGGGTACAAGAACGTGGAATTCCGCCTGGGCGAAATAGAGAATTTACCCATTGCGAACAACACTGCTGACGTCATAATTAGCAACTGCGTGATTAACCTGTCGCCTGCCAAGCAACGAGTTTTCAATGAGGCATTCCGGGTGCTAAAGCCTGGCGGGCGATTGATGATTTCGGACATGGTATTGCTGAACGAGCTTCCAGAAGCGGTGAAAAAGAGTGTGCAAGCCTATGTTGGATGCATCTCAGGCGCAGAGATGAAAGCTGAATACACTCAAATGATAGAAAACGCTGGCTTCAAAGAAGTGAAAGTGATTGAAGAATCACATCTCCCGCTTGAACTAATGCTCAGCGACGCGACAGCAAAAGCTATAATGAAAGAACTAAACCTAACAAAGAAAAGCGCAACAGAAATCGCCAACTCAGTCGTAAGCGTCAAAATCTCAGCCACAAAACCACAAAACTAACCAGCTCTTTTTTCTTTTTCTTAATTTATCTTGCATGAAATTGCTGACTGTCTTAAAGCAGATAAATGTAGATTGCTTGTTCCAGAACAAATGTTTGCATGCCTTAATTTTTTAAAGGTGGAATCAAAAAAGTATGAACGGAAGCAATATAGGAAATAGCAATTTGCAAAAACGAAGACTAGGGAGCTATGGGAATCCTGCCTCCTTATTGGAGAAAGGAGAAGGAAGAGGGAGATATATTAGAAACCGGCTTTTGGAAGCAGGATTCTTCGGCTCTCAAAACCATTCTTTCTTAGATAATATATAAAAGCTGTATGAATTTGAAATTCACTTTTTCAGCTTAAGGAGCAAAAATTGTTTCAAGAGGAAATATTTGTTTTTCTTTATGAAGGCTTTCAATAAGAGGTTGGTTTGGATTTGGGCTTGTCACTTTCTGCACGCTTGACTTTTGCAATTCTCTTATGCATTTTGTATTAGCCAGGGTATGCTTATGTATGGAAGAACAGAAAGCTTGCATAAAAGCACCCTAGTTTGATTTAGGGCAAACCTTTTAGGCTATGATTGTGACCAAGCAACACGGATGCATAGTTTATGTTGGGCGGTCTATTTGGAGTAGCTTCTAAAGATAATTGTGCAAAGGATCTGTTTTTTGGAACGGACTATAATAGTCATATAGGCACCGAAGTTGGGGGCTTGGCATTACTAGATGGCGATATAACAATATTTTCTCATGATATTAGCAACAGTCAATTCAAGTCAAAATTCGGTAAGCATTACAGGAAATTGAAAGGCAAGTTGGGTATAGGCGTTATCAGCGACAAAAGAGAGGAGCAACCAATCAAATTCGAGACAAAAATTGGGAATTTTGCCATCTGTACAATTGGTTTAATTAAGAATTCGAAAGAGTTATACTTCGAGTTAATCAAGAACGGGGCAACTTTTAAAAAGTCAAGGCAAAAGGCTAGCATAAACATCCTTAATCAAACTGAGATTGCTGGTGGGCTGATATGCCAAGGAAACAGCATAACTGATGGCATCGAGAGAATGTATGAGAAGATCGTAGGGTCCATATCTCTACTTCTACTTTCGGAAAATGATCGTGCCATATACGCATCTGGAGATACATTTCCTTTGGCAGTTGGCTCAAAGAAACAAAGCTGGGTAGTTGCTTCTGAGACTACGTGTTTCCCAAACTTGGGGTACGAGATTGCTAAGTTTCTTGATTATCGTGAAATTGTCTCTTTTGAAGAAAATGGCTTGAAGACGAGGGTATCTACTCATGGCGAAAAGAGGTTCTGCCCTTTTCTTCATGTTTACTCAGGTTTTCCAGCTTCAGACTTTTATGGCATAAATTCCGAAATCGTTAGAGAACGGTGTGGCGGTTTTTTGGCTGAGAACGACCATGTAAAAGCAGACTTGGTTTTAGGTATTGCTGATTCTGGTCTTCCCCACTCAGTTGGCTACGTCAAACGAAAAATTGAACTGGCCAAAGAAAAAGTCCAAAATAACCTTTTAGAATTTAGCCAAGATAAAATTGATTCTAAAGAATTTGAAAAAAGAATAACTTTGGTTTTGGATTTAATTGCTCCTCTTAGGCGCCCTCTAATCAAATACACGCCAGGGTGGGGAAGAAGTTACATTCCCCCTGTCCAACGCCGTCGAGAACTTATTGCAAAATACAAGCAGGTGCCTAATCCACAGATGATAAATGATAAGAACATAATTCTCGTAGATGACTCAATTAGAAGGGGAACGCAACTGCGAAACCTGCTGAGAGAGAAAATTTGGCCCTTCAAACCAAAAGAGATTCATGGAAGAATTGCTTCTCCACCGCAACTTCACCCTTGCATTTATGACCTATCAACAAAGAACAGCGATCTCGCCACTTACAAAAGCCTTGAAAGCAAAGAAAAAGACGAGAATTTTTCGCAGTATATTGATTCTGCAGCTCCAAAGCACAAGATGATGGTAGAGAAGATAAGAAAGCGTATAGGGTTTACAACGTTGCGTTTCCTCACTTTAGATGAAATGGTAAGAGCAGTAATCGAAGCGCCAAACAACAAGAATCTGAAAAGAGAAGATCTGTGCACGTACTGCTGGACAGGGAGTTTTTGATTAGCACACTAATGTTTTATTTGAATGCTCTTGTCACTGTGTCAAGTTTTTCTCCCAAAACTTTAGCCTCGCTTTTTCCTAGGCCTTTTTCGTGGGCTCTTCTTATGTGTTTTATTTCGTATGGGTTGATGCCCATAATTCGACAGGCAGTAGCGTCTGTGGCGACCGGGTCCGTTCCTGCAATTATGAGATCCATCTGAACTGGTGTGCCGTCTACGGGGCCTAGTCCTTCCATGCCTACGAAGCCATCTATGATTGTTAGCGCGGGCTTGAGAACCGTGTTAATATCAACCACGACTTTGCTCATGCCTTTCAGATGATATTTGCCCTTGAACTTGTCAGGAAGCAAGCCGAACATGTTTTTCATGCCCAACGTCACGCCAGTACTGTAATGTGTTTTGAGCTTCGCCGCGCTTATAACCGCGGATTCGGTAACGAGACGCGGCACTTTTATGCGTTTCAAAGCTTCGCCATTAGGAATCGAGAGCTTCACCTTGTCTCTAACATGTCTGAGGTTAAGCCATTCGACGCCGTTGTGGTTGCACATGTCTTTCATTCCAGTCGCTTCAAAGGCTTTATCAGCATTTGTCATTGTTGCATCTGACTCCACAACGTAGACTTTCACGGGCAAATTCTCAAGTTTTTTAATTATAGCCTCAACTACAATGGGGTCTGTGGTTGCGCCCGTGTCCCATGTTTTGTCGGTGATAAAGTTAACCTTGATAAGAACTTTATCATAACCCAAGAGTGCGTTTTTGTAGTCGATTAGATCGAGAGCTTTGAAAACTGGCGCGTGACCTCGCTCGCCTTTAACAACAGCCACAATTGGAGACTCTGCTTGCATACGCATAACAACAAGGCTTCGCTTATAAACAGTATTTACTTAGTTGCTGTGGCAATTAATGTGCAAGTAGCCTGATGCCCTGACAATATAGCCTCAATCCTTTCAGGATATTTTCCGTTAACCACGTAGCAATCAACCTGTGCCTCTATAACCAGTTTAGGCAAAAAGCCGTCAACGCTGGTTCTTTTTTTCGACTTCAGCAGTTCCTCGGCTGACAGCTGCTTTATTAGCGCCGCATCTGAATGCTTCTTAGGATCTTTAGTGAAGATGCCGTCGACATCAGTAACCAAAAGAACTTTCGCTACATGCAATCGACTGGCAACATAGGTTGCGATGGAATCCGAGGTAACATCCCAAGAACTCTCCAGCGGGTCTTCCCGAAACATCAGTCGCGATGGCAAAAAAATTGGAACAATCCTAATCTCAGAAAGCTGTTTTGCGTCATTAAGCAAATAGGTTGCGCAGGAGTTAGGGATAATTTGAGATAGTAACAGTCCAAATTGGTCCATCCCTAGAATCGCCATTCTATGAGAGATTCCACTCGATAAATTGAAACGCTGATCAAAATCCCTCACAACATCAGCAAAACTACCCCCTCCAGGCACGACTACTATCGCATATTTCTTCGCGAACTCGCTCAGCTTGATGCATAAAGCTTTCAGCTGTTCAGGGTCTTCGGCTAAGCTGCCACCTATTTTTATAACGGCGTCCATTTCACTATTCTCCCTTCAAGTTTGCTTGCTGTCATCAAAGCTACACCAACAGCAGGGGATGCCATGACTAAATCGTTTCGCACCAACTTGCCAAGGTCGATAATCTCGTCAACGCCAAGTTTTTGGGCAGCTGTTCTTGCAATAAAATTTTTGCCGATGCCTGTGATTACGACGGGAGTTTTTTCTGCAGTGAGCGCTCTGGTCCGAGAGTAAACTTGGCTTAACCCCTCGGCAACTTGTTCAATCTGCTTGTTTTGGATGTGCCTTGCAATCTGGATAATTTCTTGCTCGGTTAACATTTCAATGTCGGCGCAAACAATTCGAGCGAGCCGCGCCATCGCTTCTCTCCTCGTTTTTCCTCGTCCATCTGCCGTTTCAGTTGTAAACTCCTCTTCCGTGATGTTACCTAAGATCAAATGGACATCGCCGGATTGAGCAAATAGTTCTGATGAAACTCGAGGAGCTCCATCTTTGAGCGGAACCGAACTCACGATTGCGGCGACGTTCGTTCGCAAACTGCCTGTGTAAACAAGCTCTCCTATCATTAGTTTCTCCAAATCAGTTTTGCCCGCCGCTACGATTCGCCCTTCAAGGACAGGAATTATGCTTGTACTGGTGCTTCCAACATCAATTATCACGCAGGTTTTGATTAGCTGAGAAACCAGCCAGCCTGTTGCAGTCCAATTCGCTGCAGCTACTTTAAGCGGTTCTGATTTGGCAGAGTCTATTGATCTCAACTTCGCGTTCACGTCTAGAACGAAAACTGGTACGTCAGCGAATGCTTGCGCAGCACTCGTTAGGACGTGGTTGACGCCTTCGCGTTTCGTTTGATACGCGTCAGACAACTCAGCAGTCATAGTTAAGCCCATGCATTCAAGCCTCGCTGTGCCGCTTAGTTTTTCTTTTAAAGTTAAAAGTAC
>CP070714.1:169240-182717 GCA_020350385.1 Candidatus Bathyarchaeota archaeon | reverse complement strand
GCATACGATTAATGCAAAAACTTGGAACTCACGGAGTAGGACAAAGTTCATGGGGACCAACATTTTACGGGCTATGTCAAAACGAAAAAGAAGGCAAAAGAGTGCAATTAGAAGTCCAAACCTACCTTAAAGAGGGAGTCGGCGGTCAAGTTTTCATAGCCAAAGCAAACAATAAAGGCGCAAACATCAAAGTCGGTGCCAAGATTTGAAAGTGCTTTTAATAACAGGGTTACTTGCAGAAAACACAGTGCAACATTATGCCCAAGAAAACCGCGTGAAAACCAAAGTTCTCGCTCTAAAGGTCCCCGTTGCCGCACTGCTAATCCCCGAACGCATCGCTAAAGCACTTGAAAACCTGAAAGGCCACGACTTTGACGTAATACTAATTCCTGGACTAACGCGAGGCATCGCTTCCGTTATTGCAGACACCACGGGAATTCCAACCTTTAAAGGTCCAAGATACGCCGCTGACCTGCCCACAGTTTTGAACGCTTTAGGCCAAGTTAAGCTTTCAACGGTTTCGCCCGCCTGTGACATACTTAGGGAAGAGCTTCAGCGAAAGGCCCTTCAAGAACTGGAAGTAGTTGAGAAAGACAGGGATGCCTTGTTAAAGAAGAAAGGCAATATGCTGATCCGAGAATTAGCCATAGGCAAAGATTTTCCTATGCGAGTTATGGCTGAAATTGTTGACGCTCCTTTAATGTCGAATTCTGAAATTCAGAGATTGGCGAAGGACTACGTGAAAGTTGGAGCGGAAATTATCGATGTTGGCATGGTTGCTGGCGAAACTAAACCCTCCGACGCAAAGCGCGCTGTTAAAGCTGTGAAAAGCGTCGTAAACGTGCCTGTGAGCATAGATTCGCTTGATCCAAATGAGATTAGAGAGGCTGTTTCCGCTGGCGCAGACATAATATTAAGCGCGGATGCTGGCAACATCAACAAGATAGCTCCATTCGCCTCTGACACTGCGGTAGTCGTAATTCCTACAAATCAGCGTGAAGGATATTTCCCCAAAAAAGCGGAAGAACGCGTCAGCTTCTTGGAAGACTTAATTGAAAAAGCGAAGAAACTGGGCATTACAAAGCTCATAGGTGACCTGATTCTTGACCCATCAAACGTAGTAGAATCCCTAATAGCCTTTGGGGAGTTCGCAAACAGAAACCCGAATGTCCCGCTCTTTGTGGGTGTTTCCAACGTTACTGAATTGATAGACGCTGATTCCATAGGCGTTAACGCTTTGCTGGCTCGGCTTTCGTCTGAAGTGGGTGCAAGTATTATGTTGGCCACGGAGAAAAGCAGCAAAGCGAAAGGAAGCGTTAGAGAAGAAGTCATTGCATCTAAGATGATGTTTCTGGCCAAGAAGAGGGGTTCGGTTCCAAAAGACCTCGGTCTAGACTTGCTGGTTTTGAAAGACAAGCGGGTGCGAGAAGAACCATACGATAAAGAGGTAGAAGCAAACTCACAAGTGATAACAGCTACTGAAAAATTTGAACCGGCAATTTTGGATACGGCGGGAGTGTTCAGGATTACATTAGACCGAAACGAAGGAACTATTGTTGCCCTTCATTTTGCTACGCTCCAAGCAGATAAACCAAGCAACATTGTTAAAGGAAGAACTGCCGAGCGCGTATATACAGAAATTGTGGAGAGGGGCTTGGTGACGAGACTTGATCATGCGTCTTATTTGGGAAGCGAGTTGGCAAAGGCTGAGATTGCTTTGAAAACTGGAAAAGAGTACATTCAAGACAACCCATTATTCAAGAAAAGCTATTACTGAATTTTTTGGAGCTTATCAGCGTAGTGCAGTAGCGAAATAGTTGGGTTGTTAACCACTAAAAAGGTTGCTTTTCGGAACGGAATAGAGATTTCTTGAGAATCCTTACCAGGGGTACTCCAATCACTACTGCAACCAAAACTACGACTAATCGCTCCACTGGATAAAGGAAGAAAACAGTGGTCCAAATTCCTGGGTAAGCGACCGCTGGTATTATTGGGAGTTGACCTACTATAACCGGGATTTGATTGAGCGTAACTTCGAAGAGAATATTGCCCATAGTATGTTGCATCATTGTGCCAATGAAGACTAAAATTGCTAATCCCCATGTGACTTTAGCTGGTTTGAGCGTTTCAACCCATTGACTTGCTCTACGCCCCAAAGGTGAAAGAAGCACTATAAAAGCTACAATGTGCAGCCAAGCAAATGGAAAAGAGATGTTTGTGTTGCCCAAGGGAACAAAAAGCAATGTCAAAGGATTCACAAAGAACACTGAGAGCAAAATGGCATATAACACAACTACTGGAACCAATTTACGTCTCATGAGGAGACCCAACGCAACCGCGTTTATGGTGGCTGTAAGGAAATCCAGAAACATAAAGGACACTGATCTTCCTAATGCAATTGCCAAGAACGTGCCCAAGAACACACTGAATCCACCGACGTATGGTCCTAGTATCACGCCGTATAGTGGGGCGATGACGTCGGAAGCCGAAAAAGTTCCTACTCCGCCTATCATCGGCACTGTAGGTATCAGTCTAAGTATCATGTATAAGGCAGAGAATACAGCTATGGACGCAACGGTTTTGGTTCTAACGCTAATTTCACTCAGGTGGCTCAACCTTTAGCACCTTCATCATTGGAAATTTTTTTCATTGCTGTGTAAGTTTTTACACAGCCTATAAAAAACTTGCGCTTGTCAAGGCACTACTGCATCCACTCAAACGTCTTGAAATGAAGGAGTGAAATAGTGATGCAAGAAGAAGAACATTATTGGACTTTTGACGATTTTGTAAGACAACGTTTCCACCTATTTTCTTGTACGCAACTAATTTTTTTGTAGTGTTCTCGCTCTTTGCTGCTCTGTGTGACCGACTTCCGCCCTTATAGATGCAACGGCGGCTCTTTTCCGAAAGCTTAATTCGCAAGCGTCTGCAAGTAGAATATTGCAGAGGCGAACTGAATGGTAACAAAAGAAAGCGAACTACCTCGTTGCGACAGATGCGGCAACTTCATTGATGACTGCCAGTGCGTATGCCCATACTGCGGCGAAACTGCGGGTTGCGATTGCTGTACTGGCTATGGCAGGGCAACAGGCGGATAAAACTCATTCTTCGCCCATTATTATTTGGTTGTGAAAAGAAGTGGTAATTGATAGTGTAAATTGGATGGCGGGTGGAGCGCAAGGAAGCGGCGTGGACACCGCAGCAAACATTTTCGGAAAGGCCTGCGGCTATGGGGGGCTCTATGTTTTTGGAAGAAGGGAGTACCACTCCAACATAAAAGGGTTACACAGCTACTTTCACCTGCGCATATCACCCAAAGAGATTCTAGCAAACGTAAACGATGTGGACTTGCTGGCTGCATTCGACGCTGAAACAGCAGTAAGGCATATAAACGAAGTCGTCTCCGAAGGCGGCATAATAATTGGCTCGCGCCAGATGAACACAAAGGTTCTCGATATACCAACGTTGCCCCCCGAATTGAAAGCTGAACACGTCAGGTTCATGAAGGAAAAAACCGTTGGCGAAACCCTGAACGACTGGCTTAACTATGCAAAACAGAAAAACGTTCACGTTTTCCATGTACCCTACATGAAGTTACTTAGCCAAATTGGAGAAAAACTTGGAATACAAAAGATAAGCAAGATTACACGGATGATAAACGTCTTAACCATAGGTGTCTCTTTTGCACTTTTCAAGTATGACAGAAACCTTGCGGAAAAAGCTGTAAGAGACACTTTTTCAGAAAAACCAAGAATCGCTGACATGAACGTGACGGCTTTGAACCACGCTTACGATTATGCGGAAGAAAATTTCAAAAACGATTTTAAGCGCCGCCTTGAAAAAACTGCTGTTAACGAAGAGCGACTTTTCCTTACTGGAAATCAAGCAGTCGCCATGGGCAAAGTTCTCGGCGGATGTCGCGTGCAAACATACTATCCTATCACGCCTGCAGCTGACGAAAGCGAATATTTGGAAGCTAACCAAATCCTGAAAACAGGTGGAGAAGACGAAGCGATAATTGTAATCCAAACTGAAGATGAAATCGCAGCCGTAAACTCAGCGTCAGGCGCCGCGTTGGCTGGAGCGAGAGCGGCAACTTCAACATCTGGACCAGGTTTTTCGCTAATGGCAGAAGGCTTAAGCTGGGCAGGAAACAGCGAAGTACCGCTGGTAATAACTTATTATCAACGAGGCGCTCCAGCAACAGGCTTACCCACTCGGAACGGTCAAGCTGACTTGAGATTCGCCATGCACGCTGGCCACGGAGAGTTCCCACGCATAATTCTTGCATCAGGAGACATCCAAGAATGCTTCTACGACTCTGCGAAAGTATTCAACCTCGCAGAAAAATACCAGATGCCCGTTATCCACCTCTTGGACAAAGCCATGGCAAACTGCTCACAAACCTACCCCATCTTTGACTATGGCAAATTCAAAATCGAACGCGGCGAACTACTTACGGAAAAAGACCTTGAAGGCAAAGAGTACCAGCGCTTCCGCTTCACGGAAACAGGTGTCTCCCCGCGAGTGGTGCTGGGCACAAAGAACGGCATCCATTGGTACGCTGGTGACGAGCACAACGAGATCGGTCATATCAGCGAGGAACCCCGAAACAGAAGGCTCATGGTTGAGAAACGAATGAAGAAACTGGAATTAGTCGAGAAAGAAGTGCCATTTGAAGATAAACTGAAGTTCTATGGCGACACAGACTCAGAGAACATCGTAGTAAGTTGGGGCTCCCCCAAAGGGGCTATAATCGAATCGCTGGAAAAGCTGAAACAGGAAGGCTTCAGCATAGGCTTCATTCAGGTGCGGCTGGTACATCCGCTTCCAACCGAAGAAGTGAAAAAGACTCTAGAAGGCAAAAAACGAATAATAGACGTTGAAGATAACTTTTCAGGACAGTTGGGCGGAATAATAAAGGAGCAAACAGGCATCGCTCCAAACTATCATGTGTTAAAATACACGGGGCGACCGATGACCACCACTGAAGTGTACGAAGCGCTTAAGGCTATATTAACTGAGAAGGCTTCTGAAAGGGAGGTGTTGATGTTTGGGGCTTAAACCATCCGATTTCCGAGTACCTCAGGTTTACGCGGACTGGTGTCCAGGCTGCGGTGACTTCGGCATAATGAACGGTTTGCAAATGGCTTTCGCTGAATTAGGCTTAGAACCTCACCAGATCGTGATGGTTTCCGGAATAGGCTGCTCTGGCAAAGAACCTCACAACGTCAAAGCTTACGGTGTTCACACGCTGCATGGAAGAACCTTGCCCTTCGCCATGGGAATCAAAGTTGCCAACCCCAGATTGGAAGTTTTAGCCATCGGAGGAGACGGCGACGGACTCGGCATAGGCGCAGGTCACTTCGTAAACGCTGGAAGAAAAAACTTGGACATGACGTATATAATCCACAACAACGGCGTTTACGGGCTGACAAAAGGGCAGGCGTCACCCACACTACGGCTCGGCATCCAAACGAAGGCTCTGCCGAAACCAAACATCAACGAAGCAGTAAACAGCATCGGATTGGCAATAATCTCAGGCTTCACGTTTGCGGCAAGGTCGTACGCCTACGACGTTAGGCACCTGAAAGAAACAATCAAAAAAGCCATTCAACATAAAGGCTTAGCATTCATAGACTGCTTGCAACCATGCCCCACATACAACAACATAACCACTAAAGACTGGTACAGTGGAGAAGACAGAAAAGATCCTACTACAGGAAAACCCCAATCCAGACTCTACAAGCTGGAAGAAACAGGCTTTGACCCGAACGTGCGCGACTGGTCTGAAGACTTTCAGAAAAAAATTGCGGCGATGGACAAAGCACGGGAATGGGGCGATGCAATCCCCATAGGCGTCTTCTACAAGAACGAGCTGGAGCCAACTTTCCAAGAGCGAATATCAAAAAGAATACCCTTTTACGTGGACAGACCGCCAGCAAAACAGAAACTCGGTGATGAAAACGGATTTTCCAAAGTGGATTTGACAAAATTCATGAAAGGCTTGAAAACAAGTTGAGAGCTGGCAAAAACAATTGTTTACTAAACATATGCAATATGGCCACAAATTTGTGGAAGGAAGAAAGATATTATAGCAGATAGTATCTGCTGATTATAGAGAAGAATTGAGTCTGAAGGAATACCGAAGAAAGCGTGACTTTCAGAAAACATCTGAACCGCCAGGAGAGGTAACAGTGAGTAAGCGTGGAATTTACGTAATTCAGAAGCACGCCGCGACGCATTTACACTTTGATCTGCGGTTGGAAATGGACGGCGTGCTCAAAAGCTGGGCAATCCCCAAAGAGCCGCCAACTTCACTTGGTGTGAAGAGACTTGCGGTGCAGGTTGAAGATCACCCAGTTGAATACGCAAGCTTCGAAGGCATTATACCCGAAGGCGAATATGGAGCGGGTACAGTGGAAATCTGGGACAAAGGAAACTACAAGCTAATCGACAGAAAAGAGGACAAGCTAATCGTGGAAATTGACGGCGTCAAGCTGAGCGGCGCTTTTGTGCTGGTAAGATTCAAAGAAAAGAAAAACTGGCTTTTTTTCAAAAAGAAATAGGTATGCTTAATCTTCGGGTTTCTCTTTCTCTTCGGCTTCTTCTTTGCTAACTTTGACTAGTTTTGGACGGAAAATACCGCCTACTATTTGCTCGTCCATACTTTCACCTCTACTGATAGCGGAAAAAACTGTGCTCCATTTTAGTCGGCTTATTCGACAGTCAATATTCCAAACTTTCCAACGTTAAGCTGGATTTCACCTTTGAAGCTAGTCACGTAACCATTTTCTATTTTAACCGTGTTATCAACGTTTACCTGGTCTATTTGCTCGTTCCAAAGTGTCAGTTTTATGCTTCCCGTTTCGTCTGCAATAATAGCATTAGCCACCGTGTAGGTTTCATCTTTGTATCTAGACCTAACTTGGCGGGATTCACCTTTTTCCACAACTTTTGCTTCAACAGTGACCCGTCGCATTCCATTTCTCAAATCCCTAATGTTCAAACTTTTTACTCTCCGAAGTTAGCATATCACCGCAACCGCATGCACCTTTTTTTGCACTGGTCTTGGTGGAGGCTTTACTTGCAGAGTGCCCTTTAATCCATATAAATCTTGCTAACCGTCACGCAAGCTGCTGTGAAGGCGCTAAATTAGGCACACCCCTGATTAATTAAGCGCTGAAAAGGGTAGGGCAGTTTCTGCTGCAGGATGCCATTTAGCTAGTTATATCCCTATTAGGAAGCTCAAGATTATGATTGTTAAAAACAAACTCCCCCCTGATACCAGAAAACTCTTCCCCCACCCGAACTGCGGGGCAGCGGAAAGCCCTTCAGCGGTTGGAGCGGTTATATTATGTGTGATAATGGCTCCTAACGCGACTATCCATAAGTACGTTGCGATCTGAGCCGCCCCAAAAATCAGAGAGAAAGTTGCCGCAGTGGCGGAAACTGCGTTATTGATTAATTGAGCTTCTACAGGAACATTAGCAAGAAATTCAATTGGATAATAGAGAGATGGCAAAGTTGTGGTAGCTGCAATGGCGATCAAGGTTTGTATGACTGTGGTTATCAAAGCGAAACCCACAGCAGCAAACAGCGGTTTCCAAGTCACAGTTCCCTTCAAAACCTTTATCATGATGTAGAGCAACGCCGCTAGTATGATCCATTCAAAGAGAAACTGTATAGAGACCGACTGCAAAATGGTGATGAAAAAACCAGTGCTGTCCACTACAATTGGCGTTTCATATATCCCTCGGAAGAAAACTCCCTGAATCCGCAGGCTTATGCTGGAATTGGTTGAAAAGGCAAGATCCAGCCTCAAACCAGTTATGTTCTGCCAGTTAGGGTTACCGTTGCTTAGCCAGTTTCCAGAGCCAACTGGGACAGTCAAGTTATTCCAGACGCTTACTACGGAGTTGGAAAGGTCCTTGGTCAAATCATACTGGAAATAGTCTGAGGCACTCAACGAATACAAGGACAGAGTTGCCTTTTCGGGTGCAATCTGTGGCTCTACTATTTTAATTCGCATGGACATATTTTTAAAGCCTGTGGGATCGCAGTTTACAGAGTTCTGGAAGTCGCCCAACTCCATAAATATTTCACTGCTATTGGAAATTGCGAATTGGAGACTGCTGTTACCATAGAAGGTGTTATTTATTAAATCACCATAATTGTAGCTGATTATGGCACCTGAACTTGTGTTCCATGAAGTAGCATTTTGAGTCAATGTGCCAAATTGATTCCCAAAAGGAAATGTTTGTTCACTATAGCTTTTTGAATAGTACGAATAGTAAAATGCCGTTTGCGCCAGCACAAAAAGGAGAAGCACTATTACTGCTCCCAAGTATTTAGGATTTTGAATAATCTTTTTGAACACTTTGTGCGGCGCGTAAAGCACTTCCACAGTATCCGTGATTATCAACTGTTAAGCTCCGTTTATCACATCAACGCCTGCATTTATTAAATATTCGTTACATTCCAAGCTTGAGTCGCCGGTAAGTTGTGTAGTCCACGTAATGCAAAAACGGGTTTTCAGCTTGAGATTTGACGTTGATCTTTTGGCGTTGTCTCTTGTCCAAAATTTGGCTTGTAGTCCTCAGCAGGTACGCATCGCTTCCCGCGCCTGACCCGTAACTGGTTATCAAGATCTTCTCTTCGGGCTTAGCAACATCAAGCACAGCAGCTAAGCCCACAGGCGAACAGCCAGAATAGGTATTGCCGAACTTGGTGACTTGGAGTGAAACTGCGTACTGCTCGTCCTTGAAGCCAAGTTGCTTCGCAACTTTAACTGGAAACCGAGGATTAGGCTGATGCGTTATGAAGTAATCAACATCGCCTGCTTGCAAGTTTAGCTTCTCCATCAGTTTTGTAGTTGCTTTTCTAACATGTTTAAAGTACGCTGGTTCTCCCGAAAATCTCCCACCGTGCATCGGAAAAGGCTCGCCATCTCTGCGCCAAAAATCCGGTGTGTCAGAAGTACAAGAGTACCATCCTTCAATTTCAGCTATTACATCATACTTTCCAAAAATGAAAGCGGCCCCACCGTACCCAACAAAGACATCTAATTCACCACCTGGACAGCCTCTGGGTGCTGCTTGAGAGTTATCTGCCCCAATAACCATAGCGTATTTCATTTTAGATTTAGAATAGCTAACGAGTGCTGCTGCGTCCTTGAACATGCTTGATGCAGCTTTACACGCGAACTCGGTGTCTACAGCATCAACCCCTTGAACATCTCCATCTTCTTCGCCGAGCTTCAGAACCTGTGCGACCTTCGACGCTATAGGTTTAACCGCGTAGGGATTAGACTCTGAGCCCACGTAAACTTTGCCAACCAACGAACTGTCAACTCCAGAATGTATCAGAGATAACTTTCCAGCCTCTACTGCTGCGGTTACCGCGTCTTCGTCAATAAAAGGCACAGACCGCTCAAGCTTACCTTCTTTTATCCTGAAACGTGAAGTATAGAAAGCGTACCCAACAATTCCAGGTAGGTTGTACTCTTTGTTGGGTTGAACGATTGTGTACCCTTGATGAGGGTAATATTCATCGGCTAACGTGAACGCTAAAGAGATTGTTGGAACGACCTCGCTTCCGCCTACCTGATAACGTCTTCTGAATCTAGGAACCACTTCCCTGCCTTCAAGACTTGAAAAGTCGATGACTTCGCCATCATTTATAATCTGATCAGTAAGCCTACCAGGAACACGAATTTTGCCATTGTGAAAAGAGATTATACCATAAACATAATGCTCTAGCTTCTTGAATTTATTTGTCGGTTCATTTATAAGAGTGCACAGTTCAATTCTTCCTTTTTCGTAAAAAAGGTCTATATTTGCCATTTTTCCGAAGCTTTTTCTGCCGCAGTTCCCGCAGTAATCTCGCATCTCGAAATACTCTTTTCCGCAGATTTTGCAGCGACACGCTTTCAGCCTGTCGCCAAGATAAGAAACCCTTCGTTCTATGGGCTCACTGCTCATGTCTCTCTCCCCAAAATGCTAACATATGCCTTGGTACCGAAGCCCTCAAACTCTAAAGAGCAACCAGTTAGCATTGAATCTTGATCAGTGGTAATCTGTCGCTCACCAGCTTCGCCTCTTAACTGCCTAAAAATCTCAAAAATTTGAGCCCCACCAGTAGCTCCCAACGGATTTCCGTCAGCCTTCAAACCACCATTCATGTTAACATAAAGTTTTTTGCCATTAATTTCGTAGTAGCCTCCGTAATCTTCACAATTTCCACGTATTCTCTTCCAAGCTGTTCCAGGTTCGCAGAAACCTAAATCTTCCATAGAAACCATTTCCATTACAGTGGACTGGTCGTATACCTCTAAGACTGATAAGTCCAGAGGAACTTTTCTGGCCATTTTGGAAGCGTTTTTCATGGCGATTTGGGTAGAAGTGAAATGTGTTAGATCATCTCTCGCTGGAAAGTCCAAGTAGTCTGTGGCTGAAGCGCAGCCCAGAATGTAAACAGGTTTTTCAGTTATTCTTTTAGCTTTCATCTGGCTTGTGAGGACTAAAGCCGATGCCCCATCCGAAATTGGAGCAAAATCGTACAGTCCCAACGGTCTACGGGCTGCTTTCCTTGCGCTTAAGACTTGTTCAATTGTGATTTTTCGGTGGAATTGGGCGTATTCATTTTTAATTGCTTGTGCATGGTTTTTTACCGATATTTTTGCCAAAGCAACATTAAGCTTATCGAGGTTTTTGCCAATTATCCCGAATTTTTTTATGTAAGCCCTTAACATCAGCTCATGGTTAGCTTCTGGTGTGCCTCCAGCGTAATAACTCCAAGGGTCTCCGAGAAGCATCAAGTCATCACGAATTTTGTCCCAGCGGTCAGTCATCTTTTCTATGCCTCCAACGAGAACAGTATTGTACACCCCAGCTTGTATGGCGTGATAAGCAGTTAGCAAAGCGGCGCTAACAGAACGTGTAACTTCCATAGGAATGTGAAGTTCTGTAAGCTCTGACAGAAAACCTTCTTCTAGCCCTAACTTGTTTGTAATTGGGAGAAAACAGTCAGAGAGATAGCAAGCTTCCAGATCCCGGCGTTCTAAGTCGCATTCGTTTGATGCAGCGAGCCAAGCTTCTTCAATAAGCTTCTCTGGCTCCTTTCCATAATGCTCCCCAAACTTGGTTCGGCCAACAGCAACTATAGCTGGGCGATTTTGCATGATGCTTTCCCCTTTTTGATAGCAAATACCCATTTCTTAGAAGACTATTAAGTGTTTGCCATATCTGCTTTGGTTTTGTCAGTACATTCTTAGAACGGTTCATATCGTTTTCTACATGTGTAACATTATTGCTCACAGAAATAAATCAAAGCTATCTTGAAGGCAGTCTAAACAATGCAGCTCCATACATTTTCAGAACATGAAGTTTGTGGAATTAAGAAATATATTAATACTGAGATAGAAAAGTTAAAATTGTAGAGAGAAATAGAGCATACCAATAGAAGGTTTTACTATAAAGACAAGTCTGTAATATTGCGAGATTGAGGACATGGGATCGTACCTGTATGCTTTGAGAGAAATACGCCGAAGGAAGTATAGAACGGCAGGTAACATCGCAGGCTTCGTTATGGCCGTAGCCGCTCTCATCACGCTGGTTACGGCTGCCAGAGGCTGGGAAGCTTGCACGGCAGCCCCCATGAAAGCTATCGGCACAGATATCATCTTGATCTATTCTGCGCCAATAGCACCTTCACGGGAGGGCTGTTTCATCGCCAACCACCTCTTCGCGTACCCTTTCAACCAAACCGAAATTGCGAAAATAGCTGATGTTTCTGGCGTTGAACGTGCCGTTCCAATACTGATGCATAGAAGAAGCGCCGTCGTGTTTACAGGCATAGACCCAAGCGAGACGGAGACAAACGCGGTGCTACCGAACGCCGTTGTTGAGGGCCGCTACCTTGGCCCCGACGACGGGCATGTAGTGCTTATAGACCGTGAAAATGCTCAACTAAACAATCTTACGGTAGGTTCAACAATTGAGTACATAAAAAGTTTTGAAGTAGTCGGTATCGTCGATGTTGGCGCCACGGATTTAATAAAGTCCCACATATACGTGAACCTACCTGTTGCTCGAGAAGTGTTGCCTGGATCTAATGAGGGGTTAGCTAACGTAGCCCTTATTCGCGTCAGTGACCCCAGAAAAGTAGATGTTACAGCTGAAGCTTTAACAAATGATTTGCCTGGCGCAACCACCATAACTTCTTCCGACATGGCTACCATCGCCTCGGGAGTTATAAACATGGGAGAGGCAACCGCTTGGAATATTTCAATCGTCCTTTCTGTTGTTGCAATACTCTTCACCATTAAGTCTCAGCTGGGGGTTGTGGCGGAGCGCAAAAGAGAAATAGGTATCTTGAAAGCTATAGGGTGGAGCAACTCCGATGTCGTAAAACAGATCGTCATCGAATCTGCACTGAAAGGCGTAATAGGAGGCGTCTTGGGCTGCGTCTTCGGATACGGCTTCGCTTGGTACGTCCTCTATACAATGGGGGGGGAACTCGGTGGAGCTCTGAGTTTTATCGCAATTGACCCCATTTTACTAACCATAGGTTTCGGGATCTCAGTGATAGGTGGCATAACAGCAGGGCTTTACCCTTCTTGGAAGGCGGCTAGACTTACGCCCGCCGAAGCCTTAAGAACTATATAGAAGGAGATGAATATTGACGCAGACCAATAACATAATTGAGACAGCTAATCTGTCAAAGATTTATCGGCTAAGGAATGCGAGTGAGATAAAAGCCGTAGACGAGGTCAACTTGAAGGTGAAAGAGGGCCAGTTTCTCACAATTTTAGGTCCTTCAGGAAGCGGCAAGACAACCCTCCTCAACCTGTTAGGAGGCCTCGACAGGCCAACTACCGGCGAAATTAGAATAGATGGGCTGGAACTCTCAAAGCTGACTGAACGTGAACTAGTTAAGGTCCGGCGGGAGAAAGTGGGCTTCGTCTTTCAAGTTTTCAACCTAATCCCAACGCTAACAGCCCTCGAGAACGTTGAAGTTGCATTGGCACCCACGGTAGCTAATAGAAGTAAACGACTTGAACGGTCAAGTCACCTCTTGGAGTGGGTGGGCTTGGGGCAGCGCACCCACCACCTACCAGCTGAACTGAGCGCTGGAGAGCAGCAAAGAATTGCAATAGCCAGAGCTTTCGCTAACGAGCCAAAAATACTCCTACTTGACGAACCCACTGTAAACTTGGATACAGCAACTGGAAGAGAAATCATGAAGATGTGCCATAAGGCCAACAAGGAACACTGCCAAACTGTCGTGACAGTCACCCACGCACGCTACGTCAGGGAGTTCACAGACCGCTTGCTTTACATGAGGGATGGAAAGCTCTACACGCAGATACCAGAAGAGGAATTATAGAAGTCAACCCATAATTTAAGCCCATGAAAAAGCTGAAAGCTTGTATTAAGTACATTACGTCATGGGAGCCGCTACTTTTTAAAAAAAT
>CP070714.1:158055-169140 GCA_020350385.1 Candidatus Bathyarchaeota archaeon | reverse complement strand
GAGACTTTGCCTGCCGCCGAGTTAACAGCAATACTTGAAGTTGAAGGCTTCGACTTTGAAGTTAAGGAAAAACTCGACCAAGTCGTAAGGCTTGATGCAGCACAGAACAGCGTACAAGCCGTACAGCACAGATCGGCTTACGCGAGAATATGCGCTCTAGAACTCTTCACATGCCCCGCCCAAGAAACCGATATCACGAAAACGGCTGACTCTACGAGCTTTAAAAACGTTTTAAGCGAAGGGGAAAGTTTCGCGGTTCGCATAAGACGCGTAAGAGAATACGCGGAAAAAGTCAGCACCGTTGCCCTTGAAAGAACACTAGGCAAGCATATACTTCTGGGGACAAGTGAAACGAGGGTTAACTTGAAAGCGCCTGACAAGACTTTCATCGGTGTTTTAACAAGTGACAAGCTGGTTTTTGGGGTGAAACTCGCTGAGATCATTCCTAAACCCTTTGTGGAAAGGCGCCCAAGAAAGAAACCTTTTTTTCACCCCTCAGCTATGCCCTCAAAATTGGCGCGGTGCATGGTCAACTTGGCACATGCAAAGGCTGGTGAGTTGGTGTTGGATCCCTTCTGTGGCACTGGAAGCGTGATGGTGGAAGCGGCGTTTATCGGCTGCCGCGTTTTGGGTTTTGACATTCAGCGGCGCATGGTTAAAGGCTGTCGAAATAACCTTGAGCATTTTAGCGTAGAACCAGATGGCTTAGTGATTGCTGATGCTCGAAAACTGCCTCTAACACAAATCGACTGCCTCGCAACTGATCCGCCTTATGGAAGGTCAGCAACAACTATGAAGTTGACTACCAAGCAGATTGTTGAAGGTGTTCTAGGGTCAGCGCGTTCCTTGCTGCGCCAAGGGCAACGGATTTGTATAGCTTCGCCGAAAACATTAAACATCGCGCGAATAGGCGTTGAATTGGGCTATAGACATTTGGAGTCCCATTTCGCATATGTTCACAGGAGTCTGACACGGGAGATAGCCGTGTTCGAAATAATGTAAGGTGTAGAATAATGAGTATGCACGTGATCTTCTTGGGAACCGCCGGCAGCGTTCCAACTCTTGAAAGAAGTTTGCCAGCTGTGCTCATGAAACGCCAGAACGAACAATTAATGTTCGATTGCGGTGAAGGCGTTCAAAGACAGATGATAAACGCCAAGGTCGGTTTCCACAAAAAAACGAAAATATTCATCTCACACATGCACGGCGACCATGTTCTAGGTCTACCTGGGCTACTGCAGACCATGGCTTTGATGGACAGACAAAGGAAAATTGAGATTTACGGACCAGAGGGCATAAAGCAATTCTTAAAATGCGTTAAAGAAACCTTACAGTTCGGTTTAACATTTCCAGTTGAAATCCACGAAATTTACGATGAGAGCATCATATGCCAAGAAAAGGAATACATTGTTGAAGCTGTAAGGTCAAACCATGTGGTTACGAGTTTGGCATATGCATTTGTGGAAAAACCTCGTCCTGGAAAATTCTATCCTGAAAAAGCCATGGCTTTAGGCGTTCCTGAAGGCGAGTTGTGGTCAAGGCTTCAACAGGGTAACAAGATTGAGCTGCTAAACGGGCAAGTCATAAGCCCTGACGATGTCATGGGATCGCGGAGACAGGGACGAAAAATCGTTTACACAGGCGATACGAGACCATTCAAAGGGTTTGCAAAATTCGCAGTTTATGCGGATTTGATTATTCACGACGCCACTTTTGATGACTCACTTAGCGAAAAAGCCGAAGTAGATGGACACTCAACCCCCGGCCAAGCAGCGGAAGAGGCTAAGAAAGCGAAAGCGAAGAAGTTAGTTTTAACGCATATCAGCGCCAGATACCCCGATGCACGTCTTCTTTTGGAACAAGCGCAAAAGTTTTTCAAAAACACGCTGGTAGCCGAAGACTTTATGGAGTTGGAGTTGCCGCTTCTCGACAGTTAGGCAAGCAACTGTTTTAGTTTTTGCAGGCTTTCTTCCACGTGTTCCATGGACTCGACCATTACGGTTTTGTCGTAGGCAATTTCGCGCAGTGTTTCCGCAAACCGTTGCCAGTTAATCTTGCCGTAACCTACTCCTAAGTGCTGATCGTCTTCTCCCATGTTGTCGCTAATATGCATGTGAACAATTTTGTCAGGTAGCTTTCTCAAGAAGGATTCCAGTTGTCCTTTAAGGTTTGCGTGTCCAACGTCTAAAGCAATGCCTATGCCGTTTAGACCAGTTTCTTTATAGAACTTCTGAAAGTCTTCTGGTTGTTTCATGAAGAAACCGTATTTTTCAGGCAGGTTTTCTAAGGCTATGCTTAACCCGTATTCTTCTGCAGTTTTGTGCAGTTGGAGAGTGCCCTCGATGTTTTGTTTCCAGTCTGCGCCCGGATAGAACATGCTGATGCCCGTTTTGACGCCTGGATGAAAAATCCAGAGCTGAGCGTTTAGGGCGTTGGCATATGCCATGGACTGATGGAGGCGCTTAATGCTGGCGTTTAGCATGGATTTTGATGGCGAGGCTATATTTATGTCTGCAAAAGGAGCGTGTACAGTGTATTCTACGCTGCTGGACTTTGCAACCTCGTTGAGCATTGCAACTCTTGTTTTGCTAAGTGTGTGGAAACCATCGTCGACAACTTCAATGTATGGGGTTTCCACCGTAGATAGACTTTGAACCATCTTGTTAAAGGGTTCTCCTAAGCGATAGAGCATTGAAAGACCAATTTTGATGCGCCGCATGCCAGTTTACTCCACCGCGAGACTTTAAAGCATTTCTAAAATGTAGTTTAGGACGTGAATTTGGCTAAATAAAAGCCTGAGTAATCAAAGGTCTCAAGGGAGGCGCAAGCGCCGTACCTGAAAGCGTGAGGCAAAAGCCAAGTCGCTAGTCGTTTTGGATTGGGTCTTGCGTGTTCCTAAGGCAAGGTCTGCAAATTCTCTCAAAGCTAGAAAGTTAAACTCCCACGTTGGGCGTCCATATCTGAGCCCCGAGCACATGGCGTCTGCATAAATAAACAGTTTTTTTCTGCCATAATTAAATGCAGCTTGGTGTGCTTGTCCATATTTTGGTTCCGACAGGACCTTAAATGGCCATAATTTGCACGCGTCGGGTTTCATGTTTTGAAGACTACAATAGTACGTGTTTGCAAAGCGGCACAGGAACGAGCAAGAGCCGTCGTTAGTTCTTTTGATGTATAAATGGTTTAAGTCTGCAACGGTTTTCGCCACACCAAATGTTTTAACGATTCTGAGCCACTCAGGGAAGCCAAGGACAACGCTGTATAGTTTGCAGCAGTAGCCGCACGCCACACATTTCCAGTCAGCAATATATTGCCACGGAACAAACCGCATTTTAGGCACTATTAGAATCAGGGTGATTACGCAGTAAAAACCTTTTCTTATTGGGCAAGAAAACTATGGCTTCTCGTAAAGGTAAATTGTGTGTGAAGGATAACCTAGCTTCGGGTTTTCGCAGAAGTTCTCCACCTTCATTGGTTTCCACCCTACGATTTCATAGTCATGGGAAACAATTCGAACTCCTTTTCTAAGTTCAGTTTCCAGCTTTGACCTGATTTTCTCGTTCGCACTAGTTGTCAAGTACAGAAAAACCACATCGGCCGAGTTTAATTTCACAGAAAACATGTCGCCGTTCACTATTGTAACTCTGTTTGCGAGACCATTATTGTGGATTGTGCTTAACGCTTTTTTAGCTAAATCTTCTCTCAATTCAACACCTACCGCTCTAGCGCCAAAAGTTTTCGCGGCCATTATGACTGTTCTTCCATCTCCCGCTCCCAAGTCAAATAAGACTTCGCCAGCCTTTAAGTCAGCCAGTTTAAGCATATACTGAACCACTGGAAGAGGACTTGGAACGTAAGGGGCAATGAACATTTCATAAGCCTCAAATTTGGTTTAAAAGATTACTGCACTTAAAGATTTTTATGTATTCCCTTATGATACATAGGCGTCTTTTTTCGGTCTCGGTCTTTTAGCTTCGCCGCATTTAACGCAACTTTTAGCACACATTTCCAAGTACTTTTCTTCGTCTTTGGAGTCTATAGAATCAGCAGCTTTTTGGCAAAGTTCGCTGGGTTTGGAGCAACCTTCTTTTTTGCAAAGGTTTGATATGTAACGGCAGACTTCTTGCACATCATTGGGTTCCAAAACCGCTCTGTGTGTGCGCACTAGGAGGCAGAGTTCTCTAGCCATAACACATGTTTTAACGTATTTGATGCGCTTGAGAACCTCCTTCCGGAGCTTTTTTCGGCTGATTTCCAATCTTTTTGGTCTCCTTTGGTTGGTACGGCTACTTACGCACAATAAAACAGCTTTCCGCTTAAATAGTTGTTGTTAACCCTTGCTAAACCTCAGTAACCTTTCATAAAAAGAAAAGAACTGCTCGCATAATGAGGTACTTGGCGGGCTTTTTCTACCTGAATCGTTTGCTCAGTACTTTGCGTTCCGCTTCAAGAACCAGTTCATAAAACCTGTTAGTAAGTTTAGGTTCTTTTTCAAGGATACTTGCTACATCTGATGACCGAACCCTGCGGGCGCTCAGAGCCACAGCTGCCACCTTGCCATATTTTGACGTTAGCTGAGCGGTTTGCAGAGCTTGCGTCTGCAGTTTTTCTTCAGCTTTAGCCAGTCTTCGACCTTTCTTTTCGATCAAAGGGAGCGCCCTCTCTTCGTCAACCTTCAAAAGACCCATGTCTTGAGAGCCACATCGTGGACATTTGGGTTTGTCAGGCAAGTCTTTAATGCGAATCAGCTCCATGTAGTCCCAGCAGTTTGTGCACACGAAGTTTCCAGTTTCGTTTAGTAGCCTAGCTTTGGCTGATTCTACAAGCACGGCACGCATTCGTTCTGGAGGAATAAGGTCTGTTTTCATACTTACTCTCTCAATGCCCACACGAGCGACTGGAGTTGCGTTCCCACCGGTTTCCAGCACTTGCAGTTGAATTTCGCCGCCTCGAATTCTGCTTAAAACATGGACAAGCCCTTCCACATCAAGATCTTTAGTGAAAACTTCCTTCAACCCTTCCTCGTAGATGGGCGTATTCTCAAAACTTGTTATTAGCTTCCGGAGACTCACGTTACTGAAGTCCGCCCATTTTTTCAAAGCTCCAAAACGGCGGGCCACATGGATTATGCGTCGTTTGAAGAGCCCTGTTTTCACTGTTGACCTCGTTAGCAAGTCTTTGACTGATTGTTCTGGCATGGTTCGCAATTCATCAAAAACTTCAAGGACACGGGCTGAGTTGGCTGCGCCCATTGCTTGCACGAAGATGCGGTAAGGATCATGCTGGACCACTATACCATGCCCAACTTTCTCTGAGAGGACCTGCCCCATTAGCTGGGCTAAGGCTCTATTTGCAAGGGAACCAAAGTTGGCGTGGATTATGACAAAATCTTCCCAGTCTTCGATTACTATTCGTTTCTCCGTCGGAACCGCCAAGCCAGCGTTCACCTGTTCTATTGTCGCCGTTAATGCGCGCAGTATGGTGTTATTGTCAGCAGGATACTTTTGACTGAGCAACTCGCTGGTTTCTTCTGGCGAGAGACCGCTTCCTATTTTCTCTTCAACGAAACCTCTTATGGAAGCCACTTCTTGCGCTATTTGGCAGGGTACTGGAATTTCTTCGCCTATCCAACTAGGTATAGCACCGGTGGGGTCGTCAACAGGTCTCACGTAAACTTTGTCTTCAGTGGTGTGGATTATTTGCCACGGACTGCCTCTGATGATGAATTTAGTTCCAGCTTTGCCATAATCCGCCATAAAAGCTTCGTCAAGTACCCCAATCGAAGAGTCACTTGAATCGTCAATTACAAGAAACTTTTTCTCCGCAGGGATCATAGACAAATTATCGAAATAATATTCAAAGAGTGCCTTGGTTCGCCGGGGTTTTAAAACCACTTGGTCCTCAAAAGAGACCCATGCTAAACGCGGAAAACGCTGATGCATGTATTTAAGCGCTTTCTCAACATCTTCCAACGTCATGCTTTGATAGGGATAAGCGTTTTGCATTATCTCCAGAATATAGTTAAAGTCTAGTCGTCTATTTTTGAGCAGTAATCCCGCTATTTGGTGAGTCAGCGCATCATAAGGTTTAGGTGGAATTTCAACGGACTCCAAATCTTCTTTCAACGCTCTTCGTGCGATCGCCAAAGCCTCCAACGTATCGTCGGAGTCCATGCCAACAATCACGCCTTTTGCCACGCGGCCGATTCTGTGGCCTGCTCTTCCCACTCGTTGAATTAGCCTGGTTACCTGTCTAGGGCTCATGTATTGAATGACTAAGTCGATGCGACCTACGTCTATGCCTAATTCGAGGCTGCTGGTAGCGATAAGCCCCTTAAGCGCACCTCTTTTCAACCCTGTCTCCGCCGCTATACGCGATGGCTTAGCGAGAGAGCCGTGATGAATTGACACTGGAAAGTCTGTGTCCCACACTCTAAATCTGCTTGCAAGCACTTCCGAGACAGCTCGGGTGTTCGTGAACAAAAGCACAGACTTGTGTTTGCTCATGTAATCGCGGATTCTCCTTAATCGGGCAGCTACTTCTGGGTGAGTGTAAAGTTTCCCTGCAAGTCTCGCGTCTTCCTCTGTGGGTTGCGGAAAGATTACCTGTAGCCGCATCATCTTAGCGACGGGTACGCGGGTGATTTCAACTCTTCGGTTGTTGCCTACGAGAAATTGCGCCACTTTTTCGGGGCTACCGATTGTAGCAGATAACCCTATCATTTGAAAGTCTCTGCCGATCAGATTTCTAACTCTTTCCAAGGCCAGAGATAGCTGGCTCCCACGTTTGCTGTCCGCCAATTCATGCACTTCGTCAATTATCACCCACCTCAAACTCTGCAGGTGCTGGCGCAACAGCCAACCAGACAGCACGGCCTGCAACGTTTCAGGCGTGGTTATCAGGATGTCTGGAGGGCTTCTCGACTGGCGCGTTCTCTCTTTTGTTTCAGTGTCGCCGTGCCTAACCGCCAGTTTTATGTCTAAGTTGTTGCACCACCATTCAAGCCGCTCAAGCAGGTCCCTATTTAAAGCTCGCAACGGCGTAATGTACAACACTTTCATCCCTGGCGCACGCGGTTCCTGAAGCAACATGCTCAGAACAGGGAGAAACGCGGCTTCGGTCTTGCCTGTGGCCGTGGGCGAAATTAATAGAACATTTTTGCCTTCAAGAATTTTGGGAATCGTTTTCTCTTGAGGTTCAGTTGGTTTAGGGAATCCCCTTTGTTCAACGAGCCTTCGAACGGGCTTCACAAGCATCTTAAAAACACTTTCAGAACACTCTTGCAAATTCTAATGAACCTCAGGTGTCGAGAAGAGTAAGCGAAGAATCAACTGTAAAAACGTTTTGGAACACTCACTAAAGGGCTTATGTAGCATTTTTCAAGTGGGTTTCAATCAATCTGTAAAGAGGTAGACCCCCCAGAGACGCTAAGCAGGATCAAGAAGTTAGGTCTTTTGCGCGCATTTTGTTTATACTATGCATAGCCGTTTTAGCTCAGTTTCAACAGTCTTTTACAAGAACATGTATAATTTTGATGCTCAAATGTAGATTTTCTATTCGAAAACAACGGAAAGTTATTTATCTACCATCATAAGAAACCATGGAAGCGTACCATTACGGAGGAAATTGAATGGCTAAATGTCCAAAATGTGGAACCGACAACGTACCACTAAAGAAGTCATGGAAAATGGCCGGTCGCCCAGACAAGCAAGGAAAACGAATGCAACTGGAAATCGGGCTCTATAAATGCCCTAATTGTGGTGCCAGCTTCCGCGAAGTACTAAGTAAACAGAAAATCTAAAGTGCTCATACCAACAAAACGATCAACGAAACTTCACTGAATGCTAAACAGTTGGCAATTACTATTTTACTCCCTCATTTTTCTTTTTTTGAAAAAAGAAGCGGTAGGTTTTAAAACATAGAGTGCTTATTGAATAAGAACATTTGACCGTTAACCGGAAGGCATTGCTTTGACCGTTAGTCTCAAGAATCTTTGGAAGAACGAGTATGTCCAAACCGCCGTTGTTATTTGCTTGATTGTTCTAGTAATTTTTGGTTTCTGGTATGGGTCACAAGTTATCTTGAACACGCCTTTTCCTGCGTTAGCGGTAGTAAGCGGTAGCATGTGCATCCCATATGGCAACCAGTGTGACGGAGGATTTCATCCTTTTGCGCGTACTTTGCACATAGGCGATCTGATAATTGTCCAAGGAGTGAATCCACTGGAGCTAAATACGGACTATCCAGACAGCGACATAATTGTATTCAAAAAACCTGGTAATCCAGACGATCTAATCGTTCATAGGATAGCTGCTGTGGATGAGATTAATGGTACATTATACTTTCGAACAAAAGGCGATGGCAACGGAAATAAGTGGCCAAACACGCCATCACCCGCAGAATACGATCCTTGGAAAACCGATGACGTTGACGGAGTTCGCGAGGACTTAGTGGTTGGCAAAGTTGCTATGCGCATTCCTTGGTTAGGCCACGTTGTCCTGTTTATGCGCAACTCTATAGGTCTGCCTGTAGTCATAGCACTCATTGTAATATTGGTGATTGTCGAGTTTATAGTTCCTCTGCTAAGAGGAAGAAAGTCACGCGAACAGCAGAAAGAAGTACAACAGCAACCATAGATGTATTTATAAAAACACCATACAAGTGGCGATTTCTCCCGCGCACCCTTCCCTTTTTTCCTTGTTAGACGTCATACAAAAAAATACTATAACCCAAAAAAAATGCGCAGCTACCTAGCCTTAGTAACTATAAAAATTGGACTCATGCATAGTTAAAGTTCTTCTATTTGACCCATAGAAGATCAACCATTAGAGAAGAACTATTATTTCCCACTTTTTTACTATATTGTGTTTGACACGGATATTAATTAGGTGAAGAAATTGGGAAAGGTAAAAGTATTAAGGTGCAGGCTATGCCAAGAAGCTTACATCGGTGAAGAACCACCATCAAGATGTCCTTTTTGTGGCGCATCTGGGTGGTATTTCATTCCTGCTGAAGAATGGAACCCGTCTGAATACATTTTTGAAATTAGTGATGTATCAAAAGCTAATCTTGAGGCTGCTTTGGAATTAGAATTGAGTAACACTGCATTTTACCTTTGTGCAATGAATGCTGCTAAGGTAAATGGTGATGAATATGGCTATGCGAAGTTCAAAGCTCTGAAAAAAGTTGAGAATGAACACGCTGAAGCAATAGTGAAGCTTCTTAAAATCAAGGAACCTCTGTTAAAAACGATTCCTTGTTCTAAGGATTTTGAAAAAAATACTCAAGAGGGATGGGAGCGGGAAGATCGGGCTATCAAAGCTTACGCCAAATTTGCTAAGGAAGCTCCTGAGCTACAATTGAGACAATTCTTCGAATCTCTGGTGGAGATTGAAACGGATCATCTTGAGCTTCATGCTGAGAACTTGAAAAAACAAACTTGAACACAGATTTAAAACAAGAAAAATCTATTATTTTCCTAAAATTTCACATCTTTTTTCACTGGACTTTAGACCCTACCCTAGTGGCGACATCTCCCGCGCACCCTTCCCATTTTTTAGTATCTCAAGTGCTAGAATGCTTTTCAAGTTCTCGCTGGAAGAACTGAGGCGAGCGGGGTTAGTTTCTTGAGCTGAAAAACGGGCGTAAAGCAAACGTTGTCGTGTTTATTCCGGCTTTGCTATGCAGACGATTCCACCTAGTTGTGTAAGGCGCAGGCCTGCTGGTGATTCAGCGTTCACTATTCTTGTTTTGACTTTTCTGTTTTTGGCAATCTGCATTAGTCTGTGTAGCCTATTCTTTTCGCGGTTGTCTGAAAGGTACTTGTCGGTAAGCAGGAGATATTCAGGTTTAGGTATGGTTGCGTTCTGCTGGTTGAGAATCACGGTTTCTGCTTCCTCAAGTGAAAACAGCACGAGATTGTTCTTGTTGGAAGTGCTGAGACGTTTTTCCAAGATTTCGATAAGGTTTTCTGTCTCCTCTGCAGTGGTTTCGCAGATTAGCTGGCGGAACGCCTTAGTCCTTGTGAGCGCGGCTACTTGGGATGGGGTGTTTGCGGAGCCTGTTATCTCGGAGAATGCTGCTTTGTTTGGGCTTTGGATGAGCCAAGTATGATGATGGCGAACGTGATTGGTGAATTCTTGAGCGTAATTGGTTTTTGCTGGGGACGCAAGGATTATGCTTCTGACGCCTTCTTTCAGTGTAGGCCTAAGGGCATTGATTATTGATTCGTGGAAGTTGTATAGGGCTTTTGGGTTGTTTCTGGTTCCGTTGATAGTAAGAGTCTTTTCAGGTTTGACAACTTTGCTGAAGACCTTCCACAGTAGTGCATGGGTCTCTTCTAATCCTGCGAGAATTGCGACAGGGTAGCCGCGCTTGTACGCTTTTTTTGGCTTCAACGTGTTCACCTATGGCTTATGGAAATCATTGTCTTGTGTGGTATTTAGCTTGGGCCTGATTTTTGAGCTTTTCTTTTTATGGTTGCGTTTTTGTTAGGTTTTTGAGATATATCAGGGGTTGGGAAGTGAATCCCCTGTTTGCGGAGATATATCTCTCAAAACTCCCTTTTTTCAACAAAAAATCAAGGGATAGTCTAAGGTTTTTCAAATACATTAATGCCAAGATAGTCTACGTAGTCTTAATAAAAAATGAAGTAGAAATTAAGGCAAAAAGCTGAAGATGTTTAGTTATTAATGAAGGGTTTGCTGGTGCTTTGCACACCAACTAAAGGAGAAGAAAAGAAAGTTGCTAGCGATTAACGCTTTTTACTGTTACCGCTAATTTTTTGTGCAAAGCTCTTTCAGCCCCTTCCATTTCAACCGATAATTCCCAAAAAAAGGGAGAAGTTTAGATGGCTTCTGTTAGATGCTTATCTCTTTCTAAGCAGCAGGAAGAGCAGCAGCCCAACTACAACTATTGCTACGATGATGCCGGTCGACATTGGCAGGAAGTACATTTCAGCTACTGATTCTGGCGTCGGCGTTGGCGCTGGAGTAGGCTGAGGCGCTTCCTCCACCAATATGCCGGTTTCAGCGAAAGAACCATAGTAGCCTCCAGATCCTCTGAACGAAGCGATAACAGTGTATT
>CP070714.1:155439-157955 GCA_020350385.1 Candidatus Bathyarchaeota archaeon | reverse complement strand
ATCGTTATTCCCGTGCGTGCCTAACGATATGAGGAGCTTCCGGTAATATAAGCATTTCAACCGAAACACGCACAGCATCAGGGGAACCAGGAATACAGAAGAACGCTTTGCCCTTCGCCACGCCCGCGAGAGCGCGGGATAGAACAGCCGCAGAACCCTCCTTGTCATAACTTAAACGCCGAAAAATCTCTCCGAAACCAGGAAGAGTCTTCTCCAAAAGAGGCGAAACCGTATCAATAGTAAGGTCCTTAGGCGAAATACCTGTGCCACCGCAAAATATTGCAACATCCAACTCAGTAGAACTCAAAACGCTCTTTACGGCTCCTTCAATAATGACCTTGTCGTCCGAAATTATCTTCTTAAATGCAACCGTGTGGCCAGCGTTTCTCAACAAAATTGCAATAGTGTCACCTGAAATATCCTCTATTTTCTCGCCTTTTTGCACGCGTTGATACCGTGAAGTGCTGCAAACGAAAACAGCGAAATTTAACTTTTTAAGCGCTGCAGCTTTATGCTTTTTTGCGCTTTCGCTCACCCTATTTACACCTGCTTCAATTTCCTTAGAATCTTAATGTTCTTGATCAAAGTGGTCGAGTACTGGCCATTCGCGTCTTTTTCGTACTGCTTCACCATATCCCAGACCGCTAACAAACCAACGGAAGTTGCAACGAGAGCTTCCATTTCCACGCCAGTTTGGGCTTTAGTTTTAACGGTGGCTGTGACTTCTACGGTGGTTTTGTCCAGAATTTTTACTTCCATCTTCACGCTGGTCAAAGGCAGTGGGTGACACAGGGGAATTAACTCGCTCGTTTTCTTGGCAGCGAGAATGCCTGCAATTTTTGCCGTGTAAAGTGGGTTGCCTTTGGCGATTTTTCCTTCTTTAATTAGGTTCACCGTTTCGGGTTTCAGCTTAATAGTTCCTGTTGCTATTGCCTCGCGAAGTGTCTCTGCTTTGCCTGAAACATCAACCATAGTCAGACTGCTTTCCTCCCAAGATTGGATGTGCTTTACTGCTTATTTACCTGCTCCCAAACCTCTATTAGGTTTTGCACTGCAATAGCTTTATTTGAACGGCCATTGAACCGATACATGCGAATTCTTCCATATACCCTCTGTTGGAGTATGCCCTCAGCCTCCAACAGTTTCAAATGCTCATTAGTTGTCGAATAATTCAAGTTAATCCTGCGAGCAATGTCAGAAACGTTAAGCGCACCCAGCCGCGCGACGAGCCTAAGAATTTTCATCCTAGGCTTAGAAGAAAAAACCTCTTCTATCTTCATGGCACTTCAGCTTATCTTCTTTTTACAGCCGCACTTAATTCTTTCTCCAACTCGTAGGCGGGAATCGAAGGCAAAGAAACACACGTCGACCTACCGCGTTTAGCTTTTGTTGCGACTTCGGTTTTCAATATGCCTAACGCAGAGAGAAGCTGAGCGTACTTCCATAGTTGAGTGTGACTGCGTGGCTGTTCACCAAATTCTTCACACACTACCGCGTAAGCCCTCTCCACCTCAGACAGAGAGGCGTAAGCACTTTGGCTCTCCTTGAAAAATCGAGCCACGCCGAGCAAGAAAAGTTTCTCATGAAGCCCCAGAGAAGCCAACTCGCTTCTTCGAACCGTTGGAATTATGCTGGACACTGCTTTTCGCACACATTCAGGCGTGACGTCGTCCATATCTCCTGCATCAGCGTATTTTCCAGCCCGCCACAAAAGCTCAATGGCGAACCGGGCGTTCCCGCTTTCGGAAACGGCCAGTTCAGATATGAGGTCAACAACTTCCTCTTGAACTGTTGAAGGTTCAAAGGCCATTGCAACTCGATCGTTCAGGATGTCTGTAAGCTGGTCTTTTTGGTATCGTTCTAGGCTTATTAAGTTGCGTTGCAATGTGCTTCTTGCGCTGGCGCCTAAGCTTTCTGTTGATTTTAGGTCTCGCAGAATGCTTATGAGCGATATTCGCTGCGGCTTGCCTGATCTCATTTCTTGTAGTCGCGTTAGCTTGTAGACGGCTTCTGAGCCCTCTTGTTCAATGAACGCGTCAAATTCGTCCAAGGTTAGTATTATGTATGCCTTTTCTTCATCCAAAACTTGCACGAGAGTTCTCAGGAGTTCTTCTGCAGAATAGCCGCGTCTCGGAAAAGTCGGACGGAAAACAGCAAGTGCATGTTGTAGTATTAGAAAGAGTTTGCCTCGATACTCACGGCAGTTAATGTGCACGTAACGGAAGTTTATGCCTTGCTTGTTTGCTTTGACAGTTATGTCTGCCCCGAAACGCTGGGCAAGGGCTGTTTTTCCAGTGCCAACATCGCCTGTTATTATAACCCGCTGAGTCATTCTTTCTGGGAAACGTAGCAAGAAATTGAAAAATTCCATCAGCAAGCGGTGCTCTTTCCCCCTGTGAGGCAGTCGGTGGGGAACGTAGTTAATGTCGAGTTTTGCCTCGTCTTTGAACACGCTTTGATGGGACATCACAGGTTTAAACCTCAAACCAAATTACTTCGGCAGTGCTACTCTTGAT
>CP070714.1:148697-155339 GCA_020350385.1 Candidatus Bathyarchaeota archaeon | reverse complement strand
GCCATGTTTGCTGTGCCTGCCTATGTTACGCTTTGTTTTCCCATTAAAGAGTAGCTACTCATTTGTGATTAGACAGTTTCTCTCTTATCAGTCGCAGGCAACGTCTAAGTCCGTTTTCTATGTATCCTGTGCCGTTAACTCCAGCGGCTGTGGCGTGCCCTCCGCCCATTCCTTGGAGGTACTCGCCTAAGGGTTTGGCAACGTCCCTTCCTAAGTGAATTCCAGTTACTTGATTGAAATCGCGGGTGCAGCGTAGACTAATCTCAATTTTCTCGTTTTTTTGCCCCGCTACCGCCGCCAAGTGTGCGCCTAAGTCAACTAGAGCTCTTGCCGCGGAGGCTTGGTATGCGCTAACGTCTGAAAGGGCAATTATCCAGTTCTCGATCTTAATCAGTTTAGCTCTTCGACTCGCTTTCATTCTCGCGAAGCGTTCAGAAAAGTCCATGGGCAAGGAAAGCGAGGATAATTCTTCTTGGGGGTTCACGCCTATATCGCTAAGTTCAGATATGGTTTTGAATGTTGAGGCTTTGGCCAAAACGAAGTGACGTGTATCAAAAGTTATACCCAGAAACAGGGCTTTAGCCTCGTCTAAGCTTGGTTTCGTGTTGAACTGCTTGTAGAAGTTATAGACTATTTCGCAGGTGGATGAGGCTTCCTCATTTGTTATGCAGAGTTTCGCGATGTGTTCCGTTGCTGGGTGGGTTGCGTGGTGGGCAATGACTATGATGGGCACCTTAATTTTTGTCACTCTTTCAGCCAGCTGACCCAGTTGTTGGGTTGTGTTGGTATCCAGTAGTACTATAACGTCGGCTTTTTCCACGTTGGGTTGCAGGTTCACGGTTATGGGGATATGTTTCAAAATGTGCTTCGAAAGTCTGCTGATTCCCTGTCCTGTGCCGATCTCTGTAGTAACGTTTGGTCTGAATTTTGATAGTAAGCCTTGAAAAGCGTAGGCTGAGCATATGGCGTCGGGGTCTGCGTTGTGGTGGCATAACAAAAGAACAAAGCTGGCGTGTGCTTCGTCTAGAATGTTGATTATGTCTGTGAATGTCATGTTAGTTTTCTCAGGTAGTTTTCACTTGTTTTATGTGCTTCTTCAACTGCTTCGTTTACCAGCTTGTCGGCGTCAAAATCTTTCATTTTTGATGATAGCTCCAAATCTATTTCAACTGTTATATTCACGGGTTTTGTTCCATAGGCTTCCACGCTTATATTCAATTTCTCCAACGTTTTGGAGGGCACTTTCGAGAGAATGTATTCTCTGGCGGCGTTCTCCGCTGTACCGCATAACGCTTCAATTTCTTCGGTGGTTAAGTCAGGTATCCCTAGCTCTTCCACGCATTTCACCCAAACAGACTATTGTGAGGATGATGAAACTGGGCTGAGGTCTTGTTGAAGTTTTGTCTGTGCCTCTTTCACTTGGCTGCGTAATCTCTCTTCTTGTCTTGCTAAAACTTTGCTTCGCGTGTTCAGCAGTTCCTTCCGTTCAACCAGTTCTTCGGTTATCTTGACTTTTTCCGCTTTTATCAGAAGAGAACCAGCTGCCTTGTAAATTACGGCGTCTTCAGCGGTCTTTTGCAGCTCGGTTACGGTTTGTTCCACTTCAGTTTTTTCCATCTCCACCTGCTGTTTCTGCGCTAAAACCGACTGCAATGTTTGCTGCAGCTGTTGCAGCCTAAGCAAGCGTTCTTGAACTTGAGGCGGTAACTTTGAAATTTTGTCACTCATGTTGTATCCTTCCGTCTGCACAGCAATAAGCACAGCCCTTAAATAAGCATTTCCAACCTAAAACCCAAACGTGCGGTGTGGTGCCGGGGGCGGGATTCGAGCCCGCGACTTCTGGTTGCAGGGCGCATGCCCCATTCAAACTCCAGATTATGAGTCTGGCGCCCAAACCAGGCTAGGCTACCCCGGCTCAGCTTATTTTCAAGTTTAGAGTTACTAGCTGGGGGTTTTAGGTCTATGTTGCTATGTTGACCAAGTCGGTCATTGCCGTCTTTAAAGCCAACAGCTACTACCTGAGTTTCCATTCTACTTGATAAAGATTTTTCACCTAATGCTTTGAGCTTTTGAGTAACGTAAGGCTCAGAGTTTCTATGACAGACAAATTGGAGTCTTCTTGTGTTTGCATCTAAATGGGAGTAGTGTCTACATCTGGCATAGTTTGCCGTTAGAATCTGCAAAAATCCTGGTTTACCACACTGTTCGCGTGGGTAATCTTTGATCCATTTTGTTCTTCCCATCTTGCTCTTTCACTTCATTACCTAACTTTAGGCAGAGCCCTTGGAGCTGTCTGTGCTTATAATGACCATTAAAGAACAATTTTGGAACGTCTAGAAAACTTTGCTCAAAAAATACGTAGTCATAAAAAAATGAAATAGAAAAAGAGAGATTATGAACTGAGTTTGTTTTTCTTCCGAATTTTTTGTTAACTACTTGGAATGTTTAAATTCTAAGTTTAAAATCTAAAAGATAGAGAGTAACACTTTTTAGAGAGGTTAGTAGTGCTAGGCGTTTCAGGAAGAATAAGAAATGCCTAAAAGCAAGAAATCAAAAAGAGAAGGTTTAGAAAGACATAGGCAAATGCTTAGAGAAAAGAAAATGAAGCTGAAACAGAGAAAGAAGGCATCATTACCACAAAGGCATCTTAAAGGTAAAAAATTGAAATGGTGAACTCTTACAGTAGAGTTTTTTAGCCTCTTTTTTCTATGAACTTGGATAATTTTATGCTCTTAGTTTTGCATTTGTAAAATATAGCCTTGGAATGTTTGAAGTAAAAGTTCTAAGGAATGAGAGTAGTTGGATCATGATCAATCTCAGCCAAGTTTGCTGGCAGGCGACACTGAAAAATACTTCTAGGGGCATAATTATTGTTCTGAGGAAATTTGAATGCCGATCGCCTTTGTCTGTGTAACCACTGAACCCGCATCAATGGCAGAGGTGCTGAAAGCATTGAAGGCGGTTGAAGAAGTGGAAGAAGCCGAAATGGTTTATGGAATCTATGATATTATTGCAAAGGTGAAAGGAGATTCGATTGCAAGCCTCAGAAAAATCATAATTGAGCGTATCAGAAAAATCGACAAGGTGATGGCAACAACCACAATGATGGTTGTCAAGTCAGAATAGCTTTCGTTTGTTCTGCAGACTTTTAAAAAAGGTAATCATGCTTTCAGCGTTGTCTCCAAGTTTTTAGTGAATGCCAAGATTTTTTGGGAAAATTATTTTAGATAAATTAATGATATTGGTCTTTGTGGTGTTGATGAGTTTCCTTAAGAAAGCTAAAGATAAAGCGAAAGAAGCAGCCAAGAAGGTTGGAAAAGAAGGAACTAAGCTTGGAAAGAAGGGTCTTAAAGAGACCAAGAAGGTAGCCAAGAAAGGCGCCAAAGTAACTAAAAAAGTTGCGAAGAAGGGCGTTAAAAAAACTAAGAAGGCTGCTAAGAAAGTAAAAAAGAAAGTCACGTAGCGCCTCTTCTCCAATACGCTACGTTCTTCTCTTAATCTTCTCTACCTTAGCAGGCGTTCCAATGTACGCAATGTGTGCTAAGCTGACGAAAAGTCCAGTTTCCAACACACCTGGAATCATTTTCAGCTTCCTTTCCAGCTTTGCAACATTTCCTATTATTCCAAAACTGGCATCTATGACTGCATTTCCATTATCCGTTATAACGGGTCCAACCTTACCCTTTGCTTCTCTAAGAACAGGCGTTCCGCCGAGTGCTTCTATATTGTGTTTCACAATGGATAATGCAAAAGGCAAAACTTCAACTGGCACTGGATGACCGTTTTCGCCTAAAACTCGCACTTTTTTGCTTTCGTCAGCTATGATAATGTTGTGTTTTGAAGCCGTAGCAACGATTTTCTCTCGGGCTAATGCTCCACCCATGCCCTTTATCAAGTTTAGCTTAGCGTCTATTTGGTCAGCGCCGTCAATGGCTAAGTTGATTTCAGATTGTTCTTCAAGGGTAGTTACCGTGATTCCGTGCTTGACTGCTAGCAAAAACGCTTGGTAGGACGTTGGTATGCCTAGTATGCTCAGGCGCTCGCGTTTTATTCTTTCGCCCAGCGCTTCTATTGCGTATGCGGCTGTACTTCCGCTTCCCAAGCCAATGACAAAACCGTTTTTGACGTGCTTGACCGCTTCTAAAGCCGCTTTTCTCTTTGCGTCTTCAATCCAGTCCTGTCTAGGTTTCAATTTCCATCTGCCCCAGCTTGTCTAAGACTTTTTCCACTTCGCTTCTGATCTCTTCTATTCGTTTCTCAGCTTCGGTCTTCGGGCTTGGTTTTTCTGACGGTTTTCTTCTCTTTTTCTTCTTCTCTCCTTCCTCTTCTTCGCCAACCTCTTCCAGCTCCTCCAGCGTCGGCGGTTTCGGCATTTGTACCGGAACCTCTTTCACGGCTTTCACGTCAATTTTTGTCCGCAGCTCTTCAACTTTTGAGCTTAGCTCTTCAAAGCGTTCGCTGAAAAGCTTCATCAAGTCTTCCCGCATGCCTTCAAGCTCGTGTAACGCAACAATAGTTTCGTCTTGTGCCATTGATTCTTTTATGATCATCATTCTGGACTTGTATGTTCCAGCAAGGCGTTCGCGTTCCTGTTCTGAGATCCTACCTTCCGCATGAGCCTCATAAAGCCGTCTTATTGCGTCGCTTAAAATTTCCCTTTCCAAATCAAGAATTCGCAGTTCATCCTTGGCATGAGATGCATCGGTTGTCCGCACGCTCTTTGTGACCTTAAACGGTAAGCCCCTTAGCTCCATTTCAGAGTGTTGCGGCGTTTTACTTGGTTTTTTTCCACGTCTTCTCATGGCGATAATGATGATTGCGCAGGCGATAACCACCACTAATACTACCGCTGTGATGGTTACAGGATCACCTAAAGCCATGCTATCCTCTCTATTTCATAGATTATGGTATATATATAAATTAATATAGCCTACTCCAAACTGTTTTTCGCATAAAAACAACAAAGGTTAACTTATTGAAATGATATTCCAGCCCGTTTTACGTAGTGAATTATAACGTCGACTAATATGGCGCAAATTACCGCTTGCAATGTTAAATTTATCATTATGAGAGTTATTATTGCCCAAGCAACTGCGGAGGAATTTCCTGCGAAAAGTGTGAACCAAACGTAATCCGTTGCCAAAACGTATGGCACTTGAACTAGCCATGCAAGCAAACCTGCAAAAACCGGCCTGACTTTTTTGGCAAACAATCCAACGCTGAAGCCTAATATCGCGATTCCACCCACTGCAAACGGAATCTTGGTCACACTCATATACAAACCGCCAACCATGCCACCTACCAAGCCAGCCCAACGACCAGCCAAGATCCCGCATAGAAAAATGGCTAGCTGAAAGAAATGCACGGATGACATGAATTCTCCTATTTGGAATGGAATAGCCAGTGGTGGAAAAGACATGACGTTGGCTAAAGCAGCCATGAGTGCAGCGAATGCTACGGTTTTTGCTTGTTTCATTCTTTTCAGCTTCAGCTTATTAGTGTTATAATTTGTAGAATTCGTAACACTGCATACGGTTATAAGCTTTTGCCATTTACATTTCAGCTGTGATTTAGTATGGCTTCGTTGAAAGGTGTAACCAGATTCAGTGTTTCTCTTCCCCCATCATTGGTTAAAGCATTCGATGTTTCTTGGAAGAGAATGGGCTATGAAAGCCGGTCAAAGGCTGCACACGATGCTTTTCGTAGCTTCATAAGCGAATACAGGTGGACTAGTAAAGAGGTTGGGGAAATTGCAGGCACAATCACTCTTGTCTATTATTTAGACAAGCCTGGTTTACTTAATCAGATTGTTGAGGCCCAGCATAAGTTTGAAAACGTTGTGATGTGCAGCATGCATGTTCATTTGACTAAGGACAAGTGCATGGAGATAATTGCGGTTAAAGGCAAAACCAGCAACATCAGAAACCTAAGTCATGAGCTCATGACGAAGAAAGGCGTGAAAGAGCTAGAATTTACAGCCATAGCACCATAAGCGAACCCGTAAGAACTATTGTTTTCACAACAGTTTATAAGCCCTTTATAAAGAGCACGAAACAATGCTTAAACCTCAGCCTTAGTGGTTATTTCAGTTTTGGATGGAGCCTCGGGCGGGCTTTGATCCCGCGACCGCCGCCTTACCAAGGCGGTGCCCCACCAGGCTAGGCTACCGAGGCACTTGTTTTGTTGTTTAAGATTTAAATCTTTAAGTTTTGGTCTATGTGTTTTTGTTTGTGCTTGACCATTTTGACCTGTACTTTGGGAGAGAGAAATACCTTGAGATTTTAATAAAGTTTTCAATGCTTGCAGGTCTTCTATTTTGTGGTAGGTAAACTGTGGCTTCTTACTTGTTGGGTCTAGTCCTTTGTAATGGCGTATTCTGCAATAGCGGATAGTGGAGTCTTTGCGTAGAAATATTTGTGCTAGTCCTACTTTGTTGCATTGTGGGCATTCTAGTTTTAGGCATTGTATTTTTCCCATCTTGATGTTTCACCTCACTATCTATTGTTAGGCAGAGTCCAGAGAGCTGACTAAGTATTTAATGACCATTAAAGAACAGTTCTGGAAAGGCTAAGAAACTTTGCTAAAAAATTATGTCTTTTATTCTATTTCCATTTTGTCGCTTTACCCATTGCTATAGCTTCT
>CP070714.1:145862-148597 GCA_020350385.1 Candidatus Bathyarchaeota archaeon | reverse complement strand
AGGAAGCAGCTTATATCCTGAAGCGCAAGTTTAACATAAGCCAAACGTATCTAACAGATAGTCAAAACTGTCGCGCCAAGAATTCAGGAGATATACATGTGAAAAAGCTAAGCTTAGCCGTTTTCAATACGCAACCTCCACATTTGTATTTCGGAGGCGTGGAGCGCCGCATAGTTGAAACGGCCAAGAAATTTCGCAATGAAGTTGTCACGACAGTTTACAGTGGCACGAAAGCTGGCTTCAGAAAACCTGCTTTACTTAATGAGACAGCTTTTGTTCCGTGCTTTTCTACGGATACGCTTTTTCCCGTGGACAACTGGTTTTTTAATAGGACTCTTGCAGGTGCAGTAGACGTGATTAAGGCTGATGTTTATGAAGCTCACACGGTCAGCGGCTATGGCTTTTTGAAAGCCCTTAGAAAGTGCAGCATCAAGAAACCGTTTGTTCAGACAGTTCATGGAGTCCTTGCTGATGAGTATATGCAGTCATTCCAAGCTGGTTCTCCAACTTTCCGGGCAAAGCTTGCGAACCTCATTATGTGGCAGCTTTCAAGGCTAGAAGGAGAATCTGCGAAAAAAGCAACCCTAGTAGTAACAGTAAGCAAATACTCTCGCAACAAAATAATCCAGTTTTATGACGTTGACAAAACAAAGATTAGAATTGTGCCTAACGGTGTTGATCTTCAAAGGTTTAAACCAGTCCATAGTTCAAAATCAATTAAGCGCCAAATTGGAATAGACAGTAAGTTCTGCGTGCTTTTTGTTGGCAGATTAATACCTCGAAAAGGCTTACCTTTCCTAATTGAAGCCGCAAAACACATTGTTAAAGAATTTAAGGAAACTATTTTTGTTATTGTTGGGAATGGCCCTCTCAAGAACCATCTTATGGCTTATTTGCGAAAAATAAATCTTTCAAGCAACTTTCTCTTCCTAGGCGACGTAAACGAGAACGCACTTCCAGCAATATACAATTGTGCTGACGTTTTCACTCTTCCGTCAATGCAGGAAGGTCTGGGCATAGCGCTGTTAGAGGCACAGGCAACTTCTACGCCTGTTGTTGCCTTCGACGTGGGCGGAGTTCATGAAGCCATGGTAGATAAGGAAACTGGCTTGCTTGTTAAGCCAGATAGCTTTAAATTAGCTGATGCCATTCTGAAGCTTCTGTCAAGTAGACCTTTTAGAGAAAAAACGGGTAGTAAAGGTCGCGAGTTTGTTTCGAATAACTTTTCCTGGGATATTTGTGCTCAAAGAATGCTTCAAGTTTATCGTGAAGCCTTATCAGCGGTCAATTAACATTTTTTTGCTACTGACAAGTGACGTTTACGGCTTTCGCCAGACGTTTCAAGTCACCATAACTCATCCACTCGGTTCTTAAATACTCACAGATTCTTTCGTCGCTAAGTCCAATTCGCTTTGCTTCTTGAATCGTGTAACGATAGGCTTCAACTTCCGTAGGCCTTTCAACATAGCTGTATCGGCTGTCAAAGAGTGCCTTTCCTTCCATAAACTGTCTAACATGACATAGCTCATGAATAACATCCAGGTAGATGTCAACTTTATCACCGCTGTTCAAATAGGGTGCGCTTATCACAAGGTGTCCGTTGGAACTGTCAACATACATGTAGCCGCCGAACCATGTGAGGTCAACCTTGAGGTTTTGGAGAACCTCTTCTGTTCTTTCACCAAAAATCCCTCGTACCGCTTCCAATTTGCCGAAATCCTTGAAGTAATCCGCAAAACTGCGTGTTGACCTACCCAAAAACAGTATCCTGTTCAAGGGCAGTCTTCTGAGCAAACGCAGTATTTTAGGCAAAAGGTATTCTAGCCAGTCCACGGTCAGTAGTCGCTCCTATTGGAAGGGTGAAAGGTGTTCGAGTTTCATGCCGCTGCGAACCATGTCTGCGGGGTTTTCAACGCAGCCTATGCTGGCGTCGATGTTGCGGTGCACCGGGTGAACCCACATACCTTCTGGTTTAAGATTAAATTGTAATGGAACCTCTGTTTTTACGCCATATCTGTCTTCCAAATCTTTGATTAGTTTCCCCGTTCTACAAACGTTGCGAACGGATACGTAGCTCCGCAACAGTTTTGGCGCGGCAAAAGCGCCAATGCCATGCCATAATACAGCATTTTCAGGCGATCCCAAAGAATAAAGAAAAAACTGTGGGGAAGACGGCGTTTCCAAGAAGCTGTAATCAGCAAGTTTTTCTCCTTTTACGGTGAAGCTGTCTTCAGCCTTTGCGATGCTAACGTCCTTTGGATCAATCTCGTTCGGATAAAGCCGCGTAGTTCGGTATTTGACGCTAACGCTTTCCAGTTTTGCACCTTCAAAATGAATCTTGCCTCGGGCGACACGCTTGGAACCATAGCCTTTCTTTGAGTGCGGCACAGTCAACAATGTTGTTCGTTTTGTCATGCTTCTTCTCATACAACTATAGGCTTGACTGACCGAGTCGTAGTCTCTATGGATCTCGCTAATTATGTGATGCAACAAATCATCCTTAGCTTCGGCTTGTAGGGTTAGCAAAGGCATACGCAACGCATAAAGCGACAAATCGATTCCAAATATTTCTGAGAATTCTTCCATCTGCGCGTATTTTATCGAGTCCACAAAATCCAAGTAAGAGCCTTTAATGCTTCCAAGTTGACGGTTAACAAGTTCTACTTCGCTTTTTGAGATCAAAGTTCCCTCATACTTGCTTACGAACTTTTTGTCTACCCTAAGACGTTCTATTT
>CP070714.1:139719-145762 GCA_020350385.1 Candidatus Bathyarchaeota archaeon | reverse complement strand
TGATGTAGATGTGCGAAACTACGTGAATGTCGGCGATTTAATGGAAGAATACGGTTTAGGACCCAACGGGGCCTTAATAGTGGCTGCTGACCTCATAGTCGACGAAATCGAAAATATCACAAAGGAAATTGAAGCCGCAAACGCCGACGTTGTTTTGGTGGATACGCCAGGACAGATGGAGTTATTTGCGTTCAGAGCCAGCGGGCCTTACATCGTGAACGAGCTTACAAGAGAACCAAAAGCCGTAGTTTATCTATTCGACGCCGTTTTCTCCATTAACCCTCTGAATTATGTTTCTAACATGTTTCTTTCAGCAGCCGTCTATAACAGGTTTTTTCAACCTCAAATGCAACTGCTTTCAAAATGTGATCTGATCCCGGAAAAAGAAATTGAAACAATCACTGACTGGGCTACTAATCCAAGAGCCTTAGAGGATTCAATCGAGCAGAAACTAGAAGGCACAAAACGCTTGTTTAGCAGAAACATGATGCAAGCTATTAGTCAGCTTGGAATAAATTTCCTTTTGCTTCCGGTGTCAGCCAAAACAAACCAGGGGCTGATAAACTTTAACGCGGCTCTGGAGCGAATTCTAACCGGAGGAGAAAAATACACTTACTAATTCTATCGCGCGTAGGCACTCTACGTTTTCTTATCGTTGCCTAATAGTGCCCAGCTTGCGGCGAAAGCTCCGCGTTTCGCTCTTAGCGGATTATCCGCGCCAGCGATTATTATGACATCATTGTCTTCGGGTTTGAGGTCTTTAAGGATTTTATTTGAGGCTTCTGGAAAATTTTTTTCGATGCTGTTACTTACCGATTCGATGATTAAATGACCATTCTTGGACACTATGGCAACAGCGCGGCTCGCACCACCCATTATAGCTGCGTCCCGTTGGTCTATGCCAGATTTGACCTTATGCCCCCTTTTCTTGACCAAAAAAGCATAATTGTATTCCGAATTTGTTAACGGAGTTCTTTCGATTACAATCCTTTTCGGGAAAACCTCAACAAATTCTTCCCAAACCCCAAACCCCTTATCTGTGAGGCTGCAACCTTCTTTTGAAGTTATAATTAAGCCTGCATCCTTAAGGCGGCTTATTATCGTGCGGATTGCGCCTCCTCCGATGTCTAATTTCTCAGCCAACTTAGTGCGCCCGATTGGCTTCTCAGCCATAAGCTCCAAGGCATAGAAAATATGGAACATAGAAAATGTAGTTGATGGTCCTGGACCTTTTGGGCGAGCAAGACTTTCAATGAATTTCTTAAACTGGGAAGGCATAATTAGTGCCACAAGCTGTATTTGAAGTGGCTAATTATTATAATTTATTGCGGAGAATTGCGGCAACGACCAGGCTGATAGAATCGTAGGAAATGCGCGCTGCGCTATCTTCATTCTTTGTAGGCTACCACGGATATTTCCACGAGTGCATCCCGCATCAGTTCTATTCCCACTGTTGCACGGGTTGGAAAATCCTTGTCAAAGTATTTTGCATATTCGTTATTAAATTCGCTGAAGAATGCCATTGACGATAGGTACACGTTGGATTGGATAACATCGTTGAAATTGTAGCCTGCGGCATGCAGTATCGCTTTGATGTTTTCCATGACCTTGACGGTCTGCGCTTTAATGCCATTTGCAAATATTTTGCCTTCTTCGGGGTCTATTGCCACTTGACCTGAAACAAACAGAAACTTGTTAACTTTTATTCCCTGACTGTACGGCCCTACAGGTTTAGGCGCGTTCTCAGTTTGTACAACCTTTTTCATTGATTACCCTCTGGAGTTTCTTTCGTGTCAACGCTTAAAATGGCTTTTGTAGATTGAAAGAAGATTTGCGTTGGTTTGTTCAGTTCTGCCCGATTATTGAGAAAGCCTTTTAAGAAAAATATTGAGTTATTAAAACTCTCGTTGCAAGTTTGATTGAAGGGTTTCTATGAAAAGAAATGGAAAATATTTGTTTACTTCAGAGTCGGTGGGAGAGGGACATCCAGATAAAGTCGCAGATCAAGTATCTGACAGTGTTTTGGACGCTATCTTGTGCAAAGACCCTAAAGCTAGGGTTGACTGCGAAACATTAGTGATGCAGGGAAATGTAGTAGTAACTGGTCAAATCACGACCTCTTGTTACGTGTCAATACCTGAAGTTGTTAGGAAAACGCTGAAGGAAATCGGGTTTGATAATGCGAAAGATGGGCTGGATTGGGAAACCTGTGGCATTTTGGTTTCTTTGACAGAGCAGTCTCCTGATATTGCGATGGGTGTTAATGAAACCGAAACTCACGAGCAGGGTGCTGGAGATCAAGGGATGATGTTTGGCTACGCCACAACTGAGACTGCGGAGTTGATGCCTCTGCCGATAATGCTTGCGCATAAACTTGTTAAGAGACTGGCTGATTGTAGGAAACAGAGAATATTGCCGTTCTTGAGACCAGACTGCAAGTCCCAAGTCACAGTGGAATATTTCGATCGGAAACCAAAAAGGGTGACTACTGTCGTAATCGCTGCCCAGCACACAGATAAAGTTAGCGAGGAGAGAGTGAGAGAAGACGTAATCAATCAAGTGATTAAGAATGTTGTGCCTTCCACACTGTTGGACGAAGAAACAAAGTATATTGTTAATGGGACTGGAAGATTCGTGATTGGAGGAACCTTAGCTGATTCAGGTCTAACCGGACGGAAGATTATCGTTGACACATACGGAGGTTTTGGAAGCCATGGCGGAGGATGCTTTTCGGGAAAAGACCCATCAAAAGTTGACAGATCAGGCTCGTATATGGCAAGGTACATCGCCAAAAACATTGTTGCTGCGGGTTTGGCGGATGAGTGCGAGATTCAATTATCGTATGCCATTGGTGTAGCGCACCCAATCTCTGTGTTCGTGAATACTTTTGGCACGGGAAGGTTGCCCGATGAGGAGATTCTGGAATTGGTGAAGAAACACTTTGATATGAGACCTAAGGCGATCATAGATCACTTGCGTCTGCTCAGACCAATATACGGAAAAACCGCTGTGTTTGGGCATTTTGGACGGAATGACCCAGACTTCACCTGGGAGAGAACCGACAAAACAGAAGAGCTTAGGAAAGCACTGAAATCCGCCAACAAGGGTTGAGCATTTATTCTTATTTTTCCCGTTCTTCAATTGCTACGAGGAAAAAGGAAGAATCTACGAAATGTGCGAAAGCGCACCGGAAGTTTAGTGATAAAACAAATTAAGCGTTCCAGTTTATTCTCTAACAAATAAAGGTGTCTCTCATGGAGAAAGTAGGTGTACTCGTCGTTTCATACGGCGCAAGAGAAACTGCGATGGTTGATGCTTTCGCCAGAAGCCCAAACCATAAAGTGGAACTCTACATCGCAGATAAGCAACGTAATCCTTTTAATATGCAGAAAGCGGCTAAACACGTGGTTATTCCAGACCTAAATATCGAAGAAATCTGCAAGTTCGCTGAAGCAAACAAAGACAAAATCGACTTCGCGATAGTTGGACCAGAAAAACCGATAATTGCGGGTGTACGCGACCTTGTGGAACGGCGTACAGCTATACCTGTCATCTGCCCAATACGAGAATACGCCATAGAGGTCAGTAAAGTTCAACAGCGTTTATTGTTTAAAGAAATAGCGCCTGAAGCAAACCCGCGTTTCAAGATTTTCGATCCCAAGGAATTCAAGGGAATGGGAGATGTTAAGACCAGTGTATATGATTGGCTTGACCAGCTTGAGAATAAAGCCGTAGTGAAGCCTGACAAGCCAGCGGCGGGAAAAGGGGTAGGCGTCTGGGGCGACCACTTTACCACGCGGGAACAGCTCTTCGAACATTTCATGTCGAACTTTCAATTTGGCTCTGTTATAATAGAAGAGAAAATAGACGGAGAAGAATCCAGCTTTCAAGCGTTATGTGATGGAAAGCACTTTATACCATTGCCTAGTGTGCGTGACTATAAGCGCGCTTTTGACGGCGACAAAGGACCTAACACTGGCGGAATGGGATCCTACAAAGACTCAAGCGACGCGTTGCCTTTCCTGACTGCAGCTGAACGAGACTGCGAACTCGCTCTCGCCACGAAGATTTTCGAAAAATGGAAGACCAAAGTAGGAGACACTACAGCATTGAGAGGTGTACCTTTGTATCTGGCTTTCATGCACACTGGAGTTGGACTTAAGGTTCTTGAAAACAACAGTCGCCCAGGCGACCCTAAAATTATTAATATCCTCCCAGTTTTGAAGGACGATTTCGTTGATATATGCTTCCAGATTTTGGATGGCACTTTGAGACGTGTTGAATTGGAGAAAGTGGCGACCGTGTTGACCTACAAGGTTCCGCCCACTTATGGGGGCTACGCTGATGTTTTTCCAAATATGGTGGAAAAAGCAGCGATTAACACGCCAGTCGACCTTTCAAAGGCGTATGCCCTCGAGGGCAAATATGACGAAAGAATCAGAATCTACCCAGCCGCCATGGAAATCAGAGACGGCGAAGCTTATGCGTTAAGATCTAGGGCTGTGGGCGTTTTAGGCGTCGGCGAAAACATTGAGGAAGCACGCCAAATCTCTCTGGAAGGCGCAAAAGCGATTAGCGGCGGCGCCCTGTGGAACAGGATGGACATAGCTTCCAAGCAGCAAATTGCACAAAGCGTAAGCCACATGGAGAAGTTGAGGCGTAGACTGTGAAGCGTGTTTTCATATCAGACTGCGAGGGACCAATATCAAAAAACGACAATGCCTTCGAAATAACGGCTCATTCCGTTCCAAACGGAGACAAACTCTTTACCCTCATAAGCAAGTATGATGATGTACTTGCGGATATTTTGAAAAAACCAGGTTACTCAGCTGGTAGCACGCTGAAACTGATCTTGCCTTTCCTAAAGGCGTATGACATTACGGACAGGCAGATGGAAGAATTCTCCGCTCAGAACTTAATCTTAATTCCAAACAGCAAAGCCACTTTGCAGTATGTGAGGGCAGTAGCCAGCGCCTTCATTGTCAGCACAAGCTATGAGCATTACATAAAAGCCCTTTGCAGAGCCTTAGATTTTCCATACAAAAACACGTATTGCACTAAATTAAGCATTGACAAATATTTAGGCACCCAACAGGAAAAGATGCGATTAAAAGAAGTTGCAAGGGAGATCGCGAAGATGCCTCTGATTAATATTCCTCCAGGCGAGGAACGCACGGAAGGCTTTTCGAGCACGGATCAAGAAACAATCAGGCGGCTTGACACAATTTTCTGGGATGAAATTGCAAGCATGAGTTTAGGCAGAGTTTTTTCTGATGTGACAACCGTCGGCGGGAGCCAAAAAGCCGAAGCCATAGAAGACGCTGTTGAAGATTTGGGGGCGCAAGTGAGTGACGCGATGTACGTGGGTGACAGCATAACCGACGTGGAAGCCTTTAAACTCGTGAGGGAAAATGGCGGTTTGACTGTTTCTTTTAACGGTAATCAGTACGCAGTAGAAGAGGCAGAAGTAGCAGTGTTATCCGAAGACAGCACAATAACCGCCGTAATCGCTGAACTCTTCTGCAACGTCGGGAAGCAGCAAACCTTGCAGATCCTGGAAAACTGGAAACGCGAAGCTTTTCGGAAAAGCGTGGTTAGCCAGCCTCTGCTTGATAAGCTTTTAACATTGTATCCTGCGGTTTTGCCCAAGGTTCAAATAGTAACAGCGGAAAATATGGAACAGCTATCGAAAGAAAGCAGCGAATTTAGAAAGAAAGTCAGAGGAGAAGGCATCGGGAGGCTCGGATAAATGGTAGCCAAAGTGGAAATTGAAGATACCTATGCTGAAGCCTTTGCTGGAATCTTTTGCCGCGTAATCGTCACGGCTGATGAAGAGCGCACGTTGCGCAGTGCGGCTGAAGACTCAACCGCCACACCTTCAGTGGTGATTGGTAGAGTTGAAGGTGGCGTCGAAAAATGGCTGAGCGAAAATGAAACTCCGGACCAACGCAAAGGCGCGATACTGCAGTTCTGGGGAAGAATAAGCCGCAAAGCGCCATTCGCTGATTCAGTGGAAAAGTTTGAAACCGAACTTTCCTACAGA
>CP070714.1:127456-139619 GCA_020350385.1 Candidatus Bathyarchaeota archaeon | reverse complement strand
TTCCAGAACAACTAGGGCACTTTAAACAAGCTTTTTCCTAATTAGCAAGTTCATTTTTGTTTTTTGTCTTTGAAAAGCGTATTTGCTCGGATTCTTGGCTGAGACTAACCTCGCAATTCTTTCTTCTTTTTTGTTCTTGCGTTCTGCAGTTTGCTCAAAATATTTATTAAGTCTTAATACTCGTTGGTGGATGGAAAAGAGAGGATCAAAATGAGCCGCAACTCAAAAATAAAACTTGAAACTCAAGCTGATGTGCCCCTTCAAGTAATATCTGAAAACTTTACAGAAGAGTACACTTTCACTGCAGCAGACGGTTGCAATTCAAATAATTCTCTGGAAAAAGGAAAAGACGAAGCTAACACCCCAATCTTTATAAAAAGAGTGTAACAAAAGCAAGTTCATCAACGGCAACTTCAAGCTTGAAATGATTTTTATACTAGATTCCACATCCCCCTTTAGTTTCAGGATGCGAGGTTAGTAGATAATGCAATTTACCGAAGCAAAACTCGGAAGAGTTTTCGTGCTGAGATTACACGATGGAGACCGCCTTCCCGAAGTTCTCGAATCTTTCTCAACTGAAAACAACGTTTCCACGGCGCTTTGTTTCTTCTTAGGCGGCGCAAAAGGAAAAAGCCGCGTCGTTGTCGGCCCCAAAGACGGCTACGTCTCTCCCCCAGAGCCTATGGTCACGCTCCTCAGTGGAGTACATGAAGCCTGTGGTGTGGGAACAATTTTTGCAGGTGAAGAGGGAAAACCGAAACTGCATATGCACGCAAGTTTTGGAAGAAAGCAAAATACTGTTACGGGGTGTGTGCGCATGGGCGTTGATGTGTGGCGCATAGGCGAAGTAGTGGTGTTAGAATTAACAGGCGTTTCGGCTCGTAGGGCTAAGGATAAGGAGACCGGTTTCGAATTTCTTGAAATGCCTTAAACCAACGCTTACGATTGACGTAAGAAGGATAAGATGATAATTCTGCGCGGGTTAGCGCCAAACGCGGGAAGCAAGCCCTCCTTGATTAGGACTTCTACACTAGCGTTGCGTGAAAGGTAGGCGAACTTGCCAGAATCATAAAACTTCTCGTACACGTCCATCAAGCTTAGCGTCGTGTTGAAGTAGGGCACGTCGCCGCCAAACTCGTAGGTGAACACGTACTTCACGTTGCGCTCCTCACATAATGTGACAAACTCGTTTATGTCAAAGTTAGGCGTGTAAGTGTCAACAGGTAACTCTGGATACTGCCAAACTGGGTTATTTTTGGTGCCGTCAGCGTATAAGTAAAACTTCACCATGTCGTGGCTAAAAAGGTTGAAGGGGCAGACAACCATTATCGATTCATTCTCGTTCAAACGGCTAGCCGCGTAATTAGTTGCTGCTTCGATAGGAACCTGAATTTGATCTTTTGAAACCCAATAGTAAGCGTCACTAACGCTGTAGAAAGCCGCAACTGCTATGAAAACTGTGAAAAGTCCAGCAGCGATTTTGACAGCGCGTTTCCTGTTTAGGCTTATCTGCCTGGACCGCAAAGTCTTTTCTGCTTTGGCGTAGGCAAATGCAATGAGACTCGCGGAGGAAATCGCCAAGATAGGAAATAACGGTATTACATATCGCCAGTGCTTATTTGCGATTAACGTAAAGAAAACGAAAATTACAGAGAACCATGTTAAAAGAAACTTGTCTTCCTTCCTTCTTCTCCATGTGAATAGACCTAAGCCAAGCAAGCCCATAATGTATGGGAGAAGAGAAATTGGGTGGACGTTGCTGTATGGCCAAGTCATCTCAATAAAATAGAATATGGGAAGTGGGAATCGTGTGCTGTACACTGATTTTTCCGGGTTGCCTATGCTTAGCGCGTAAATCCACTGATCCAGCATCCCTGAGGCGTAGACCTGATAGGAGACAAAAATCCACGGTATTACCACCAAAGCGACAGCCACTATCAAGAGAGGCATTCTAGAAAGTTTTGCCTTAAGATAATCTCGACTCAAGATGAATATACTTGCTATCATGATTACGCCTGCAACCAGCATTTGATATTTAACCAGAAAACCTATTCCCAGGGTTAAGCCGCTCAAGATTAAATCCTTATTCTGGTGCGTGCGTATCCAGTTGAAAAAAAAGAACATAGTAACTGTAAAGAAGAATACAAGCATAGTTTCTATCATGGCTACCCGCGAAAGCCAAACAAACCCAGGCATCAATCCGAATAGGACACTTGAAATCAGCGCGATTTTTGATCCATACATTTTATTAGCCGTTTCAAACACTATCCAGAGTGAAAGAAGCGCGAAAGTTACTGCAACTAATCTTCCAGTAAATGCACTGACGCCTCCGATGCCGAAGAAGCCAGTAGTTACTGCATCAAACATTGGCGGATAAAACGCGTTAAACGCAAAGTATTCTTGGTAATGACCGCGTAAGAGAAGCAAGCCTCCGTTTAGATGTGTGATTTCATCCCATTGAATTGCCATAAACGACAAATCCAGCAGGATAAAAAACGCGTAGACTACTGCAAAAACCAAAAAGGCTAATCGCCACTTGTTAACTCCGCTTTTCAACAATGCTGAAAGAGAGTTCTGGCTTAATTTGCTCATCTAAGACCTCGGCTCGCTTGTTGTGGACTATTTTCCGAATCCAGTAGTATACTAAAAACCATATAAAGCCATCTAGAAAACTCGCAACCATCAATCTAGTAACTTTGGAGAAAACAGAAATAATAGGTGAATCAGAGTTCAGTCGATAATTAAGGGTCTAACTTGTTTTTTTCGATTATCTCGTCTAAGTACTGGTCAAAGCCACTTTTTTCAATGAAACCGAGATTAAACTGGACTCGAACCTACGACTTTCTGAAATAGGTTCTTACCCAACCTCATACAATTTAAAACAGGGACGGCACCTGAGGTTTTCAGTGCATTAGCCATTCGCATTTATGTATTCGCGACGAAAATTGTGTTTGCCAGAGACGCAATTCCCAGCAATATGAGCGTTCCAGCACCTACAATGGATATCCACTTCCTAAATAATGGGGCTTTATTGAGAAGCCAACCCGTAACTCCACCTAACAACAGCATTGGAGAAATAGCAGTTCCCAAACCAAACAAAACTGCCAAGACAAAACTGTCAATCGGAGCCGTAAAAGGTATTGAGTATAGGAGAAGTATTGCCAATGGCGGGCACACGATCAATCCTCTGCTGAAACCCAGTGAAAAAGCACGTACATCAAGTTTTCCGCTCAATTTCCTTAAGCCTAAGTTTTTATTCCCCTCTGGATTGCAATCGTGAGGGTTTGATCTTCTCTTGAGAAGTATACTTATGCCGATAACTATAGTAACTACGCTGAAAGCATATGAAGAGAATTGTTGAAAAGCGGAAATTGAGGACTCATTCACCACAAACCTGAACAAGCTACTTAGTATACCTATTAAGCCTCCAATCGAGGCATATGCGGTTACGCGACCGAGATTGTAGATTAGTGTGGCAATTACTCCTTTGCGGAAATCAGCCCCAATACCCGCGATGTAACTTGCAATGTATGGGAGGCATGCTGAGGTGCAAAACACCAGTCCATATAATAGTCCAACAGCAAAAGCCTCAACATATGGGTTTGGAACTTCAAGTATTAAGGACATTTTATTCCTTCTGTTGTTATAGTTGAAGAAGCCATCTTAAGCATTTAGTTCTGCCGCTTTTTTCTTTCTTCTTCTGTAAGCAATCACTGCGGCAACTATGATTGTCAGCAATGCAATAGCCGCGATTATTGTTTCAACGGGCGTTCTAGGAGTTGCAGTTGGTGGAGTAGCGACGCTTTGCATTAGTGGATAGCGGTCTTGGTTCTGAACGTCGATTACGTATGGTTTGTCGCCTATGCCGTCGCTGTTGTTGTCTGTGCCGTTATAGTCACTCCAGTAGTTGCCTTCTTTGTCGTCATCCCAAGTGTGCATGGGTTCCGTCGTATTATAATCCTCACAAAAACAACCGCTGAAATGCACAGCGTTATCAATGAAGCTGTTATGCGTGAGAATTATGTTTAATGGCTCATTTCCGGGCTGGTTTACGCCGAAAAATATGCCCTCTTCATTATAGGCTATGTAATTTTTAGTTATAGTATTAGAGTCTCCTGAGAGCAGTATACCCACTATGTTATCTGATAGTGCACATCCAGTTATGGTGTTGTTTGGCGTCCAAATGTACATGCCAATGTAAAAGTTTCTGATATTTAGGTTCTTTACTGTTAAATTATGCCTGTTTTTATTAGCTAAATCTATTCCTATGGTCCATGGGACTTGCGTTTCATCATATTCTTGTTCTGGTCCTTGACCAACCACCCATGAGTCTGTCCGTGTTCCGTTATAGTTTCCTTGAAGAGTATAACCTGCGCCATCAATCACAATATTATCTATATCCACAACAATCTGTACATGTACATTGGCTGTAAACGTGTATACATCGCCATTGCGTAGAATTGGCACAGTCGGAGGGTCAATTCTGCCGTCGGATAGGATACGAATTATCGGCACGGTTGATGCTACACTCGCTAAACCTACAAGCGACGTCGACGAAAGAAACATCAACGCGAAAGCAATTATTATAATCTTTTTCATGATTGTTCAGCCATATTTGCCGTACTCTTGTATTTTTATTCTAGCCAGTTTCTTGATTTGAACACCGTTTTTCCAGCTACTTTTACTCTTAAAGCGTCTTCGTATGGGCACATTTCAACACATCGCGTACATAATAAACAGTTGGAAGTTGTCACATCGCCTCCCTTCTTCTCGTAAACTTCAGTTACTTGCGTGGGACAGACTCTCTTGCAGACCCCGCATTTAGTGCATTTTTCTTCCACTTTATCTAAGCGGATACCAGAAAACCGTTTGAAGGGTGGAAAACGGTTGAACAAAGCGACTAAAGCGCCTAAAGGACAGAGTCTGCACCATGCGCGTCGGTAGAAGAAAGCTGCTACGGTTACTACCCCAAGTACAAACAGGTTCAGCGAGGTTAAGTAGAAACCTAGTTGGTAGAACTCGCCAGTTGTCGCTTCGACGAGCCATTCTGGTCTCAAAAGCCCTACTGAAGTCTGCAGTAGCACGCATAGGGGCTTCATGGGACAGACTTGACAGAAAGGCGCAGAAAAGTAATTGTAAACAAAGCCGCCTTTTTCTGTTCCAGGAACCAATTGGGTGCCGGCTATTGCTTGCGAGCCGAAAATGACACTTAGAATTATGAGAAGGGCTAGGATTACATAGCCAAGTTGATGAAACCTCTCGTTAAAGCGGTCTGAAAAATTTCGGTGTTCTATCCTTAACGCCTTTCTGAGTCGGCTGATTAAGTCCATGTACAAGCCGAAGGGGCAGATCCAGCCGCAAAAGAATTTCCCGAGAAGAACAGACAACAGAATTATGGCGCCGAAGACAACAGCTAATCTCATTATGCCCGAGGAGACATAGTCTACTCCCCAGCCCCGACCAGTATCCCAGAACGGATATATGTATACTTGAATTTCCCAGAGCGCACAAGTCACGGTTTTTCCGCAGGGATAGTAACATCCAAATAAAGGAACTGGAAAGCCGTCTGGCATGGATACACCAAAAACGTCTGTTACGACCAAGGACTCATGTGGTGCAATTTGTTCGGCAGGTACTGGTATAATTCGGTGATCGATGAACATGCCAAAGAAAATGAGGAAAACGAAACCTATTTGGACAAACAACCTCAGGGAGCTGATGTTTCTGGTTTTGTTTTTTCTTCCTGTCGTTACTGCTGCTGCTCCAATACTTACTGCGATTGCTGCTACTGTTACGAGAGAAACATTAGGCTTGTATGGTGGTAACTCGGCCGTTGGCAATGGAGCCAGCGGGTCAGCTGGATCGGTCACGTTTGCATATAATCTGTCACATATGTGACCATGGATTGGAAATATATTCCAGTATCCAACCATGTCAAGGCTTTGAATAACGGTGAATTGGCCTGTCTCAGGATCAGCCAGGACATACTGATCTATCCAAGTGTAGTCTGGCCTGGTGAATGTCACTCTCACTGTTACGTTTGGTTCTGCGGGGCATATTTCTCCTGTTATGGTTACGCTTTCGTTTACATTGACTTCAGTTGCGCTTATGTCTGCGGTTATGCGTGGACCGTAACAGCCAGTAGCTGGTTGAATATTGTGCACACTAACAATATGCAAAGAAAATATGATTGCGAGAGTAAAGCAGAGAACAGTTCGCTGTTTCATACCTACCCTCACTAATGCTTGTATAGTTTTCTCATGTTCATATAATTTATGTAATTGTCACGTCCTGTCGCAACTTGCGCTCCATAAGCTCCTGCTTAATACTGGGCTTTTTTGTGATAAAAGGGTTTTTGTAAAGGTTTCTTGACAAAAGAAGCCCGTAGCGACCATTTTTTAGTCAAGGTTTCTTGACAAAACAAAAGTTTTCTAAAGGGTGCCCACATAATAATAGTTAAGTGGGTGAGGAAATGTCCAATTCAGAGGAAGAAATTTACTCAACCATGTTTAGTTCTTTGAAGCATCCTGCGCGCCGCAAAATCCTCCGTATGCTCTCGCAGAAGCCGATGACCTTCTCGCAAATGCTTGAGGCCCTTGAAATCTCCAGCTCCCATTTGACGTATCACCTTGAAAACCTCGGCGAACTCTTAACTAAGTCCGAGGATGGGCAGTACAAGTTATCTACCTTCGGCGTAGCCTCTGTGAGCACAATGAAAACTGTGGAAGAAGCTCCAGCTATTCAATCAAAGTACCGCTTGTCCTTGCCTTTAAGGTGGAAATCAATTCTTGCAATACTAATTATCGGGATTGTTCTTTTGGCAAGTATGTCCTACGTGCAATATGCTTCTTTGAACCAACTGTCAAGTGATCATGAGCTCTTAGAGTCAAAGTATAATCAGTTGTTATCTTGGAGCGCCGGCACAGAAGATGCAATTGCTTTCCTTAAGGATGTTGTCCAAATTGACATCACAAAATACGACGCAAGTCTATTGAGCAACACTGTTGAAGTTCGTTCTGATATAGGTGGAGTCGTCGAGGAGATTCTGAGGTATTCGCTTACTAATAGTGATAGTCAGATTGATGTGGTTTTCAGGTTTAGAAACAAACAGTTGTCTAGGTATCAAATGTATTTGTTTGAGGGTTCGCCAATCTATGCAGAGCCTCAACCTTACACAATGTTGGATGCTACTAAGAATTTGCTTCAGAGATTCAGGTCCTTTTATGATGCTTCTTATCTGGAAGAGATGAGCAACTTGTTAGCCTCAGTTAACGAAATAGAAAATATGGAAATAGCGGAGGGCAATACAAAGCTAAAGATCTCTGTCTCTGGAGATGACGCTGAAGTCCTGTGGCTGTATACGGAAAACGGCGTTAACTTTTCACCGAAAAGTTTGAGTCTCGTTTTCGAAAGTCATGTTCTGAAAGAACTAACTGATGGCTGGTTTCTATTCGGCATTGGAAGCACAGAAGTTAATATCTCCAGCGAAGAGGCTATTGAAATCGCAAGAAACGCTGTGGAAGATTTCTCGTGGACAGTGGACGGTGTGGTAGTGTCTGATTTTAACGTGCTGGAAGAACCTGTTTTAGCTGTGTTTCACCCAACTCTTAGAGAAAAAGGTCTGGCATTAGTTCCCTATTGGGAGGTAACCCTTTATCTGGACAAGGCCTACCTAGGCGGGGTTAACCGCATAGCCGTTGGTGTGTGGGCGGACACTAGAGAAGTGCGGCGGGTTAGGGCGTTAGTTGGTTAAACATCGGTATTGCCAGCAAAGGGGGGATTAATATCTCTAACACATGTAGAAGTAGCCCGGGAGAGATTCGAACTCTCGTCAGCGGGTCCAAAGCCCACTATGCTTGGCCGCTACACCACCGGGCTTCACTAAACGAGTGTTTTGGCTAGTTTCTAAATAAACTGTTTTTGATTAAAACTTTCCCCTTCCTGCAAACTTCAGGTATCCTTTCTTGAACTTTCTCGAGAAGCACAGCATTTCGGAACCTTTGTTAAGCGGAATCATTAGGGGGAATAAGAATTCAGAGATTATGCATAGAATCTCGCTGTATGAACCGTAAAGCTTATATATTAAAACTAAACATCAGCTTAGTTTGCGCGGGCCGAATGGACTGTTTTCTCAGCCCAAAAGGGATATGGTGACGGTTCTACGCATAACATTCCACGGAGTGGAAAAGAATAAGCAAAAAAGAAGCTAGAACACAACAACGCTTGGTTGACAAGTGCCCAGAGTGCGGTAGCGACAACCTAGTTCACGATTATGACACAGGTGAAACCGTTTGCGGCGGCTGTGGCCTCGTCCTATACGAGCAGATGATGGATAAAGGCCCGGAATGGCGCGCCTTCACGCAAGAAGAGAAAGCGTCAAGAAGCCGCGTTGGAGTCCCAACATCATATTCGGTTCACGACAAGGGCTTATCCACAGCCATAAGCCAAGTGGACCGTGACGCCTTCGGAAGAAAACTCCCTCTCTCCACTAGGTTACAAATGTGGCGTTTGAGGAAATGGCAAATACGCTCTCGCGTTCACTCTTCTATAGACAGAAACCTTGCTCAAGCCATGGCAGAACTTGACCGCCTTTCTGACAAAGTTTACATTCCTCCACCAATCAAGGAAAAAGCTGCTGTTATTTACCGTAAAGCCCTCGATAAGGGCTTAGTTCGCGGCAGGTCAATTGCTGCAATAGCTGCCGCTTCCCTTTACGCGGCTTGCCGTGGTAGTGGAACTGCCCGAACGCTCCGTGAGATTGCTGAGGCAAGTCTTGTCGATAAGAAAGATGTTGCTCGTTGCTACAGGCTTTTGTTGCGTGAGCTTGACGTGCGCATGCCTATTGCCAATCCGCTAACTTACGTGTCAAAGATCGCCGAGAGAACTGGAATCTCGGGCAAAACGCAGGGCTTGGCAATACAAATCCTTAGAGAGGCAAGAAGGAAACGCGCTGCTGCTGGCAAAGACCCAATGGGTCTGGCGGCTGCTGCCCTTTACATCGCCTGTCTGCAAAATAACGAAAAGAAGACGCAAAAAGACATAGCAGAAGCTGCCGGCGTGACTGAAGTCACCGTGAGAAATCGCTACAAGACTCTGAGGAAACAATTGAATCTGGCCCTACCCGACTAAGCGCTTAATCAGCTACTCTCCTCTTCTTTTTCAAGTTCCAAAATTATGGGGCCTACATAGCCACAGTCATCGCACACGTATTTCTTAGGTGTTAGCCAAAGGTCTAGACTACTGTACAAACTAATCTTTGGACTGCAACATCGGGGACAGTAAATCTTGGATGGTTTCCGATGCTTTAGAGTTTTAAGTACTTCACGAACGTTTCGTAGCAGTTTCATTTAGGACTTTGCACCTTTGACCTAGGAGCTATTGCAGTTCTATGTTCTCTTCCGGATACCCCATCTTGATGAGGAATTCGCGTACTTTCTCACGATGATCACCTTGCAACATTATCTGGCCGTTCTTTGATGTTCCACCACAAGCACAAAAATTTTTTAGCTTCTGAGCTGTGTTTGCAAGATTCGAATTTCTATCATCCATGCCATCAACAATCGTGTTTGGTCTGCCAAATTTTCTTGTTTCGAGTCTAATGCGAATCCTCTGTTGTTCTTTTTCTATTTCACCACAAACGCATAAGTCCTTTGGAAGCCCGCATGTCGAACAAACTTCAGCCATGACGCTCAGTGCTAACAATGTCATAGCAATATATAAAAGTTTCAAGTAATTTACGGCAATTGAAGTGTGTTCTGTATTTTCCGCGAATTTTTCAAGGAGGTTTCGATGACAGTGGCACAGCTATTACAAAAACTTGACAGAATAGCGGTCATTTCAGAAAGGATTAAATTTCATCCGTCCTTAAGGTATAACGCATGAACTCTTTTCTTGTTTTTCTAAAAGAAGAAAATATGAGCCTGTTTACCGACTTCTATGAGTTGACTATGTGCGCAAGCTACTTCGACAATAAGAAGTTTGAGCCAGCTACTTTTGACCTGTTCATAAGGCGGCTGCCTGCAAATCGTTCCTATCTTTTGTTTGCGGGTCTGGAGCAAGTCCTTCTTTTTCTCAAAAGTGTAAAATTCACTGTTGAGCATCTTTCTTACCTTAAAAAACAGGATTTTGACCAGCCATTTCTTGACTACCTCCGAAATTTCAAGTTCACAGGGGATGTCTGGGCTGTTCCCGAGGGCACACTGGTCTTTCCATGTGAACCTTTGATCCGTGTAACTGCACCGATAATAGAGGCTCAACTGGTAGAGACTTTTCTGCTTAATACTGTCAATTTGCAGACGACTATCGCCACAAAAGCCTCACGAGTCGTGAACGCTGCTAAGGGCAAAGCTGTAGTTGAATTCGGCTTAAGGAGAGAGCATGGCATCGATGCGGGAATGAAAGTGGCACGGTGCAGCTATATAGCAGGATGCCAAGGAACTTCCAACGTTTTGGCCGGACTAAGTTATGACATTCCAATCTTCGGGACGATGGCGCACTCTTTCGTTATGTCTTACGAGAAGGAAATAGATGCTTTCCGAGCGTTTGCCAAAACTTTCCCTAACAAATCAACGCTCTTGATTGACACTTACGATGACATTGCGGGCGCCGAAAAAGCCGCTACGGTTTCAAAAGAACTTGAAAGGAAAGGATGCAGACTTGGCGGAGTGCGGTTGGACAGCGGCGATTTGATGAAAATAAGTAAGAAAGTTAGAAAGTTGCTGGACGAAAAAGGTTTGTATTACATCAAAATTTTCGCTAGCGGCGACTTAGATGAATTCAAAATAGCGGAACTGCTGAAGGAAGGGGCAAGAATTGACGCGTTCGGCGTTGGAACCAAAATGGGCACCTCAGCAGACAAGCCCTACGTGGATATAATCTATAAATTATGCGAAACTATGCGTGAAAGCGGCAATTTTTCGCCGATAATGAAGCTCAGCGAGGGCAAAATCACTTTACCTGGGCGGAAGCAAGTTTACAGATTCAAATATAAAGACGGCAATTTTGCTAAAGATATTATAGCATTAGCGGACGAAAAGGTGAAAGGTAAACCTTTGCTCGTCAAAGTTATGGAAAAAGGCGAAATAATTTATGATCTTCCATCTCTTGATGAGATACGCGCAACCGCCGCGGAGAGTCTGTCGAAACTTCCTGAGAGATACAAGCAGTTAACAGGTGCGCCAACGTATCCTGTGGAGTTAAGTCAAGATTTAGAGATCTTGATTAGAAAATTAAAGAAAAAATTAACGAAAAAAGATTTTTAGTCCCAGCTAAGCGCATTTCTATTGAGGTTAAGCAATGATCGTTATCAGCAGGTTTATGAAACCGACTTCCATAATGGATGCAACGAAGAAAATATTTTTTTAAGAAAGTAGCGGCTCCCATGACGTAATGTACTTAATACAAGCTTTCAGCTTTTTCATGGGCTTAAATTATGGGCTGACTTCAATAATTCCTCTTCTGGTATCTGCGTGTAGAGCTTTCCATCCCTCATGTAAAGCAAGCGGTCTGTGAACTCCCTCACGTAGCGTGCGTGGGTGACTGTCACGACAGTTTGGTAGTGTTCCTTGTTGGCCTTATGGCACATCTTCATGATTTCTCTTCCAGTTGCAGTATCCAAGTTTCCAGTGGGTTCGTCAAGTAGGATTATTTTTGGCTCGTTAGCGAAAGCTCTAGCTATTGCAATTCTTTGCTGCTCTCCAGCGCTCAGTTCAGCGGGTAGGTGGTGGAGGCGCCTCCCTAAACCCACCCACTCCAAGAGGTGACTTGACCGTTCAAGTCGTTTACTTCTATTAGCTACCGTGGGTGCCAATGCAACCTCAACGTTCTCGAGGGCTGTTAGTGTTGGGATTAGGTTAAAAACTTGAAAGACGAAGCCCACTTTCTCCCGCCGGACCTTAACTAGTTCACGTTCAGTCAGCTTTGAGAGCTCCAGCCCATCTATTCTAATCTCGCCGGTAGTTGGCCTGTCGACGCCTCCTAACAGGTTGAGGAGGGTTGTCTTGCCGCTTCCTGAGGGACCTAAAATTGTGAGAAATTCGCCCTCTTGCACCTTCAAGTTGACCTCATCCACAGCTTTTATTTCACTGGCATTCCTTAGCCGATAGATCTTTGACAGATTATATGTCTCAATTATGTTTTTGTTCTCCATCCATATTGATCTCCT
>CP070714.1:121914-127356 GCA_020350385.1 Candidatus Bathyarchaeota archaeon | reverse complement strand
AGTTACTGAAGCTTTGGAGAAGTGCCAATTCAACATCGCTGTGGAAGAGGTTCGCAATTTTACTTGGCACACTTTATGTGATTGCTACGTGGAAGCAGTCAAGGACAGGCTTTACAGGCCAGAGCTGCACAGCGTAGCAAAAAAAGCAGCGGCACAGCACACGCTTTACGAGGTTTTGTACCGAGTTTTGCAACTTCTGGCTCCTATAACGCCGCATCTAACAGAGGAGATCTACCAAGCCATGTACGCTGATTACAAGGGTTGCAGGAGCTTGCAGCTGTCGCCTTGGCCTGAATTTGATCAGGCGCTTGTTGATGAAGAAGCGGAAAAGCGTGGAGACTTGATTATAGCGGTTATAACCTCGGTTCGAAGAGAAAAGGCAGAGAAGCGCATGCCGTTAAACGCTCAGGTTAAAAGATTGACGGTTTACGCTGGAGACAGAGAAACGGCAGAGATAATCAGAGAAGGCAAAGGGGATATAACTGGAACCTGCAAGGTGGCAAGTCTTGAAGTTTTCGCGGAGAAGGGCAGCGGCAAAGAAATCGCTCAACATCCTGAAGTTCATTTTACAGCTGAGTATTGAAGGTGAAGCCTATGGTAGAAACGAAAGACACGAAAAAAGTCGGCATAATAGGCTGCGGCGCCATAGGCACCCTTATCGCTGAAGCAGTGGAGCAAAAACGAGTTGCATGCGACGAACTGATTCTTTACGATCATAATGAGAAAAAAGCTGAGAAGCTCAAAAGCTACCTTAGTTTTCCTGTGACTGTCGTAGCAAGCCTTGATGAGATGTTAAGGTTCGAGCCAAAAGTTATCGTGGAAGCGGCGTCACAACAGGCTGCCCGAGAATACGTAGAGCAGATAACCGCTGAAGACATCGATTTGATCGTGATGAGCAGCGGAGCCCTTTTAGGCTTAAACGTGCAGAGCAGCAAGGTTCACGTACCCTCTGGCGCTATTGGCGGATTGGATGCCCTTGCCAGTGCGGCTTTAGCTGGAATAGACGAGGTATTGCTAACTACAAGGAAAAATCCTAAAGCGTTTGACTTGAATAACAAAGAACCAAAAGTCGTGTATGAGGGTAGAGCTGAAGAGGCAGCACGGCTTTATCCACGAGAAATGAACGTTGCTGCTACTCTGGCTTTGACGGTTAAACCTGCAAAAGTGAGGGTGCAAGTGGTTTCTGACCCTGCTGTGCAACGCAACAGACACGAGTTTCAGGTCAAATGGCGTTTTGGCGAGATGTTTTTATGTTTTATGAATGACCCTCATCCTGAGAATCCGCGTACAAGCGCGCTTGCCGCGTGGTCTGCGATAAAGTTGTTGCAGTTACTCTTGGAAAAATAATGCCTTCCCTGTGTTACCTTTTTTCAAAAGGTGTAAATAGACCAGCCATTCATTTATCATGATTTTGAGAATTACAACCTTTATATAATGAGTTATTGACTCGCACAGCTTATCGACTTTTTCTATTATTCGAGTATAATTCGCGCGTGTACTGTTTTTGCCCCATTCTCATAAAGCATTATAGGATTCAAGTCTAAAACTTCCATGACCTTGGTCTGAGTAAGAAAAAGCATCATAGGTTTAAAATCGTTTGCGAGAGCAAAAAAACTGGGCTGATGCTTCTTAACTAAGTTCCTGCAGTGCCCGCAGACGTTTAACTATATTCGGATGAGTTGATAAGGCCTCGATCAGCTTGTCCGTAAACGTCAGTTTCCTCGAGGTTATTTTCTGAACCAAACTCTGCTTGTTTTGAGCTTTCATTGCGGCTAACTCCGCTGAATCTGTGATTGCTCGATCAGGATCAGCTATAAATAAAGCCTTGAAAGCGCTCAAATTTGGTTTCTCTTTCTTGGCTTTTGCAGCATTTTTAACCTTCTTAGTCGTGTGAACTATCTTCGCCAGTCCCATGGAGAGTTTCTGCGCGCCATTATCCACCACGGAAATGCTGTGCCTGTCAGCATAGTACTCGCGCAGCCTGCTCAAGTAGAGAATAAACAGGTTAAGCACCCAAGAGAAAACCATGAAACCTATGCCAATGAGCGCGCTTCCACCGCTATCATCTCTACGACCGCGGTACGTCCCTGAAAGCATCAGCGAAAAGCCGATGTAATAGAAAAGTGCTGGCAAGAAGGAAACCACCATCATAACTTGCACGTCCCTATGCTTCAAGTGGCCGAGTTCATGTCCTATGACGGCTTCGACTTCGTCTTTATCCAACGACTTTAAAAGCCCCTGAGTTACCGCGACGCGGTTGCCTGTGAGCGGTGAACCATATGCGAACGCGTTTGGAATTGGAATTTTCGCTAGCATAAGTTTTGGCTTAGAAATTTTGCTTTTTTGGCTGAGATTCTCAATCATCTGGTGCAGTTGCGGGTTTTCATTTTCTGGCATTTCTCGAACTCGGTATATAGCGCCAATGAGGTAGGGGGATATGAGCCATTGGATAATGTTAAATGCTACGACGAAAATGCCCAGCGTTAATATGTCGAAGACTCCTGCTAGGCTCATGATTACTGTGAACACTAAGGTTGACAGCCCGAAAATTATGGCTAAGGTTCCAGCCATGGAGATCCGAAGTTTCCATGCATTCATGATTCTTTCAAGAAGTTGCATGGTTAGGGGCGTCTTATATATTTTGCGTTATAACCAAAAATAAAACATCCATCATTATTGCGAGAAATCGCGTTTTCTTATGCCTTATAAAGCTCTTCTATCCCGTGTATTGAGCTCTTTTCCCTTGATTGCAGTGCTTTCGAGTCGCTTAAATATAAACCTCTACCTAATATCTGTAGCTGCAACTGGAGAACCAAGGCTATTGACTGATAAACGCGAATGGCAGCAAATCCATACGCTTCTTAAACTGGCGGAAATGGGTGCCCACAGGCGAATCGCCAAAGTCTCAACCGAATATTTGGCTGAGAAACTGGGAATTTCCCAGCAGACGGCATCCCGCCACTTGATAAAGCTTGAGCATAAAGGTTGGATTCAGAGGACGACAACGCCAGAAGGCAGCCTGATAAGGATCAACGACAAAGGTAAAAGAGAGCTTCAGAAGCTATACTCTAACTTGCGATTTTTGATTGAAGCCGCTTATCCGCCGTCGGTTATTATTGAAGGAACGGTTTTCACGGGTTTAGGTGAAGGCGCCTATTACATCTTAAAAGAGCCGTACAGAAAACAATTCATTGAAAAGCTCGGCTTTGACCCCTATCCTGGCACGCTCAACCTCAAGCTTACAACTGACTATGACCTTAAGACACGTACAGAACTTGAAGCGTACCCAGCCATTGAGATTCAAGGCTTCAAAAACGAAGACCGAACTTTTGGGCTAGTCAAGTGTTACCCTGCCAAGATAGCTAACAAGGTTAAGGGCGCTCTGATTTTCGCCTTGCGCAGCCACTATGACAGGTCAGTCCTGGAGGTAATCGCTCCAGTCTACCTCAGAAAGCAGTTAAAACTCAAGGACGGGCAAAAAGTTAAGGTGGAAGTCTTCGCTTTGCCCTAACTCTAAGGATTGGTTGAATAAGAGTAGCTAATTGTGTACTCTGTGACAGGTTTATGCTTTGCAGCCAACACATAGCCGATCAGTAAGCCCGTGAGTAGTCCGCCTATATGCGCTAAATTATTCACACCTGGTCCTGAACTGAGGAATAACAGAAAGAACGCATATATTAACGCACCAATTATCGATTGTCTTAAGGCACGTCTAGCATAGATTATAGCTGCCCCGAACATGGCGAAGATGGCGCCTGACGCTCCTACTGACGGAATATCAAGAGGCAACAACAGTAGCGATAGCAGGTTTCCAGTTAATCCGCCTAGAAAGTAGACGAGCAAGTACTCCGGCACCGAAAACATTTCTTCCCCTCTTAACCCGAAAATGAGGAGAAAGAGCATGTTGCCGGCGAGATGCGCTATGTTGGCGTGGACGAACATAGATGTGAGAAGCTGATAGTACTGACCATAGTAAAGGACTAGCCTATTAACTTGGCCGTATTGTAAAATCATATTGCCGCTTGTATTCATAAAATCTCCACCCTGCACAGAAGTGTAAATGTAAAAGGCAATGCTCAACGCGATTAGAATGTAGGTAGGCTTAAACTTCTGGCTGTTGGACATGGCTTTTTCATCTGATGAACTTTTCAATGATTTTCTGTCTTATCTTTGATGAGCTGTCTAGTGCGTCTTCTTCAAATTTGCCGATACAAATGACAGCTGTGTTTAACTTGTGCTTATTAACGTATTCTTGTACGCGTTTTTCCATGCCCGCCTGATCGTATCCCAAGGCGATAACATCAGGTTTAATTCGCTTAATGACGTCATCTACATCAAAATCTTCAAAGCCAAGGACAGCTTCATCAACCACTTTTAGGGATTCAACTAAAGCGCGCCGTTGGTTTTCGGGCATGATAGGTTTTCTGCCCTTGTTTTTTTCCACTGTGCTGTCCCTTGCAATTATGACTAAAAGTTCTGCATCTTTGCCGCCGGCTTTCTTGGCTTCCTCCAAGAATTTGACATGCCCCAGATGTAGCAGATCGAATACGCCTGAAGCTAAAACTATTTTTTTCTTTCCGTGTTTGCTGGCCATTCGAATTTCACAACTCCCAACAGTCTCAGCGCGTCTAATAATCCTTCGCAATAAGCGACCGAAGTCAGACTTGTTTCAAACTTTTTCTGAATCTTGTAATATTTTGCGTCTTCCAAATAAGCCGTGATATAATCCAGAATAGTGTCAACGGATTTATTGGCTACGGTTGTTGAGCCTTTACTACGCTGCATTTCTTTGAGGACTTTTTCTGTGGAAACTATATACTTCGATACAAGCGCTTCCAAGCTCATTTGGCTAGCCTCCTTAAGGTCTCAGGCGCCCCCGCAAGCGCCACTAACGCTTCAATTTCTACAAAGTGGAGATCACCCGGAAAAATCAAGCTATGCGGTGGATTCCCAAAATCGTACTTTGACAATTCTTTGATGTAATCAGCTTTCAAGATTGGAATTTTACTTCCAGCCCTTGCCACACCGACCGCCACCGTGCTTGGCATGACATTCCCTTCTTTCCTTTTTTGCTCAATTTCCAAGAGCAATGTCAACGCTTCGTTGATGCTTAGGAAACGGTTTTCGGCCACTTTTAGATCCAGCAAGCACAGCGTGTGCAATCCACGCTTCTTGTTTTGGGCGATGACGTTGTAGGGGGTTTCTGAAAAGTTTTCGGGGAAGGGTATTGTGACTGTCTTTCCAAACTTGTAGTTGTGCAGACCTGACAAGCCGATTGTCGCAGAAATTACGGAGGCTCCGTGAATTATGCGTGTTTTGATCCCGCGCTTTTTCGCTTCAATACGTAACGTCACGTGAGTCGTGGCTATAAACGGGTCGCCTGGAACAAGGAAAACCGCTTTGCCCTTTTCAGCCGCGTTTAAGATAATTGCTCCACTTTCT
>CP070714.1:113780-121814 GCA_020350385.1 Candidatus Bathyarchaeota archaeon | reverse complement strand
GGCTACCAAGTCATAACCAAAATCCGCAAAACCTTCGGCGTCTACTTCGGCCCAAGCACCATCTACCCCCTGCTCGCCACGCTTGAAAAGAAAGGCTTCGTCAACAGCGAATGGAACATGAAAAACGAACGCCCCAGAAAAGTCTACAAACTCACAACCGAAGGCCAAAACATACTAAACTTCACCGAAAACTCACTTCACCTGATTTGCCAGAAAATTGGGGCCAACAGCACGCCTAAAATCGAAGCCGAAGCGAGTTCAACGACGCTGTCCTTTACAAAGAAAAACAGCGCCATCCCCACCCTTGCAAAATAACTGATTTCCCTCTCCATCTTTCTGCTACGCGGGACTGAACTAGATTTCCACTTCGTTGGACTTACAGGGAATTGTGAGTTGCCAACACGTCTTTCAGTGTGTTTTTGAAAGTTTTCGTTAAATCTTCAAGATAGATAGACCTATTTTGGATGCCTTTTTGAACTGCCCCTGCAGCAATGAAGCACGCGCCTATAGTTTCGCTTATCGGTGTAGGTTCTGGAAAAAATATTAAAGCTACTCCGATTTTCATAAGCCTCGAGTTGTTTCCTTTATGCCACAGCTTCTTAGTAGCCTCAGCTGTGTTTACAGTACCTTTTATTGCACTAAGTAGATCACTGTAACTTTCATTTAGTTCGTTCAAAGCCTTAGCTACGGTTTTAGCTTGTTCCGGTTTCATTGGCATCACATCATTCTGGATATAGTAGTTTCAGAACAGAAAAGCTTTAGTGTGTCAAAGGGCGTTGTCTTAACGTTCTTCTGCTTTTGCAAAGTGGTATTTTTTATTAAAGCGCTTGAAATTCGATATATCCACTGTGAACACTTTTCAAGAAAAACGTCAATTCCGCAACGATTAGAAACGCCGAGTTGGGCGCACAGCAAGTAATTTAAATCTGTTTCTGGTCTAGCTGGCAAGGTAAATCCTACGAACAGCCTTGTTAAAAACGACCGGTAAACAAAGAGGCTTAACAGCGTTTGCAAAGACTAAATGACAAAGAAAATCAAGAGCCCTATAACTAATGAGGCGAAACGCCAACCGGATTTCAGCTTAAATTTCTGGGCGGCAACGGAATATACCCAAAAAGCCCATGTTGCTAGAAATATAAAGATTCAAGTATCCTTCCTCTAAAACAGAATATTGTATTTCAAGTATTCAAAAAAGTGAATAGAATTTCAGAGGTGCAAAAGCATGTACGGTTGGTTATCCGTTGGTGGTGTTGCATTGTATGATTGAGAATACGTCGTATTTGTCTCCAATGGCCTTTCTTCCGTCAAGATAGCCGAGTTCTATCAGGAAGCCTATGCCAACGATTTTGCCGCCCAGCTTTTCAACTAATTCAATGTTCGCTTTGACCGTGCCGCCTGTCGCCAGCAAATCATCAATAAGTAAAACCTTATCGCCCCGCATAATGGCGTCCTCGTGAATCTCAATCGTGTCGCATTCGTATTCCTTCTTGTAAGTAAGGTCCACACACTTGAACGGCAACTTCCCCTTCTTCCGTATAGGAATAAACCCGACTCCAAGCTCATATGCTAATGCGGCGCCTACTATGAAGCCTCTAGCCTCATTGGAAACTATAACGTCGATGGCTTTACCCCTATAATGATCGGCCAGCAAACTGATGCATTCTCTGAAGCAACACTTGTCCTTTAAGAGTGGAGTGATATCCCAGAAAACTACACCTTTGAACTCAGGTATTCTTCTCACTTTCGATTTTAGATCTAATTTGCATTTTTCACCTTTTTTCATTTCTTTGATCTTCCTCACAGGAACGCGCACTTCAACGCGTTTTTGCATTCGCAATCGCGTTCTTTCGGCAAACGTGCAACTGCTTCCAAGATTATGCGCCTAACTTTTTCAACAGTAATCTTCATTGTCGCTACAACCTCATCGGCGCTGACAGCATGGTCCTTCCATACGTCATAATCCGTGACTGTTGCTATTGAAGCGAAGCATATTTCAGCTTCGCGTGCCAGAACACACTCAGGGACGAGCGTCATGCCGATTACGTCTGCCCCCCAACTCCTGAAAAGTCTCGACTCAGCTTTAGTTGAAAAGCGTGGACCTTCTATGCAAACGTAAGTTCCAGTAGCGTGACCTTGAATGCCTATGTCTTTGGCGACGCCTATCAGTGTCTGCCTCATTTCAGGACACATCGGCTCAGCCACTGATATGTGGCACACGCGCTTTTCCGTGTAAAACGACTGTTCACGCCTAGTGGTTCGGTCAATAAACTGATCGACAAACACGATATCGCTTGGCTTATACTTTTCCTTCAATGAGCCGACGGCGGAAGGCGCGAGAATCCTCTGAACCCCGAGCTTCTTCAATGCGAAAATATTGGCTCGTGAATTGACGTCTGTAGGTCTTATCGTGTGCTTCTTTGCGTGCCGCGGCAAAAACGCCACATGCCTACTCGCTAACTCGCCTATTATAATTGCGTCAGAAGGCGCTCCGTATGGCGTGTTTATGGTTACTTCTTCAACATTCTTGAGCAGTTTCGGATCGTAAAGACCTGTTCCACCAATTATTCCAATCTCTGCTTGCATGGAAACTTACTTCAAGCATTCGACTTATAAAAATAGCGACTGAAACGAGTGCTGTAGCCGCTACAGCGTTTTTGGAGAATGTTTATTCGGTTCAAAGCGGAAAGGCTAGCAAAGGCGGGGTACCTGGTTGAGAGGCGTTTACGTGTTAATCATCCAAATAGACAAGGATGTGAGCATGAACGTGGGTGCTTTGGGCAAGTTAACGTTTGAAAAGGGCTTATACGCATATGTTGGTTCCGCTCAGGTTAATCTGGAACAAAGAATAAAACGTCACTTTGGAAAAGAGAAACGCCTGTTTTGGCACATAGATTATTTGCTTGACGATAGCTTAGCAAGAATCGTAAAAGTGCTCTACAAGCAAGCAAATAGAAGTGAAGAATGCGAGATTGCAAAAGCGATTAGCGAAAGAGGCGAGCCAGCAGCCGGTTTCGGCTGCTCGGACTGCAGTTGCAAAAGCCATTTATTCCGCATTGGAGATTACCGTTTTCTGCAGGAATCTATGCGAGTGTTACACGCCGAAACATAACGCTTTTTAAGAGAAGACAGCGAAGAATACGTAGCCCATCTTTGGAGCGGTCGTAGTCTAGTTTGGTTAGGACATCAGCCTGCCACGCTGACGACCCGGGTTCAAATCCCGGCGACCGCACCATAAACGCTTTTGGTGAAAAACTGCTGCCCTAATAAATAGATTGAACGAGTAGATCTCGCACGTAAAGGTTCTTTTATTGCTGAAATTGGAAGAAAATTTCAGGGATGGCCACAATTGTTTTTGGAACTATTGGAAAAGACTTAGGGAATCATCTCAGCTTGGCTTCAGAGTCTATCTTTTCTAGAAGTTTAATCACTTTTTTGCCTTTTCTCTTTATTTTATTTTCGTTCAAGTTGGCCCCTGCGGGGCATATTTTATCCACGATTATTCCTTTTATATCATCACATATTATGGGGTAAAGGCGGCAGCCCAAAGGCCTTTCCCTATAGACTTTGCACCGTTGCTTTTTAACATCGTAGAAAACGCAGTAGCCCAGTCGATTTCGAAGTTTAGCGTAGCCAGCTCTATCAAACCGTACAAAAAACTTTTTACTGTAACTTTTCCCCTCTAAGCGTTCAATGTCCTCTGCAGAAAGCAGCATTTCAGTTTCTTTGCAGCAAGCTCCACAACGTAAACAATGCATAAACGTATTTTGTTCCGTTAACTATATTCAGCTTTTGTTTAATGCGCACAAACCAAGCAAATCCAGAAGCATAACCATTGCATTACAGCATCTGATAATGTAATGACATATTCGGTTCGAAATTAGTAAGAGAGCTATATAGACTTATTGAGTTGTGGATAACAATTTTCGGCAGCATATTTTTCCAAATTTTCGCTTGTTCATCCTTCTGGATGCTTCTTTGAGTAAATAAGCCTAACGCACCTCAGCCTGCTGTTTGTATAAGAGATAGATTCAGCAGTTCTGCCCACGCAATATTCTTTAGCAGCAGGTATGCAGTCTTGCGGTTTCCATAAGGCACATACTCAACCAAATTTCTTTTTCCAAAGTCGCTCTTTCGAATCCCAGTTAACCGCACGTTAATTATCACTGCACCATCTTTCAGATGTAGGTTCACGTTTTTTCCCAAAAATGATTTTGCGCTGTTTAAGCCAAAGTTTTCCATGTGTTAGTCTCCCCAATTAAGTTCTTTCTCTGCTAATCGACTCCAGCATTTTTTGCAGATGGGTAGTTTTTCTCCTTTGACGAGAATGTATAGTCTGATGTTTCCGCTTTTACACTTGTTTTTCCAAGGATTTTTACAATGTTCCAACATTGCTGACCTCCACTAATTTAACAGTCACTTTTGTTGGTGAAAATTGCTTTTAAGATTCGCTGTGAAACGACTATCTGGCGCTGGGGAGAGAGGTGAATTAAAGTAAACCTTTTGTGCGTTGGCTAAGCTAAGGCGCTTTATATATGGATTATTTCAGGAGTTATGGATTCCTTTGTTAGCTTCAACAGTGCCACCGAAGGCTTGATTACAAAAGAAGGCAAGGGGTTTGTGGGACTTCCAGGATTAACGTATAAGATTTTACCTTCCCATTTTATGATGGCGCTGTGTGTGTGGCCGTAAACAAAAACGTCAAAATCGTTCTGCTTGGCGATTTTCCGCATCTTGGACATCCCGAACAAAGCACGCGGATCGTGCATGACGCCAATTTTCCAGTCGAAAATTCTTAAGGAGTTAAGCTTCGGTAAAGCGCCGCTAACTTTTGGGCCGTCCATGTTGCCGTGAACCGCTAAAACTGGGGCAAGCTGCTCCAACTCGTCAATGACGGCTAGTCTTACCAAGTCGCCTGCGTGCACAATGAAATCCACGTTCTCAAAAACTTGGAAAACCATCTTGGGGATGCATCTTGCTCTTGCGGGTACATGCGTGTCAGCTATTAAACCAACCGTTTTGGATGCCTTAAAATTTGTAATCTCACGCGAAATCATGGTTTGTTCGCTGGTCATTGTGCCTGCCCTCTGAGGAAGAGTGTTATTTGCCTTAGAACAGTGGGGCTAAAAGATAATAAGTATTCACATGTGTCACAAGTTATTTTGGCTAGAAATGCTGCTTGTACCCAAATATCATCATAAACGCCGGAAAAGTGTACTAGCTTTAAATGATGGGTTCGGTAAGTTAGTGGAGGGCAAGTTTTGGCTGTGACAGACGCAAAGCGTGTTAAAAAACCTAAACTTCCAAAGAAAAGGCTACTGAAGAAGACCTTGAAAAAGAGAGGACGCCGATAACGGAGTCTTCTCGAATTTTGGTCCACGCTATAGCTAGACTTAGAATTGATGCAGGCAACAACTTAGCTATGATTGCATTACAAGGCAACATGGCTGAGATAACTACTTATTTTGTTTTTTCTAGATATTCCAGATTAAATGGTTTAATGGCGATTCCCAGCTTTAAGTCGGCATGAAAAGTCTGGCTTTCAATTATCCACTCTGACAGCTCTGAGTCCTGCGCCCTGACAAATGCGGTAAAATCTGAAAAGCTTTGGTGTAGCGAAATACAAATTGCATCCCAGCCCATTCCTCGTCCTTCTTGAACTAGTACAACATTTGGCTGGTTCATGTACCACTCTTTAAGTTTCTTTAAGGTTTCGTCTTTCTCTCTGCCTGTCTTTTGTTTAAGCTTGCTTTTCAGAAAAGTGAATGCGGCAATTTCAAATCCGATTTGTCCGAACTTTGGTATAATAGTATATCCTTCGATGTAGTTTTTTTCGAGCATTGCTCTTCTTCTGGTTACAGTAGGCTGAGATACGCCCACAGCCTTAGCTAGTTGCCTGTCACTTCTGTGAGAGTCTTTCATCAGCTCAAACAAAAGCTTAAAGTCTATGGGTTTAAGTTCCTTCATTCCTAATCAACCTGATTAACCACTAAGCATTGTAAACTTCATATATAAACCTCATTATCGCTTCAGTACAATTGGCTCATTACTTTTCGTAAACAGATTGTCAAAATTTGATAAGAATACACAGGAAAATCTTAAGAGATTACACTCTTAAAATCAAACCTAGTGATCAATGAAATGACAGTCCAGTTACTCAAAGAAGTTGAAGAAGAAGTCACAAATTTCCTGAGCGAGCTGATTCGCATAAACACAACTAACCCGCCTGGTAACGAGACGAAAGCAGCCAAATACTTAGCTGAAAACCTTCTCCAAGAAGGCTTTAACTGCGAACTTTACGAGTCCGCACCTGAAAGAGGAAATCTAATTGCTCGCTTAAAAGGAACCGGAGAGAAACCCAGCTTACTCTTGCTTTCTCACTTAGACGTGGTTGCTGCTGATGCTAAAGAGTGGAGCATAGATCCCTTTAGTGGCATAGTCAAAGACGGTTTTGTTTGGGGACGAGGTGCCTTGGATATGAAAGGCATGACCGCTATAGAAGTAATGACTATGAAACTTTTGAAAAGAAACAACGTAAAACTCAAGGGCGACGTAATATTGGCTGCGACAGCGGATGAAGAGAAAGGCGGACTAGCAGGAACAGATTACCTTCTTCGCAACTATCCGGAAAAAATAAGGGCTGATTACGTTCTGAACGAAGGCGGAGGAGGACCGGCAATTCCAACCCAAAAAAGAAACGTATACACAGTGCAAACGGCGGAAAAGGGGATTCTATGGTTTAAAGTAAAAGCAAAAGGCGCTCCAGGCCATGCCTCTAAGCCCAACACGGCTGACAATGCCATAATGCGTATGAACAAAGTCATAAAAAAGCTTGGAAACTACCGTTCACATATTTTGCTTGTCTCGACCGTGAAACAATTTCTCACCGAAATCGCACGAGAAGACGCGACGCTGCAACAGTGCTTTTCGCGTTTGCTCGCAAATCCCGAGCTAAGCGACCAAATACTGGACGAGTTGGCGAAAACCGCCCCGCAACTAGCAGAGGAAATACGACCGCGGATCAGAATGACCATCACGCCCACGATGATTCATGGTGGAGTAAAAGAAAACGTAATTCCTTCGGAGTGCGAAGCTGTTTTTGATTGTAGAATACTTCCAGAGCAGACTTCAGCCGAAGCCCTAAGCCTGATCAAAGACCTGCTTAAAGATGTTGACTCAGAAAAATTATCATTTGAAAACCTACAAGTGCAGGAACCTTCAGAATCGCCAGCTGAAACTCCGCTTTACGACGTAATTACTAGCGTCCTTAAAGAGTTTGAACCGAACTGCGGTACATCGCCAATGCTCATGACTGGCGGAACAGACTCGCGCTTTTTCAGAAGAATAGGCAGCATATGCTACGGCTTTCACCCAATACACCCAGATGTACCCTACGGTGAAATGGTCAGGACAGTTCACGGTGTAAACGAGCGAATTTCCATAGAAAACCTTGTCTTCGGAACCAGCGTACTCTACGAAGCCGTAAGGAGATTCATGAGTTTGTAGCAAGCTTAAATATGCGCTACTGTTTCTTTTATTTTGAGTTTTAAATAGGAGTCTAGAGGGATGCCTGCTATAGAAGTTGGTAGAATATGTGTAAAACTGGCTGGTCGTGAAACTGGAAGAAAATGCGTAATCGTAGACGTCATGGACAAAAGCTTTGTTTTGGTAACTGGACCAAAAAAGGTCACGGGAGTTAAAAGAAGACGAGCCAACATAAATCATATTGCGCCTCTCGAAGATAAGATTAAGGTTAAAAGAGGAGTATCTGACGAAGAAGTAACTCAAACATTAGAGGCGGCTGGCAAACTGGAAGAAATGGCACAGATTACAAAACCCCCATTGACATAATCTAAACTCTTAATACTTCTAACCTCTTTTTCTACACTTCAAGGAGAGAAAAATTTCATATGCCTAGAACCACCGCTCCATGGGAAACCACGCGTGAACGACTAATAAAAGCAGAGGATTCAACCAACCCAAGCTATGGGCACATACCCTCTGAAAGACCAGCGGAAGAATACATACGCTACGGCG
>CP070714.1:110877-113680 GCA_020350385.1 Candidatus Bathyarchaeota archaeon | reverse complement strand
CATAATTCTTCAAGGATAGGCTTATCTTTTATCGGGTAACACTAGATTAATCAGGGCTTCAAACATGCGAGCGAAAAAGAAAAACGCAATGATTATCACAAGCAGAGAAATGCGCGCTTTGGAAGTTAATGCGGAGTATTTTGGCGTTTCTTTACTGCAATTGATGGAAAACGCTGGTCGCAATGTGGCGCTTGAAATCGCTTCACGTTTTACACGGGAACAAAAAATCGCCATTTTCTGCGGTTTGGGCGGGAACGGCGGCGACGGCTTCGTAGCTGCCAGACACTTGTCATCCATGGGCTTCAAAGCGTCAGTTATTCTCGCTGGAAAAGGCAAAGACATCCGTCATGAGGCGGCATTAAAGAACTGGTGCGCCCTTCAATCTTTGCGTGAACGCATCCTAACTCAAGAAGTCACCGACAGCTCCGCCATACCCCAATTGAAGGCAGAAATAGTTGTCGACGCCCTACTGGGAACAGGCACAAAAGGAAAACTCAAACCGCCAATAATGCAAATAGTTGAATACATTAACACATTAAACGCGTTTAAAATAGCAGTTGATGTGCCAACTGGAATAGATTCTGACACTGGAGAAGTTTTAGGCAACGCTATAAAGGCGAATATTACAATAACGTTCCACAAAGCAAAGGCTGGACTCCATAATGCAAAGAAGTACTTACGCGAGCTGATTGTAAGAGACATAGGTTTGCCTGAAGAAGTGGAAAAATTTGCTGGCCCTGGAGATGTTTTTCTTGCCAAGAAACCGCGAACTGCAAAGGCGCACAAGGGCGATTTCGGCCGTTTATTAGTTATTGGAGGCAGCGAGGTTTTCTCAGGCGCACCTGCATTGGTTTCGTTGGCTGCCTTACGGACGGGCGTAGACATCGCTTATCTAGCAGCTCCCGCAAAAACTGCGTACTCCGTCTCGTCAGTATCTCCTAACTTGATAACACTACAGCTTAAGGGTAAGCATCTAAGCGCAAGTAACATGGCAGTTCTAACGCCGTACTTGGAAACTGTTGACGCTGTTGTCATGGGACCTGGTCTCGGTTTGCACACTGAAACCCGAGAATTTGTCAAGGCGTGCGTGTCAGCTATTGAAAGCGTGGGGAAACCGTTGCTTCTAGATGCTGACGGGTTGAAAGCCTTCGCTGAATTCAAACGTCCATTAAAGGTGCCGCTTGTTCTTACGCCGCACGCTGGTGAATATACTACACTGGCAGACGGAAAACTGCCTGAAAGCACCGAGGAGCATATTGTTGAGGTTCAGAAGATAGCTGCAGAACTTGGAGCGGTGATCTTGTTGAAGGGTCAAGTGGACGTAATTTGTAATTCTAAAAAGGTTAAATTGAACTTCACAGGCAATCCAGGAATGACAGTTGGCGGTACGGGCGACGTTCTTTCAGGCATTGTTGGCGCGTTATTAGCACAAAAAGTTGATCCTTTTGAGGCAGCGGTTGCAGGAGCTTTCGTTAACGGTGCAGCAGGAGACTTTGTTGCAAGCAAAATCGGCTATCATTTGGTAGCCACTGACCTTCTAGAATGGATTCCTCGCATTTTAGATGATCCCATGAGTCATGTGAAGGTGCGAAAACCAAGTGGAACGGTCGCCTAGGTTAACTATTTATCATGCGAACCAGTGTGATCCGAAACGGTGCACAGGCTTGAAGCTTAAACGCCGTGGCTTGGTAAGGTTAGTGACCAAAACGAGGTTTTTGCCAAAGCGAGCAGTTGTGCTTAATCCGTTCTCTGAAAAAGCGTTTTCACCTGCTGACCGAGAACGCGTTGCGAATTTTGGCGTCGTCGCGCTAGATTGTAGTTGGGAACACGCTGAAAAGGTGCTATCAAAACAAGTAAGGGGAACATCGCGTTGCTTGCCCGTTTTATTAGCAAGTAATCCTGTTAACTACGGGAAAGCTACGAAGTTGACTACTGTTGAAGCACTTGCTGCTGCATTGTACATTGCAGGCTTCAAGGATGAAGCAAAGAAAGTACTTTCAATTTTTACGTGGGGGCACACGTTCTTTGAGTTAAATGCTATGTTGCTTGAGGATTACGCTGCAGCCAAGGATAGTGCAGAGGTTATTAAGATAATGCAGAATTGGCTTGGTGAAAAGCATTGAACGGGAGAAGAGTGTTTTTGAGTTGGTTTTGTTGATACTTTTATGTTGTTAAGGCACAATTTGCTTTTGTACTGCTCCCTCGATTCGTTCAGTCCGTTTGCCAAATTCGTATTTCATCGGTACTTGTCTACTGGAAGAATGCAACTGTGTTCGAATGACTCAACCAGTATTTTAAAGCAAGCATTCACGATCTTAAGTTGCTCTTTATTACAAGAGAAGGAGCCGCTAAGATCCTGCACACGCAATGTTAACAGGAGAAAGGAGGATGATCCCTCGCTAGTTAATGCTATTACGCGGTTAGGTAATGCAGAGCCGTCTCAGCTCTTCTAGAAGGATTTAATAAATTTATAAACAAAAAAAGGGAGTTTGGGTGGTTTTTGTTGGATATTTACCTTTTTCTGAGCAGCAGTAGGGCGAAGCCTATTACGATGGCGACGATTATGCCTATTCCGAAGCCCGTTACATACGTGTCGGTCATCGGTGCTGGCGTTGGTGTTGGTGCTGGAGTAGGCTGTGGCGCTTCTTCCACGCCCAAGGCGGTTTCAGCGAATGAACCATAGTAGGCTTTAGATCCTGCGAACGAAGCGATAACGGTGTATTCGCCTGGAACATCAGGAGTGAACATCAGCTTGTAAAAGCCGCTTGAATCGCTTGTAGCTCTGCCAACCTCGTAAAAGTTG
>CP070714.1:81187-110777 GCA_020350385.1 Candidatus Bathyarchaeota archaeon | reverse complement strand
TTTTTTCTTTCAATCCGCTATTTTTATTAAATCAAGCGTCTGAGAGTACTCCATCCCTCTTGATGCTCCGGTAGTACAATCCGGTCACACCAAGCTAAAAATGGCGATTTCTCCCGCAAACCCTCTTTTTTCTTTCTAGTATTTCATTTCTTAGATGTTAGAACGGTGTGCATGTACAAAAACGCTATATGAAAAATGGGGAAACCAATAGATGTGGGTGCGACCATGTCCTCAGAAGATCTAAGAGAATACCTTGAAAAGATGGCTGTCAATGCAAGATTTTTCAGGTTTGAGGAGCACACGATGACTGTGGACGCTGCAGTGAGTCGTTTAGGTGTAAACCGCGAAAAAATAATCAAAAGCATGGTTTTCATTGATGAGGTAGGCTCTCCAATTTTGGGTATAGTCACTGGGGATATGCGAGTAAGTGAGAAAAAACTAGCAGTAGTCTGTGAAGCCCGAAAGGTTAAGAGGGCAAATTCTGCTCAGGTGAAAGAGTACACCGGTTATGATGTTGGCGGCGTACCTCCAGTGGGACATAAAACACATATGAGAACATTTATCGGCGAGAAGGTTATGGCATTTGACAAGGTTATCGGGGGTGGCGGGGAAATAAACAAGCTTCTTGAGATAAGCTCCGTTGAAATAAAAAGGTTAACCAAAGGGCGGGTCAAAGACATAAGTGAATGATAAGCGCGTTGGGACGATAGCTTACCACCTGCATTCACACCTCGAAGGCTAGATTTGAGCATCAGCAATTAGCCATATAAACTCACGACTCTATGTATATTGAGGGGAGATTAGTTGCAGTTAGGGGTCTTAACCCGGAATGTAATAATTCCGCCTAGACAGCTTCTAGCCGTAACGATTTTATTCTCTAGCGCTTTTGCTTGGTTCTTTGTTTTTTGGACTTATTTTGATGATATTGTTTCTCCAGCTATCAATACTGATCCATTTTGGTATAATGCTGGAATAATGCTTTTCCTTGTTTTTATCGTGCTTTCAGCCATTTTAGGAAGCGGGATTGCTGAAAAAGTAAATCGGAGAAAATTTTTGTTTTATTGGCTAGTATTTGGAATATTGGCAACCGTTCCCATTCCATTCTTCCAAAGTAAAGAATCTCTGATAATTTTTGGCATATTGGCAGGTACATCTTTTGGATTGGGAATTACTTCCTGTCAAGCTTTTCTTGCAGATTCTACAATCCCTGAAGAAAGGGGGCGCGTTGCGGGACTTGCTATACTTACAACCTTTGTTTTGGTAATTCTTTCGTTTCTTGCAGTTTTGGTTTTAAGACTGGAATCGACTGGAATTCTTCTAGTCTCAATTGGGATTAGATCGACAGGTTTTCTATCTTTCTTATTAGATCCCATTGATAAACAAGAAAACAAAGCTAAGTCTTGGCGAAGTATCTTGGGTTGTAGAGATTTTCGTTTGTATTTATTGGCTTACACGTTATTCAATATTGCCGCAGGTTTGGTCGCGTTTATATGGCAAGGGCTTCCTGACAGTCCAGAATTTGAAGCAGCTTCCACAACTGGGAACTTTGTTCGCTATATCGGCCTTGGTTTTTTTGCAATAATTGCAGGTGTAATGGCTGACCGAGTTGGTAGAAAAAAACCGATTATGCTTGGGCTCATAATGCTAGGTACAGCTTACGCGTTAATTGGAATAATGACCACTTCGGCGACCTATTTTGCTAATCTTGTGCTTTCAGGTCTAGCTTGGGGAGTCATAATGGTGATTTATCTGGTTGTTCCAGGGGACTTGTCATTCCCTGGGTCTGAGGAGAGGTTTTACGCAGTAGGCTGGCTTATCCCCCTAGTCTTATATATAGGAATTAACGGAGCAGCAAGATTCGTTATTATTGTTGCCGAAATAGCAGTTTTTTCAACAATCCTTACCGCGCTTCTTTTTGCATCCGCCTTTCCAATTTGGACCGCGTCAGAGACATTGCCAGAGAGCAAGATTCAATCAAGGAGACTCAAGGAGTATACTGAAAAAGTTGGCAAAATAGTCCAAGAAACCAAAAAAACTGATTAGACTCGCCGAGAATCCGTAGGATGTCAAAAGACTGACCGAAGCAAGCTTTGAATTCGTAAGATATAGTGATAAAGACGAAGTAGCTATATACCGCAAGCGCGCTTGAAAAGTAGTATTATTCGAGCTCCGGTAGTATATTCCGGTCAAGTATAACGGCCTCTCGAGCCGTGGACCCGGGTTCGAATCCCGGCCGGAGCACCACAAATTTATGGTCTAGAACGGAAACAGAGCAATTCAGGTTCAATCTATTGGTGAAGGTGGTCTATGCTTTTAGAACCGTCTTTTCTCTTTCTCCTGTTTTAACACTTGACTCGCCAAGGTTGTCAAGAAGATTACGCTGAACACTAACACTGCAATACCTATCTTATACGTGAATTCCATGTCGGAATAGAAAATTGCGAAAACGGACACCAGCATCAGCGCTAGCACTAAAATTTCTTGCACGCCGCTCAAGCTTTTCAAGGCTAATCTCAAGCTCATTTATATCCCAGTTAAGTACGTTTCTTCCACAGCGCCACTTATTAATTTTCTTTTGTTGCGCATTTTCTGCAATACTGTTAAAACTTATTGATGCGAATAAGCTTTTATAATGATGTTGATGAGATGTCTATGAGAAAATGCACCGCTTCCAAACAAGAGGGCGCCGATTGAATGCCCTACATTAAAAAAATTGAACTCAAAAGCTTCAAGTCTTTCGGGCCACAAACAATTAAAGTAGCTCTAGATAGAAGCTTCACAGTCATAACTGGTCCGAACGGAAGCGGAAAAACCAACATCATGGATGCGGTTTTATTCGCTCTCGGCGAGCTAAGCTCAAGAAGGCTTCGCGCGGAAAACGCGGCTAAACTGATTTTTCACGGCTCTGAAAAGGCAGGGCTAGAAAGGGCGAAAAGGGCTAAGGTGATAATCCAATTTGATAATTCAGACGGAATAATGCCTGTTGACACACTCACAGTTACGGTTTCGCGGGAGGTTTACAAAAACGGCCAAAGCGTTTACAGGCTGAACGGTCGAAGAATCTCGCGAACACATATACTCGAAATTCTCTCTATGGCAGCAATAAGCAGCGTGAGCCAAAACATAATCCCACAGGGTACCATAACACGATTAACCGATGTCACCCCGAAGGAACGCAGAAAAATCATCGAAGACCTGGTCGGAATCGCCCAGTATGACGCTGAAAAGGCTGATGCAGAAGAGAAACTGCGGGTAGCAGACATCTCGATCCGCACAGCCATGGGTAGAATAGACGAAGTTCAGAAGCGAGTGGACGACCTTGAGCGGGAACGTAACCAGCTTTTAAGATATAGTTTCATCCAAAACGAGATTAAGAAATTCGAAGCTGTCAAAATCTCCCACGACATTATTCAGCTAAACAAAAAATTGAAAGAGAACTCAGCTCAAGCTGACAAAGTCGGAAGTAAAGTTGAAAAGCTGCACGAATTACGCAACGCGCGCAGGTTCAAAAGGCGAGAGATCGAAGGAGACTGGCGAAAACTCAGCTCAGAGATTGTTGAAGAAGGCGGCTCACAAGTACTGAAAGTGCAGATAAAAATAGGTGATTTGAAATCAAATCTCACAGAGCTGAGGACAAAAATTAGCTCTGGACAAGCCAGCCTCGAAAGCCTAAAACGCGTGAGAGAGAACGATCTGGAACAGCGCGAATCCATTCGAAACGAAATTCGAGAAAATCGACTAAAAATACGAAAGTCGCGAGTTGAACACGAAAAGATTCAGTCCGAGATCAAAGCAAAAGAGGCCGAACATGAAGCTCTGGTACAAGAAACCGCTCAGCTTTGGGAAGGCCTAGGCGAAAACAGCAAGAAAATACGCCAGATCGAAATGCAAATCGACGCGCGCTATAAGAAGCTTGCCTTCTTAAGATCAGAATACTTAAGGGATAAGACCGCCGTCCAACTCAGCTCCAGACGGCTCAGGGAACTTAACGAGCGCAAAGAAGGATTCACCGCAACGCTTTCAGAAATTGAGAACTCACTGGCTGAACTTGACAAGGTCCAGAAAGAACAGAAGGCGCAACTTAAGAGTCTTGAGCGTACTCTTGAGCGAAGAACGACCCAAAAAGAGGCTGTTTCAAGAGAAATTTCAGAAGCGGGAAAAATAGCGAATTCAGCAAAAGAAGCGGTCATAGAATTCGTTACACAGAGGGAACTTGCCGAGACTGTAGCGGCTGAAGAAAAAGCTTTGAGAAGCATAGAGGAATTGGGCGAGTTAGGAGCAATCTCGGGTGTCTATGGACGATTGCGTGAGCTGATTAAAGTTGAGAAAACTTACAGGAAAGCGATAGCCGCGGCTGCCGCTGGATGGCTTAACGCCCTAGTTGTGAAAGACATTGATTCAGCATTTACATGCACGGAAACTCTGAAAAGGATGAAGCTGGGAAGGATAAAGATTATTCCGCTCCAAGGAGCTTCAAATCCTAGATCTTCAAGAATACCTAAAAGACAGGGCATAAGCGGTGTTGCTTCAGCCTTTGTTAAATGTGCACGAAATTACGAACCAGCGGTCAACTACGTTTTTGGAGACACCTTGATAGTCTCTAATGACAAGACTGGATTTGCACTCTCAAGTGAAGGCTACCGCGCTGTGACTGTCAATGGGAACCTTTATGAGGCTGGAGGTGGCTTCGAAAGTGGCTACTATAGGGCTCCTGTGGATTTTTCAAAAATTATTCCCAGCGAAACAGCCATCAAAAGCCTTGATGAAGCGGTGAAAGCGCTCCGGCAACATCTTTCTCAAAGAGACAACGACATCTTCGTTTTCGAAGAGGAGATTGAGCGAACCAAAATTGAGGTTGCTCGTCTGTCAGATTCCATAATTACTCTTGACAGGGAAATGGACAGAGTAAAACGAAATGTTAAACGAACTCAAAGAAACGTTAAACGCGTGGAAAGATACTGTGCAAAACTTGAAAAGGAAATAGAGACTGGAAAAGCCCAGATGGGATTGTACAAGTCTGAAAGAAGTGCCATTCAGAAAGAAATTCAGAAATTTCAAACTGATTTAAACGTTTTAAGGAAGAAAACTGATGTTGGGCACATTCAGGGGTTGGAGGTTAAGCGGGAAAAGCTTGCGGAGGAGATAATCACTCTCAGGCAGCACCTGGGTACGGTTCAAACTGAAATCTCTACGCGCCAATCCCAATTCGACAATGTCTTGCGAGTTGGGTATGAAAACGCCAAGATCCAACTCTCGAAGGTTAGACAGCAACATAGGAAAGTTGAGAAGGAAGTGGCTGAAGCGCTTCAGGAACGTGAATCTCTCAAGCTGGAACTATCGGAGCTAGAAAAGAGCCGCGTTGAACTTTCTAAGGCGGTTTTTTCAGCGAAGGAGGAAGCTCAAAAGTTCACTACGCAAATTGATGCCATTGACAATAAGCTTCGCATATTGGATGAAGAGTACGAACAGGCTGAAATGCTTCTAAATCAGCTCAAACTTAGCGTTCAAACTTACCAGTTGCAGCTTCAGCAGCATCAAAATCAGCTTAAACAATTTGGCTACGAAAATCCTTTAGAAACCACGGAAAAACAAGTCGAAGAAGCCGCAACGTCAATTCGAATGATGCAGTTTGAACTTGAAAGAATAGGCGCCGTGAATCAACTCGCCCTGTCGCATTACGCAGAGCAAATTTCAAGATACAGAGAACTATCCTTGCGTTTGAATGAGCTTGAAAGAGAAAAACAAGCTATCGTGCAGTTTATGGATGAAATTGAAAGTAAGAAACGCAAGGTTTTCATGGATGCATTTGAAACAATCAACCTGAACCTTCAGAGCTACTTTTCCAAATTGACTGGAGGAGGTAATGCCTTTTTGAAGCTTGAAAAGCCAGAGGAGCCTTTCCACGGCGGCATAGACATGCTCGTGCAGTTCCCCAACAAGCCGTCTATAGTTGTTAGCGGTGCAAGCGGTGGCGAACGCTCAGTTTCAGCTGTCGCCTTCATATTTGCTTTGAAAGAGTTTACGCCTACATCGTTTTATATTCTTGACGAGATAGACGCGCATTTGGATGCTTTTCATGTTTCGAAACTCGCCGATGTCCTTCTAGACGAGTCTGAGAAAATGCAGTTCATAGTAATCACTTTAAAACCGGAAATTGTGAACAAAGCCCAAAAAGTTTACGGAGTGTATGAGCGCAACGGAGTTTCAAACGTTGTCTCCACAAAATTCTTGGAGGCGACCAGCTAAATGTCAACAGCAATGAGAAAGCCTTTTTACTTGAGACCTCCATGGAACATTCTCTTTGAAATAAGCAAACTTGAAAAGCTCACGCCTTGGAATGTGAACATCGCTTACTTGCTCACATCATTTCTTTCGGAAATGGAAAGAACTGGAAAGGTGGATTTTAGAGCTTCGGGTGTGGCGTTGGATTCTTCGGCGCTCATTTACCTAATGAAGTCAAAACTTCTGCTCACTCTTCAGGAACCTCCCACGCCGCCGAAGACCCCTCAAGATTTTGTTCCGCCAGCCTTGTTTTTGCCTCTGAGACACGAGTTGACGTCTACAACCATAAGGCATCTGCTGGAAGTTTTAGACGGTGTGCTGAAAGGTGAAAAGCTGCCTCGCATCGACAAAGTCGTTGCGCAACCTGTTCTTCCAGCAGTATCTGATATTCTATCTAAATTAGATATTTTCTTGATGGAAATCGAGATGCAAATGGAAAAACTATATGATCTTCTCTGCGAGAAAGTTAAAGGTGTAGGAATAATCGAGTTTTCAACGCTTGTAAAAGGAGTCGCTCGAATAGAAGCGATCCGAACATTTATTCTTCTTCTGTTTTTGGCACAGAACGGAAGAATAGGTTTGTGGCAGAATGAAGAAACAGAAGAATTATACATAGCTGTGGGGAACTTAAACATTGCAAGAGACGAAAAAACAATCAGTTAGCTCAAAAGCTACAGCTCAACTAACGCCAGATGTAGAGAAAATGCAACGTTGCCTGAGGCTGTTGGAGGCAGCCTTGTACGTTGCCGGGCGTCCTTTAGACCTTAATGAGTTATGTTCAGTCTTAAGCACTAGATCGAAAAAGAAAACCAAAAAATTCACCAAAGCCCTTATGAAAGACTATTCAACCAGAAACACTGCACTTGAAATACTGGAGTTGAAGAATGACCGCTACGTTTTGCAGTTAAAAGCGGATTTTACACCGTTAGTAAAGAAACTTGTCAATAGGCCTTTGCTCTCTTCGGGTCCATTGAAAACTCTTTCTTACATCGCTTATAGGCAACCGGTTTTGCAGAAAAGAGTAATCCAAGTGCGAGGTCAGCATGCTTACGGCCACGTAAAACTTCTTAGAGACATGAAGTTAGTTGCGGCTGAAAGAGCTGGACGCTCCATGACTCTCAGAACGACGGATTATTTTGCGGACTATTTCGGGTTGACCCATGACACCGCAACAATGAAAAGAGAGTTAAAACGCATATTTGGAGCCGCAATAAAGGAAAACGGTCAATCCTAAAACGGATACGTTTATATGGAAAACAACGGTGATAGTGAGCATCCAAATTTAATAATCAAAATGGGAAATGTGAAATGTCAGTTTGGCATGGTAGCTCACGCAAAAGAAAACAAACAGGCGGGAGAAAACGAGCCTACCGCGTGAAAAGAAACTTTGAGAAAGGCTCATTCCCAGCGGAAACCAGCCTTGGGGAACCAAAAAGGAGATGCGTAAGAGGATATGGCGGTCAAATTAAAGTCAAAGTTTTAAGCGATAAATACGCGTCTGTAACTGATCCGAAAAGCGGGAAAACCGAGAAAACCGAAATTTTACGCGTCATCAGAAACCGCGCAAACGTGGATTACGACAGGAGAGGCGTAATAACAAAAGGCGCAGAAATCGAAACTTCCGTGGGATTGGCGCGTGTCACCTCTAGCCCAGGTAGCGACGGCGTTATAAACGCTGTTCTCATTGGAAAAGAAGAAAAAAGCTGAATTCACTGCTGTTTTGAAGGCTCACTTCGAATCTTTAACAGTTGTTTCGCAATTTTTCGTATTATCTGCTCCTTTGTCCCTTTCTTTTCAACCGTTATCTTTCCAGTCTTAAGCCAAGGAGTTTTGGGGTAACCAGCTTCTGGGGCGAACTCGTGTTTTAAACCGAGCTTTTCCACTGCTATTTTGATTTCGGCAATTTTTGGAGATTGAACTGCTAAACTCTTTGGAACTCGTCGTCCTTTCTTTCTTGTTTTGGCTTGGTCAAAGTATGCTGGCCAAATTATGGTTTTGTCTTGCTTGCGCATGTCAATTTTCCTCCCGTCCTTATTTGTGGGCATAATAGGCATTTAATTTCGCATCGTTTTTGTTTATGCGAACGAATCCGAAGCGTTCAAACTGTATTACGGTGTCTGGCTTTAACTTTTTGCAGGCGCTTTCCGCGATTCCTTCATTCACTGACGCGTCAGGCATAACAACTTCGCATGGAAATTCTTCGCCCTTTACTATCCAATGGATAAGCTGAGCTTTAGATTTTCTCACTTCCTCGTAGGATTCGCCAGCAAACGACGCTTCCACAGAGTCGGCGCGCACGCTTTTTATCTTTACATTGAAAAGCTCCATGAGCCTAATCACCTTTCCAACCGCTGCGTTAGCAGCGTCTTTCTTTGCTATCCTGAAAGTAGCTATCCCTCCTTCAGGCGTTACAGTGTATTCTCTGAACCCCCGTTCAGGCTTCTCAGGATGCAGAGGAAGCTCGACCCTAAAAACCCTGGGGACGCGTTTAACTTTCAGCTCGATTGGCTCTGACACAAAAAAGTACCTGTTGCTCTCAGAATCCAGAATCTTTCGGTTGTAAGCGTATAAATTCTTCCAGCTTAATGTCACATCGGCAGTTTTGGGTCCAACGTCAATTATCATTTTCTTGATGGCGTGTGGCGTTATTCCGCGCTTTCTTAAAGCGGCGAAGGTTGCAAGCCGCGGGTCGGCCCAGCCCGTGTAAGTGCCTTCTCTTATGCCCTGAACAATTTTCGACTTGCTCAAAAAAGCGCCTGTTATCTTCAACCTGCCGTAGTGTATAGCTTCTGGATACTTCCAGCCTAAATGCTTGTACATGTACTCTTGTCGGACCATGTTTGTCAAGTGTTCTTTGCCTCTGATGATGTGCGTAATGCCAATTAGATGGTCATCTAGGCCAGCAGCCATGTTGTATAAGGGCCAGACGCGGTATTTGCTACCTACTCTGGGGTGAGGACGCTTCTCGGTGTCGATAACCCTGAGGGCAGGCCAATCTCTCACAGCAGGGTTCGGATGGTTCAAATCGGTTTTAATGCGGACCACGGCTTCGCCCTCAGCATAACCACCTTCTAACATGCGCTTCCATCGTTCTAAGTTCTCCGTTACGGGCAGCTGTCGGCAATCGCATGGTCTTCTAGCTAGCGTATTTTTCCGGAAGTGTTCAGGTGGGCACTCGCAAACGTAAGCATTATCATTCTGTAAAAGCCGCTCAGCATACTCGTAGTAAATTGGAAGCCTATCGCTCTGGATGTACTCCTCGTCGATCTTGCATCCTAGCCAATTCACGTCTTTTCTGATGCGATCATAGAAATCAAAGACTGGTTTTTTCACTTTGGGGTCCGTGTCCTCGAAGCGCAGAATGAATTTGCCCTTATTCAAGCGCGCGTACTCGTGGCTTAGTATTATAGCTCTTGCTGAGCCTAAATGCAAGACGCAGTCTGGGTTCGGTGAAAAACGCGTAACAACCTGCGCGTATTTGTCCGTGTTTGGCAACGGTGGGAGGCGCTTTTCTTCTTTCGCCATCTTTTCTTTCTTAAGGGCTTCTGGCCACTTTTGCTCAATTATTCGTTTCTGTTCTTCGATGGAGAGGCTGTTAACCTCGTTAACTACATCGTTGATTAAGTCCATCAGTTCTTTTACTTTCGTTTTTAGTTTCTGTTTTTCGCCTATGATCTTACCTGTAATTGCGTCTGCTTGAGCTTTGCCGCCATGTTTTAATGCGTTTAGTAAGGAAGCTTTTCGAATAAGTTCCCTTAGATTTTTATCATTCGCCAGTGTCAATTGTCTTACGCTCGTTGAAAGGTTAAATGTTTCTTTTAATCAGGAATTCCGTGAATGCTTTTAATTTTTCTTTAGCCTGAGGCGTAGGCAAGAGTTTGTCCACTTCATTCCAGCTCTCCTCAACTCTCTGCGCAGCAGTGCACTTCACGTGTTCTATGGCATTGTATTTTTGCATTAAAGCAATAGCTTCGTTGCGAAGAGTTTGGTCTGAAGTATGCATGTTCAGAATCTGAATGAGGCGTTTCTTGTCTGCATTGCTTGCGTTTTTCAGTGTGTGAATGACCATCAAGGTTCTTTTTCCTTCGGTTATGTCCTGTCCACACCCGCCTTTTCTTTTCGCAAATTCCTTTCCCGTTAAATCTAGAATGTCATCCTGCATCTGGAACGCTACGCCTATGCTTTCAGCGAAACGCCCGAGCTTTTCAACCAATTCCTTATTCGCACCAGCTATAACAGCTGCAACTTTAGCTGCCATTCGCGCCAAAGTACCAGTTTTGTAAGCGCACATCTGCAAGTAATCCTCTTCACCTATTTCGTCAGCATTGGCTAGACCCCTATGCCATGCGATGTCCATTGCTTGTCCCATGCTGAGGGTCATCATCTCCTGCACGTAAACCTCGTAAATGTCGCGGAGTGTTTCCGCTGGGAGCTTTGCTTTTTTCTCCATCAGCGGCAAAAGCGGCAGGTAGTACATGGCGTTTCCTGCGTTAACGGCTATGTCCACGCCGTAAATCTGGTACGTGCACGGCTTTCCCCTTCTGAGTTCCGAAGCGTCCTCTATATCATCAATAATCAAAGTACCGTTGTGAATGACCTCTGGAATGATGGCGAAGTCCAAGTATTCTTCAGAGTTTTTGCCAAGTGCTTCGCAGATAAGCAAAAAAAGGCTTGGGCGCCATCTCTTTCCGCCCCTGTCCAGAATTTCCCAGATTGGTTCTGCGATGGCCTTGTTAAGAGTTTCCAAATTGTAACTGTACTTAGGCGGGTTTACCTCGAAGAGAATAGATTTCTCCGAGAATTCTCTTGGAATGTACTTCTCAATAGCCTTATCTATTAGAGGTGCTTTTTCTTCAAGAAACCTTTCAATATCCACCCCTAACGCGCTCCTCTCTTGGAGTAGTCCTCGACGTCGAAACCTCTAGTTTTAAGCCACTCGGCAGTTTTTCCTGTTACCATAACAGGAACCTTTGCCAAATCCTGCACTTTTTCTGCCCCCACAAGAAACATAACATTTCTCAGTTCCTCTATCAAAAGCGAAAGCATGTTTTCTGTATCTTTCGCACCTTTAACTGCGGCTTGCAGTGCTGGCTGAGAAACGCTTGCCAAACTCGCATTAAGCGCTAAAGCCTTGGCTACATCCTTACCTGTTCGCACTCCGCCAGAGGCAATTACCGGTATCTGGACTGTTTGCGTTATTTCTGCAAGGCTTGCAACCGTTGGAATGCCCCAGTCCCAGAAAACGTCGCCCAAAAAATGCTGAATGCTGTTTTCCTGTCCTTTTGCACGGTAATACTCGACGGCTGCAAAGCTTGTTCCTCCCGTTCCGGCGACGTCTATCGCTTTAACGCCTGCCGTTTCGAGTCTCTTAGCGTCTTCTGCGGCGATACCTGAGCCAGTTTCTTTAACGATTACTGGCTTGTCAAGTTCTCCTGCGATTTCGCCGATTTTTGCCAGAACTCCTTTGAAGTTTGTTTGTCCTTCAGGCTGAACGGCTTCCTGCAAGGCGTTCAAATGTATGGCTACGGCATCCGCCTCTATCATTTCTAAGGTTTTTTCCACTTCTCTTAAGCCGTATCCATGGACGAGTTGTACTCCACCTATGTTTGCGATTAGGAAGGCTGTCGGCGCTTTTTCTCTTGCTATGGCGAAGGTTTTTTCGAGTTTCGAGTCTTCTAAGGCTGCTCTTTGGCTTCCAACTCCCATTCCTAATTGCAGTTTCTCTACGGCTTCAGCTATGGTTGCGTTTATTCGTGTTGCTTCTCTTGTTCCACCGGTCATGGCGCCTACGATTAATGGTGCAGAAAACTTGTAACCAAAAAAGGTCGTGGATAAATTGACTTTGTACTTATCAATCTCTGGCAAGGCTCGGTGAATGAATTGAACATCTTCAAATCCTGCAGTGGCTTTTCTTGCTTGAGCTTTCTCATTAAGGCAAATCTTGATATGATCTGCCTTACGTTTCTCTGTTTCTTCTGCCAATCTTACTCCTTCTCTATGACAGTACCTTCTACCATATCTCCAATAAGAGCTTTATAAGTGCGGTTCGGCTTCGTAGCGTTCACGATTGCCACTGGGATTCCCTCCTCTATCGCTGGAATGAGTTCCGCTATTTTACCGAGCATACCGCCGGTAACGTCAGCCGCAGTAGACTTGCCCAGCCTACCCTTAATCTTTTTCAATTCTTCCAAAGTCAGATGTTTATACAACTTGGCGTTTTTTGCCACTTTAGGGTCTGAGTCGTACAATCCGTCGGTGTCAACTCCTATCACTATCTTGGCAGCGTTGAATTTTCTTGCCAAGTGTGAGCCAATCTGGTCGCCAGAAAGCACCGTGAACCCCAATTTTTCGTCTAACGTTGTGTCTCCGTAAAGAACCGGCACGAAACCCATTTTAAGTAGCATTTTCAAAATCGTGTCTTCAAAGAATCTGATTCTGCCGTTTTCAGTTACCACACAGCATGATGGGGTGACGCTTAGTGCCGGGATGTTGTGCCAGACCAACGCGTCCATAACTAAGCCATTGAGAACGGTCATAACGTGATGTGTCTCAGTAAATCCTACTTTCTGTGCGTCTTCTTTTAATCCTTCTTTTATGCCGTATTTTTGGGCTGTGGGATGCCCGAAGCTTCCGCCGCCGTGAACTATAATTAGGTTTTTAATGTTTGCCTTTTGTATTTCTTCTGCTAAGCGGTTCATGACTTCGGTTCGCGCGGCAAGTTCTCCGTTTTTGTCTGTAATCACAGAGCCGCCGATTTTCAAGATTGTAGGTTTTGCCTCGGTCAATTCTTACACACTTTCACTTGTCTAATGAGTTGCTTGCCGATCGACGTTGAATTAAAGTGACGATATCGTTCTCTATTCGAACTAAATCTCCCGTTTTTATCTTCGAAACATCAATCTTGTCAACGCAGGGTATCTCTGATATTATTGCGCCGACAGCGACTACGGTTTCGCATTCTTTGTTGATTATTCCAGCAGGAGCCATGCCATTCTTCTTCATCCGATACAGCGTATAGGAGCCAACTGTTGACCCTTTCCCATTGGGAAAAACCAGTATTTTGCCCTTCACGCTTCTTCCTTGCAGCTCATGCCCCTTCTCGATTATTTCACCCGTGTTTGGGTCTACTCCACCGTAAAACGAGATTGGCTGCGAAGTTGCCAAGGCTTCTTCTTGCGCCATTCCTTTTAAAATTATTCTTCCTTTCAGCTCCATTTCCCGGTTACCGCCGCTTCTATACACTCTTCTATACTGCCCATCTTTGTGAGCATTTTATTGTGTCTTGAATAGTAGCATCCTTTCGCTGAGGTTGTTGCCACTGATTTGAACCTGCCTTTTATCGGGGCTACCGCCATACAAGTGTCGCAAGCGAACTTTCCTCCTGCTCGCTCAATTATTTCAGTGTAGCCGCGTGCGTCTGCAAGTTGTTTCGCAGACCGTGAACTTGCAACCCAAAATTCCGTGTTCGGAGATATCTTTTTGCCTTTTAGTAATTCGGCTATTTCGGCGATTTCTTTTATAGAGCCGTGAGGACAGCCTATGCACACCAATTCAATATCGGTAACGTCGTCGTTGATGTTTTTGTATGCTTCCTTAATGTCCTTATCTTCGACCGTGGCTTTATCTTTTGGAAGCTTATGATTTTCCGCTCCTGGAGTTATACCTTGCATGTAGAAAAGCGGTTTTGAACCGTAAGTCACCACTGAAGCGCAAAAAGACTTCAACTCGTCCAATTCTGCATCTTCTATGCCCGTAATGTACGGTATCTTGTTTTCAGCTTTTTTTCCGATACTGTAACCGAGTGCACCCCAATCTGAGAACTTTTTCAAAGTGGCGTTTACTTCAACGTGAATATTCGGAGCTCGATTTTCATCTAAATGAAGCCCGTAGCAAGGCGTTTTGCCAACGAATGCCGCTGCCAAAGCCGACGGCCCACCTTCCCTGTTTGTTTTGGCTCCAATAACAGAGTTTGCGAAAGTCACTGCCGAAGATTCGGACCAAGCAATATGTTCTCCATACCGGGGTAAGTTACCTATCAGGTATGGTGTGCACGTGCATGATATGAGTATGCCCATTTTCTTGAAGGCATCTATTACCATGTTCTGTTTTTCTGCGAACTCGTCGCTGATGCCGAGTTGCTTCCAATTCTCTAAGTCCATTCCCGCAGGGTTCAGAGTGGTAAGTACTTTGACTTTTCCGTCCTTTGCCAATTCGCCTAGAAATTCTAGGCCAGCGTCTCCGAGGTTATGATATGACACTCCTGCCACTTGGACAGAACCTACTTTTATGAGGCGTTCAGCCCCGTAAATGTCGCCTAAGGCGACGAGTATCTCCATTGACTTTTTTACGGCGTAACCTTCTTTGCCTTCCAGCATTCTTTGCTCTTTTTCTGTCAGGTACATGAGAATCACAGGAACTTGTTCAAGTCAACTTTTTTGTACTTCTCTTTCGTGAAGCTTTTGTCTGTTTTACCGAAGGGAATTGTGGCGTCTAACCCCATCTTGCATGTTCTCGCTTTTTTTCCTTCAGTTAAATCTCCAGAGGGATCTAGAGACGATCCACGCTGGTTTGGCAAGATGACGGCATTCTTATCTGCTTGAAATCTCGTTGCGATAGCCCATTCAACGTCATGAGGATTGTATATGTCTATGTCGTCGTCCACTATAACGCAGTGCTTAAGCGACTTGTGGCCTTCAAAAGCCGCACCAATCGCTCTCTTTCCATCATCTGGATTCTTTTTCTTTATCTGCACAACTGCATGTAACCAGCTACACCCGCCAGGAGTTATGTAAACATCTTTACACTCACAGACTTTGTTCACTTCATTAAAGATTGTTGGTTCTCTAGGCATGCCCATTAAGAATTGATGTTCGTTTCTTCCAGGGAGTAATGTTTGATAAATTGGTTTTTCTCTGTGAGTTATGCATTTAATTTCTATAGTTGGTTGCTGTCTTATCTTATCAATGGTTCCTGTTGTATCTAGGAACGGTCCTTCTGACGCTTTTTCTCTTGTTATTCTTCCTTCTAACACAATCTCGCAGTCTTTTGGGACTTCAAGATCGATTGTTTTGCACTTCACCAGCTGTGTTTTTTCTAATGCATTAGCCATTCCTAACTCGTCAACGCCCTTCGGCAAGGACGTGGCAGCAGCAAGGAGGACAGCTGTTGAATTGCTTATACACATTGCGATGTCGAGTTCTCCGCCAGCCTTCTTAAGAGCAGTGTCGGTTCCTCGGTCTTTCACAATTCTGGCTACAAACTTGTTCTTATTCAATAACATTAACCTGTGAAAACACATATTTCTGCCCAATTCAGGGTCCTTTACTATCGAAACGGCGGATGTTATGTATTTTCCACCATCTTTTTCCGTATACCGCATTATTGGCAGCTTTGTCACATCAACAGTTTTCTCAACGATTTCTTGGCATTCACCTTTCTCCGCAACTTCTGGAGGTACAGGATTCTCTATGGCGGTGGATAACTTGTGCAACAAATCATCCCTTTTTATTCCTAAAGCTTTGGCAATCCGTTCTTTAGAAGATAAGAGACCCGCCACAACGGGGATGTCAGTTTCTTTCGTTTTTTCGAAAAAGACGGGTTTTTCGCTAAGAGCCTCTATTATTCCCGCCATCTCGTACTCGGTTGAAACTTCTTTGCTTATTCGAATTAATTCTCCGCTTTGGCTGAGCTGTTCTAGGAAACTTCTAAAATTCAAATCATACTCGACCTTGTTCTCTAATAGGTTCAAATGATCTTTATAGCTTTTCGACGCCGATTTTTGTTCGTAACACTTCAAAGCCTTCTTTTTCGATAGCTTTTGCAACCTTTTCTTGTAGTTCTTTTCCAGGCGTTAACGCTGTCATGCAGCCCCCGCCGCCCCCACCAGTAAGTTTTGCTCCAAACACTCCTTGCGCTCTAGCCAAATTTATCAAGTGATCTAATTCTTTGCAGGAAACCTCGATTTCTTGCAGCAAACGGTGATTTTCGTTCATTAGCTCGCCGACTTTTCTTAGGTCAAACTCTTGGAGGGCTTTTTTTGCCATGAACGCTAATTCCTCTGCTTGTTTGAAAAGTAGATCGTATTTTTGCGGTTTTTCCTTCTTTCTTTCTGCAACGCCTTTAACCATGGCTTTAGTGTTTGCCACGATTCCCGTGCTGCCTATGATGATTTCAACTGGTTTTTGTATGCTTAATTTCTCGATTGTGTTTGGGCCGCCGCTCATGTTTTTTTTGAACCAGAGTAGCCCACCGTAAGTGGCTGCTGTGTTGTCAATGCCTGATGGGTTTCCAGCATAAGCCTTCTCCGCTTCATAAGCGATCGCATTAATTTTTTCATTTGACAAGTCTTTTCCAAACTCTTCTGCTATAGCTTTTGCTATTGCCACGCTGCTTGCTGCAGAAGCGCCCAGCCCGCTGAAACCCGGAAGGTTTCCGCCCAACCAAATACTTAATGAAACGGTTTCAGGCTCAATTCCCATTGCCTTAAGCATCCTATCGATCGACTCTAATTGTTGAAGCTTTTTCTTCTCGGCGTACCCTTCAGCGCCTTTTCTTTCATCTTTTATAGTGATTTTTTCTCCGATTCTCGTCACTTTTGCATCGTTTGTAGAATCAATCGCTGAAACGATTCCTGGGACGCCGTGAACAACGAAGTGTTCGCCGAATAAAATTACTTTTCCGAAGCCAGACCCTTTTCCCATTAAAAAGCACCTTGAAAGAATAGCTATTATACAAATTAGATAAAAGTGTTCTTTTATGTTGATAGTTTCAAGCGCAGGTTTTACACTGAAGTTCAGTTCTTATATAAGGAAGGCTAAGTCTCGCAGAGCACAAAAGACTTTGCTATTTTTTGAAGCTTACAGTGGCGTATCCAACCACGCTGGAGTAGTCGCCAGTTATGTCTCCACTGCTTTTGTAGCAGAGTAGTTTTGCTTCTTTTGCGCCTAATCCTTTCGCAGCGGTTATTACTGCGGCTATTGGGCCGTAGCCGCAAGCGGTGACATTTCGCGCTTCGATAATCGAGTAGAACCGTTTTTCATCCATAGCTTCCACAGCTTTAAGCGCCGCCATGTCTTTCGCAGCCGCGTTTCTCTGTGGTTCGTAATGGGTCATGTCCGACGAGGCTATAACCACAGCGTTTTTGCTGGCTAAGACTTCGACCAATGCTTTCCCAATCTCCACAGCGGACGATAAATCCTGCATCTGGAAGCATATTGGCACGAATTTAAACTCAGAACCATAAAGGTATTGCAGAAAAGGTAGCTGAACTTCAATCGAATGTTCAAAACGGTGCGCAAGCTCATCCACATCCACAAGGCTTGTTTCTTTTGCAATCTGGTTGGCTGTCTCTCCGTCAATTTCCACATCGCCCAGAGGCGTACGCCAAAAACCCTCATTCATCAAAGATAAGGCACTACCATAACCAGTGTGGTTTGGCCCCAAAATCACGACAGTGTCTGGTTTGCCGTTCAGAGCCAATTCATAATAAGCGTTGGCTGCCACAGGGCCAGAAAACATGTACCCTGCATGGGGACAAACTAAGCCAATTACTTCTCTAGAAGCACTTTTGTTGACTTTTGGACATTTTTTTGGACCAAGCTCTTGGAGGAAACAATTTTCAATCTGTGCTTTTAACGATTCGGCGTTTCCTTCGTAGAAGGATCCTGCAACCCGTGGACGCCGAATCTTCGCCATCGGCTTAGGTGTCCTCCTCGTCCCTTGAGAGCTTGGCTTCAAAATCTTCAATTGCTGCTGATGGGTCCTTGTCGGTTGCTAATTCGCCTCTTTCTCGCAGAACTTGTCTTGCGAGGAGCCAAAAAATAACTGCTAGGGCTCTCCTACCTTTGTTGTTTGTTGGGATTACCAAATCTACTCCGGCGAATTCGTTGTCAGTGCTGCATAACGCCACTATTGGTATTCCTAGTTTTGAGGCTTCTCTGACAGCTTGAGCGTCTGCTCTCGGGTCGCAAACTACTATAACTTCTGGATCGATGCGGTTGGAATACAACGGGTTTGATAGGAGTCCTGGGATGAAACGACCTATTACAGGCGTAGCGCCGGTTAACTCGCAGAACTTCTTCACTGGCTCGTGCGCATAAAGTCTACCTGCTGCTACCGCTACTTTTGTGTGTTCGAAACGTGCCAAGAATTTGGCGGCGATTCTTATGCGTTCATCAGTTCTCTTAATGTCTAAAACAAACAAGCCGTCTGGTCTGACACGGTATATAAATGGTTCCATGTCTCTAGTTTTCATTCTTGTTCCGATGTGTATCCCCGCTGATAATAGCGTGTCTCGTGGTAACAGGAGTTCCTCTATCCTTGGCGGTTCCTGTTTTTTTTCAAGTCTAATTTCTGATGGTTTCTCTTTCAATTCATCTTCTGCCATTTTCTTTTCTCCTTAGAGTGTCTTCAAATCGGTCATTTTGGCTTTATTTCCTAAGAAATGCTCGATTCTTACCAACTCGTTAATTTTCGCAATGCGTGCCCCTTCAACGACTCCCGTTTTTATTATTGGACATTTAAACGCAACAGCCAAGTGAGCTATGTGCCAATCGCATGTATCGCCAGAACGGTGTGACATTACAGTGGTGTATCCATGTCTTTGGGCGTTTTCGATTGTTTTCGAAGCGTCTGTGAGTGTGCCGATCTGGTTGACCTTAATTATGATCGCATTTGCCGCATTGAGCGCTATTCCATGGTTTAGCCGTTCGCTGTTGGTCGTGAAAAGGTCGTCACCGCAGATCAAGCAGTTCTTAGCTTTCTTGGTGAGTTCAGCAAAACTCTCAAAGTTTTCCTCATGGAAGGGATCTTCAATATAAGTAAGATGATACTGTTCGATTAGATCTAAAAGGAATTCTAGTTGTTCGGTGGCGTCCCGTTTTTTTCCTTCGCTCTCGTAAATATATTTCTTTTCTTTTTCATTCCATAGCGAAGATGCAGCAACATCAATGCCGAATCCGCATTCAAAATCCAACTCGTTACCCACTTCTTCGCATGCTTTGGATGTGACTTCAAAGGCGTCTATGTCTCCGATGTTAGCAATCCATGCTCCTTCGGAGCTTTTTCCGCCGCTGAAGAGTTTATCTTTCTTTCTTAGGGTATTTCCTATTTTTTTGTGGATCTGAGCGTTTGCTGTTGCAGCCTCAAGGAATGTTTCAGCCCCATTAGGAAGTGCCAAGTACTCTTGGATGTCCGGAGCTTTGCCACGGGCGTGTTTTCCTCCGCTTATAGTGTTTCCAAGTGGATATGGAAGCGTGTTAGCGGTGCTTCCCCCTAAAAATTGGAACAGAAGGAGGCCGTGCGAGTTTGCCGCTGCTTCCGCGTTGGCTAATGAGATGGCGAAGGCTGTGTTTCCGCCTATAATATTGAAGTTTGTTGTGCCATCAATTTCGTGGAGTGTGTTATCTATTTCTTCTTGGAAATCGGAGTTCAAACCAGTGAGTTCAGGGGCTATCAAATCATCGATTTTTTTTAGCGCTTGGTCTACTCCGCCTTGCGGGTAGTAGAGCACTTCGGCTTTGCCGCGGCTTTTTCCAGCTGGAGCAGAGGCTCTTCCGAATCCTGATGTTGTTATGACGTCGACTTCTATGGTTTCTTCTCCGCGATTGTTGAATATTTTTCTGGCGATGAGGTCTTCAATGATTGATGACACACTTTTAGCCTCAAGGGCTATACCTTTTGTTTAGCTCTTATTTTATCTTTCGGAAGAGCACAGTTTACATTTGATGTCCGTTTTGTGGAATTTGCACGCGTTCCGCGTTGTCCTAGGAAGTTTTAAGGGTTAGCTATTTGATTTCGAAGGAGGTGCATATTTCTTCTACTGTTCGGTTCAACATTAATTCAGCAATGTCTTGACTGTAATCCAATATTCGCCTTGAACTATCCAGGATCAACCCGACAATCGCCGCGACATTGGGATCCTGCTTCTTGCTAGATATGAGTCTGATGAGTTCACTCTCTAGCGTTGCAAAAGATCCACGCTTGGCGATTATCTTCTCGGCGTCGTCGTAAGCTCTTTTGAACATTGTTTTTGGGCGCTGGAAAAACTTAGTATAGGTTTCGGGCTTCTTTTCTTTTTTCCGCCTCTTCATAGAAGCGTAAGACTTCGTCTAGTATTTCCACATTTGAAAGTAACATTCGTCTGCAGCAATATCTTTTTATTCCCAAACTGTCCAAGACATCGCTGGCGTTTTCGCCTGTTTTTATTCTCCGAGCGAATTCTTCCCATTGGTCTCCGACGAGTTTGCCACAAGTGAAACATCTTACGGGAATTATCATTGCCTTTTTTCTCCTTACCTGTAGCTTTTCTGTTTCTTTGCGCGTGCGCCGGGGCCTCCAAACTTTTTGGTTTCTTTGCGTCTGGAGTCTCCGACAATCATGGTTCTATCGTATTCAGTGAAGACTGTACGTATGTGACTGCTTCTTGTCCATTTCAGCAATGCGTTTGCGACTGCCATACGCGCGGCTTCAGCTTGTCCCATGTAACCTCCTCCTGAGGTCTTGATGTCTATGTTCACCTGTTTCCAAACATCTACTCCAGCCTGTAGGAGGGGTTCCATGATTTTTTCGCGGGCGATTTCTGGCTCCAGTATTTCTACGGGGATTAGATTTATTCTTACTTTGCCGACGCCGGCTCTGACCACGGCGCGGGCTATGGCTGTTTTTCTTTTTCCACTAACAACTAAAACTTTTTTAGCTGGCATGTTTATTCGCCTTGGTTCCATCCTATTTCTTTCGCCAATTCTGCAAGGGTGAAGTAAGGCCCTTTCAGCTTTGAGACTTGGGCTTCTTTGAGCGTCTCCATTTGTTGGTCTTTAAGGTCTTCGGGCACACCGATAAATACTTTCAGTTTTTTATAGGCAATTTTTCCTTTCGGTTGCTTGAACGGCAACATTCCCCTGACTGTCTTGCGCAATATCCTATCTGGTCGCCTGTAGTGGAATGGCCCTTTCCTTGGGGCTCCGACCTCGAGGAACTCTTTGGCTTCTGCAACTTTGCTTTTCTTTTTTCCCGAGAGCACGGCTTTCTCAGCGTTAACTATGATTACTTTTTCTCCGTTTAGCAGTCTTTTGGCGACTTTGCTGGCCATTCTGCCGAGAATGAGTCCGTCCGCGTTTACTAGGCTGACTGTGGTTTTTGTGGTTTGCATTTTTTCACCGAATTATCTTGACTTTTGCGCCTTTGGGGTTGATTTTCACAAGCTCTGGAATTGATATGTATTTTGCTTTGGCCGTTGCCAGTTTTTCCTTTGCCTTTCCAGAAGCGCTGAAAGCTGCTACTGTTATCGAATGGTTCAAGGTGCCTGCTCCCAGAACTTTGCCTGGTACGACTACCATATCACTCTTTTGTGTATGCCTGTTTATTCTACTCAGGTTCACGGCGGTGCGTTGTTTTCTTGCCTTGGCCAAGTGTTTCGCTACATCTCGCCAAATATCGGCGTTCTTTTCTCTGCTTTGTTTTTTCAGGAAGCGGATAAGTTGGATGAGTTCGGGGTTTGTGGATTTGGTTTCTTTCACTTTGCTTTCGCCTTTAATTGTTTTTTGAATTCTTTCAATTGTTTATCCAACATTTTAGTGGCTTCTTGGATGATTCTCTCTGGGGGAAGCACGCCTGTTGATTCTATGTTCATTATGAAGGCGTTCTTTTCCCACTCCACCTTTATGGCTGGCGGATTTTGTGGGCAAGCGTCGACGCAGTCCATACAGAGATTACACGCCAGAAGGTTTCGAATTTTCACCTTTTTTTCCTTCAGTGTGAGCACTCTTTTGGGACATATGTCCACGCATTTCGCACAATCTTCGCATTTTTCACTCGGAACCTCTATTTTTGGGAAGTACTTGTATGCACACACGGAGACTGGCTGCCATTTTGCGTGGTTCTTTCCTTTTCCAAGTCTGGCATAGGCCTCGAGTTTTAGTTTTTGTCCTTTGGCTAGTTTTATAATGGGAATCTTGTCGGAAACTGGAATTACATCTGGGTTTTCGGAGACCAGTTCTCCTGAATAGACTGAGCGTGTTCCATCATTTGCTTCCGCATCCAACATAAGTGTTACACGGCAGAGATTGCAGCCGAACTCGCTTTGGCAAGAGCAATCTTCAGGAAGGTTGTAACCGTCCAGGTCTGTTTTTAGGGGGGTGAGTCCCAACCTATGAGCTATTATTTCATCCTGTAGAATGGATGAGTTGTCTATCATAACGACTTCGTCTATGGCTATGCTGGGGACTTCAGCAAGTGCTATTCGCCGCAGGGCGTTCATTAATGGCACATCTGCTTCTCTTATGACTAGGCGAATGTTTGTTTCGTCTCTTTCGAGTACTTCTATTTTCACTTGAAATGGTCACTCCATAATGGGTTGTGAATAATGACTGTGCGGTTCAATAAAAGTATAAGTGCATTATTTCAATTTTTCTGTTAATAAAAGCGTAAAGTTGAGGGCTAAACTCTTCTTCCTCTTCTGCCGCCGGGTCTTCTTGTGCCATCGTGGGGAATCGGCGTAATCTCTTCGATCCGTTCTATGCGAAAGCCGAATCTCGCGAGGGCCCGTATAGCGGCTTGGGCGCCTGGACCTGGCGTTCTTGGCCCTGATCCACCTGGAGCACGGACTTTTATGTGTATGGCCTTTATCCCCTTGTCTCGAGCCATTTCTGCCGCTGCCGTTGCGGCACGCATGGCTGCGTAAGGTGATGATTCCATGCGGTCTGCTTTAACGAACATTCCACCAGATGTGCGCGCGATTGTTTCTGCACCTGAGATATCGGTTATGTGAATCATCGTGTTGTTGTATGAGCTGAAGATGTGAACGACGCCCCACTTCTCGTTTTTTCTACTGCTCAGAATCGGCCTCTCCTTCTTCTTCTGCCTCTAGGCGGAGGTCTAACTACCGGTTGCTTAGCCACGATCGTCAGTGCTTTGCGTAAGGGGTGTGCTGGATCTGCAACCGCGCTTTGGGGGGAGTACAATACTTGGTTTTCTTCCTCTTTTGACACAATGTAGCTTGGCACTGTTACGCATCGTTTTCCTATTTTTACATGTCCATGCGTTATCAGCTGGCGGGATTGGAAAATTGTTCTTGCTAAACCCTTTCGGAAGACGATTGTTTGGAGCCTGCGTTCCAGCAGGTTCTCTATGGATAAGTCTAAAACGTTGTCTAGAACTGCTGTTTCCTCCAGTACGCCGAGTTTTTTCAGGCGCGTCAAGAGTGCGTTCTCCATTTTCATGCGTTCTTCATGCGTTTTACCTATGAGCGAGCGGGCTATGCCTCTGGTCTTCGATAGCATGGTTTCGTGGCGCCACAGTTCATGCTTGTTTCTTAAGCCGTACTGACCTAGGAGTTTTAATTCCTCCTGCAGGATGTCTTTGCGCCAGCGAAAACGTGGGGTTTCATATTTTTTCCGTTGTTTCTTCGGGTCGCCCATCTTTCTCTACCTTGCTACGCTGCTTATGAGCCTCCAGACTTCCGCCCGAACGTCTTTTTCTTAATGCCCAGAGCTTTTCCTGCTCTTCCCGTGGTTTTTGTTCTTTGCCCACGCACTTTCAAACCATAAGCGTGTCGGTATCCGCGCCAAGACTTGATTTCTTTCGCTTTGTCAATGTCCATTTTTGTCCTTAGAACTAGGTCTGCGCTCATGAGATGGATGTCTTTTCCTGTTACCGCATCCTTTCTCCTATTAAAAAGCCAGTTTGGCAATCCATATTTTGTTGGTTCTTTAATTATTTCCTCTATTTTGTCAATTTCTGTTTCTGTAAGGAAGCCTACTCTCACGTCTGGGTTTACCCCTGACTTTTTCAGTATTGCATTGGAGAGGCTCAGGCTTATTCCTCTAATTTTGGTTAAAGCGTAAACAGTCTTTAGGGTGCCCTGTACGTCTGTACCCATTATGCGAAGTATGTGTCGGTATTCCTGTGGCATGCTAATTTTTCTTCCATTCAAGCTTGAAGCTAACTACGAAAGTGAGTCGTAATTTATTTAAACCTTCCTTTCCAAAAAGAGCCGCCAAAACATCTTCTGCCAAGGTTGCGTGATGTACTTATTCAGTGTAGCTGGCTCCGCTTAGATCGTCTGCGCTGCAGTAATCCTTCAGCGATGAACACTCCCATGGCGAATCCAGTTATCAATGTTAGTAACAGAAAGAAAACTTTGAATGTGTAGTTCTCAACAGAATAGTGTACGGCGAGAACAACGAGTTCAACGATTAGAATGCTCATGAAAAGAAGTGAGTAAAACAGCATTTTCGGCATCATGCGCTGTCCAATCCAGATGTACCCTCTCACACGTGCTTTATCTTTGGTTACTTATTCGCCGTACTTGTTTTTCTGCAAATAGCCCAAGTCTTCGAGCTTCTGTAAGTGCCTACAAGCCACGCTGGGACTGCTTAGGCGTCACTGGTTTAGTCTTTCGATTTCCTCAGCCAGCAAAGGCAGAAACGTGCCGATGTCCGAAATCACTCCTACCGCTTGAGTTGAACCTCTATCCAGAAGCTTCGTCACCGACGCGGGGTTTATGTCAAGGCATACTAGCTTGACGGTTGAGGGCAGCATGTTTCCAACCGCTATCGCGTGCAGGGTTGACGCCAACATCAAAACCATAGTAACGTCCTTAAGCTGTTCCTTATACTTCTGCTGGGCTACTACCATGTCTGTTATGACATCTGGTATGGGGCCATCATCTCTGATTGAACCTGCTAAAACAAAAGGCACTTCTTTTTTTACACATTCGTAGATTATTCCGCTTTTTAGTACGCCCTTCTCCACTGCAGCCTTTAGACTTCCTGCTTTGTAGATAGCGTTTATGGCTACTATGTGATTTCTGCATCCTCCGACGGCGGCAACGGCCTCTTTGAGGGAAACTCCCAAAGACGTTTTCAACAAAGCGCCTTCCACATCGTGAACCGCCAGTGCATTGCCCGACAAAAGCACGTCTACAAACCCTTCTCGGATTAGGCTTCCGAGAGCTCCTGCCGCGCCAGTATGCACCACAGCTGGTCCAGCGACAACCGCGACTTTTCCACCTGCTTTTTTCACGTTGAAAAGGTCTTGGGCGATCTGGTTTATTATTGCTATGGCAGGCTTTTCGCTGGAAGATCCACTGCTCATGAACTTGAATATGCCTGTGCTTTCTCTCGGTCTTTCGGGTGGCTTGACACGTACGCCTTCTTCGCCTACGACTATTAGGTCGCCCTTTTTAACTTCCTTGATGGGCTTACAAACCGCCCCCTTTTTTTCAGGTCTTACCACTATGACTTTGTCCATCATCGTGTCTTCCACTTCAATCCACTCGCCGTTAAAATATACCTGGGTCGGGTTGTTGGTTGTGGAATAAAAGTCATCTGGAAACACCATATCCGCAGGCGCAGCCACGACAACTGCCTCAGCAACCTCGAATGGAACCGCGCCAAGCGGGTATATTTCTTTTAGAATGTCTTCCAAATGTTCAGGGGTTCGTCCTTTAATAACAATCTTCGCGTAACTTGTGTCGGTTTTGTGTTTTCCAACCCTGAACTCTAAGGTTTCGAAGTCTCCGCCGAGCTCCATTATTCTATCCCAAATTCTTGTGAGGATCATGGAGTCTATCAGGTGGCCTTCAACCTCAATCTCCTTCTCGCTAGAGCGCAACTTGCCTTTTTCCGTTTCTGCCATACAATGATTCTCCTGCTTTATTTTAGTCTAAATCGCATCCCATTTAAAAGCACTCTGCAGAAAACTTGTGCTTTGCAGTACGCCTTTTCGTATTTGGAGTTCAATTGGAATTCATCGCACAAACGTCTAGGGTCTTTTCATATTTGGGGTCTTTCTCATCCAAAAGTCGGCTTAGAATCTCTGTTATATTCTAGTATTTGAACGGAGGTGTCTCTAGGAATGTTTCATATATCTTGTCGAAAGTTGAAATGGAGATAATTTCCCTCAAAAGCCCCTTTTTTAATTAATTCGGAAAAAGTTAGCTTGGTTAGATGACGTTTTGCTCTACTAACCAAATCAGCTTTTTCCACAAAGAATAAGCGACAGCTTAACGTATTATTGTTTGAGGAGCTGGCTTTGAAAAAGAAACGCCTTGCAACAGTAGCTTTTCTTTTGATGTTGCTATTCTCGGGGTTAGCTGGAACAATATTAATCCAAAATGGGGCAGGGGCAGTTGCGCCAGAGGTCTTGCAGCGCGCTGTCGCGAACGCAATCGCCTTCTTCATGGGGTCGCGAGAGCCGTTTGCCCTGCTGTGGCTCGATGTGATGCACCGGCGCTTCAACATCACGGCGTTTGCTGATGCCTTGAAACGCTACGATGATGTGCTGGCCGAGGAGCAAAGGCTTGAGCTGCGCGTGTTTCGTCGCATCGCCGATCACGATAACCCGTTGCAGGTTGAGGAATTGCAGGCTTTATGGTTTCCAGTCGATCGTGTCACAGCCCCCGCCCTCTATTGCGATCGATTGGAGCTACCCGCCAATTACCCTGCGAGGTTCGAACATGCGGTGAACTCCGGGAAGCAACTGCTGACGCACGCGCTGCTGGCCTGGATTTGGATTCAGGACAACGGCTGTGAATTGCCACTGTCCGAGGGCTTCATCGAGGACATGTACCGTGCCAACGCTGCACTGATCGACGACGACTCGGAGATGGACGAGCTTGAGCTCGAGGCCGCGGCGTTTCTCTACTTGGCGGGACAGGGCGCGCTGGTCGATGATGCTTTTGTCGAGCTTGTCATCGCGTTCCAGAATTACGATGGGGGTTGGCTATATTCCAGCGATGATCCGGGCGTCTCAGACTGGCACGCCACGATCTTGGGGCTCTTGCTCTTGTTGCATGTGCAATACCCCGCCGACTCGTATCCGTCAGTGCTCGCTCCAGGATCGCCCGAGCCTCCTTTTCCAACAACTTGGATTGTGTTTGTCATTATCGTTGCTGGAATTATTGCCGGTGCAGGATTGGCAATCTACTTTGTAAAGTTCCAAAAAGGTAAAAGCAGATTATTAAGAGAACAGCATAGGCAATAATCCTCATTCTACTTCTTCTATTCTCAGCAATAGTAGCAACAAAACTGTTTAACCTAGCAACAGCCAAAACAGATGAAGATGAATCTTGGTTGATACTTGAGCTGATGGCTGGAAGTTTGTTCACGAAAATCATGGAGTAATGATCTATCGGGAACGTAAATAGTATCGTAAGAAATAACCTATATTCCCCTGTAATAAGTCATAAATCGTAATATAGGTTAAATCTTTTAAAGGTATTCTGATATATTCAGAACAAGAAATGGGTGTGAGTTGATGGTCATGAAGAAAAATGGTGAAGAGGAGAAGATAAAGTATATTCTAACTGACCCGAAATTGTCCGCTGTAAAAGCTATGCTTGAGAAGGATCACGCCATTGACTGCATCTTTCTGCTTCATGTTAGCCGTGGGAAATGGAAGGAAGCGAAAGATTTCATGCGCAACAATAAGCTGACGCTCAGCGACGGCACTTTCAGGTCGAGAATGATCGAGATCGAGCAGTTAGGGTTAGCCGAGAGTAAACGCATAGACCCACTTAAGAAGTATTACGTGATAACTGAGTTGGGCGAGAAAGTGGCGGAGCTTCTTCTCGGGTTTTTCGACGAAATTGACGTTTAAGCACGGTTGGCATAATCTCGCTCAACTGTCGTAACTTCTTTTTCAACGTTCACGTATGCATGGTTTCGATAATGTTTTTCTTTTTTCTGTAGGTTTGTTTTACACATGGAAAATATTGTGTATTAAGTCGTAAGATTTAAATTAGTTAGCCTCTCTAACATATTCATCAATCCCAAAGGAGGGATGAAAGAGAAAAATGAAAAACTTCAGAAAAAGCAGAAAAGCCCTAAGCCCCGTAGTCGCATCAATCATACTCATCGCCGTTACAGTCGCAGTCAGCATCGCCGTAGCAGCATGGATGGGAGCACTCACCATCGGATTCATGGGAACAGAAGAACTGAAAATAACGAACATGCAATTTAGCACAGGCCAAATCACACTTGTTGCGAATAACACAGGAACATCGCCAGTCACTATAAACGAATTCTGGGTTAATGGCGTAAAGCAAACATATGATCCACAAACAGTTGACGCCAACGCAGGCGTATCTGCCACTGCAAGCTACAGCTGGACTCCTGGTGCCAACTATCAAGTCAGACTGATATCCTCAAAAGGCAACACTTTCATGTACAATGGCATTGCTCCACAGTCATAAATTTCCCCATTCTTTGCTTTAGAAGTCGAGGGGTAGGGTGAACAAAAACACATCCAACTTCCCTTCTCTTGTTTCCTCTATGGAGGTGCAAAAAACAAAATGGTAGTAGAAATAAAAGAATACGGATCAGCCGAAGATATAGCAGAAACTCTGGATAAAGAAATATCTCAAACCAAAAGCACACTAGGCGAGTACCTGCGCAGACTAGACGAAATCCGCTCGCTAGCCGAAAAATCAAAGAAAATCCGCGAAGTCGTCATGAAACTCGCAGGCAAAAAAGCTGGAAACGAAAGCCTAGGTGAAATATCAGTAGGCAACCTAAACATTATCTTAGACGCCAACCCGTTTCACGAACTAACAGCCATAGAATCCGTCGTACGTAGCCACCAAGAACGCCTGCTAGTCCTACAAAAAGCCCGCGAAGCACTAAAATGGCTGGATCAACTCGGCGACACCGAAGGCCTGAAATACTTAGTGGTTGAAAGCGAAGGAGTTCCAGAACGCATCCTATTCAAGATTTCCTAAACCTGCAGCATCACGAAACTACCTGCGCAGGAGCCAGAAAAACTTGAATAACGACGTATATTCTTTTGCTCTAAAATGCACACTAGAAGAAATTAAAAACATATGTCCTGATATGTCCAATGCTTTCATTTTCAAAGACGGGGAAATCCTAGCTAAAGACGAAAACGCAAACGAAGAAACAGTAAACCACACTGTAAATGCGTTTGAGGCCATAAAGAAAAGATCCGACGCCATATTAGGCATAGAAACCGCAACCATCCAAGGCGCTAACGGCCGAGTAAACATTGCCTCCATAAACGACTTTTATTTAACAACAGTCTTGTCAAAAAAGGCTGACAAAGAATACGTTAACACCCTAACTCGAGTTTTAATTCCTACCGTAATCAAACTGGTGGAAAAGATACACCCTGCCTCAACAGACGATGAAACTCTCACCGTAGAAGCTGAACCTGCACAAGAAGAGGTTGAAGAAGAAGCTGATAAAACTAGAGACGACGAGAATGAACTAGCCGAAGAGGATACGGCGACAGCTGAACTAGCCGAAGAGGATACGGCGACAGCTGAACTAGCCGAAGAGGATACGGCGACAGC
>CP070714.1:76601-81087 GCA_020350385.1 Candidatus Bathyarchaeota archaeon | reverse complement strand
TAACCAGTCTTGTCAAGGAAATTGAACACGTAAAGGAAGTTAAAAAGAAGAGCGGAACGTAAATTGTAAAATCCGAAAACGGAGAAGTGACCGCGCCCTTAATAATTGAAGCGTTGCGAAAGAAAGGGCATGTTGTAACCAAGCTTTCGCTTACGAAGCCAACATTAAATGAGGTTTACTTGCAGCATACTGGCAAGTCCATGCGTGATGCAGAAGAATCAAGAGAAGCGTTTTTTGCTCAAAGAGCGGCTATGAGGAGGGCGAGAGGACATTGAGCGCTAACAGTCTTTCAAAAAGCAAATTGCATGGTCTCTGGGCTCTAACTAATCGAGAGCTTAAGAAATGGTATAAGGCTCCAGTGATATTCATTATTACAATAATCCAACCAGTTATTTGGATGGGCTTACTTGGAAAAGCTATGAACTTAGGTGCGCTCATACCAAGTAACATTCCAGGAATAGATCCACAAGAAGTACTGAAAGCAACTCTGGGAACTGGTGACTACTTCTCTTTTATGGCGGTTGGGATGATTACGTTTACCGTACTCTTTACAACCATGTTTAGTGGCATGTCAGTTGTTTGGGATAGACGGCTAGGTTTCCTGAACAAGGTTTTGAGCACGCCAGTGTCTCGGTCAGTAATTGTGCTATCCAAGGTTTTCTCAGCGACGTTGAGATCAATGTTCCAGGCAGCCATTATAATAACCGTTGCCTTACTACTTGGTCTTAAGTTTGGCGAAGGTTTTAGCCCTCTCAACATACTTGGCGTTTTTTCAATAATATTCCTAGTATGCATGGGTTTGTCTTCTCTCTTCATCGCCGTCAATGTTAGATCGACAAGATGGGAAACCCCGATGGCTGTAATGAACCTTATAAACCTGCCCTTAATGTTTGCAAGCAACGCATTATTCCCAATTAATTACATGCCAGATTGGTTGCAGGCTGTTGCAAACGTCAATCCGCTATCATACATGACCGACGCAGTTAGGCAACTCTTGATTTTCAATACCGATTACACGCAGCTTGCTTTTGATTTTGCATACGTTGGAATCTTTGCTGCGATTTTGACCACAATAGGCATAGTGCTCTCTTGGAGATTCCTAAACAAATAAGGAATAAGATAGTGGCATTTATGGCGCCAATAGTTGAAGCAGTTAACCTGAAGAAAACATATATGCTTGGAAAAATCCCAGTTGAAGCCCTTCGGGGCGTAAACTTGAAAGTGGAAAGCGGGGATTTCCTCGCCGTTCTTGGACCTTCTGGAAGTGGCAAATCAACCCTACTGAATCTAATAGGAGCGTTGGACAAGCCGACTGCAGGGACGCTGTTGATTGACAGTTTTGACGTTTCCACGCTCAAAGATAACCAACTATCTGACCTTAGGCGCCGTGTGGGCTTTGTGTTCCAATTCTTCAATCTCATTCCAAGATTTACGGCAATAGACAATGTTGGGCTGTCCCTGTCAATAGCTGGCATGGGCAAAGCTGAGAGAAAAAAGCGTGCGAAAGAGCTTCTCGAAACTGTGGGTTTGAAGGATCGAATGAAACACAAGCCAGCTGAGTTGAGCGGGGGTCAACAGCAAAGGGTAGCTATTGCAAGGGCTTTGGCGAATAATCCCCGCTTCCTCTTAATGGACGAGCCGACGGGAAATATTGATTCTAAGACTGCCCGTGAAATAATCAATCTGGTTAAGGGGCTTAACGAGGAGAAAGGCGTGACCATAATAATGGTTACTCACGATCAGCATCTGGCAAGAGAAGCAAAAAGAATAGTTCAGATTTTTGACGGTGTAATAACGTCTGATATAGTGAATGGTGAACCGACATGAGAACACAAGACGTTTTCGGCTATTCTTTCAGCGCGATAAAACTGCGAAAGCTCCGTGCCGGCTTGACAACGTTAGGCGTTGTAATCGGCATTGCCGCCATAGTTGCCTTACTCTCAATTACTCAAGGCTTACAAAACACCATAACCATACAACTAGAAACAGGACTGGCAACTGACACATTAATCGTCTCACCTGGAGGAGGAGCCTTCGGTGGAGGGCAACACGGTGGCGACTTCGGCGGCGGTGCGCTTGGAGGAGCTGCCTCTGGATTCAGGCTACTCGTAAACGATACGCTAACAATAAACGGCTTGTCAACCGACATTCTCACGTCAATAGCTGTGATCCAGCGTTCAGGCTACATCAACTCCACAGAACACGAGCGCGTGACAACAATCGTCGGCGTGGACTTCGCAGAATACAAGAACATCTACAGCACCACCTTCGTATCAGAAAGCGGAGAAATCCCAGACAACCCCGAAAACAACACGATTATCATTGGAAAACGTGTGAACGAGCGCCAAAATGGAACAGTTCTCTTCACCGCAGGAGAAGACGTGCAAATCCTTTGGGCTAACGCCACAGCGCGTCCACCCCAGAATGAAAGCTATGCCACGCATGTAACTGCGGTTCTACAAGAAGTTGGCGGCTTCGCGTTCGGCGGTCCCTCAGACAGCAACATTTACATTCCAATTTCAACAGCGCAAGAGTTTTTCAACACTTCGGAGTGCGAAATAATAATCGTGAAACTGGCGAACAGTGATCAAGCCACAATCGATGCCGTGGTCAAGAAGATAGTGGATGAATTCGCTGGAGAAGTGTCAGCCATCTCTTCAACTGCAGTTTTGAACATCCTCGGAAGCGTCTTTTCAATAATCGAATTGTTTCTCGTAGGGATCGCAGCCATCTCACTGCTCGTGGCAGGCATCGGAATAATGAACATCATGATCGTTTCTCTAATCGAACGCACACGCGAGATAGGCATCCTGAAAGCATTGGGCATGAAAAGCCGAACAGTCTTAGCGATTTTCTTGGGCGAATCTGTGATAATTGGCGTAATAGGTGCAGTCATAGGCATAGCGTTAGGCTGGGTGCTAGCGAACATCGTTGCAACAGTCTTGAGCAGTGGCGCGATAACTGTTGGAACGGGAGGAGGTGCCGGAGCAAGCGGCGGTCTGCTGAGCATTACTCCCGTCTTGACTCCACTGGTGTTCCTCGGCGCGTTCGGGTTCGGTGTAGGCGTTAGCGTGATCTTCGCGTTGTACCCTGCTTGGCGGGCTTCAAAGCTTAAACCAGTAGAAGCTTTAAGATACGAGTAGCCCAATTATTGGCAGAGGTTTGCCTGTTGAGGAAACTGTACCCTAAAAAGCCAGTTGTAGGCGTCGGTGCCATAATACTAAACAAAGACAAAATCTTGCTTGAAAAAAGAAGAAACTCGCCCGGCAAAGGAAAGTGGTGCGTACCCGGCGGTTTGGTAGAACTCGGTGTAAATATTGAAGAAGCAGTAATCCGCGAAGTGAAAGAAGAGACAGGTTTGGATGCGCATGAGCCACGGCTTGTTGATGTAGTTGATCATATTAGCTTGGGTGAAAGAGGCGGGGTGAGATACCATTTTGTGATTGTCGATTATCTTGTAACAGTGAAAGGCGGTAAGCCTAAAGCGGCAAGCGACGCTGATGCTTTGAAGTGGGTTCCTTTCAACGAAGTGGAAGAATATGATTTGACAGAATCCTTCCGGCGTTTCTTTCAGTTTAATAGGCAGATCTTGAAAAACCCTAGTTTGTATCTTTGAAGAACAGACGGGTCTCTCCCATGGTCTTGAGGTCTAGGGCTCTGACTCTCGCAACTATCGGAAAATCCCTCACAGTTTTTCCCAAAGTGAGACAGTGATGTGGTGGGAGATCTCGCGCGATGGATCGGACGGTTTCGGCGTCCACGCGGGAAGCACGAGATACCACATCCAAATCATGTTCGTTCGTGAAGTTGAAAAGGAAAATGTTGTCTGCTTGGCGATAAATGCTTTCTCGAATTGTGTCTGGCTGGTTAGTTATAAAAGTGGTGAAAACGCCGTAATGCCTCATGCGCGTGATTATGTCATTCCAATACGTTTCTCGGAGGTAAAGGTGAGCCTCTTCAGCGAAGAGAAACACGGCTTTCAGCTTCCAGCTTCTCAGCGAGTCAACGAGTTTTCCGAGAATGTACTCAACTACTATTTGGCGGTCGATGGTGGATGTGTTGCGCAGGTTTATGACTATAGCTCCCCCATGCTCCTTAGCTTTCAGCAAACAATCATCTATCAGTTTTGACTCTACTATGTTATCTGTAAAAAACCTAACTGGTACCTGAATATTGCCTGGTGGTGGGTTAACTTGGCATTCAGGTCGATTGGAGCGGGGTGGGTCTGGGGGGGGGGCCGCTGGAACCTACCATACTTCAGATCCCCCCAGCTCATCTGGCGATACCGGAAGACATACCACAGCCGTCGCCGCCGCAGTGGCATAGCGGAGCGGGTGGCGGAGAAGTGTCACATCTCCAAGAAAGAGGCGGTGGCGGAGGTCATTCCCCTCATGAAGGTTATCTTCGAGGAGAGCGCCCACATGGCCCAGAAAATCACGGGCTGGCTCCAACTCGTGGACAAGGAAGCTGGCTGGCTGAAGAGTTG
>CP070714.1:66024-76501 GCA_020350385.1 Candidatus Bathyarchaeota archaeon | reverse complement strand
TTTCAAGCCTTCAATTAGAACTACGTCATTGCCTCTGCATTTTTTTAACAACGTTTCAAGTGATACGCTTTCTGTGATGCCTTTTTCTATTGTCGCAATTTCGTTTGCTGCTATACTGATGATTGTTTTTGCACCGGCTTTGGCAAATTTCCATGTATCTTTTCCGGCGATGTCAATCGTAAAATCTGCTTCAGAGATATGCTTTATTGCGGCAACCTTGTAACCTCTCTCCGTGAGTTCTCTGATTAAGTTCTCGGTGGTTGTTGTTTTTCCTGATTTTTTGCTGCCAACAACTGCTATGATTTGCATGTTCGTTTCTGCCTCAGCTACTTCATTTCTTCCTTGAAGATTTCTGCAAGCATTTCTTTGTTTATATTTAGTTCTTCTGCTAAATCTTTAACCAGTTTTACGTAAGTTCTGAAGAGGCTTTCCAGTATTTCGGCTTTTTCTTTTTCTGAAAGTTCTTTTTCTTCCGCCAGTAATAGCGCGAACCATCTGCCGAGATCGGTAAGCTGATACGTCTTAACCCAGATTATTCTTCCTTCTTTATCATTTTTCTCCATGCGCTCGGTTAACACGCCAAGGTTAGTAAGGGCTTTTAGGTTTTGGATGATTGTCTTGTTTGAATAATTGAGACTTTTCATGAGGTCCTTTTGGTAGATGTTCTTTGCAATTCCTTGTTTAAGTGAGAACCTTAAGACATCAACACCTGCTTTTGATCCGAAGATTGCGCTTAGTATTTTATCTTTTTTTTCGGTTGGAAGAAACACTACATAAGGGTGTAATTTTACACTCAATAGTAACCCTTTGTAATCTTGTCACGGCCTTTGAATTTAAGAATTTTGGCTTTCGCTTCTGCTTTGCTGTTCAAGGGCTTGTTTTCGCAATAATGCCCTTTTCCCTCTTCAAAACAGCAATCAATAGTGAAAGATTAGTAGACAGATGCAATAGCTTTTTTAGTCTTCAGCTTTATTCTTTTTCGCGGTGTGCTTAAACGGCTTTAACTAATTGGGTGCCCGCTGATGGCGATACCTTCGTAACCAAAGACGGCTTTATTTTCAACACTTTCGGATACGAGCACCCGCAAGACCGAGTTTTCGCTTTTCTCAAGTACATCCCAGCTGAATTCAAAGCGCTTTTCAACGTTCATATGCTGGAAAGAACTTGGAAATACGGCGAGGGACAACTTTTTAGAGCGGAAAAACTTTACACCGCAAATAATTATAAGGCGTTCATAGCAACGTTTCGAAAGAATTTTCCCAATTATGTTTACTACTGCTACTTGCGCAACAAGGAACTGATCGCAGCGCCGTTAAGCTCAGTCGAAAATGTTTATGTTCCAAAAGACCGGTTGAACGCCTTAACAAACCTGAAAAATCCTGATAGTCTGCAAAAAATGGCTTTGGAGCTTATTAGCTTGGTGTCGAAGGAATCAGACGTTGGCTTGAAGCATTTTGGAATACATGGTTCCATAGCTCTGAATATGCACGCGCTCGAGTCTGACATAGACTTCGTCGTCTACGGCTCACAGAACTTCCGCAAGGTAGAAGTCGGAATCGCACGGCTTGTTAATGCTGGAAAGTTAAGCTATATTTTCAGAAACCGTTTGGACGCGGCAAGGAAATTCCAAGGGCGATACAAAGGCAAGATTTTCATGTACAATGCCACACGCAAGCCAGAAGAAGTGAAAACAAAATACGGTATGTTCCGATTTTCTTCTATCGACCCCGTGAGATTTCAATGCATCGTCAGTGACGACACTGAAACCATGTTCCGCCCAGCCACCTACAAAATCACCAAATACAAACCCTTGGATCAGGCTTCGGAACTTCTGATGGACAAAATTCCCGATCGCGTAATCTCCAATATAGGCTGTTACCGAAACGTCGCCCGCAAGCACAGCGAAATAAGAGTTTCTGGAAAACTGGAACGAGTTGAAGCAATTAAAACTGGCGCTGTTTTCTACCAAGTTGTGGTTGGAACGGCGACTTCAGAGGAAGAGTACGTTTGTCCCATCTAACGCTCAGAGACCGCGACGCCATAGTTACCCGGGAAGGCCTAATCTTCCGGATTTTTGGCTATTCCCACCCGCAAAACGCGTTTATATGTGACGCTGAATATGCTTCCGCAAAGATTTTCACGTCGAATGACCCCAGAGCACCGAGAAAGGGCGGCAACCAACTTTTCTACAAGTTTTACAATGATGAAGGCTTGAAGCTTGTTTTCAGCCAATTTCCACAGTACACGTTCTTTCATGAGATGCTCGGGCAAAAAGTCGTAGGTGTAAACCAAGCTGATGTAGCTGAGGCGAGAAAACCTAGTGAGCGATTGCAGGCTTTGGTTGGAACAGACCCGAAGGATGAACTTCACGACGCTTTTCAACGTGTTCTGAAAATTACATTGCAAGGTTCAGGCTTGTCTTTGAAGAACATTGGCGTGTTCGGCTCAATGCTTCAGGGGTTCTACCATCCAGCATTTTCGGACATAGATCTAGTAGTTTACGGTAAAAAGGAAAATGCTAAACTGCGTGAAACGCTTGAAGCATTGTACTCAGACGATCTTTCAGGTTTAAGAAACGAGTTTGGAACAGACAAGGCTATGCGGGGCAAGCGGTGGCGACTCAAAAACTACAGCGTCAAAGAGTTCATATGGCATCAAAAGCGTAAACTGATTTACGGCTTGTTCGACGACGCTCAGAGTGGAAGAATCATAAAAACGGAGTTTGAACCCGTGAAGGCTTGGAGCGAAATCGCTTCAGAATACGATCCCGAAGCGAGGATTCTGCGGAAGGGCTGGGCAAAGATTAACGCCCGAGTAATATCCGACAGTGATGCGCCTTTTATTCCGTCAGTTTACAGCATTGAACCTTTAGAAGTTTTGAGCGGCACAAGAGAAGCCCTTGAAGCGGTGCGGGTATTTTCTTACATGGAAGAATTTCGCCTGCAAGCCCAAAAAGACGAAAAGATTTATGTTGAAGGCAACTTGGAAGAAGTGTTTTCTCCCAAGGGACGATTTCAACAGATCACTTTAACCTATTGTCCACGCTATTATGAACAAGTCTTGAAAGTGACACCTTAAACAAGTGATAGCACCATACAGTCCGACGGTTTATTGCCGAGGATTACTCGATAATATTCGCGTTCTTTTCTCTTATCTATCACACGTTCAACTTTTCCTTGGACGGTTACCCTTTCGTCTTTTTTGGCTTGTTCACAGAACCTGCCGCGAAAAGACACAATTTCCCTTATTGGTTCCATCTTTGGAGCTTTAGCAAATTTGACGTTTTCGATTCTGTAAGTGCACGGCGTGAAAAGCGCTTCGGAATCATTAGCAATTGTGGCTGTTATTTTTGCGTAGCCACTGTTCTTGTAGCAGATATCGCCGTACTGCTCGTTTATTTGGCTCCAGTCTTTCACGAAGCGTATGAAGTAGTCAGTGTCGTCAAACATTCCTTGGAATGCTTTGCGCGATTCGACCCGAACGAAGTCTTCGAAGCTCATGATGGTGTCTTTCGAACGGAAATCGAACAGCGTTTGCAGCTCCTCACGACTGTACGGTTTAAATTGGGATTCACCATCTTTCACCAACCTTTCCAATGCTGCATAAGCTTTGTGGCAGTTTTCAACGCCATAAACAACAGGGTCGATGTCAGACTTCGACGTGTACAGCCCAACCAGCACAGAACCAGAAATCCCTATAGCGTTCCAGGGAATTTTAGCCTCTTTCTTCAACGCTTCAGCAAGCTGTAAGGCTTTTCTTTCCAAGTCTCCCAGCTTCTTGGATTTGCGTAGTTCTCTAAGCTTTTCGATTGGCTTGTAATGCTCCTTGATCGTGCCGATGGGCACTTCACATAGGGGCTCGTCAAACACTAGGTCATGAACTACCAAGTTTGGCATGTTTTGCTCAAGAAATTTGAAGCGTTCACTGAGGCTGTAGATTTTGCTGTACAAGTCCTTTTGATTTCCGCGTGTGCCCTGAGAAGATGGGATGTACCGAGGAAACGCTATGATTTTATTTGGAGGATGGACTAAACCTTTTACATCGAAGATCACATGGTTTTCTGTTTTAATCAAGTCACCCTCCCGGGCTCGCATCTAGAAATCCTCCTGTCGAGTTTGTTGTTCCGTAAGAGTTCAATTATTTGTTGTTTTTTACATAACGTTAATAAACCTTTTTTTGAACCTACATAAAATCAGGTGCGCTTTCCCTTATGCCCAACTGTGAAAAGGCAAAGCACATTTCCAAATGTCTAGAACTGGCTATACTGCTCGAAGTCAGCGCCGACAAGCCTGGAAACGTGAATTTCATAGTAGGCTTTGAGGGCACAAAGGTCGAACATTTTTTGGCTTCTGCTGTGGCTACAGCACCTTCCTTTAAGGAGGCTGCAAACCGTGGAATCGCCGTGTCAGAAAAGAAACTTTCCGTCAAGGATGTTGGTATGGGTCAAATCATAAAAAAATGCGTATCAGATGTTAAGGCGTGGCAGAAGGGCGGAAACACTCTGCTCGGTACGGTGATATTGTTTGTTCCAATTGCTGTTGCAGCGGGCATGACGCCTACTGAGGGAAATTTTGATTTTGAGTTTTTGCGATTAAGAGAAAACTTGAAGTTGGCAGTTGAATCAACTACTGCTGAAGATGCATTTCACCTTTACGAGGCTATCGAAATAACGGGTCCGAGCAGTCTTAACATGGCTCCCGACCTCGACGTTAACGATCCACGTTCTAAAGAGCGGATTCTTGAGGAAAAGATTTCGCTTCATCAGGTTTTTAAAATTGCCGCTGGGTACGATGACATTTGCTCTGAATGGGTTAACAATTACCCGATAACGTTCAATTTGGCTTACCCTTACTTGAGTGAACAACTCAGAAGTAGAGATTTGAACTTGGCTATCGTTCACACTTTCCTAAAAGTTCTGTCTGAACATCCAGACACTTTTATCGCTCGAAAGGTTGGCTATGAAAAGGCATGGGAAACTTCCTTGGATGCCAAGAAAGTTTTGGAGTTAGGTGGCTTGGAAACAACGAAGGGAAGGAAAAGGCTCTGGGAGTTGGATAGAAAACTTAGAGGATCCGGAAACCTTCTCAATCCAGGAACAACCGCGGACATAATAGCCGCTGCGTTGGCTCTATGCACCTTGAGCGGATACAGGCCTTGATGTTGATTTTCGTCATTTTTTCGAACTTACTCTTAAATATTAGCCAAATAACATTAATGGGCAAAGGGTTGCCACCATGGTAGAGGAGAAATTGCGGGTGACTTTGCTTACGGGAAGAACAATCGAGCAAGGCGTAGGCAAAGAGCGCGGAAAAGGCTCAAAAGAATATTTCGAAGCAGTTTCAATGTGCTATATGGATGCAGGTGATATGAAGAAGCTCGGAATTAGGAACAACACGAACGTTTCTGTTTCAACAGAAAACGGCTCTGTTGTAGTAAAAGCCGTGAAATATCCGAGAGCTGCAACCCCTGGAATTATTTACATTCCATATGGCCCTTGGGCTAATGTAATTTGCAGCAACGATACCAGCAGCATCGGCATGCCTTCTTTCAAGGGAACCCCCGCCGAAGTTGAAGCTGCCCGAGATAAGCCTCTTCTAACCATGAGAGAGCTTCTTAAAAGCGAATTTGGGAGGTAAAAGAGGTGCCAGTTGTTAACGCTGTAACTTGTCCTGTTTGCGGTTGCCTGTGTGACGATATAGAATTGACTGTTGAGAATAACGAAGTAGTTAAAGTAAAGAATGGGTGCGCCATGTGCGAATCCAAATTCTTGGGTTACAAGAGCGAACATAGGGTCAAGAAACCGCTGATAAGAAAGAACGGTGAACTAGTTGAGGCTTCGCTTGATGAAGCTTTTCATAAAGCTGCCGAGATGCTTTCCAAAGCGAACTACCCCATACTGTATGGTTGGAGTTCAACAAGCTGCGAAGCTCAACGCGTAGGTGTCGAGTTAGCCGAGGAAATCGGAGGAGTTCTTGATAATACAGCGGTTGTCTGTCACGGTCCATCAATCTTAAGCGTTCAAGAGGTAGGAATTCCTACGTGCACTTTAGGGCAGATTAGACACCGCGCGGATCTCATCATTTACTGGGGTTGCGACCCGTGGAGCGCTCATCCCAGACACCTTGAAAGGTACACAACATTCACAGAGGGAAGATTCGAAAAAAGCGACTGGAAGAGCTACCTGCAAAAAGTCAAGGCGTCCGCAGGTAAGAAAAAAGTCGAGAGCGCTCTGAGAAGTGGGCTTGTGAAGCGCCGACCTAAGCATAGGCTTCAACCAGAAACCATGAGTGGGCCTCCGCCGGCGATGATGAAAGAGGGACGCAAACTAATAATAGTTGACGTTAGGAAAACGATGTCTGCAGAGATTGCAGATTACTTCATTCAGGTCGAGCCCAACAAGGATTACGAGGTTATGGAAGCATTAAGAGCGCTAATTCGAGACCAAGAGCTTGACGTCGACAAAGTTGCCGGCATTCCAGTGGAATATCTGGAAGAAGTGGGAGATGCTATGGTGAGCTGTGAGTTTGGAGTTATCTTTTTCGGTCTTGGATTAACAATGAGCGCAGGCAAATTCAGAAATATAGATGTGGCTATTTCGCTGATACGCGATTTGAACAGACGCACTAAATTTGCGATTATGCCCATGAGAGGGCACTTTAACGTCACTGGTGCGAATGTGGTTTCCACTTGGCAGAGTGGATATCCTTACGCCGTCGATTTCTCACTTGGCTATCCGAGATACAACCCTGGAGAAACTACGGTTATGGATATTCTTCTGCGTCAAGAGTCGGATGCTGCACTAGTGGTCGCTTCGGATCCTGCGGCTAATTTCCCCAGAAAGGCGGTTGAGCACCTAGTCAAGAATCCGCTGATAGTAGTTGATCCGCATATGAATGCCACTACGTTGATGGGTGATGTGGTTTTTCCCGCCGCGTTCGTGGGAATTGAAGTCAGCGGTACTGCCTACCGCATGGATCATGTGCCTCTCCCGCTTAAAAAAGTCGTAGAACCTCCAGAAGGCATCCTTACGGATGAGGGGATTCTGCAGCGGATTCTAAAAGAAGTGCGGATATTAAAATCACAAAAGATGGAGGCTTCTTAGAATGGAACTTTTGATAAAAAACGGCTTCGTTTATGATCCGATTAATGGCATTAACGGCGAGAAGATGGATATCGCAATCAAGAATGGAAAAATCGTTGAAACCGTCCACCCGCAGAAAGCTAAGACAATAGACGCTGCAGGCTTGACTGTACTGCCTGGCGGCGTGGACATTCACACTCACATCGCTGGTGGAGAAGTGAACACAGGCAGGCTTTTGAGACCTGAAGATCACGCAAAGGATTTCGAACGCAAAACGGCTATAACTCGGTCGGGTGTTGGCTATTCGGTTCCATCAACTTTCACCACTGGCTACCGTTATTCGCGGATGGGCTATACCACAATAATGAATCCTTCTATGCCTCCGTTGGGGGCTAAGCACACGCATGAGGAATTGAACGACACACCTATGTTGGACAAGGCGAGTTACCCCCTTCTCGGCGACTGGTGGTTCGTGCTTGAATACCTGCAAAAAGGCGACTTGACAGAGTGCGCAAGATACGTGGCGTGGATGATGGGCACGGTGAAAGGATACGCCATAAAAATCGTTAATCCTGGCGGAATAGAGGCATGGGGGTTCGGGCGAAACGTTCACAGCATAGACGATGAAGTTCCAGATTTCGGCATCACTCCACGCGAGATAGTTCGGGGTTTGGTTAAAGTTAATAAAATGTTGAATCTGCCGCACACGATCCATCTTCACACAAACAACCTTGGCGTTCCAGGCAACTATGTTACCACGTTAGAAACGATGAAGTGTCTCGAAGATTTGGCTCCTGATAACAAGCCCGTGGCGCATATAACTCACGTTCAATTCAGCAGTTTCAAGGGCTATGATTGGAGAACAATAAGCTCTGCAGCCGAAGAAATCTCCAAGTACATTAACAATCACAATCACATAACGTTGGACTTGGGGCAAATAATATTCACGGACACGACGACCATGACGGCTGACGGACCATTCGAGTATACGCTTTACCAGTTGAGTGGCCACAAATGGGTCAACACCGATATCGAGACCGAGACTAGCGGTGGAATTATACCATTCCACTATAAACGTAAAAACTTCGTCAACGCCACGCAATGGTCAATAGGCTTGGAGCTTGCTCTCATGGTTAATGATCCTTGGAAGATCTTTATGACTACTGACCATCCGAACGGCGGTCCGTTCACAGCTTACCCGAAAATTATCGCTTGGCTCATTAGCAAGAAAGCGAGAATGGCGACGTTGAAGAAGACGCATCCAAAAGCCCAGAAAAAAAGCCTTCTTCCTTCGACAACGCGTGAATTAAGCCTTTACGAAATCGCCGTGGTTACCCGAGCGGGACAGGCGAAAGCCTTAGGTCTCAAAGAGAAGGGGCATCTCGGTGTAGGCGCTGACGCTGATGTTGCAATATACAAGATCAATCCCGAGAAGATTGATATATCACAGAAGTACAAGACTGTGCGCCGAGCTTTCGCTAATGCTGCCTACACAATTAAAGGCGGCAAAGTTGTGGTTAAAGACGGCGAAATACTGCAGCAAGTTGACGGTTGCACCATGTGGCTTGACGTGGAGACGGCGGAGCAAGTTAAGGTGGATAAAGAAATCAAGCGAAAGTTTAGAGACTATTGGACGGTTGAATACGAAAACTATCCTGTGACAGATCATTATCTTAAGGTTTCAAATCCGATAACTGTGAAGGCGAGTGTCTAAAAATGATAGTTCTAACTCCTCTGAGGAAATTTCAGCTTCCAGTGATTGCTGAATGCATAAACCCTGACGTTTTCCAAGGCAAGACGCCTGATGAGATAGCGGCTTTGAAGTTGTGGGAAGGAAACAAGCAGAAGACACTCGGCAACCTCTTTAAAATCGAAGAAGATAAAGCTGAAAGACCAAGCATAACAATCAATGGCGATGTAAGTGAAGTTCGGAGAATAGGCATGGGCATGAAAGAGGGCGGCATAGTCATTAAGGGTAACGCTGGGATGCATTTAGGCTCTAAAATGCTGGGCGGCACGATATCTGTGCACGGTGACGTCGGCGGATGGGCAGGTGCCGAAATGAGAGGTGGCGTGATTGAAATTCATGGAAACGCAGGCGACTACATGGCTTCATCATACCGCGGAAGCACCGAGGGCATGCACAAAGGCAAAATAATTGTCCACGGAAACGTGGGCAGCGACGTAGCCGTTTTCATGAACGGCGGCACAATCAAAATTTACGGTAATTCTGGGCAATTTTTAGGTTTCCGCATGTGCAGCGGCAAAATCTTCGTTGAAAAAACCGCGGATACTCGGGTTGGAGCTTGCATGACAGGAGGAAAAATCGTTGTTTCAGGCTTTTTGGAAGAAGTGCTTCCAACTTTCACTATTGACAGAATCAAGTCAAAAGTCAAAATTGAAGAAGGCGAAAAAGTCAGCGGGCCGTTCTACGTGTTTCTCGGGGACCTTGCGGAAAAAGGTAAAGGTAAACTCTTCGTTTCAAAAGTGAGCAACCCTCACTTGAGCCATTATGAAAAGTTCCTTTAGTGTTACACATGGATCCTAGGAATACTCAGCTAAACTTATTGTCGATTGAATTTTCATCTTCTTAATTTGCGCCTGAAAAACTGAGCAAAATCGCAGGCGCACATGTTAGAATATTAAAGTCTAAAGTTTTGGATTCAATCTAAGTTTTCCTTTTTCTACTGCAACTCTTAAAATTTCCTCATTAAAAAAATGTTGCCTTGCACATCTCGAGCTCCAAGACCTATCGTATTAAGTGCAGGAATCACCTTTTTGTTGGGAAAAAGCAATTGGAGAGCGCAAACGCCGGAATCGCACGCCAAAACTACCAAGAAATCACCTTGGTAATCGGGTTTCTTAACTGCATCAATATTGCATGCCATCGGGACCAAAACCGTATCTACTACCTCAAATCCATCCTTCCTTAATCTCTCCGCAATTTCTTCCATTCTTGCTCTCCCTCCTGTTTCGCAAGCCCTGGCGCAGGAATTACATGATACAATCCCGATTTTTTCCCACTTCCTAAGCAAGCCTTTGACGACTCCGTATGGCTTGGAACTTGTAATAATCATCCAATAATCCTCAGATTTATGTTGCATTTCATTCCTTAAAATTTTTTTGATATTCCATCTTTATCAAGATTCACTTGCATCCAATAGATTGAGATTCCTCCCGTTTTCTCTCAATCTCACTATATCTTATTGATCTGATTCAAAATTACGCGGTTGACAATTCTGTTTGATTTTTCAAACCTATGTCAGCAGAAACAGTTTTTCCATAAAATATGAAGAGCTGTCAGATGAAAAAACGTTGACATCCGTGCTGAGGCAAACTCAATTCAGATTTCACTCAAAATCTTCACCGTATAGCTTTTTGAGCTTTTTGTACGTG
>CP070714.1:61937-65924 GCA_020350385.1 Candidatus Bathyarchaeota archaeon | reverse complement strand
TCTGCAATGAGTCTTTGATTTATCGCGAAAAAAAGGGCTAATACAGTTACATTGGCTTGAGCAGTACTGAAGCGTGTATTTTTTTCAGACATCAGAAATAGATGTGGATAAACCTCTAAATAAGCAAACATTTAGATTAAGCCTAAACAAGGTGCGCGAAATGAAACTTTTGCTTGATGAGATGTACGCGGGTTTGAAAGAATATTTTGAGACTTTGGGTTATGAGGTTTTGACAGCTCAGGAGGCGGGTCTGAAAGCCGCGAAGGACAAAGATGTTGTAGAATACGCGGGAAAGCACGGTTTGATTCTTGTGACTCAAGATCAGAAGCCTGCGGAACTGGCTGAGCTAACCGGCGTTAAATTCGTCCTAATCTCTAATGGAATAATTGCCAAAATAGCAGATTCAACAATTAAGGAGAAGTACTCTCAGGCAAAATAGAATTTTATTCTAATTTGTTGCCAATTGCTGTGGGGCGAATTTCCTATACACCTATGAGGGAATCTGTTTGTAATTCTCTGTTCTGAACAAGGTTAATTTAGTCTTGTGAGGGTCTATCAACAGTGCCTTTGCATGCCAGTTCTTCACTGCGCTTCCTTTTCTGCTGAAAAACCTTAACAAAACTCTTTCTCCTTTCTCCGTTGCAATGCTGAATTGCAGCAGAGTTTAAAAGGCATAATTCATAATCGCAATTTTTCATGCACGAGATTTTGCTTGCCTTAGGCTTAGTTTGATAATGAGCTTAGACAGAGATGCTTTTCAGGTATTTATTCCAGAGATAGGAGGCTGCGTAGCCTGCTGAGATTCCACTGCCTGTAGCGACGAAAATTACTAAACCCGACATTATTGGGTTTAGGTCAACAATCTTTAGGTAGACGGCGGTTGTGTAATAGCTTAGGAAACCTATTATTGCGGTGCTGGCCGTCATGGCGAATATTGCTCTATTTCGGTTCACCCCCTCTGTTGTGGAAGAGACTTTGAAGGCAAAAGAAAAAACGTCCACCATGAGCCCGAAGAGAAATGTGAAGAAAAAAGTGAATGGGCCGAAAGCAGGGCGTGACAACGCGGATAGAAAGCCGCCGATGAGGCCTACGTAAGTGGCGCCTGCTTTTCCCACAAAAAAAGTTGCCAAGGCGAGTATGACAGCTTGAACCACTATGAGAAGGTAACTTATAGGTGGGGGCACTAAGAAGTTCATCACGAATATTATTGAACTGAAGAGCGCAGCAATGAATAGCCGCTTAGCTTTCTGCACACAGACGCCCCTTTTTCAAAATAAAGGCGCGATCAATTTAAAAAAGCTTGATATGAAAGCGCAAAAAGAACCGCTCGGAAGACTGACCCAGAGCGTTAAAAGGCAAACCACGTTTTTAACGGAAGTTATAAATTGCCAATCTACATTAAAGAGTAAACGTCTTACTATTTGACTTATAGGTGTTTAAAAGGGGGAAAAGGATGAGTACACACGCAGAAGATTTAAAACTCCGCTTGATGACCATCGAGCTTTTGAGAACTGCAAAGTATAAACGAAACATAACATACCGCGAATTAGCCTCGAAAACAGGCTTGCCCGTCACGGTCTTAAGCAGATACGCAAAAGGTCATGTTCTGCCAAACACGACAAGAGCTAAACAACTGTGGCGAGTGCTGACAAAAATCGTCGGCCTAGAAACGGAACTACGAAGTAGAATAAAATTCGACGAAACAGGATATTTTGACAACACTGAGATCGTGGGCGACTACAACATACTTAAGCAAGCCGCAAACCATGCGTTGGCAAATTTTGCTGGAAAGCGCGTGACGAAAATCTTAACAGCGGCTGTTGACGGAATTCCCTTGGCTACTATGGTTTCTAACTCCCTTGGAGTCAACCTCATTATGGCAAAAAGAAACAAAGAAGTCGGTGTCAAAGCCTTTTTGGACGTAACTTATATTCTGGGAAAAGATTCCGGCGTAACAGTGACACTTTTCATTCCAAAAGACGCAATCAAAAAACGTGACAGCGTTTTGATAGTGGATGACATGATCAAAAGCGGAGAAACCCAAGAAGCGTTGGTCAACCTTGTCAAAAAAGCGAAAGCTGAAATTTCAGGTGTTTTCTCCCTTGTCGCTGTTGGAGATAAGTGGAAGAAGAGACTGAAATTAGGCAGCGGCTCCCCAGTCGAGGTCGTCACCTACCTGAAATCACCCTTCGAATGAGAAAACCATGCTTAGATTACTTGCAACTTTTTCCTCAACTCTCAGAATCTTGAATAGAGTCACCCTACGCAAAATCGTACCATGAAAAAACGCAAAGAATTAGTGAGGTTACTTTAATGCGAACCATAGAATGGCGGGACGGAACCGTCATCACAGTAGACCAGACCAAACTGCCCCACGAAACAGTAACCTTGAAAATCAAAACAATTGATGAAATGGCTGAAGCCATAAAAAACCTGAGAGTTAGAGGCGCCCCATTACTTGGCGCAGCCGCAGCCTTCGGTCTGGCCTTGACGGCTTGCCATTCAAAAGCAAACAGAAAAGAAAAACTGCTGACGGAATTGGGAAACTCTGCAAAAATCCTGAAAAGCACAAGACCGACAGCCGTGAACCTCTTTTGGGCGGCAGACAGAATCCTAGCCAAGGCACAAGATTATTCTGGAAACGCTGAGGAACTGAAAATGCTCGTGATTCGAGAGGCTCAAAGAATTGCTGATGAGGATGCCGAGGCGAATCGATCCATCGGCAAAAACGGCGCTGAACTCATCAACGATGGCGACGTTATATTGACACACTGCAACGCAGGCGAGTTAGCCACGGTTGAGTATGGTACCGCCTTAGGCGTTATACGCGCAGCTTGGAAGCAAGGTAAGAAGATCAAGGTCATCGCCACGGAAACGCGGCCGTTACTGCAGGGAGCGAGGCTAACGGCTTACGAGCTTAAACGCGACGGGATACCAGTTACGCTAATTACGGATAGCATGGTTGGCTATGTCATGTACAAGCGTCTAGTCAACAAGGTTGTGGTGGGCGCAGACCGCATAGTCCAAGACGCTGTGGTTAACAAGATTGGCACATTTGCCGTGGCAGTGTTAGCTAATGAACACGGAGTACCGTTTTACGTTGCAGCGCCGAAATCCACTTTCGACCTAAAGCGCAAAGCAGGAGACGTTACAATCGAAGAGAGAAAACCGACAGAGGTTACGCATTTTGCCAATAAGCCTACAGCCGCACAGGGTACAGACGTGCTTAATCCAGCCTTTGACATTACGCCACTCAAGTACATTTCAGCCATAATCCATGAAAGCGGCATCTATTATAAGCAAGATTTCTGTAAATTTGCAAATCAAATATAAAACATTGTCCCTGTGGATTGATTCTAAATGAGCGACAACAAAGCGAATACCACAAGAGCTTCAGTACTCAAAACCATTGGAGTTATTATGGAAAGCGGCGTCAGAATCGCCGAAAAAAGTAGCATCGACCAGCTTTCCCAACGCGGATATGGCATGGCGGAAAATGATGTGCTCACGCTTGCGTTTTATGAGGCTCTGTATCTCTTAGATAAGGGGCTGTTGGAAGTTGAAGACGAAAACACCAAGGAAGTGGATTTTCAAGGCCTCTTGCAGTGTTATGAGAAAACGAACGAGAACGCTTGGGTTAATTATCTGGTGTATCGAGACCTGCGAAGCAGAGGCTACGTGGTCAGAGAAGGCTTCGGCGCTGGAATCGACTTTCGGATTTATGAGCGAGGCGCTTACGGCAAGGATACTGCTTCTTACTTAGTTTTAGGCACTCAAGAGGGCAAACCCTTGCCTGTAAACGACTTAGCAGCCACTCTGCGGCAGTGCCAAAGCCAAAAGAAAGAGTTGATTCTGGCGGTGATGAATCGCAGAGGAGAAATAGTTTACTACTCAGTTTCAAGTCTGCAGTTCTGAGTTTAAACTCTGGCTATTGAGGAATGTCTTTTCGCCTAATTTATTTTAATGCTCTACTGGGTTTTTGTCTGG
>CP070714.1:40561-61837 GCA_020350385.1 Candidatus Bathyarchaeota archaeon | reverse complement strand
GCGACCGATGATTCAGGAAACACAGGAACAGACACAGTAACAATCGACATCGTCGACACAACACCGCCTTATGTTGATGCTGGCGATGACATGACAGTTGAAGCAACCTCTCCAGACGGAGCAGAAGTAACACTTCATGGCAATGCAACTGATGACGTAGACTTGGACCTTGACTTTGTGTGGAGCGAAGGAGAAACAGTTCTAGGAACTGAAGCAAACCTCACCACCACGCTGAACCTAGGAACCCACACGCTAACACTGAACGCGACCGATGATTCAGGAAACACAGGAACAGACACAGTAACAATCGACATCGTCGACACAACACCGCCTGAAGTGGACGCGGGCGATGACATGACAGTTGAAGCAGGTTATCCAGCCACAATCCACGGCAGTGCAACGGATCTTGTTGACACGGATCTTGATTACGTGTGGAAAGAGGGAGAAACCGTTCTAGGAACTGAAGCGGACTTAACTTACACTTTCACTCTGGGGACACATGTGCTCACATTGAGTGCAACTGATGATTCAGGAAATACAGGAACAGACACAGTAACAATCGAAGCTGTCGATACGACGCCTCCCGAAATTGATATATCAGCAGATCCGGATCTGATGTGGCCTCCAAACCACAAACATGTTGACGTAGAAACCGTGGTAACCGTTTATGATGCAGTAGATCCTTCCCCAACGTGGACTCTGGTATCCGCTACAAGCAATGAACCAGATAATGGAAAGGGCGACGGCAATACGATCAATGATATAGAAATTCTGGGCGACACAATGTTCAGACTCAGAGCGGAAAGATCTGGACGAGGTCAAGGACGAACTTACACAATAACATACAGTGCCACCGACGCATCTGGAAACTCTGCAGAAGCATCAGTAACCATAACGGTACCGCACAACAAATAACACCCAACTTTTTTTTATTTTGGTTTAAAGTTTAATTCAATCACCCTAATTTTCAGAAAGGCGTGTGTAAGATGTAATTAGAAGAGATCATACTTCCTAATAATGACATATCTGGTGGCTTAACTCACAGGATCCATATTTTTTTAAAATAAAAACTATCTATTCATGCTATTGTTTCATAAAACTTACTCTTCATGATGAGAGAAAATTTAATGGTAATGGTGCAGTTAACTTTTAAACCTCAAAAATTACAGTAACGTTTATTATTCCTTAGTGAAATCTTGAGTGTGCGGTGAATATGGGCGTAAGGTCATTCTTATCTCAATGCGCGAGAACCTTAAAGTTAGCGGTAAAACCGGGAAGAACCGAGCTTTGGCTATCCATAAAAATTAGCTTGTTAGGCATAGGTGCAATCGGGCTGATCGGTTTTATAATTAAACTGTTGTCTTTTGCAGTAGGCGGCGCAACCGCTGCAACTGCCTAGAAGGAAGAATCCCATGGAGAAGAAGGAAGAAGAACAAATTTCGGCGAATATTTTCGTGGTCAAAACGACAACTGGGCAAGAGCGCAACGTGGCAAGGCTTGTCTCTGCAAAAGTTAAAATGACGCATATTCCAATAAAGGCCATACTTGTTCCGGAAACGCTAAAAGGGTACGTTTTCATAGAGGCTGACGGCCCGCACTTCGTGGAAGAAGCCATAGCCGGTGTAAGACATGTGCGGTCTCGAATTCCTGGTTTGGTGAGTTTTTCCGAAATTGAACGGTACATTATCAGAAAACCAGTTCTTGAAGACGTGGACGAGGATGATGTTGTGGAGATAACTGGCGGGCCATTCAAGGGCATGCGCGCGAAAATCACACGTGTTGATAAATCTAAAGATGAAGTTACGCTTGAATTGTTGGAGGCGACATTCACTTTGCCGATTACAGTTCATTCAGACTATGTTAAGTTGGTTGAAAAAGCAAAAACTAAGAGTGGCGGAGCATAAATGGCTGATAAAAAAATTGTCGAGTTGCTAGTAAGCGGAGGACAAGCAACCGCGGCTCCACCTTTAGGTCCTGCTCTCGGCCCTTTGGGCATCAATACCATGGCTGTTGTCAAGAAGATTAACGAGCTTACGACAGATTATGCTGGAATGAAGGTTCCCGTGAAAGTAGTCGTTGACGTGGAAGACAAAACCTTCGAAGTTAGCATTGGCACTCCTACCGCCTCAGCGTTAATTGTGAGCGAATTAAAGATTGAAAAAGGTTCAGGGACGCCTAACACAGAGAAAGTGGGCGACCTTACCATGGAGCAGGTCGTGCGCATAGCCAAGATAAAGCTTCCAGAACTTTTAGCGCAGACTCTTAACGGTGCTACCAAGGAAATGCTGGGAACTTGTATGAGCATGGGCGTGACGGTTGAAGGGAAGGATCCACGCGAAGTGCAAAAAGAAATTGATGAAGGCGGCTACAAAGAGCTATTTGGAAAAGGTGAAGAGTAAGCGAATATTTTTATAATTGGGTTCCAATCCCTCAATGGCACGAGGCTTCAAAATGCCCTTAGATAAGAAGACACTGTTGGACGCGGTAAAAGAGGCAAAGGCGAAATCTGGACAAAAAAAGTTTAGCCAAACAGTAGAGCTGATTTTGGACATTAAGGAGATTGACATGAAGTCTCCTGAAGGAAGAATTCAACAGGTTGTTGAGCTCCCTCATGCCAAGGGGAAACCCAACAAGATTTTCGTTGTTGCCTCTGGCGAGTTAGCCCTTAAAGCTCGACGCACCCAAGCGGATAAAGTTATTGAGAAAGCAGACCTTGAAGTATTAGCTGGCAAAAAGAAGGAACTACGGAAATTAGCGAATAATTATGATGTGTTCATTTCTGAGGCTCCTTTGATGCCACTTGTAGGCAGGATTTTCGGTCCAGCTTTGGGTCCACGGGGGAAACTGCCCGTGCCCGTTCCACCCAACGCGGACATAGCGAGTTTGATAGCGAAGCATCGCAAGACTGTTGTTGTTAAAATGCGTAACCAACCGGTCATCCAGTGTCCTATCGGAACCGAGAACATGAAAGATGAAGAGTTAGTTGCTAACATTCAAACAATTCTGAGGGTTTTAGAGGGAAAACTTAAACGAGGCCTCAAAAACATCAAATTTGCTTTTATTAAGACCTCTATGGGTGAGCCTGCAAAAATTAAAGCTTAAAAAGAGATGACTGAGATGCCATCCCAACAAGTATTAGAAGAAAAAACCAGTGAAGTCGAAGAGATAAAGGATTTGCTGAGAGGATACAAATCGATAGGGATTGCCAGCCTGCAGAAAGTTCGCGCTGCACATCTTCAGGAGTTGAAAAAGAACCTAGCTGGCAAGGTCTACATGAGAGTCTTGAAGAACAAGCTGACAAAATTTGCAATCGAAGACTTGAGACGAGATGACCTTAATAAGCTTGAAGAATACTTGGAGGGATCGAACCTTTTCCTATTCACCAATCTTAACCCGTTTAAGTTGGCACTTCTTCTAGAACGCGGCAAAGTCAAGACGACAGCCAAATCAGGCGACATTGCTGCTATGGACGTTGTTATCCCCGCTGGGAACACTGGTCAGCCGCCTGGCCCGATAATAAGTCAGCTGAACGCGGTTGGCTTGCCCACTAGAATCGAGTCTGGAAGCGTCTGGGTAAGCAAAGACACGCTAGTAGCTAGGAAAGGCGAATCTATCTCGACGAGACTCGCGGCTGTGTTGTCAAAACTTGGAATCAAGGCGGTTGAGGCTGGTTTGTCCATGAGGGCAGCTCTGGACGAAGGTCTCATGATAGACGGAGAACAACTCAAAATCGACATTAAAGAAATACGCAAAAACTTCGAACAAAGCCACGGAGAAGCTTTCGCCTTGTCCGTGAGCGTAGCTTATCCGACAGCCGAGAACATGACCGTGCTTCTGCAAACTGCCCAAAAAAAAGCCTTTACGCTTTCGCTGAACGCTGCAATAGCCACAAAAGAGACTACCGTAGACTTGGTCAAAAAGGCACATATGGAAATGCTTAGCCTAAACACTTCAATAGAGAAAGCATACCCTAAAAACTAAATGAATAACTGGGGTTTAATACTCTACGGTGACTATACCCACTTATACAAAGCCACAGCCACAATCCACTTATTACAATTCTTTAACGGCTTCCACGGTTCTTTTCAGTAAGAGCTGAGCAGCTTCTTGGGAAGGCCAGCTTCCGAGACCGCAATCAGGACCTGTAAACGTCATTCGCTCTCCAAATTTCTCTTTGGCTGAGACGTACCGTTTCTTTATCGCTTCTTCGCCTTCAACCAGTTGCTCCACAGTTGGCTCCGTCACGCCTTTTTCATGCAGTTCCGCTATTATCGAATCTATATCCGTCCTTGAAATCCCGACGCGGATTTGTTTGTCTGTGTCTTCCAACATTTTCCGTGAGACACCTTCAATGTTTCTTGGAGATGCGGCATACTCAAAAGATAGCACATCAATATTTCCTACTTCTAACAAGTCTGGCAACCTTGACGATGAGTGAAGGTGAATCTGCCTTACTGCGCCTTGAAAGTCAAAAGCTTTCTCCATAACATCGCGTATCAAATCGCTTCCAGCTGCTATGCTTAGAAACCCAAAGCTTGGTTCGTCTATGGACACTACTGCGGTCTTGACGTGCTTGGAGTTTAGGATGGAATTTCTAGCGAAATGCTGTATAGTCTCCGCAAAACTCTCCAGCACATCACTGTACGGCGTTGTTCCTATCTCTTTCAGATATTGTTCCAAAGGACCAAATAGGGACACGCGTAACAGAATTTTCTTTCCAAACTCTTCGCTAAGACTTTTTGCTTCTTGGGTGATTAAATGCACTTCTGGTAGAAACGCTTTCTTCTCTTCTACTAAGAAAGAGCCTTCAGCCATAGCCATGTGAATGACATCACCGACTTGTCTCATTCCATCGTATTGCAGTGGATAATTAACCACATCTAAACCCGACGAGATTTTTGTCTTAAATGAATCAAGCGTGACTGCATAAAAATTCTTCACTAGAAAATCGTCTTTCTTAATGTCGCTTCCGTGGATTATGGCCTCTCTTGCAAGCTTATATGCCTTGTTGAATGTTTCTCTATTAATGCCTAGCGGTAACGGAAAACTCCCAATATCGTCAACTAACGTGCCCATGAGGCTATATTGCCAGTATAATTCTTTTAAGCCTATAGCTGCATTCTTAACTTCTACGCAACACTAAAGAATAACAATGTGTTAAAATAGCAGAAAACTGAATAGCCATGCTGGAAACTTGTACATTCTGCAAAATAGTGCGCAAAGAAGCATCTGCAAGCCCAGTTTATGAAGATGAAAAAGTAATCGCGTTTCTGAGCATACAACCCGTAAATATTGGTCATACACTCGTCGTGCCAAAGAAACATTACGAGAACATTTATGAAATTTCAGAGAGAGAAGTGATGCACTTGTACAAAATTGTAAAGAAAGTGGCTTATGCCGTGAAGAACGCAGTATCTGCTGAAGGCATCAGAATTGTACAGAATAACGGCGAAGCCGCTGGTCAAATGATATTTCATCTCCATGTCCACGTTATCCCCATGAACAAGCAGCATTCATTTCTGCATCATCGCACCATCCGCGATACAACCGCGCTGGAGAAGGATGCAACAAGAATAAAACGATTTATCTGAACAGTAGTATTTTCAAAAATGGCTTGAATTGAAACAACTCTTTCGCTCATCAAGAAAGCCCAAACGTTCTTTCGATGCTGATCTATGGAAGAAACTTATCGAAATCCATTTGTACAGGAACACGTATAAAAGAGGGGAAACCCACATGCTTCATTGTTAAAGCGGGAAAAACATGACTGAAGAACCTAACAAAAATGAAACCCCCCTTCCAGAGAAACTTTTGATTGATGAACAAACAAACTTTCCGTTCCATGCCGCCTACCTTGTTTACTCAGAATTGTTTGATAACGCAACTTACGCTGAAGCTAAAGCAGATTTAAACAGAAACATTGAAGCTCTCAAGGAAAATAGGATAGACTGTGAAACATTTTATAGGAACATAGCGCACCACCGAAGAATGTCGCCTAATTCCCGCCAAGGGAGGTTTTCCTTACAAACTCAGAGAAAAAGAGATTGGCGTAAGAAAACCCAACGGCAAGAAAGAATCAAAAGGCACAAGAAATAGTATTTTGAGGTTCAAAGCTTCATATATAGGGGAGACCACTGCCATTCCTAGTTTAAACATTTTTAACGATATATCCTTTTGTGGAGAATTCACCACCACACATAATCCGCTTTTTTCTCTTTTGGCCCGTAATCTTAGTTACTGGTTAACTTGGGTAAAGATTATAAGACTAGAAAATTTTTTCCCAGTCAAAACTCATTTTACTAGTATGTTTGCAGTGGAATTACCCAGTAGCTGAAGGTGTCTCCTTTCACCCATTTTCCGCCTAGACTTCTCACAACTTCGTTAATTTCACTCCATTCAGTCTTCAAGTATTGAATTGGCTTTACAAAGACGTATTCTTCATCTGCAGCAAACCTTAGCAACTCGCGTTGCTCGGGGGTAAATTCTTCTTCTACTGCTCTTGTATCTGGGGTTGTTTGAATCTGCGTTTTCTCTGTAGGCTTGGCTTCAGCTTTAGACTTTGGTGTAGGCTTAGATTCGACTTTGGAGCTTGCCGTGTAAATTAGATTAAACTCTGGAACTGGATAGGATGCCGCAACGTCTTCAAAACTGTCGCTTCTTACAATTGCCAATACTTGCTTGGAAAACAAGTCGTACTTAATTTCTAAAAGTTCAATATCGTCTGGCAGGTTGGAAGTGAAAGACGCTGCTTTTCCTTGCAGTGTTTCCATAAGGAACTTTGGATTTAATTTTATCATTCTCATTTTCATGGTTTCAACACTCAGAATTGCTTTTGTAAATGGCGCCAAATAACTTAAAAGTATTGCCTATGGCCCGCAAGATCCTCCTTTTTCGCCAATTTGATTTTAGCTGCTGAATCTAGGAAACCACTCTATTCGGCAAATCAAGCGATGGCTTCACTGAGAGAATAGTCCATGACGAGGCGAAGCAGCAACGCTAACAGAAGTCGGATTCGAGTATGTCACAGGAGAATACAACGACGGCGGAAAAATCTTTAGAAAACGCAAGTAGTTAAAATTCGTATGGTTCAGTAAAAAGCATGGAAAGTTTAAACGTGTTTAAACAATCCATACAGAAACTTTATCTAATCAGAATTAATTCTGCATCATTCACGAATTGTGAAACATATATGAAAACGTTATATGTGGCTGTGACTGGAGTTAGCGCTGCTCTCTACGCAATAGTTGGGATCTTAACAAACATGGGAATCGTAAGCCCCGTGGTTGGAGTAGTTAAATTTTGGCCAGCAGTCATAGTTCCCGCAATCTTTGCGGTGCTTTTTGGCCCCTGGGTTGGAGGAGCAAGTGCAGCAATAGGCATCTTCATTAGTGACATGGTTCAACCCGGCCATGGAATCGCCCTCTTAAGCCTCACCGTTGGTGTTCCATCAAATTTTGCCGGTTTCTACCTCATCGGTTCAATCTCGCGAAGAAACATGAAATGGCGTAGCATAATCACAGCATTAATAGTTGGAAGCGCAGCCCTAACAGGAATGATTGGTTACCTGTTCACCATTGAATCGTTAACCATGGACGTTGTAGCTCTGTTTTTGGGTGTCCTCTTCACCTGCGTTGCCATAGCAATCGGAATTGGACTATGGAAACCTGAATGGAAAAGTTACAGCTTAGCATCTGTTGTAGGCCTTTTGGTGGGAAGTGCCATCATAGGTTTCGGCCTTTGGGCTTATAGCCAATTCCTTCCATTACCCTTAACAGGATTTGAACGCAACGCACCCGTCTACGAAAGCTTCCTATGGCTTGTCTGGACCTTTGACACAGAGATACCTTTCCTCGTAATAATAGTTCCACCAGTTGTAAAAATCTGCTACAAAGCTTTTCCTTCCTTGGCTCCCCAACATGAAGAATAGGAGACGAACTATTGCTAAAACAGACTAGCGCCTTCAGCCCTGCTGGAATTTCAAGTTTTTTTGAAATCTGCGATAAAAAAGAAGACGGAAAACCCATCGCGGATTTGGAGCGGGTAGGAGCCAGAGGTGGCGGTTTCGGAATCCGAAAAGGAGTTTTGACAGAAATTTCTATATCGGAGGCAAAAGCAAATCGCATTCGCGTTTATATAAATGGAAAACTTGCGCCAGAAGCAGAGACCACAAGAACCGTCTCTCAAATGTTACTGAGCAAGAGTGGCAAGTCCTGCGATGTTGCTATCAATCACGAAGTCGATGTCCCTATCGGTGCGGGATTCGGTTCCAGCGCAGCCGGAGCTCTAACCGCTGGCCTAGCCCTTTCCAAGGCTTTAGACTTGCCGCTTACCTATAATCAGATTGGCAGAATAGCGCATGTTGCTGAGGTGCAATGCAAAACAGGGCTGGGCACGGTTGGTCCGTTAATGCTTGGCGGTTGCATACTCACGGTTGAGCCAGGTGCGCCAGGCATAAGCATCATTGACCGTATACCACTAAGCGATGATTACGCGATTGTTGCGGGAGTTTTCGGGTCCACGCCCAAAAAGCAGGTGCTGGCATCGGCGGAAAAGCGACGTAAGGTTAACCATTGGGGCAGAAAGACTTTGGAGGCGATTTTGGCTGAGCCTTCCGTGGAGAATTTTATGGCGTGCTGCCTAGATTTTGCGGAGAAAGCTGGGTTCATGACGACGCGCGTTGGGCAGTTGGTGAAGCTGGCTGAAAAGGCTGGCGCGATTGGAGCGGCGCAGAACATGGTGGGCGAAGCGGTTCACGCACTTGCCCTTGAGGAAAACGCGGGGAAAATAGTAGAAGCTTTTAAGCAGGTTTTACCCAAGGAGAAGATCCTCACAGCTAAAATTGATTTTCAAGGTGCTAGGCTGGTAAGGCATGAAAAAGTTTAGAAAGGTGGCGGTTGGCGGAACCTTCGACGAATTCCACAGAGGACACAAGGTCCTACTTATGAAAGCCTTCGAGATCGGCGAACACGTCTTGCTTGGGTTGTGCACTGACGAATTCGTGGAGAAAATGGTCAAGCCACACCCAACGGCATCTTATGAGGAAAGACTGAAGGAGTTAAAGGCTTTTCTGAAGGCGTTGGGTGTAAGTGATACGGCTGAGATTGTTCCTCTAAACGATCCTTATGGCATCACCCTAACCGACAGATGCATAGAGGCTTTGGTTGTAAGTGAAGAAACTGAAAAAACCGCCATCGAAATTAACCAAAAACGAAGCGAAAAGCAACTGCCAACGCTCACGATAGTAACAATAAAAATGGTGCCTGCAGAGAACTATAAACCTATCTCAACCACAAGAATTCGCGAAGGCGAGATTGACCGTGAAGGACGTTTGCTAAATAGGTATCGCAAGTTATGACTCTGCTTTCTTTCTTTTTGGCAATAATCTTTAAGCTGATGATCCAAAGAATTTTTTCCTACCACATTACTGGGCTTGGTCAACAAGTTTAACTCGAAGTCTTTCCCGATCCAGAGTAACGAGGATAACTGTGGCGGGCCCGACGGGAATTGAACCCGCGACCTGCGGATTAAGAGTCCGCCGCTCTAGCCTTGCTGAGCTACGGGCCCGCTGAAGTTCTTTTAAAGAAGTTCCAATGGGAAATATAGAGCTTACGGTTTTAAGTTCAGCGCTAAATTTTTTGGTTTTCTACGCTTTGGCGTCGCTGTTGCTTGATAAGTTTTGAAAAATTCAATACTTATATAGTTACACGGATACTCAAAAAGCGGAGAGACAATTTTATGCTTCCTGATTTGGGAATTGTCTTGAAGTCTATTGGTGTCGTTAGAACCCAAGCCGTTGGCGACGAAGTGAAGGACAAAAACAGATTCTCCCAGATAATCATTCACGATAAGTTTGCTGAAGCATTAGATGGCATCAACGAGTTTTCCCATCTTTTCGTATTGTTTTGGTTAAACAAGGTCTCAAACGAAGAAAGTCTGTTAAAGGTTCACCCTCGCGGCAGAAAAGATTTGCCACTCCTGGGAGTTTTTGCCACGCGAACTATGTATCGCCCAAACCCAATTGGGTTAACGCTGGTTGAGCTTGCTGGGGTTGAAGGTAACGTTTTGACGGTTCGCGGTCTTGATGCCTTTGATGGGACGCCTATTCTCGACATAAAACCCTTCGACAATTGGGACACAACGAAAGACGCCAGGGTTCCCAGATGGTGGATTAAGCTGGAGAATGAAAAGACACACCCACCTTAGAATGAACAGTTCACTCAATAGTGTTAAAAACCAAGTTTTGCTGTTATTACCTTCAAGATTCCTTGTCTTAGGTCTTCGCCCTTTAGTTGTGAAACTTTCACGTTAGCGACCTCATTGGCTAATGCTGCATCTTTTAATACAGCTTCAATCCAGTTTTCAAAATCTTCTCTGTACAAATGAAACTCCAACGACTCTACGGCGACGCGTTTAACTATTTCGTAGAACTCTTTGAGGCTTTCTGCTGAGAAGCCAGTGGGCTGCCCAATTGCCGTATAAAAGTGAAACGCTGCGTCCTTTGGAACCGGCCTAAAGGCTTGGAGAATGGCTTTGCCCTTTTCCGTTATGCCATATCCGCTGCCCACTTTCCTAACGAGTCCCGTGGTAACGAGTTCTTGAACGCGTTCTATCGTCTGGTGGGGATTTAAGCCGACCATCCGAGCGAAAGCGTTCATGTCTATGCGGCCGGTAACCTCGGTCATTACCTTTAAAACTTTCAATTGTTCTTCAATAAAGCGGGGTTCACCTCAAGCACACTTCTATTATTATCTCACGGAACCTTAAATGTGTTAATGCGCCATAGCTAAACTATAAAACAAGATTGCAGTACCTTTCTTTCAGAGCGTATATGTTACCAGCAAAATTTTTTAGCGAAGAAAACTCTAACCTTGATAGCGTTTTGTCTGCGGTGGGTGAAGAGGTTGGAGAACCCGTACAATGTGGTAATGGTCACAACAGCCAGTAAGCAGGAAGCAGAAAAGATAGCGCAACACGTCCTCAAGGAAAGACTAATTGCATGCGCCAACATAATCGGTCCGATTTCCTCATTTTTTTATTGGTCTGGAAAGATGGAGAAAGCTGAGGAATACTTGATTTTGATGAAATCGCGCAAGGATTTGTTTAAACAGCTGGCGGAAACCGTGAAGGCTTTGCACAGTTATGAAGTACCAGAAATAATTGTTTTTCCAATAGTTGAAGGTTCAAAAGCATATTTGGATTGGATGGGGAGCTGCTTGGCGCAGGCTTAGAGGGGTATGACGTACGTTTTTGTACGCAAAAGCCTTAAATAAGACGTTCTGGTAAGGTTCAGAACTTAAGGAGTGCTATAACATGGGGTATCACGTTTGGCTCCGAACAAACGCATGTGCTGCTTGAAGACCGCAAACTGAATCTTAAGAAGATCCCTTTTACAAAATCGCCTCTCGAAATTTTCTCCAAACTACATAAACATTATGAAACAGTCTACATCCTCGAATCCATAGAAGGCCCAAGGAAGCTAGCACAGTACTCGTTCATAGGCTTCGAACCACGGTTAACCATCAAAATAAAGAACAAAGAAGCCATAATTCACAACGAGAAAACTGGAGAAGAGAGAGAGAAAACCAGCAACCCGCTGTACATTATCGAAAGACTCGTTAAAGGTAAGGCATTGCCCAACAAAGAGCGCCGATTTGTTGGAGGAGCAGTGGGGTACATCTCTTACGACGCAGTTCGCTATTGGGAAAAACTCCCGCAAAAGGCCATTGACGATTTGAACTTTCCGGATGCCCAACTGGGATTTTTCGACGACGGAATTGTGTTTGACCACAGGCAAAGACGCGCATTCTACTATTACTCAAACGACAACCGGCTTGCGGAAATTGAGAGATTAATTAAACAACCCAGCGATTCAGAGGCTTTAACATACAATCAGCCGAAAGTGAACGTTACGAAAGAACGCTTTGAGAGAGCCGTGGAAAAGGCTAAAGATTACATAGTCTCAGGTGACATTTTCCAAGTTGTCCTCTCTAAACGCTACGAGTTTCGTGTTAAAGGCGACTTAATAGCGTTTTACCGTTCTCTACGCGAAATAAATCCGTCACCCTACATGTACTTCCTCAAAGCAGGCGACAGACAAATCATTGGGTCCAGTCCAGAAATGCTCGTCAGAGTTGACAACAGAGTGGTTGAAACTTTTCCAATAGCTGGAACAAGACCGTGCGCAGAGAAACATAGCGAAAACAGGCGATTAGCCAAAGAGTTGCTGGCTGACCCTAAAGAACGGGCTGAACATGTGATGCTGGTTGATCTGGCTCGAAACGATGTGGGAAAAATCGCCAATTTTGGAAGCGTGCATGTTCCAGAGTTTATGAAGGTTCACCGATATAGCCACGTGCAGCACATCGTGTCACAGGTTGTAGGCAATCTCAAAGAAAACTGCAAATGTTACGACGCGTTAAGAGCAGTTTTTCCAGCGGGCACGGTTTCTGGGGCTCCCAAGGTTAGAGCAATGGAAATCATTGAGGAACTTGAGCCGACTAGAAGAGGACCTTATGCGGGCGCTGTCGGCTATTTCTCTTATAATGGAAACGCGGATTTCGCCATAACCATAAGAACTCTATTTGCAGATAAAGGCAAAGCGTACATTCAAGTAGGCGCGGGCATAGTGGCTGATTCTATTCCAGAACGAGAATGGTTTGAAACTGACCATAAGGCTGAAGCCCTAATGAAAGCCCTAAAGCAATCTAGAGGCGAAACAGCTTGAAAGTATTGGTAATTGACAACTATGATTCTTTCGTCTACAATCTTGTTCAATACGTTGGGGAACTTGGAGCGGATACTATCGTGTTTAGGAACGACCAAGTAACTTTGAAGCAGATCGCTAAGCTTAAGCCCGACAGAATATTGATCTCTCCTGGTCCAGGCACTCCTGAAGACGCACGGTATTTCGGCGTTTGCACAGCAATTCTGCAACACTTGAGCTGTGAAATTTCCACTTTGGGAGTCTGCCTTGGCCATCAGGGAATAATCCATGCGTTTGGCGGAAAGATTGTACCTGCAAAAAGGCTGATGCATGGAAAAACCTGCATAATAAAACATGATGGAAAAGGCGTTTTCAATGGCGTTCGCAATCCCCTTACGGCAACCCGTTATCACTCGCTTGCTGGTGATAAACGCTTCATTCCGTCATGCCTGGAAGTAACCGCGGAGTCGATTGATGACCGAGAAATCATGGGTGTCCGCCACGCTAAATACCCGATTGAAGGAGTGCAGTTTCACCCTGAGTCTATACTGTGCGAAGACGGAAAATTAATCATGAAAAACTTTCTGGAAGGCAGATGATGAAGAATGATTGGAGAAGGCATACAAAAACTGATTGAGGAAACGAACCTAACTTTCGAAGAATCAACGGAAATCATGAGAGAAGTGATGTCAGGAAAGGCAACAAACGCGCAAATAGCCGCTTTTTTGACAGCCTTGAGGATGAAAGGGGAAACTGTTGAAGAGCTCAATGCGTTCGCTACAGTTATGCGAGAACGTTGCCGTCGAATTCATCCCCGTGTTGAGGAGCGGCTGGTAGACACTTGTGGAACAGGCGGCGACATCATAAAAACCTTCAACATCAGCACAGCCGCGGCTTTTGTAGTCGCTGGTGCAGGCGTCGCTATAGCGAAGCATGGAAACCGATCAGTAACTAGCAAGAGCGGCAGCGCAGACGTGCTGGAGAAACTTGGCGTCAACCTTAACATTGAACCTGAGTATGTTCAGAAAGCCATCGAGCAGGTTGGAGTGGGATTCATGTTTGCGCCTGCTTTCCACCCTGCCATGAAGTACGCCATTCAGCCTAGAAGAGAGATGGGCATCCGCACTGTATTCAACATCCTCGGGCCCTTAACTAATCCAGCTTCTGCTAACGCGCAACTACTCGGCGTTTACGATCCAAAATTAACAATTCCGATAGCTCAAACCTTGAAGAAGCTTGGATCTGAAGAGGGAATGGTTGTCCACGGATTGGATGGACTAGATGAAATATCAACCTTGGGCAGAACAACAATTGCGTGGCTAAAGGAAGGCGAGGTCGCAACCATGGAGACTACGCCAAATGACTTCGGCGTCAAACAAGCCAAAATAGAAGACATAAAAGGAACAACACCAGACGAAAGTGCCGAAATCCTATTCACGATTCTAAACGGCCACTGCGCTGTTGACGATCCAAAAACAGAGATCGTGCTTGTCAATAGTGCAGCGGGAATCATAGTGGGCGGAAAAGCAGAAGAGTTCAGTTACGGCATGGAAGTAGCCCGCAAATCAATCGAAAGCGGAGCCGCATACAAGAAACTCAAAGCTTTAATCAAAACCTCTGGCGGAGACTTGTCAAAACTTGAGGAGTTAGAGTTAAAGTATGGCTGATTTTCTTGACGTATTGGCAAAGGACACTCAAGAAACGATCAGTAGTGGCTATTATGAAGCGTTAAAGGAGACAGTGACTGCTCACATTAGTTTGAAAAGGGCAATATTGGAAGCCAAAAATGCTCCAGTCATCACCGAAATTAAAGCAGCTTCGCCATCCGCAGGCATAATTAGAAAAAACTTGGAGGCAAGCGGAATTGCAGAAAGCATGGAAAAAGGTGGAGCCATTGGCATTTCCATTCTAACTGAGCCAAAACATTTCAATGGCCGTCTGCGCACGCTCGTCGAGGCACGGAATGCAGTGAAACTTCCAATTCTCATGAAAGACATAATTATAAGCCCTGTACAGCTAGATGCAGCTTCAAAAGCAGGAGCCAACGCTGCATTGCTAATAGAAACGCTTTTTGATAGAGGATACTGCGAATGCAACATCCACGACATGATAGCGAGAGCGCATTCGGCAGGCCTCGAGGTTCTATTGGAAACCCATACTGAAGAGGAGTTTCGCTCTGCTGTAAGAACTCATGCTGACGCGGTAGGCATTAACAATCGAGATTTAGCAACATTTAAGGTGGAATTGAACGTAACCAAGAGAATTCTGGAAAGAAATAGCACAGAAGGTAAAATTATCGTGAGTGAGAGTGGAATTAACACGCCCGCTGACCTGCGATTATTGAGGGAATGCGGCGCTCACGCCTTTCTTATAGGCTCAGCGGTCATGTTAGCCGACAACGTTGAAAAGAAGGTTAAGGAGTTTGTGTCAGCGTTATGAGGACGGTTAGAGTGAAAATCTGCGGAATAACCCGAAAAGAAGATTTGGAGGCCGCCGCCACGGCTGGAGCAGATGCTGTTGGATTCGTGGTGGACGTAGCCTCTTCGCCGAGAAATATTTCAATGACAGAAGCTAAAATTCTGATTAGGCAGGTTCCGCCTTTTGTGAAAAGCGTTGTCGTCACGGTTCCAAAAGACCTGAAAGAACTTGTGGAAACTTATGAGAAGTTAAATCCAGATGCTGTCCAGATTCATGGTGGAAACCTGCTCGATGTCGGCACAGTTCGAGAAAAACTTCCGAACATCCTCGTAATAGGAGCAGTGAAGGCGAATTCCGCTAATGCCATTAACAACGCTGCAAAGGCGGCAAAAATGTTCGACGCCGTTCTCCTCGACTCCTTTGCCGATGGGAAGTATGGTGGAACGGGCATCGTTCATAACTGGGAATTAAGCAAACGCGTTAAGCAAGTCATTCATCCAAAACCGTTAATTCTAGCAGGAGGACTAACCGCTGAAAACGTTGCAGAAGCAGTGCGCACTGTCGAACCTTACGCATTGGATGTGTCCAGCGGCGTTGAACGGCAACCAGGAATTAAAGATCATCAAAGAGTTATCGAATTTATCAAAAATGCTAAGGATGTAAGAATATGAAAGCATTGAGTAGCTACCCAATTGACGGAAAATTTGGAAAATATGGAGGCCGCTTTGTTCCCGAAGTCTTAATGGCGGGGGTTAAAGAGTTAGATGATGCCTACGGGCAAGCCAAACAAGACCCAACTTTCTGTAAAGAGTTGGCGTATTATTTGTCAGAGTATGCTGGAAGACCAACGCCTTTGTTTTACGCGGAGAATTTAACACGGAAGCTGGACGGAGCAAAGATTTACTTGAAAAGAGAAGATTTGGCACATGGAGGCGCCCACAAAATCAACAACACGCTTGGGCAGGCGCTTCTGGCTAAAAGGATGGGAAAGAAACGAGTAATTGCTGAAACAGGAGCGGGCCAGCACGGAGTTGCCACGGCTATCGCTTGCGCTGCATTAGGCTTAAACGCTGAAGTTTACATGGGCACTGAAGATATGAAAAGGCAGCGGCTTAATGTGTTCAGGATGAAACTTTTGGGCGCGGAAGTGCACCCTGTAGAATCTGGCTCTAAGACGTTAAAAGACTCAATAAACGAAGCGTTAAGAGATTGGGTCACCAACCTTCAAACAACATACTACCTCATAGGATCGGTTGTAGGTCCCCACCCCTACCCTACGATTGTCAGGGATTTCCAAAGCGTCATCGGCCGCGAGTTAAAAGAGCAAATCATTCAGAAAGAAAAACGCTTGCCCGACGCCTTAGTTGCGTGCGTCGGCGGAGGCAGCAACGCCATAGGTACATTCTATCCATTTGAGGATTGCCCCGAAGTGAAGTTCTTCGGGGTTGAAGCCGCCGGCGAAGGCATTGAATCTAACAAGCATGCAGCGTCTCTGGGTGCTGGAGCTGAAGGGGTCTTTCACGGCATGTTAACTTACGTTCTTCAAGACAACGAAGGACAAATACAGAATACGCACAGCATATCCGCAGGCTTAGATTATCCTGGAGTTGGACCAGAACATTCTTTTCTGAAGACCTTGCAGAGAGCCGTCTACGTCACAGCCACGGACGAGGAAGCAGCAAATGCATTCCAAATCCTGTCAAAGGAGGAAGGCATAATCCCGGCTTTAGAGCCTTCGCATGCCTTGGCGTTTGCAATGAAGTTGGCTCGGAAAATGAAGCGGCAAGAAATAATTGTTGTCACTTTGTCGGGGCGCGGAGATAAGGATGTAGAAGTGGTGGCTGATTTTTTGGGAGTGAAAATATGAGCGACATCGAAAAGGTTTTCCAAAAGCTGAAGGCGCAGGGCGACGGCGCACTTATAGGCTACGTAACTGGCGGAGACCCTGAGCCGCGATTTACTCCTGTTATTGCTGAAGCGCTTGTCAAAGGCGGCGTGGACATTCTTGAGGTAGGTATACCTTTTTCTGATCCAATAGCTGATGGACCCACTATTCAGGCGGCTAGCGTGCGTGCTTTGGAGGCTGGGACGGTACCGAAGATGGTTTTGGGTATGGCTGGAGAAATCAAGAGGGAATGTGGCGTGCCCGTTGTCATTTTAACGTATTTCAATCCTGTTTTCAGGATGGGACTGGAGAACTTTTTCAGGTTAGCCAGTAATTGCGGAGTTGATGGTGTTGTTGTTCCTGATCTTCCAGTGGAAGAAGCGGATGATTACTGTAAAGCCGCTGGGGCTTGTGGGGTGTACACGATTTTTCTTGCGGCGCCCTCCACTTCGATGGAGAGGCTTCGTAAGATTGTCGGGTGCACTTCAGGGTTTCTATATCTTGTTTCGCATTTCGGTGTGACGGGAGCGCGTGAGTCTTTGGAGGATTCGACTGTGCAGTTGATTAAGCGGGTTTTGCCTTATACGGCTGGGCAGGTTCCGCTGGCAGTTGGATTTGGAGTTTCGAAGCCTGAGCATGTAAAGTGCATAATTCAAAGCGGAGCTGACGGCGTCATTGTAGGAAGCGCCTTCGTCAAAATTGTCAATAGGCATCAGGAGAATGCCAGTAGGATGCTTGAGGAGATTGAGAAGGCGGCATGTGAACTTAAAGAGGCTTCGAAGCGGCTCGGATAAAGAGGAAAACAGATAGAAAAAAGGGTTGTATTTGGCTAGACTCAGGGTTTCCTGCAAGCTATGAATACGGTTCGATTACACAACTTTTCTTCTAGACCCAATTGCAAAAGTTTTATAGTTTTGTGTTAGCTTTGTATTTTTGGCGGTGGGTCTTAGGCGGGGGGGTAGGGGTCCCCTGCACCGTAAACCCTCTATACGACGGGCTGACAGCTGAGGCTGAGGCGTCAAAGACCGCCTGGACCTTCCTTTCCGAAACAGTGACTATCCGTCCTTTGGGGCTGGCGGTCAATGGACAGCTTCCGTAGGGAAGCTGATTTCACGGTTCAGCAGGCGAACCCGGCTAGGCTCGGGAGAGAGCAACCTAAGTCTGTACGTTCAGCGCTCAAAGGGGTGCGGGTAAGAGCGTAGGGCTTGAGGGCGCCAGGCGGAGTCTAGGCGTCAAACCACAGTGGCCCACCGCTCTTTGGCTCTAAGCTTCAATTCAGCTCTGACCTTTTCCCTGAAAACAACTACGCAGAAAGCGCATTGCAATCACTGGGACAACCTACGAGTTCACTTGCGATTTCAGTCCTTTATATAAGGGGGATACAGTTCTACAGAACACAAATAATCTCTTTAGGCTTCTGCATACCGCAAAATTGAAAAACCCCTGCGAACCATAAAACACAAACCATAAAGGGGAACGGCAAAGATGGTTAAGCTGAACAAAACCGACAAACTCGTCATCAACGCCCTAAAAGAAGGCAAAGAACTAACCCTCCAAGAAATCGCCTACAAAACAGGCGGAACACCCAAAAAGATTTTCAGATCTCTCCGCAAACTCTTCGAAAACGAACTAATCGAAACCCACGCACGAAAATACAAACTTGTAAGCGCCAAATAAAAAAAGAGCCTCGAGCGGGCTTTGATCCCGCGGCCTGCTGCTTACAAGGCAGCCGCTCTACCAGGCTGAGCTACCGAGGCACACAGCAAATAACGTTTCACCCAGCAAATAAAAACTTTCACACATAAAACTTATCATTCAAAACCCTTATAGCAGAGGACGCAACCCTTATATTAGCGAGAAGAGCTTCTAAAACAATCCAGCAATCTATCATACGATATCAAAAAGAAGATGCAACTCCGCACCAGCAATGATGCAGGAGTGAAGCGGTGAAATGAGCCTGAAAGCTCAAGATGACACCATGTATAGGCCAAAAAACAACGACGCACCATACGAAAAGGTTTTCACCAAACGCCAAACAGACACTACCATACGGCCCGACTACGCCAACGCCGTCTGGAGGATGGCTCGGCTTGAGAGCCGAAGAAGGGCGCGGCAAGCCGCGATACCGCCCCGGGTAGGCGCATGCAGCCTTAGAACCGGGGATACCTCAATGGGACTTCCTACTTTGGCTCTTCGGAGTCACGGTGCTCCTTCACGGAGCGGGAACCCCCCGAACGGAAGCATCTTAGTAGGGGGAGGAAAAGAAACCAAAAGGGATTCCCTTAGTAGCAGCGAGCGAAATGGGAAAAGTCCAAACTGAATTCCACGCTGAAAAGCGCGGGAGATGTGGGGTTTAGGGCCCGGCTTCCTCTTCACTGGTTAAGCTGAAATGGCCTGGAATGGCCCGCCATAGAGGGTGACAGCCCCCTAAGCGTAAGCCGGAAAGAGTTGAGCTGGAGTCCCAGATTACCGTACCCTGGTTTGGGTGCGGAAAATCGGAAGACACCAACTTCCAAGACTAAATACGCCTCAAGACCGATAGCGCACTAGTACGGTGACGGAAAACTGAAAAGTACCCCGGAATGGGGGTGAAAAGTGCCTGAAACCAGACGGTTACAGACGTGTGCAGCCCGGAAGAGTAGAACCCTTTCGAAGGAAACCGCTGTGAAGCGGCAGTACGAGAGAGGGGGATCAGGGTTGCATATTCCGTCTCGAAACACGGGCCGGGGAGTTTACAGCTGTGGCAAGCCTAAGGGCAAAAAACCCGTAAGCATAGGGAAACCAATATGCACGCAACTACCGCAAGGTAGCCAGGTGCAGGGTCTGAAAGGGCCTGGAGTCATAGCTGTACAAACTAGAAACCAGACGATCTATCCCTGGGCAGAGTGAAGCTCGGCGAAAGCCTAGTGGAGGCTCGAAAGGGTGCTGACGTGCAATTCGTTCCCCAGACCTGGGGATAGGGGCTAAAGACCAATCTAGTCTGGTGATAGCTAGTTCCCTCCGAAGTGGGTCGCAGCCCAGCCCCGAGCGAGGTAGCTTACGGGGTAGAGCACTGACTGGGAAGTAAGGGGTCGAAAGGCCTCGCTTTCCTATCAAACTCCGAATCCGTAAGCGCCGTAGACCTCGGGAGACGGGTTCTGGGGGGTAAGCTCCCAGTCCGAGAGGGGAACAACCCAGACCGAGGTTAAGGCCCCAAAATGCTGGCTAAGTGTTAAACGGAAGGGTGTCATCAGCCCCAGACAGCGGGAAGGTAGGCTTAGAAGCAGCCAACCTTCAAAGAGTGCGTAACAGCTCACCCGCCGAGGCTCATGGCCCCGAAAATGGACGGGGCTAAGCCAGCTGCCGATACCTTGGGGCACAGCTTCTAGCTGTGATCTGGTAGGAGGGCGTCCTGGTTGGGCGGAAGCTGGGCCGTGAGGTCCAGTGGACCGGTCAGGATTGCAGATCCCGGTGGTAGTAACAGCAAAGAGAGGTGAGAATCCTCTCCGCCGAAGGGGCAAGGGTTCCCCGGCAATGCGCCGTCAGCCGGGGGTAAGCCGGTCCTAAGGCCGACCTTAACTGGGTAGGCCGAAAGGGAAACCGGTTAATATTCCGGTGCCTCAGAGGTACGAATGCGGTGACGCAAGGCCTGGTGCCTGACGCTTCGGGATAGGTTGAGCGGGGTCGTCGCCCTGCTTAACCGTATAAGCTTGGGGAGTGCCGTAATGGCGAGAACCAAGCGAAATCGGGAATAGCCGTCCGTTTTAGGATGGTTCAGCTGATTCTTGGAGCCAGTGAAAAGGGCAGCAGGAAGGATCCTCTGTGACCGTACCCAGAACCGACACAGGTGTCTCTAGGCTAGAAACCTAAGGCGTGTCGGGTGCACGCCAAGCGAGGGAAATCGGCAAATTAGCCCCGTAACTTCGGGATAAGGGGTGCCTGCAGTTTTGGCCTCAGGCTGGAACCGCAGGTCGCAGTGACAAAGGGGTCTCGACTGTTTAATAAAAACACAGGAAGCCGCAAGCCCGAAAGGGTGTGAACGGCTTCTGAATCCTGTCCAGTACAGGTACCTGAAACCTGGGTCCAACCGGGCTAAGGGCCTGCAAACGACGGGAGTAACTCTGACTCTCTTAAGGTAGCCAAATGCCTTGTCGGGTAAGTTCCGACGCGCATGAATGGAACAACGAGGGCCCCACTGTCCCCACCTGGTACCCGGTGAACCCACGTAACGTGGACGAACAGTCCACAAACTCCCAGCGGGAAAAGAAGACCCCGTGGAGCTTTACTGCAG
>CP070714.1:35447-40461 GCA_020350385.1 Candidatus Bathyarchaeota archaeon | reverse complement strand
TCTCAAGTAGCAATGTTTTGAATCCGTGTCTTGCGCTGAATCTTGCAGCTACTGAACCTGCAATCCCTCCTCCAACTACAGCAACATCATAATCTTGCATGATGATCCCTTTCATTCATAAATCCATTTAAGGCATTAGATGAGCTAAAAATCTTGTTAAAATCGCAGAAACACTACAGGAAGCCTTAAGTTGTTTTGAATACGTCACAGAAATAGACGGCAAAAAACTGTTCAGGAAAAGAAAGTGATGACCAGAGACCATAGAATTGAAGAAAAGAACATTAAATTTATTAATTCTGCCTTTAATTGCTAAAGTTAAAGGCGATCAAAGGTGTCATTCAGGTCCAAACTCAAAATTGCGGGTATCAGAACGGTGGCGCCAACCGTTTTTTACGGCTCGGTTGGAATAATTTTTCTCGTGTTGTTGCCCTTCGCTAATTTTCCGCCTCACATCGGCTTGACTGGAATATTGAGTTTGGCAACCGCTTATGGCATTTTCAAGAAAAGGTTCTGGGCATTATGGTTAGTTGTTGCCTTTTTTACTGTTGCCACCACAATTTCCCTATACACACTGTACACTGTCGCATTTAGCAATTGGATTGTGGGCATAAGTATGATCACTTATGCTGTTTTGACATGGACATTCACACTTTATTTTGTATTAAAAAGAAAGCCGCCAAAAGCATGAGTCTCAATCATATAACATCTTTTAGCAGAGCTACAGTTATTTCTTCATCCGTATCAATGAACTGATGGGTTTCTGGTATTTCAACGAATCCATCAGCCTTAGCGAGAGTTGTTATGGCTCCTGAAGCTCCAGTTTCAACAGGCTCAGCGATAAGCCTATTTGACTTATTGCGCTTTAGCTTGACCATAACAAAAGTTCGTCTGCCTTTAGCCGAAAACATTCTGGTACCAGCTTTAGCTTTAACTGTCGTGGTTTCTTTTGCAGGTCGACCAGACATAAGTTGAATGACAGGGCGAGCCAGCAAATGAAAAATCAACAAGGCTGAAGTTGGGTGCCCAGGAAGCGCAAAGACTGGTTTTCTTCCTATAAGCGCTATCGTCGTGGGTTTTCCCGGCTTCACCGCCAATCCTGAAACAACTAGGCCTGGTTCACCGAGAGAATTTACCACTTGTGGAGTCAAATCTCTTGGACCCACAGAAACTCCGCCAGAAGTTACCACCATATCTGAAGATGCCAATGCTCGCTCCAAAGCTTTATGCAGTTCAGTTTTATCGTCTGAAACCACGCCCAAATAGACTGGTTTTCCACCGCTTTCTCGCACTGCGGTGCTCAAGCTGTAGGCGTTTATGTCGTAAATCTTTCCAGCAGGCAACTCTTTGCCCGGCTCAGTTACTTCCGCCCCTGTTGAAAGAACCGCAACCACGGGAACCTTGAACACTTTTACTTTGGTTATGCCTAACGCGGCTAAAACACCTATTTCTGGAGCGCCTAAAACTTGGCCGGCTTTTAGGATGGTTTCGCCTTTTTTGATGTCGGTTCCTCTTTTCATTACGTTTTCGTCTGTAGTTGCGGTTCTGTAAACGCGGAGTTCATCATCTTTCTCTTCAGTGTATTCAACCATTACAACAGCGTCAGCGCCTTCTGGGACGGGGGCGCCTGTGACGATTTCCGCAGCTTCGCCTTTTGAAATGCTGATTTTTGGCGGTTCTCCCACGTTCACGACGCCGCAGACCTCTAATTTCACTGGTTGATTCTCTTCTGCACCTAAGGTGTCCTCAGCTTTTACTGCGTATCCATCAACAGTTGACCGATTAAACGGCGGGATATCCAGAGTAGACGCTACGTCTTCTTTGAGAACGCGATTATTTGCCTCCAGCAAGGAAACTTCTTCCTCACCCAAGGCTTTAGGCTTCAACTGTTCATTAATTGCCCTTTTCGCCTCATCAAACGTCATTAATTTCCTAAACATCTTCAATCACTGTCTCCACTTTTCCAAACAAGTGAGCAGTTACAATTTCGCCTTCAGTTACGCCTTCCCTGTTCTCTGGAACTATGACAAAACCGTTGCCTCGTGTCATTGTTGAGATTGCGCCAGAACCTCGCGCGCTAACTGGCTCCGCGAAAAACTCTCCGTCTTTCCTCAAAACTCTGACACGAACAAAAGTTCTTCTGCCGAGTGCTGTAGCTATCTTCCGTGCCATAACCGCTTTAACTGCCGGCCGTGCCTCTTCCTTACTCATTCCCTGCATTCTACATATTAATGGCCGAGCGAACACCTCGAAGCCTATGATTGCGGCCACTGGATTGCCTGAAAGAATTATTACTGGCTTGCCTTCCAGCACCGCAAGGGCTGTTGGCATAGCCGGCCTCATTGCCATCCCGTGTACGACGACACCTGGTTTTCCAATTTCGTTAACTGCGTCAGGAACCAGGTCAACTCCTCCAACGCTTGTTCCGCCAGTAGTTATTACCGCATCACAATTCCGCAGTGCCATTCTAAGCTTTTCAGCAATATCGTTTACGTCGTCTTTGGCTATTCCCAAATCTACTGGTTCAGCGTCCAGTTCACGGCACATTGCTGAAAGCATGATTCTGTTGGATTCAAAAATCTGGTTTTCAGAAAGTTTGCTACCTGCCTCTGCGAGCTCGTTCCCTGTGGCTAATATAGCAATGCTGGGTTTTTCAATAACTTCAACTTCGCCATTGCCCAAGGCAGCAAGCAATCCCAAATGGTAAGGGTTCAAGCGAGTTCCAGCTTTCACGACGTTTTCGCCTTTCTTGACGTCCTCACCCTTTTTTGACACGTTTCCACCAAGCGGTAATTGAACCCAAACCTCCAACTCTCCATCGCGCCTTTTCGTGTTCTCTATCATCACTACCGCGTTTGCGCCTTTTGGGATGGCATTTCCAGTCCAAACCTGCTTTGCTTGTTTAGAGTCCACTTCTTCAAACTTCGTTATTTGAAAGATTACAGGTTTGAACTGTGATGTGCCCATGGTATTTTCGGCCCTAAGAGCATAACCGTCAACGGCTGACTTGTCAAATCGAGGCAGGTCTTCCTTGGCGACCATATCTTTCGCCAAAACGCGGTTCAAAGCCTCATTAAGAGGCACTGTAACTACTTCACCCCGTTTAACTTGTAAAACATTTAGCCAAGTTTGTAACGCTTCATCTGTAGATGTTAGTTTCTGGAATCCTTTCAATCTCACCACGGTATTTCCCACAAAAGGATTAGTAACTAACATAAAAAATGTATCGAAGCAATTTTGCTTCAGTCTTTCGGCACTCTTCTAAGGATTCCTACAATTTTTAAACTTCACAAATCAACCAACAAAACCCTTGGCACCTGAGTGCCAACTCTTACTAGCGCTCTCACACCCAAAAAAGCTTACTTAAAGTCGGCACAGGTACATAAAGGCGAACGTAAATGGCTACCGCCAAAACTGCAACATTTATCGCCAATAAAGCAAAATCACCCCTGAGAAGCTTCAACGCGTACAAGTTGGTGCGTTTTTTGGTGGCGCCCCAGGCGCGGGATTCCATGGCTTCAGCCAGTTCGAGGCTGCGCCGAATAGCGCTCACTATCAACGGTATAAGAACTGGAATGTAATTCCTGATCCTTTTTAGAAAGCCACCTTTCTCCAGCTCTAATCCTCTAGCTTTTTGAGCATCCATTATTGTTTGGGCTTCTTCTGCCAAGACGGGGACAAAACGGACGGCGGTTGTAAAGGCAAAAGCAAACTCGTAGGGGACGCGGCTCTGCTCTAACGCCAAACCCAGATGGTCTGGAGATGTCGTCAAAAAGAAAACCGAGAAGGACTCTACGAGTACTACAAAGCGTAAGGTCATTGCAGCCGCGGTTTCCACGTTAGCTGCTGTCAATACGTAACCTGAAGTAAAAAAGCTGGATGCTATGTTGACTAGAAATATGAATGTTGCCAAAAAGGCGGCGCCTCGGAGCGAACGAAGCCATTCCTTTTGAACGCCCGCTAACAAGACAAAGGGAATTGACATCAAGAAAAGAGCAATTAATGGAAGGATCTCGCCGAAAAGAATCGCCGCTACAAACACTGCACAGACATAAATGAATTTAACTCTGGGATCTAAATTGTGAATTGGAGAGTAGACTTTCCGAAATCTTAATCCGTCAAAAACGCTCATTTTCGCCCTTTCTCCAGCATTTCAAGCACTGCTTCCTTCGCTTCATAAACATCGATGACGTTTTTCGGAAGCCCCAGCGGGGTCAGTTTCATGAAGATTTGAGCAATTTGCGGCAGAACAATGGATGACTGAGCTAAAACTTCAGGATTGGTGAGGATTTCTCTTCCTTCGCCATCAGCGACAATTATTCCTTCCTTCATCAACAGAACTCTGGGACTGCACTCAGCCACAAACTCTACATCGTGAGTGACGATGACAACTGTTTTTCCCTGAGCCTGCATTTGGACAATAAACTGACGCAGTTTTTCTTTTTGCTGATAATCTTGACCTATCGTGGGTTCATCCAATATCAATGTTTGCGGGTTCCAGGCTAGGACAGAGGCCAAGGCGACGCGTTTTCTCTCGCCTCCGCTAAGCAGGAAGGGCGAGGTTTTCTTGTATTGTGCCAATCCTAGTAGGTTTAAGGCCCAAGTAATGCGCTTCTCTATGACTTCCTCTTCAAATCCGAAGTTTTTCAGTGCAAACGCTATTTCCGCTTCAACTGTTTCGCTGAAAAGCTGATGGTCGGGGTTTTGAAAAACGAAACCTGTGTTTCTCGACAAGGCTGCAACGCTGGTTTTTGTGGTTTCCACTCCGTCTATGCGTACAATTCCTTTTGTTGGCCTTAATAGTCCATTGAAGTGTTTGACCAGGGTTGTTTTTCCCGCGCCGTTCTGTCCCATTACAGCTACGAATTCGCCGTTCTTGATGACTAATGAGACGCCTCTCAGGGCTTCCACATTGTTGGGGTAGGTGAAGTGAATGTCTTCAACTTCAATCATGCGGTTTTCAAAGCCTCCAGTAGCAATGCTGCCAATTCTTCCGAAGACAGTGGGGTAACGTTGC
>CP070714.1:32193-35347 GCA_020350385.1 Candidatus Bathyarchaeota archaeon | reverse complement strand
GACAACTACAATGTTGGCTCTGTGATCCACTTGCACGCGATACATTTCGTCGACGAGTTTGACTGCTTCATTGAATGCCTGCTCCAAATCGCCTCCAAACGCTTTCACAATTTCGCCTTTGCTGTTGGTTACCACGTTCAGGATGAAGTCCACTTTTGCCAGCCTAGCAGCCTCCATCATTTCTTCGTGAACAGGATTCCCCGCTAAAGCTCCAGTATGCGCACTAGCCTGCAAGAGCATAGCGTGATTGTGCTTAATGGTCTCTTCCCCTGACACACCGGGCAAAACGCTTTTGCGTCCCCCACCGTAGCCAGCGTAATAATGAAAGCCCACGTCGCCTAAAAGCACTTTCACGTCTGCCTCGGCAAAAATACGGTTCAAATAAACCTTTTTTCTATGAGTCTTGGTTTTGCCTACATACACTAAATCTTTTGCTTTGCAATTATGGCTAACCGTTTTCACACGTTCAAGCGCTTCTTCGCCCAGCAGTCTAGCTGCTTCCTCGGGTTTAACAGCCCTGTGAGTGCCGCAGCCGAAGATAACAGTGACGTTCTCGTCTTTGACGCCTGCAACGTTCAGTTCGGCGAGCACTGGCAGGAGCATAGCATAGCTGGGCGTACTTCTGGTAAAGTCGTCCACTACTATGGCAACTTTATGCTCTGCTTGGGCAATTTCGCTTAGCCGTTTTGAGCCGATGGGTTCCTTTAATGCTCTTTCGATTTCAGCCTTGGCGTCGGGCGCGCCAGCATGCTCTTTGGGCTCTATTGAGCCGAGAAAGTTACGGGCTGGGATTCTTACGCAGACATCGCTTTTCCCGTAGGGAAGCCAAACATCTACCATGGTTATCTCACACGTTTATGATGGAAAAGAAGGCATAAAGCAGCTATTAAGCCTTATCAAACAAATCTCCAAAGAGTTTTACACCAACTTGTTGTTTCTGAATGGAAGCTTCAACGCTTGTTTCACTATGCGTCCCACTCTTAATATAAAAGGGCTATAGTCGCTGCTGAGCGCACCAGTCCGCAACAAAACTTCTTAAAAACTCAACACGTAATAATACAGGGCATGTGAGGAATCAATTTATGCCCATCGAGAAGAAACCTGAAAAAAACGCTATTCTATTTGTTTGGTTCAATCATTACTCTGGAGTACTTGTAAGAACCCCTTCAAAAATGCTTGTTATAGACCCCGTGGATATTCGGGCACGCAGTTTCCCGAACGCAGACGCCGTTTTAATAACCCACGAACATTACGACCACTTAGATCAACGTTTGATAGCGGAAATCCAAAAAGCCACAGACTGCACAATAATAGCGGATCCTGTCTCCGCACACCGCCTACAACACGTCATTCCCCCAAAGAAACTGCAAGAAATTCGCCCCGGTGAAGAAATCAAAGTCGGCGAGGTCTCCGTGAAAGCAGAAGAATGTAATCACCCCGCAGCTGCGCCAGTAACCTACATAATCACAAGCGAAGACGGCGTTAAAATCTTCCACACCGCTGATAGCTTGCCTTTTCAAGAGCTTACCGCCATCGGCGAACGGGAAAAATTTGATGTTGTCTTCTGCACTGTTGGAATTGCTGCAGGTACATCGCCGGAAACAGGCTTTGAAATCGCGAGATTAACAACGCCCCAAGTAGCCGTGCCTTACCACACCAACTCAGCAGCCTACCAACATAAATTCGCTGCAATTCTCAAAAAAGAACTGCCGAAAACCGTCTGCTTGATTCCCGAACTCAACAAGATTTATCAAGTTTCAAAAAGGAAGTGAAATCTTCACAGCACAAAAAAGTAGCCAAAAAAAGAAAGTGGAAATGGCCAAGACCTTACACAAAATTGACGCTTTGAAATTCGGCGTCTTCAAACTTACAAGTGGAAAAGCCAGCCCATACTATATAGACCTCCGAGTAGTGCCCAGTTTCCCAGATGCTTTCAGGCAAATCTGCGATTTCTACGGAGAATATATAACCAGCCAAGTGGGGCTTAAAAACTTCGACAGAATTGCAGGGGTTCCTCTCGCGGGTATACCCTTCGCGTCACAAATCGCTTACAACCTGAAAAAGCCGTTTCTTTATGTACGCAAAGGCATTCGTCGCCACGGCAGACAAAGGAGAGTGGAAGGAATCCTCGTCTCTGGAGACCACGTTTTGCTCGTTGACGATTTAATCACCACGGGCTTAAACTTGAAAAAAGCAGCAAAAGCCATAAGAGCAGAAGGTGGAGTGGTGAAAGAAGCAGTAGCATTCTTGGACAGAGAGGAAGGCGGAAAAGAAAAACTGGAGAAAAGCGGAATAAAGATTCACACGCTACTAAGAATAAGCGAAGTAGCAAGCACGTTGTACGAAATAGGCGCCATTGACGAAGAAAGTCACAAAACTATTCTGAAACAAGTCAAAAAATGACAGAAAAGTAAGGCAGAAAAATTCTACGAACAATCATTAATCGTAGAAAATCAGTTCTTTCTCTTCCAACAGCTTATGCAGTTTTTGCACTGCATCATAAACGTCCTGCTCTCTCTTGGCCCCAGTGCAAACGAGTTTTCCACTCGCAAACAGCAGAATTACAACCTTCGGATCGTCCATTCTGTAGATTAAACCTGGGAACTGTTCAGGTTCATACATAGTTCTTCCAAGCGTAGTTGTGGCCTTTTCCAAGTCGATCATGCCGCCTAGGTTTGCTGAAGCTACGATGTTCTGTATCTTTAACTCTGGTTTACTGATGATTATTATCCCGCCTTTTTTCAGTTCTTTGACGACTTTCATAACAGCTCTACGTGATTCTTTCTCGGACTTTGCGCCAGTGCACACCATTTTCCCCGAGTTAAAGATCAATGTCGCCGTTTTCGGTCTTTTTAGTCTAAACACCAGCCCTGGAAACTGTTCTGGACGATACTCTACACTCGGATAACCTTTCACCACTTCATTTAAATCGACTTTTTGGTTCAGTGTTGCAGAAGCAACAACATTTTCGATGCTTATTGTGGCTTTAAATTGTGGCATCATTTCCCCTTCTTATTCAGCTGTGCCTAAACACCCTCTTATAAAAAGGATTTCATTATAAATACATCTGTGATTTAATGGATACACCCCTTTTTTTTCTAGTCATTTCCGTTTTCTGGGGATTTGCTGGTCCCCCATGGTAGAAACGTACACG
>CP070714.1:24768-32093 GCA_020350385.1 Candidatus Bathyarchaeota archaeon | reverse complement strand
AGCATGGCATAAACCGCTTTGACCACGCCATGGTGGCTCTCAACAAACTTCTCGATAAACGGAGAAGGAGCAACCTGTATCAAACTTCCAGGGTTTGCTTTCAGCCTTTTGATTAATTGCTTGTCTCTATGCGGGTGATTGTGAAGCGAGTACACTAGGGTGCCAACCTCCAAAGCTTTTTCCAAAAACTTTCGGTCGGCAGTCCGCCTTTGCACCCCGAAGGGCGGATTCTGCAACACCGTATCAAATCTGCCCGTTATTGCGTTAATATCACCTACAACCCAGCTAACATTGGTTTTTAATCCTGCCTTCTCCAAATTTTCAGAAGCAGTGTTTATTGCCATTTTATCGATGTCAACACCTACCACACACTGCGCTCCTAAATAAGAAGCGGCTAAAGCTAGCCTACCACTGCCACAGCCTAAATCTAAAACTGTTTTGCCAATAATATCATCATTTGTGTAGGCAGCTACATAAAGGACTGTCGCTGCAATAGCTTCTGAGACTGTGTATTGCTCAAGCCTCGCCTGAGGAGAAGGATGTGGCTCTATTTGGGATAGAAACCGTTCCAAGTCTATCTTTCGAATAAGCCTTTTTTGAGCAGTTTTTCCCATGAAAATTCGCCGGAGACCACCATAAATTCGTTCTCAGTTAACACGGGCTTTAGGAATCTCGAGGGAGCGTCAATAGATATCCGTGGGCAAGCGGTGTTCACGTATGCATCAACTGTTGGAAACTCCATTAGCGCCTCTGGCACGATTTCTCTAATTGCAAAGAGAAAAGCCATTTTTCCATTTTTTTCGGCAATTTCCTTGATTCTTAATGCATGATCAAGCTGCTTTTGTCCTAGTTTTAATCCGACTATGACGCCAAAGGTTGTGGCATGTTTCGCTTCTTCAACGCAAGCCCATCGTTGTTTTAGGATTTTTTGTGCCTCTTCATCTATTGAGTATGCTCTTTTTTCATAAGGGTTTGCGATTATCGTAGGTTTAAATGTGCTGAGGGCTATGCCTAACGCGTGGAACTGTCCGCCGCCGATGAATAAGAAAATTTCAACGTCGTGGGCTATTGATCGAACGTTGCTGTAGTCGCACCCGCTCACCTGTCCCGAGTAATTCACTCGTCCAGCGTCGCCTATCATCACTGTTTTTCCAGCTCGAACGAGAATTTCTCTCGCATAAGCAAGAGTCTGTACATGTTGCACTGTAGTTGCTAACCCTATTTTATCATGTTTGCTCAGCAGCGGGATGGATTTCTCCACGGCATCATCAACTGTTACTGTTGCTCTGGCTTCCACGTAAACAGTGGGAACCTGCTCGTGCTTTACCAGTTTTGCGTGCCCAAAATGTATTATTAGGTCTATTCCTAAACGCTCTGCTTCAGCAGTCGCTAAGTCGCAAGCGCCGTAACATGGATCCGCAGATATTATGGGAACAGTACCTGTTTCTTCGATTATTTTAGCTAAGCGAGGTCCTTCGACTTTCAGTCCTTCAGGCAGTTGCAATAGGACGCGTTTTGCGCCAAATTTGGCAATTTCTTGTTTTATTCGTTCTTCCTCAAAATCGAAATCTTTCATACCAATGCTCTCACACAATGTATCTGCACGAAATATAATAGGAGGAAGGAAAAGGCAAGTTTTTCACTACTAAGGGTCTCGCTATGCTAAGGCGTCCATTCCCAGTCTTGTTTTGGTTTTTTGAGCGGACGCCCGCAGGCTATAGCGGCTTGCTCAGCGAGGCGTTCAAGAATTATTTTCTGTTCTATACTTGCAACAAGGCTTTTTGTAGCTACAACGGCATCGTTATTTACGGATATGCTGTCAATTCCAACGCGGACGAGAAACTCTGCGAAGTCTGGCAAGTTTGATGGGCCTTCACCGCATATTGAAACGGTGCAGCCATTTTCATGAGCTACCTTGATAAGGTGTGCTATTATCCTCTTCACTGCAGGATCTCTTTCGTCAAAATAGCCCATTTGGCCTAAGCGTTCAGAGTCTCTGTCAATCATAAGAATGCCCTGAGTCATATCGTTTGAGCCTATTGAAAAACCATCAACAAGTTTAGAAAACTCGTCTGCAAGTATAGCTATGGAGGGTGTTTCAGCCATGAACCACACCTTAAAATCGCGTGATCTTTCTAAGGCTTCTTCTTTCATGATGCCAAAGCATTTCTTTGCTTCCCAAAGCGTACGTACCATGGGAAGCATGACCCAGACGTTTTTAAGACCCCACTCTTCTCGGCATTTCTTAACCGCTTGGCACTCAAGTCGAAAGGCTTTTTGGTACCATTGGCTTATGTAGCGGCTACAGCCCCTCCAACCAAGCATTGGGTTAGCTTCAACGATTTCGTATTTATCTCCGCCTTTCAGCTCTCGGTACTCGTTGGTTTTGAAATCACTAAACCGCACAACTACAGGACGAGGTTGAATGGCTCTAGCCACCGTCGCCATTCCTTCGGCCAGCTTGTCCACAAACTCTTGTCCTCTTCCAGTGTCAACAAGATGTAGTGGGTGATCGCCTATGTAGCTGGCTAGGATGAACTCGATGCGCATAAGGCCAATGCCTTCAAAGGGCAAGTTCTTGTAATCCTTTATTTTTTCAGGAACGCCTAAGTTCATGTAAATCTTTGTAGCTGTAACGGGTACCGGATTTGCAGCGACAGCAATTGTCTCGGCAGCTCCCGCTGTCATCGCCGCCTCTGCGACTTCGCTCAAAACGCCTTCATAGATTATTCCATTTCGCGAGTCAACAGTGTATTCTTGGCCCGTTTTCAATACTTGCGTTGCAGTTTCTGTTCCAACAACACAAGGTATACTAAGCTCACGACTTACGATGGCCGCGTGAGATGTGATTCCGCCCTTATCGGTTACTATTGCGCTTGCAATTTTCATGAACGGAACAAAATCGGGATTAGTCATATCTGTTACGAGAATGTCGCCTTTCTTCATCTTCTCGGCGGCTTCTTCAGGAGTCAGAACGACCTTTGCTACGCCTAAGCCGTAGCCTCTCTTACCAGCCGCTATTCCTTTCACAGCTACTTTTAATTCTTCTTTGGGCTTCCCTTCATTAACTTGTGTTGGTGTTTCCATGCCTTTTACGCTCCAAACTGTTTCAGGACGAGCTTGAACCACGAATATATTTTTTGGAAAAGATAGATCCTTGTCGATTGCCCATTCGATGTCCATTGCTTTTTTATAATGCGCCTCAATTAGCTTGGCCAGTTCTGCGAGTTTGATGATTTCCCCATCGTTTAGGCAAGGTTCTTTCTGCTTTTCTTTGGGCACCTCTAAGTGGACTGTTTTACCCGTGTCTGGATCACGGATGTATTGAACTGTTTTCCTAGAAATTCGCCTTTCCTTTATTTTCAAGGTGTTTTTGTCAACAACAAAGTCGTCAGGGTTCACTGCACCTGACACTACGGTTTCGCCTAAACCGTAATTGCCTTCAATCACAATTTCGTTATTGTTCCCAGTTACAGGGTTTATCGTGAACACGACTCCTGCTACTCCAGAATTCACCATCTTTTGGACCCCAACGCTTATGAGAACGTTTTCATGTGCGAAACCCTTTTCGTTTCGATAAAAGATGGCACGTGGAGTGAACAGGCTAGACCAGCATTTCACTACCTTTTCAAGAAATTCCTCAGGACCTTTGACGTTCAAGAAAGTTTCTTGCTGACCCGCAAAAGAAGCGTCAGGCAAGTCTTCTGCGGTGGCGCTGGACCTCACAGCAACAAAAGCATCTTTCAAATTCAGGCGCTTACTAAGTTCTTTGTAGGCTGATTTAATCGAGTTTGCTATTTTTGGCGGCACCGAAGTTTTTTCAACAAGTATGCGTATTTTCTTTGAGGCAACGTCGTACTGTTTTGGGTCATCGGGGTCTTTTACTGTTTCTTTGATTATTTTGTAGATTTTCTTAGCTATTCGTGTCTGTTTGATGAATTTTTCATAGGCATAGGCTGTCACGGCGAAGCCTGGAGGAACGGGCATTCCAGCGTGGATCATTTCTCCGAGACTGGCGTTCTTGCCTCCAACAATGGGCACGTCGGTGTTTCTCACATTTTCAAACCAAAGAACAAGGGATTTTTTTGTCTTGCTCAAGTTGTTTTCCTCTTTTCGGTTGTATCCGAAGGTTGTATTTTTGCGATTGCTATTTTGCATGGGATAGGAAGCTTTGCTCCTCCTCGTTTCAGGGATTCTTTGGCCGTATCCACGGCGTTGGCTTTAACCTTGACTGTGATGATGGTTTGGTTGGCTTTTATGCGGGCTGCTGTGCCAATGGCTTTTCCAAAAGAATTTCGCATTCCTTGTTGAAGTCGGTCAGCGTGCGCCCCGAAAATCATCTTGTTCTCTCTTAGAATAATATGCGGGTATGGATGAATCTGCATGAAATAATCGCTGGCCAGCTTATCAGTGAGGACGCGGTTCGCCGCTATACGTGCCGCTTCCAAGGCGCTATGGCGAATTTGCGCTCTTTTTAATGCTATGAGTTTCGCTTCGATTTCAAAGTTTGCTTTAGTGTCCCCCATGGTAAACTTGGTTATTTTTGGGGGTGGAAAACCCTTCGCAAACTTCTTTCTCGTGTAAGCTTGCCCTTTTACAGCCCGATAATTTTTTGCATGCAAACAATTTCCCTTTTTTAGCATACAGCCTAAGCGATATTTAAACGATTTGTAAATGTATTAACCCTGCTTTTGTATACTCTTCAATTTTTCTGTGTTAAGTTAGTGAAGCTTTTCTGAGCTTGTGGGGGGCATTTGTTTATACATTTAGTAATAGTTTGGCATGAGTGAATTCTATTTTAACTGTTTATTCCGGTAAAGAATTGCTGTCTGTCGCTAGCGAAGCTTGCCTCTTTCCTAGCAACAAGAAGAATAAGATTTGCAGCATGCTCACTTCTCAAAAGACCTCTTTATGGTCAGCGTTGAGGAGAAAGTTTAGACCTCAATTATTGATGATTTGGGCGGAACTACAAAAATCGGCGATTCAGCGGCTAATTTTTCAAGAGAGATTATTATTAGAGTTATCCTTCAGTAAGAATTTTCGCTAAAAAATTGTTGAGTAGCAGAATCTGCCGGGAACTGCCTCTATGGCAGTTGCGGAGGAAATGTACAAAATCGATCGAGAAATTCATATTTTCCGAAAATAGAAAAATCAAGCTGTAGCATTATCTCTTAATAGTGCTAGCGGAAGCTACGTTTGCAGCCTTTTCATCTTGAACCAAGTTTTGGCAAGTTCTTCATAGTTTGGAAAAACTCTCTTCAGAATGGGAAGGTACATTTGTATCTCTTCATCAGTCAAGTATTGGAATTGGAATTCGCCCATGTAGGGTGAGGGTTTACCTTCTCGGGTTATGAATTCTATGTGCATGAATGGGTCTCCACGTTTTATGGTTATGGGGTAGCGTTCGTTGCTCAAGTTTACGAGTTCTAGCACAAGGCGTCCAATGAAGCCGCTATGGACTTTGGCGGCATTCAAAAAGGATAAGCCCTTTCTGCCGTATTTGCTCTTAGCCGTTAGATGCGCCACAAAATTCGGCGGGGTGAAAACAACTTCGTAGGACACCAAATTCTTATGTTCTAAATAGTGTACGGTTGTTTCTTCTTTGACGGTTAGGATGTAGCCGTCGCCGTCAAGCAACGTATAATCATAAGGGTATATGCACTTGTTACTGTCGATAAGTTCTTTCAATCTGTCTCTTCCTAGAACGCCCAACTGTTCGACCCTCAACTTTTCTACCAATACAGAATTTGCGCGTTATATATTTTTTGACAAAACTTCAGTTTATATAGAACCAATTGTTAGTAGTGTTGCAGAGTCTAGCTGTGAGCGAGGATCCTCCCCAAAATAATAGCTAGATTTGTTCGTTGAATTGGGCTTTTAGGGTTAAAACTAGCGCTTTGCTGCTCGCATAAACCGCGAATTTGACTGAACCTTTTTGAAATAGGAAAAAGAAAAGGGTTGAAATTCGAGAATTTTTTCTATTGCGCCTTTTTCAACTTCGTCTGCTGTTGGGATTCCTGTGGCTTTCGTAGCCCTTTCAGATAGGCTCATCGGGTCGTTTCTGTCGATTAGGTTAAGTTTCCACTTTCGCGCGCCCACAATCATTTGTTTTGATCTCAACTTCACTCTGTATGTCAAGTTTGTGTATGAGCCTTCGGCTTTGAAGGATATCTTACCAAAACTCAGATTTTCTGATTGGCCATTTCTAATAGAGCTCCGTTCCGTGAGCTATTACTCAACAGATGGGTGGATTGTTTGTTTATCATTCTTCCAAGATTTTGTTTGCTTCTCTACTGTAAGCTTCCATCACGTAGGGTATGCCTGAGATTTTAGATGCTTCTTCCGTTAATGCCATAAGATCCTTACGGGATATCGTTGAGATTCTGAAGTTTCTGCTTCCAGCCATCAACTGCTGCAATCCAACCTTGAACTTTTGACAGTAAGTGTAAATGCCTACAGCACCCAAAGGTATGTTTTTCATCTTCGAACCAAACTTTTCCTCAAGTTCCGCATAGGCAACAAAGATTTCGTTAACGCTGTTGCCATACTTAGAGACGGATTTTGGCAATTTGCCATCTTTCAACCATTGCGCTATATTCTTTCCCACCATGCCAGGTATCATCAGGCCTCTTCCCATGCAAACTGCTTTAACATAAGGACTACCCATGGCAAGTGCCTTAAACACGCTATCTTCACTTGAAAAACCACCTGCCACTGCAATATCAGGAACCTTGATACCCCTTTTTGAGAGTTTTTCGCAGTACTTGTATGTAAGAGCTTGAAGGTAGAAAGTCGGAATTCCCCATTCGTTCATCATTGGCCAAGGACTCATCCCTGTGCCGCCAGGTGCCCCGTCAATTGTGAGTAGGTCAAGCTTTGCTTCAGCACCATAACGTAACGCCATAGCCAGTTCTAAGGCAGAATAAGCTCCAGTCTTCAGAGTAATCCGCTTAAATCCTAATCCCCGAAGGCGATCAACTTCTTCCAAGAATCCTTCTTTAGTTACAAAGCCTACGCGCGAGTGCCTCTCAAACTCCTTGAGAGCTCCCTTCCTAAATGCAGTCTGATTTTCGTGGAGAGAAGGGTCTGGTGAAACAATATAACCTCTTTTTTGGAGCTCACTAGCTCTTTTCAAGGTTTTAACTTTGATTTCTCCACCAATACATTTAGCACCCTGTCCCCATTTTAGCTCAATTGTATCTAAACCGTGTTTTGATGATACGTATTCGGCTACTCCAAATCTGGTGTCTTCTACATTCATTTGAACAAGAAGTTCTCCATACCCTTCATGAAATTTCTTATAGATTTCTATTCTCCGATCCATT
>CP070714.1:21782-24668 GCA_020350385.1 Candidatus Bathyarchaeota archaeon | reverse complement strand
ATTGACCGAAGAGAATAGGAAATCTTATTTCTAAAAACTATTACTGTTTCATTTTAGAGGTAACTTGAATGCATAAATCAAACACTTACCTTAAAGCTTCAGCCAGTCTTCTTGTGCTCTTATTTGCAGCGGGATTGCTTGTTGGGGGACTATTTACCTTCTACATAACCTTCCAAGAAATAACCAACCTGAGCAACGAAGTCGCATCTCTGAAAAGCCAAGTCTCAGAGCTCAACGGCACTCAGAACCTTACTTACCAAAACATCACGATCTTCCAGGACGCCACCGCGTTGGCGGACATCTACGCAGATGTACGCGATTCGGTTGTTTTGGTACAAGGAACCACAAATGACGGAGGAGTCCAAGGCTCAGGTTTCGTCTATGCCTTTTCGGATAGAAATGTTGTGATTACCAATTACCACGTTGTACACGACACGTCAAGTTTAAGCGTTACCTTCTCAACCGGAAACGGATTTTCAGCTACAATCCTCGGAACTGACTCCTACGCGGATTTAGCGATTCTTTCGGTTGACGCTCCTGCCAGAGAGTTCAAGCCTGTCGAGATTGTCAGTTCGTCTACGTTACGTGTAGGCGATCCAGTTATAGCCATAGGAAACCCCTACGGTCTAGTCGGCTCACTAACCACGGGCGTAGTAAGCGCCCTGGGCAGAACTCTTACGGAAGAAGACTACGCAGGTGCCTGTGCAATTGCTAACATCATACCAACTAGTGCGCCTATAAACCCTGGAAACTCAGGTGGGCCTCTGTTGAACGCTGTTGGAAAAGTCGTGGGCGTAACAACGGCAATAGTCTCTGATTCGCAGGGGTTAGGCTTCGCCATTCCATCAAACACTATTCTCAGGGAAATATCCGCCTTGATAACAACTGGAACTTATAGAAACCACTCTTACTTGGGCGTTACAGGACAGGATATGAGCTACAACATAGCACAACAAATAGGCGTAAGCGTTACTTACGGCTGGAGAATCGCTTCAGTAATAGCGGGAAGCCCCTCAGATGGCAGATTGAACGTCAATGACATCATAATTGCAATGAACGAAACCCAGATAAGAAACAATGATGATCTGGCAACCTATCTTGCAGAGAAAACCCTGCCCGGGCAGCTCCTGATTCTTACCGTGGTACGAGATGACGCAACAATTGACGTGAACGTTATTTTGGGAACGAGACCCGCACCGCCAACATAAACTTAAATTCACCTCAAATTTTTTCTTTCCCAGAGAACAATTTAATCCTGACAATTTCGGGAAAAAGCTATTTGCATGCGTGACTAAACCCATATACCAGGTATGATGAAATGAGTCAAAACCAGATGTTTTGTTATCAATGTGAACAAACCGCCAAAGGACAAGGCTGCACAATTGTAGGCGTTTGTGGAAAGACTCCCGATGTAGCTGCGCTCCAAGACTTGCTGATCTACATGCTGAGAGGGCTATCACAATTAACCATTGAAGCACGAAAAGTTGGCTTCAAAGACGATAAGATTAGTGTTTTCACTTGCGAAACATTATTCGCTACATTGACAAATGTGAACTTCGATCCAGACAGAATCATCGAATACATCAGGAAAGCAGCAGATCTACGCGAGCAAATGAGGAAGAGAATACAGTCCGCGGGAGGTCACATTGACGAAAGCAATGGGCCTGTCAGCTTGGCTTTAGAGAAAACCAAGGAAGGCCTAATAGCACAGGGAAAACTTTTTGGAATAAATTCTGATCCTACAATTGATCCCGACCTTCACTCGCTTCAGTGGCTATTGACTTACGGCATAAAAGGAGTAGCCGCCTACACTTATCATGCTTATTCTCTCGGAAAAAAAGACGACAAAGTCTTCGAGTTTATACATCAAGCTCTTGCAGCTACATTAGACAAATCACTTGGGGCAAACGACTTTGTAGGTCTAGCCATGAAATGCGGTGAAATCAACATCAGAGCAATGGAACTCCTTGACGCTGGAAACACTCAGAGGTACGGTCACCCAGTGCCCACAAAGGTGCCTATTGGCACGAAGAAGGGAAAAGCAATCCTTGTGTCTGGACACGACCTCAAAGATCTAGAGGATATTCTGAAGCAAAGCGAAGGAAAAGGAATTTACGTTTACACACATGGAGAGATGTTGCCAGCTCACGGATATCCCAAATTGAAAGAGCATACAAATTTCAACGGTCATTACGGAACGGCATGGCAAAATCAGAAGAGAGAATTCGCAGAATTCCCCGGCGCCATACTAATGACGACAAACTGTCTTCAAGGACCAACAGAAAACTACAAAGGCAACATTTTCACCTCAGGTCCAGTTGGATGGCCAGATACCCCGCATATAACAGGTAAAGATTTTTCTCCAGTGATAAAGCGAGCGTTGGAAATGTCGGGCTTTCAAGCTGACAAAGAAGGCAAGTATGTAACTGTAGGATACAGCAGAAACACAGTTCTGAGTGTGGCCGGCAAGATTATAGACGCTATCAAGAACGGTCACATAAAGCGTTTCTTGTTAGTTGGTGGATGCGACGGAGCGAAACCGGGAAGAAGTTACTATACGGAGTTCGTTGAGAAAGCGCCCAAAGATACGATTGTTTTGACTCTTGCGTGTGGGAAGTTCAGGTTCTTTAACAAAGAGCTGGGAACTATCGACGGAATCCCAAGACTTCTGGACGTTGGACAGTGCAACGATGCTTACTCAGCAGTTAAAATTGCTCAAGCGTTAGCCAACGCCTTCAATGTGCATATTAATAATTTGCCCTTGTCCCTCGTGCTTTCATGGTATGAACAAAAAGCCGTTGCTATACTGCTATCGCTGCTTTATCTAGGCATAAAGAACATCCGAATCGGACCAAGCCTTCCTGCCTTCATAACACCTAATATTCT
>CP070714.1:16836-21682 GCA_020350385.1 Candidatus Bathyarchaeota archaeon | reverse complement strand
TGATTTACCACAGTAGGTTGAACAAAGAACCAGTTTTTCAACTTTCTCAGGGTAGTTTAAAGCCAGCTCTTGAGCTATCATGCCACCCAAAGACATTCCCATTACATGAGCCTTGGAGATTCCTAGAGTATCCATCAATATCGAGGTTTCGTATGCAAACAACTTGATGCTGGGTTCTTTATTGGACAATTCTGAACGTCCAGATCCAGGAAGATCGAAGAGAATCAATTTGTACTTTTCTGAAAGTCCCCGAGTAAGAGTCGGATCCCAATTATCTGAATTATCCCTTAGACCATGGATCATTAAAAGAGGAAATCCGTCTCCAAGTATTCTATAGAAGATTTTAATATCATCAACTTGAGCTATTGCCATTCCAAGCTCCCTCTTTAGCTATTACTTTGCCACGCATCAAATATATTATCTTTCAGCGAGTACGCTAAAAACCCGATTTCATGTTCCTTTGGCGATACAATAAGGAGAACGTAAAGGCTCGGTAAAAGGTAAACATTTGGGTTTGATGGTGGAGCCGTTGCCTAGGCAGAATTAAGGATAGCGGTCAAGGGAATTATGGAGGAGACAGGAGCAACATACACTTTTCCAGATTGGTCTGGACCATGGAATAAGTAGTGAATCCGATACATTCAGTTTCTTCGATTCAACAGTTAGCTTAAGGATACGCATTCAAGAATTGCAGTAGTTAGTGGTTTGTTATCGAAATTCTGTCTTACTGCCTTTTTTTTGGCGTATCTTTCTCTTACTGGAAGAGCTCCAACGTTTGAAGCAGTATCTTGGCCACTGCGGCCATGGTTGCGCTGTGTTGCATGTGCCGAAGTCTATTGTCAAATCCATGCCTATTTTTAGTTGTTCCTGCGTAGCGCCCGCGATCATTCCGGGTATTTTTATGCCGTTTTCAAGTTTTATTATGCCCACAGCGTAGGGCGCCATGCCTTGGAACTGTTGCGGAGCCACGTGGATGATGCTGTACGTGAGCAATTTTCCTTTTCCGGATACTTCGGTCCATTCAAATTCTTGTGAGAAGCACTCGTCGCAGAGTGGTCTTGGTGGCAGGTGGATTTTTCCGCAACGCGTGCATTTTCCAGCCATGAGTTTCCGTTGCCCTAGAAACTTGTAGAATTGCTCTATGGTGAAAGGTTCTTGCGTGCTCATTATAGGGCACTCCTGTAAATGTGTACGGTTGCGGTAGCGCCTGACCCACCCACGTTATGCGTTAAGCCTACTCGGGCGTCTTTTACTTGGCGTTTGTCTGCTTGTTCAGTCAGTTGCAGGTACATCTCATAGGCTTGTGCCGTGCCCGTTGCGCCTACAGGATGCCCCTTTGCTTTTAAGCCGCCGCTGGTATTGACTGGGATTCCTCGGCCTAGCCGTGTTTCACCGCTTTCAATCAGTTTGCCACCATCACCTGCTGCACAGAAGCCCAAATCCTCGTAAGCCATTATCTCCGAGATGGTGAAGCAGTCATGTATTTCTGCCACATCCACCTCTTCTGGCTTGACCGCAGCCATGCCGTAGGCGGTATTTGCCGCCAGCTTCGCCGACAGGAGAGACGTGAAGCTTTTTCGTTCGTATAAGCCGATGGTATCGCTAGCTTGTCCGCTGCCGACGATGTGCACTGGCGAATCCGTGAATTTCCCAGCTTGTTCAGGTTTTGTTAGGATTACACAGCTGGCGCCATCAGTAATCAATGAGCAATCATACAACTTAAGTGGCGAAGCAACAACACGCGACGATAAAGCTTTTTCAACTGTTATCTCTTTCTGCATATGCGCTTTCGGGTTAAGGTTTCCGTGATAATGGTTTTTCACAGCAACCATAGCCATTTGCCTTTCCGTGGTGCCGTAATCATGTAAGTGCGCCGTCGCCATCAGCGCGTATAAGCCAGGGAAGGTGATTCCGTGCCACTGTTCAAACGGGTAGTCCGAGGCCATGGCGAGGTACTCGGTGACTTCCGCGGTGCTTCGATGCGTCATTTTTTCGACGCCGCCAACGAGGACAACGTCTGCCAAACCTGAGAGAACCGCGTAGATTCCTGAGCGTAATGCTGCGCCAGAGCTTGCGCATGCTGCCTCCGTCCGTGTAGCGGGTATATTCAGTAGCCCCGCCCAGTCTGCCACGGTTGAGCCCGTGTGACCTTGGTGCTCGTAGGATTCGCCCATGTGGCCGACAAACATGGCTTTTATATCGCGTTTAGGCTCCAGCCGTGGGCAGCGGTCAAAAGCCTCTTTAACGGCTTGGGCAAAAAGTTCCCTCGCGTATAATCCTTCTTGTTTTCCAAATTTTGACAGTCCCGCGGAAACGATTGAAACAAGCGGTTTACCATTCAAACCTACATTACCCTCTTTGCGGTTAATACTCTGTATGGATTGACGTTTAAAACTATGCAAGTTGCTCCCTTTCCTAAAGCCTTTATGCCTGCTGAAGCATAGGCCTGCAATTCACGTCGAGTTTCAGCCTTTGCCTAAGGGGGGGTACAGTCTCCCAGGGTACAACAGTTTCCCAATTATTTTCCTCAATGTCAGTGCGGGAAAGGTTTATGAAAGAAAAAACCAATCAACACAGGTCAAAACAGAGACATTGAACATGAGCGCAACAAAATTGAAGGCAAAAGGCATTTTTTTCGACCTAGACGGCACCATCGTGGATTCACAAGAAGCTTACTTAGAAGCAGCGCGAACCGCGTTCCGAGCAATGGTACAAGAACCGCCTCAAATCAAAGCCGCCCTGGAGATTCCAAGGAGACTTGAACAAAAACAGTCAATCAGCGACATCGTCAAATGTGACGTACAAAAATTCTTGGACGTATACCTGAAAACCTACTACTACATATCGATGGCAAAAACCAAACCTATACTCAACGTTTCAACCGCGCTGGAAAACCTTTCTAAAAAAGCCAAGCTCGCATTAATAACCATGCGCTCCGTTCCCAAAAAAGCCGTAAAAGTCGAACTGGAACACTTTGGCATAGCAAAATACTTTACACATATAATAACCGCTTTGGACACGCACAAACCAAAACCTTCCCCTGAAGCCCTAATAAAATGCGTAAAAGCTTTAGATGTTCAGATGTGCGACTGCATCATCGTCGGCGACTCCGTCAACGATATTAAAGCGGGAAAAGCCGCAGGCGCAAAAACAGTAGCAGTTTTGTCAGGGCTTTTCTCCTACAAAGAACTTGCCAAAGAAAACCCAGATTTAATCTTGAATAACGTCACCAGACTCCCAGAATTCATGGAATAACACGCCAACCAAATATTTCTGGCAACGACATATTGCCAAAAACCGCCTAAAGCAGTTATATGCGTTCAGAAAAATAAAGTTTAATAAAGCCTCTATCTTAAATCACTGTGGAGAAGGCTTCAGAGCGGGGATTCCAAATGAACTTCCTAGAAATAATGTTAGGGGAGAAACTTAAAGAAGCAGATCCAGCCTTAGACGTGACACATTCAGACCGCAAAGTTCTACAGGTAGCCTGCCAAGACTTCACAAACTACCTTAAGTACCACTGGAACCTCATCGGAAAAGAAGCAAGCCAATGCGAACTAGTGGAAAAACTGGAAAAACTTTTCAAAGAAGACTCTGTCGAACTAGAGGACTTCCTAACCGTATGGACTGGGGTGTGGCTCAAGAAATGGAAAGAACGCGTAAAACTGCTCATAGGCAAGCAAAACGCGAATAAATGGAGCAAAGTCTCAAAGAACATCCGCAAAGCCCAGCCCCTCTGGAAAAAACTTGAACGCAAAAAAGAAGTCCAGGAAGTTGTAGTAGCTACCCTAATAAGGAATGGAGAGATATGCGGCACAGAAATCCTCTCAGAGAACCTCCTAAAGATGGCGCTTGTCGAAAAACGTGTGCAAAACCTCAAAGGCAAAGAACGGATCCTGACTGTCGTAAACAACACCTTAAGAAAAGCACGAGGTATGGCTCAAAGCAAAGGACCACTTATCTTCGTCAAAATCGACAAAGGCTACTATGGCGCAACACACCGGTAAACAAGCAACTCACTCTTTTTCGTTTAGTCACTTATCTATTCCGCAAAGAAAATTAAACGCGGAAACGCACACTTCAATTTTCAATGGAAAATGATTTAGACAACTCTTTGTTTTTGAAGCGTTTTTGTTTGCCATGCGAATTTTCTGATGGTTGTGGTTTCGCCGTAGCCACAGGCTGCACATCGTTTTTTGCGTACGTGATAAGCGCGTCTTCCGCAACGCCTACAACGTATGTGCACAACTTTGCCTGCGCGTTTGCCCATTGATGGTGTGCCTTTGCCCACTGAGTGTCACCTAGGCGGGGGAGAAATTAGAACTACGTTGTCTCCGCGCACGATTATGAGCCCTAGTTTTAGCATATTCTCGACGTTTGTGGTGTCTTCTGTTTCTTCCAAAACAAGGTTTAGGTGCTGATCGAAACCCTTTAGTCGTCCCCGCAGGCTTTTTCCGCCCTTTAGGCGTACGAGCACTATTTTGCCTAAGTTCTGTTCAAGGATTTCGGTCGTCATTTCGCTCATTTTGAACCCTCATGTACCTTTTTGTCATGTATACTTGGGCTTTTCACATTTAAACCTATCTAAGTGCAACGAAAAGACTGAAGATTGGTGGAAGTCTATGCCCATTATGTTTAGATAGAAAAATTTTCTGAAATCCATAATTAACAGTAAATGTTGAACGCAAGAATTATGACTGGCTTTGCTTTGATTGAAACTGCTTGTGATTGGAAGAGAATAATTCTGCTGAGCCAAAACCGCCCCTCAATCCTGAATCAAGAAAGTACGAAAGAACAGAAGCAAAACATAAAGGAGTAAGAATCTGAAGTGTTTAGTTTTTTGACT
>CP070714.1:8544-16736 GCA_020350385.1 Candidatus Bathyarchaeota archaeon | reverse complement strand
TGGTCCTCAGCGTTGTTGTTTGCCCAGTTGAGGCTCCCGCCGTTTCCAAATGGTCCATACTGAGCCTGTCCATTGTCTGCAACCACGATTTCGCCAACAAAAACATCTGGGTGATCTACGATCGTCTGTATGAGCTCTTTCAGGAGATCTGTGTTGGTTCCTCCCCTCTCGTTCCACTGGCAATTTATCTTTATCAGAATCACATCATTGTTTGCGATTAACCCGTTAGGTCCCTTATTTTCTCCACTTGTGTCTGACTTGTAGAAGAGTAAACCGTTAGAACCCATGAGATTTATTAGTTCATTAACATACGCGTTTGCGCGTCCGTTCACAACATAAAGGTTTGAAGCGGGAGAACTACTCGCTTGCATCGGCTCAAGTGAAAGATAAAGCTCTTGATCGGGGTCAGCTGCTCCAGCAAATTGCATGTTTTCCAGAAACTCTCCACCGCTTAGCACCAGGTTTGCAATGATGAGCAGTATTACAAGAATTTTCCCTTTTTTGGTGATGAATTTCTTCGTTTTTGTCAGCACTGAGGTTAACCATAGTGGGATGGACAAACCCAGCAGTATTGAGCTGTTTGCCAAAGCTGCCCTCTGACAAGGATATATCACTCTCGATGGTTTTGTGCCAGTTCGAAAAATGAACCAGATGAGAGATGCCACACCAAATAAAACTAAGTGTTTGTTACTGGAAGTGTTCTTTTTGAATGCATGTACTTTATTCTTATGATGCTTTTTCATCTATTTTTGGCCTTCAGCAACCTATCTGACATGAACCACTTTTGGCTGATAAAGGTTTTTAATTTTGCATAGCTGATAGTGCAGAATGGTGTTTTGCAGGTTTGCTTTCCGCAAGATAACTTCACATATTAGTTAAAAAAAAGGGGAGTTTACGCGGGGGTGTCTCCATCGAAAGCGAAAATACCTCAGTTCGGCTACTCTGGGGATTTAGACCGGTGTTAAGAATGACCATTATTAATCCTCCAAAAAAGAGGGCATGATGGGAGAGTTTAAAAATTGATATACAGCTTCTTTACTACTCAATCTCACAATTAACATTCAATTAGATAAGGGAGAAAAGAATTGCCAGCCTTCCAAACCGCCCGCGGAATGAGAGACTTGCTTCCCGAAGAAGCTGAAAGGCTAAACTATATTATCTGCAAAGCCAGAGAAACCGCACAGTATTACGGCTACAGGGAAGTAATAACGCCCGTAGTAGAACCATACGAGCTCTTAAGCGCCAAGTCAGGTGAAGAAATCCGCTCTCGCATGTTCACCTTCAAAGACTTAGGCGACCGAACAGTAGCGTTGCGACCAGAATTCACCGCTTCAATAGCACGGTTAGCCACAAAAGCACTTAAAAACGAGCCGAAACCGCTAAGAATCTTTTCTGTGGGCAGCGTTTACCGCTACGACGAGCCGCAACGCGGACGCTACAGAGAGTTTTGGCAATCAAACTTTGAACTAATGGGCTCAAACAGGCCTGAAGCCGACGCAGAAACGATACTGCTTACCAACAGTCTAATCAAAGCCACAGGATTACGAAACTACAGTTTCAAAATAGGACACATCGGCGTGATAAGAGAAATCCTCAGCCAAGAAAACGTTGATGAAAAAGCTCAAAACGCGATTCTGCAGCTCATGGACAAGAAAGAATATGGCAAAGCATTCCGACTGATAAAACAGGAAAAATGCCGAAAAACCCTTCAAGGACTATTAGAGCTGAATGGCAATACGGCATTTGAAACAGTCGAGAAAATTAAAAAGCATGTTGCGGGCTACGAAAAAGCTGTGGCTGCCGCTGAAAATTTGCTCGGCATTCTGCAGCTCGTCACCGAAAGCGGATGCCCAATCGAAACCGTAGAGCCAGTGTTTGCCAGAGGTCTTGAATACTATACGGGCCTGGTTTTTGAAGTGTACGTGCCAGAGTTGGACACAGCTTTGGGCGGCGGCGGACGATACGATAGGCTTATCGAAGTTTTTGGAGGCGAGCCGACGCCAGCAGTAGGCGTCGCGCATGGATTAGACCGAATAGCTCTTGCAATGCAAACGCAGACAACAGCTTTGTCACCTCGGCGAGATAAAAGAGCCGTGGTCATTCCCGTAAAACAAGAGTTGAAAGCTGAAGCGTTGAAAATTTCGCAAATGCTTAGGGAAGCAGGAGTATCGGTGGAATTCGAGGTTATGGGGCGGAAAATGGCTAAGGCTCTGGAAGACGCTGACAGGCGAAAAGTTGACTTTGCGGTGATAGTGGGCGAAAAAGAACTAAAAGAAGGTGCAGTGGTTGTTAGAGATATGATGAAACACGAGCAGACAACCATCGAGATTGGAAGGTTAACTGAAAAAATTAGAGGAAAAGATGAATAGTAAAAGTGGTTTATGCCTTGAAAAAAGGTTTTTGGTGGTTTAAAGTCTTCTGATGTACCTGTTGACTTCCCATTCTGTCACTTGCGTTCGGTAGAGGTCCCATTCTTTGCGTTTCTCTCGCAGGAAGTTCTCGAAAGCAGTTTCGCCAATAGTTTCACGCATTAATTGGCTGCTTTCTAGTTCATCCAAAGCCTCTTTCAAGGATTCGGGGAGAGAGACTATGCCCCTTTCTTTCCGCTCCTCATAGCTCATGTTGTAAACATTCAGCTCTACTGGTTCACCTGGGTCAGTCTTATTCTTGACGCCGTCTAATCCAGCCGCGAGGAGAACTGCAAACTGGAGATACGGGTTTCCAGCCGGATCAGGGCACCGTATTTCGCACCTGGCCGCACTTTTTCTTCCTCCAAAGTTGGGAACTCTTATGAGTGGTGATCTGTTCTTGTGCGCCCAAGCAAGGTAAATTGGCGCTTCGAAGCCTGGCACCAATCGTTTGTACGAGTTGGGCCAAGATGCGAGAACCGCGCACATACCGCGTCCATGGGCGAGTTGTCCGCCCATGAAATGCATAGCGATTTCTGAGAGATAGGCTGTGTCTGCATTGTTATAGTAGAACATGTTCTGTGTTGCGTCTGAGTTCCAAAGGCTTTGGTGCGTGTGCATTCCTGAACCGTTGATGCCTGCGAAGGGTTTCGGCATGTAAGTGGCCATGTAACCGTTTCGGGCTGCAACAATTTTGGTGACCATTCTCATGGTTAACGCTCTGTCAGCAGTAGTTAGAGCTTCATCGTATTTGAAGTCGATTTCGTTCTGTCCCAAAGCTACCTCATGATGGGATATTTCGATGTCTATGCCAAACTGCTCAGCTGTATCGGCAATTTCTCGTCGAAGTTCGTCGGTTAGGTCGCCAGGGTGAAAATCGAAGTAACCCGCTAAATCTATTGGCGTTGGTAACGCGGAGTCGTTCTCTTTTACTATAAAGAACTCCTGTTCAGGAGCGCACATGTAACTAAAACCAGCTTCTTTGGCCTTTGCTAGTGCTCTTTCGAGTATGTATCGGGGGTCGCCCTCAAAGCGTTTGTATTCTGGAGTATACACGTCGCATATGAGCCTGCACGAGGATTTCTCCTTTGATCGCCACGGCAAAACTGCGAAGGTTGTTGGGTCTGGGAATAAGACCATATCTGATTCTTCGATTGGCCTGTAGCCAGTTATGGATGACCCGTCAAAGGACTGACCGTTTTCAAAGATGGTTTCGATGTTCTTGGAGGAAACAGCTAGATTCTTTATGATGCCGTTTATGTCGGTAAATTGAAGTCTAACAAATTTTATGTCTTTCTCGTTAATTTCTTGAACGACTTTTGTTACGTTTTCTTTCCAAACTAAGCCTTTGAAATTTTTCATTCTTATACACACTCACAGTGGTTTCAATCTCTTAGTTTTCATATGTTAAGGAAAACACATTCAACATAAACATATATAAGTTTATCTCCCTATGTTGTGGACAGGTGTTCAAGAAAATACGTAAATTATTGATAAATGTGTGGCGCAGTTTATAGCGCGTGCAACAGGAGAAAAAACAGTAGAATAGTTAATCCACATGCGACTAGCCCGCTCGCCTATTTTGCTTCGCGGCGTAGAAAATCGCCAATATCCGAAACATTCTTAACTGCAACCTCGGTCCTCTTTGCCTTCTCGTCCAAGCGGCAGACTATCTTGCCAAAGCCTAAACAGTCGCCAAACTCGTTCAGCACCAACACATGGTCACCTTTGCTCAACGAACCACGCACAGCCAGTATTCCTTTTTGGAAGATGTCTCTACCACAAATAAACAGCCACGCCGCTTTCTTATCGACAACAATTTTGTTAGCTTCGCCCTTTGCAAGCATCGTTAACAAATTGAAACTAGGAAAGAATTTGCCCCTCTTTACTTTCCCCAAATAGGTTCCTGCATAATAGAAATTCTTCTGGATGTATCTCTGCAAATTCTTGTTAACTAGAAAATATCGCCCAGTCCTGTTTAGTACAAACTCGGGATTTAAAGAAAGCTTTGCGCCGCACTGAATGGCAAAATTCTTTATCGCTTTCATCGCTTACTCACCAGTTTTTTTAGTTTGCAGACGAAAAAGCCCTGAGTTTTGGCAGGCCAGATCCGCCTGCAACGCTCCACTGAATCATCCAATTGGCTTCCGAAAACCTCAGTTAGTCCTCTTTGGCCGTGGCAGTCAATTTCTTCGATTTGGAGGTTTAGATGCTTTATCGCCCAATCTATGTTCAATTCGTTTTCTTCGGGCTCCAGAGAACAGGTTGAGTAAACAATTTCTCCATCCTGTTTGAGGCAGGCTGTAGCTTCGGCTAATATTTGTCTTTGCAGTCTCGCGTTTCGCTTCACATCCGCTAGTGATCTTCGCTTAAACCAGTATCTGTCTGCGGAGAAATTTCCAGAGCATGGAGCATCCAAGAGAATCTTGTCGAACTTCAAGTTTAGCCGAGAAGCCTGCCTTGCGTCAAGATCGTAAACCAGCGCATTGCTCACGTGGCAACGTTCCAGGTGATTTGACAAAGCAGCTAGTCGCTTTTTTTTAACATCCAAAGCCACTAACACGCCAGTGTTACCCATCAAATCCGCCAACTGCACAGTTTTCCCACCTGGCGCGGCACAGGCATCAAGCACCGTTTTTCCTTTCAAATCGGTGAACAGTGTGGCTGGAATTTGGGCTGCAGCTTCCTGAATAGAATATAAGCCTAACAGGTATTCGGCGGTGGCGCCTACGGAAACTTTAGAGCTACGAACCCAATAACCAGTTTCGAGAAAAGGAACCTTATCAATCTGAACGCCTGATGCTTGCAGCATTTCTCCAAGGTTTTTTCCCATAACGTTTGTAACGTTTATTCTAATAGTTTGTCTGGGTTTAGCGTCCACGAATTCCCAACCTAACTGCTTATAACGATTTATTAGAAATTCCTTGCCAGACATCAACCGTAGAATAACTGAACAGCGAATAAAAGCTTTTCAATGCTCTTTAGACAACTCTAAACGCGAGTTAGACAATAAAAAGTGCATGTGCGAAAGATAAACCAGTATATTTTGCAGCGTGGATGTGCCGTCAAATAAACTCAAAGTTATGCCATAAAGTTAATAGGCGACAGTTTTCATTTCCATGTAGCTTATCTCGTTTAGAGAGAATTAGAAATGCTTCGATTCGTATCGTATTTAACACCAAGAGAATGGTTAATTATTGGTTTGGATAGAGTAGAGAGTGTTTAGTTATGGCGCGTTATAAACAAGTTGAAGACATCGTCAAACTGATGTCCACTCCAGACATAATAAGAAACACAAGCATAATCGCCCACGTAGATCATGGAAAAACCACTCTTTCAGACAGCCTCTTGGCTGCTGCAGGCATAATAAGCGAGCGGACAGCCGGTCAGAAACTGTTTCTAGACTCGTGGGAACTTGAACAGAAACGGCAGATGACCGTTTTCGCTTCAAATATCAGTTTAACTCACACTTTTGAAGGAAGAGATTTCCTCATCAATCTCATCGACACGCCTGGACACATAGATTTCAGCGGAGCCGTAACCAGAAGTCTCCGCGCAGTAGACGGTGCCCTTGTTGTTGTGGACGCCGTGGAAGGACCCATGACTCAAACGGAAACTGTGCTGATGCAAGCCCTGCGAGAACGCGTAAAACCAATCCTTTTCATTAACAAGGTTGACAGGCTCATAAAGGAAATCAAGTTAACTCCAGCAGAAGTTCAACGCAAGTTCGCAAAAATCATCGTTAGAGTTAACACGCTCATTGAGAAGTACGCGCCACCTGAGCACAAGAAAGACTGGCAAGTGAAAGTTGAAGACGGAAGAGTAGCCTTTGGCTCTGCCCTCCACAAATGGGGCTTAAACCTTCCGCACATGAAAGCTAAAGGACTATCGTTCAAAGACATCATCGACGCTTACACTGGCGCTCCAGAAGATGTTGGAAAGAAAGTTGAAGAACTTAGCAAAAAAGCGCCGCTTTACGAACCGATTCTGGACATGTTTTGTGAACAACTGCCAAATCCGCTGCACGCTCAACCATACAGGCAGAGCCAGATTTGGCCCGGGGAACCCGACAGCTCGACAGGCAAGGGCATGGCAAAGGTTGACCCGAATGGGCCGCTTCTTATGTGCATCACCACCATCGAAGTTGATCCTCACAGCGGCACCGTCGCAATAGGGCGCGTCTTCAGTGGCTCAGTGGAAAAAGGAAGAGCAGTCCAGCTCATAAACAGCAACAAAAAAGGCACTATCCAACAGGTTTACATGAGCATGGCAACCGACAGAGTGATAGTAGACCGCGTTCCAGCGGGAAACATCGCTGCACTTTCAGGATTACCATCGATTCACGTAGGTGAAACCGTCGCAGAAGACGGCGTGGAAACACACGCGTTTGAAGGCTTAAAGTACGTGACAGATCCCGTAGTGACGGTGGCAGTGGAGCCGGAGGACATTAAAGACCTTCCGCTCTTCGACAAAGTTATGCATAAGCTGACGACTGAAGACCCCAATTTGCATTTTAAGATGGATAAGGAAAGCGGTGAATTCCTGTTGAGCGGCATGGGCGAACTTCACCTTGAGATCACGGCGTACCGAATGCAAGAAGCGGGATTGAAAGTGAAACTCAGCGAGCCCATCGTAATCTATCGTGAAACCATTAGCCATGACTATCAAGGTCCTGCTGTAATGGGCAAAAGCCCCAACAAGCACAGCAAACTCTGGGTGACCATAGAAAAATTGCCAGAAGAAATCATTGAAGCGATAAAAACAGAGAAAATCTCAGAGATGCAAACTCGCGATGAAAGACGGAAAAACCTCAAAGCGTTAGGGTGGTCAAAGGATGACGCCCGGAACGTCATAGCCATTGAAGAAAATAACCTACTCGTTAACAGAATAAAAGGAAGACAGTACGTTGATGAAGTGTTAGACCACATAAAATCAGGCTTTCGTGAAGCAGTACACACTTCAGTTTTAGCAAAGGAGCCAGCCTACGGGTTGAAAGTTAACTTGGAAGACATTACGGTCCACGAAGACCCAGTTCACCGAGGACCCGCGCAGATACTCCCAATGACTTGGCGTCCGATATGGTGTGCTTTCCTTCTGAGCGAACCAAAACTCTTAGAGCCACTAATAAGCTTCGAATGCAAAGTTCCAAATAACTTCGTCAGTCCAGTTATAGCCTTAGTGCAGAAACGCCGCGGCAAAATCTTAGACATGGCAAACGAAGAAGATATGGTGATTGTCAAAGCCGAAATGCCCGTCTCAGAATCCTTCGGAATTGCAGACGAACTGCGCTCGTCAACCCAAGGCAGAGCCTTCTGGGCAACACAGTTCAGCCGCTGGGCGCCGGTTCCGGAACAAATGCAAACCGACACGATAACGCAAATTAGAGAACGCAGAGGATTGTCACCGAGACCGCCGAAACCACAAGAATTCTACGAAGCAGAATAGCCCACCTATCTCAGCCCCTTTTTTCCTATTTAAAAGTTAAAATGCAAAGACAGAAAAGATCGATTTTCAAATCCATTATTGGTTATTGAATGGTTTTCTTAAAATGTAATTTGTGGATGATGGAAGCTGTTAAAAGCGATTTGCTGTAATACTGTTTTTTGGAGGTGAAAAAAATGGCAGCTGTTTCTATAACAATGGGCAAGTTGATCGCTGGAATCTTAGTTGCAATTGTGGCTGCAAGCGCTATTTCCATTGGGGCTTCTACAATGTTAGCAGCTGGACCACAGGGACCGGAAGGACCACAAGGACCACAGGGAGCAACAGGAGAAACGGGCCCAC
>CP070714.1:0-8444 GCA_020350385.1 Candidatus Bathyarchaeota archaeon | reverse complement strand
TAATGGTTAGCGAACCTTCACGTATGGATCTGACAACCTGCTTATTTACGTCAACTCCCGTTACCTTATAACCTACCCTTGCAAGCGTAATTGCAAGTGGTAACCCCACGTATCCTATTCCCAAAACTACAATAGCCTTATTCATTTTGTCGCCATTAAACATTTCATCTTTTGCTAGCGTTTCTGAAACTTTTAAGCCTATGGGTTTTGGGTAACAATTGTCATTTCAGACGTCATTTTTGATTTTTGAAAAAACTAAACCCTTTGTCTCAGAGCAAGTTTTCAAAATCTTGGAATGTCTTGCTGCTCCTGAACAATTCAAGGTCTCTCTCAAATTTGTCTTTATCTAAGGCGAGAAACGTGATGTGCTTTTTCACGTCATTTAGCGCTTTTTGAATATATTTCCTGAACAAAAAGTTAAACTCGTCTTTGTTGGTTAAAATATAGTTGAAAAGTAACTCTGAAGTAAAGGGTCTATTTAAGTGCCATTTGGTTTCTATAATTATAGGAAAGAAGGGAACGAATTTTTTAATGAACCGTTTGAGGCGGTTCTTTTCCTTTAGTGTAATTACCATTCTGACTCTGGTTAATTCGCAACCCAAGAGCATATCAGTCTTTCTTTTTGATGTTTGTCCGCTGTGTTCTCTATAGAAAACAGACGCGCCTTTCAGTGCTGCTAGTTTAAGATTTAAAGCGCTATAGCGCATCCATAGATCGCCATCAGCATCAACATTTCTGGTAATAGGGTCAAACATCCCAAATTCTACCGCAAAATTTTTTTTAATCATTATTGAACTGCCGTTTATGGGGTTTCTGAAAAATAGTGACATCAGCCGCAAGTCAGAATCATTAAGAAACAAACGGTCCAAGATGCGCATACGTGGTAGATAGCTGCTTCTCACTAATCTTGTATGTGCAAGGTTTGGACCTGCGTAATAATCCCGAAAGTAGCTCCAAGCAGCTGAATGTTTCTCCATAAAACTAATTTGTTTTTCAATTTTTTGCGTATCTGTGAATACGTCGTCTGCACTGAGCCAGCAAATGTAAGTGCCTTCAGCATTTGTAAAACCGACCTTTAGAGCGTTAGCAGCACCCATATTCTTGCTGATGTTCATCAATTTTAACTTAAATTCATTTTTAGAGAGCAAATTAGCCAAATCCTTAACCTTTTGCGCCGTCGCATCTGTTGATCCGTCGTTTACGACTATTGTTTCGATATGATTGTATGTTTGGTTAAAACACGATTTCACAGAATCTTCTATGAATTCTTCGGCATTATAGGCTGGAATGACGACACTGACCCTTGTAATGTTCTTCATTTTTGCCTAATCTCATTGGCATTACTATTGAATTTTTAGTCCAGTTATTTAATATGCTTGGCGTATTAAACTAAAATAAATTTGCCGCTAGTTACAGACGCGAAGCGTAATTCTAAAGTCAAAGTTTTTTTGTCATTTCTTCGTTAGTTCTTCGTAAATTGATAGCAAACATGATTCTATATTCGCCAAATCATGATGTTTTTTTAGAAAGCGGTATTCTCTTTCCCACAAGTTAGATGGCAATTCGCTTATCGTTTTCGCTATTATCTCTTCCTCTTTCAAGTCTTTTAATGGAAAATCCTTGTTTTCGGGATATTCCGAAGAAACATACGCTAGCGCTGGTCGGCCACACGCGATAGCTTCAAGCGAAACCATTCCCAAGGACCCGAGAGCAAATCGGTCAATGACAACATCTGCGTCCCAGTAGTACTCGTTAAGTTTTTCATGCGGAGCCTTCGGTAAAATTTTGAGGCTTAAACTTAACGATGACGCCAACGCCGCTGTTTTGTCAAAATCTTTGCCGTGTTGAATGATGCTTACATCAACTTCTTTTCTGATCTTGCTCAGCGCTTTTATAGCTACGTCTGTTCCTTTTACGCTCCAGTTTGAATCGCTCGCAATCAGTACTCTCTTCTTTTTGCCTTTTTGAACTGTAGGTTTCGGATAAAAAAGTTCAGCGTTAATTGGATTAGGTAGGTATTCTGCTTCTTCTCTGTATCGTTTAGCTATGCCTAGTATGTCTGGGGTGCTGACTAAAATTTTGTCGCAATGTTTTAGATTATGCCTGATAATTCTGCTCCATACAAAATGATTTAGGCTTGTTCTTAAGTCGCTTCCATGAGCGTGTCCAATTAACGGCTTTTTCCCTAAACGGGTTGCAATGTAGCAGTCTTGTAAAAGGTAATTTGCGTGGTATACGTCTCCTTTCGCCCTCAAAATCTTGAACGCTAAACCAAAAGTTTTACTCCAAGAACTTCTACTGCGCTTGATATGTTGTTTTTCCAGCTCAGGCGGCATATACTTGAGTAAAGTTTCGCCAACAAAGGCGCAATCGTTAATCATAACGAGCTTCATTACAGCACCACTAAGCTGTCATCTTGTCCATCAGTTCCTTCTCCAACGCTTTAGCTCTCTTACTGACCTTTTCAACTTCTTTTTGGATGCTTTTGTCTTTAATCTCTTCCTTCCGTTTCTCGTTTGACTTCAAAATTATCCGCAAAAACTCCGAATCATAAGCATCTAACAGTAATTCAATGTTTGGTATTAAACAATGACCGCCTATAAATCCGGGAAACATGACGGGTCTGTCCAACCTCAAGCGGTGTGTATCTTCCAGAAAATCTACGGATTCATCAAAGTCACCGTCAAAATATCTCGATATTCTGTGCATTTCTTGAAAACAGGCGATCATCCATGCTCTGTAAGTTGTTTCAAATAATTTAGCCAACTCAGTTTCAGTACAACTTTTTAATGTTTTCACTTCTAAGTTCATTTCTTCAAAATGCTTGCGGGCGGCGTCTGTTGCTCTTATGTTTATTCCGCCAACGTATTTTGTCCAGCGTTTCAACTCCCACTTCATATGCTTGGGGTTTTTGTGCACTCCACGAACTGGAGAGTGGACAACAAGGCAATTGCATTTTTCATAGATTTTCCTTGTTGTTCCTGGTGGAATCGTGCTGTTGATGATGAGCAGTTTTGGTTTAAATTGTTTTGCGTAGCTGGCAGCCATGTCTACGAAATTTGCTTGAATTTTGCACTGAAGACAAATGTGTATTAGGTCTACTTCTTTTGGTAGTTTGCTCCTATTCTGACCAGTCGCGAACATTTTTGTTTCATCTAAGTCTAATCCGTAGGCGATGAACCTATCTTGTTCTTTCAACAACTCAAATAAGGCATGCCCAATCTCACCTAAACCCACTACTAGAACTTTTTCTTTAGCCAATTTACCGCATCCTTTAACAGAAAAATTAAGTTAATTTTTTAAACTATTTAAACGTTGAAGTTCAAAAGGAATTAATATGTCACAGCCAAAAACTGGGAAAGGAGTAATAATTGGCGCTAATGTTCAATTCGGCAAGGAAGTTGTTGTCTGGAATTACGTTGTAATAGGCGACAACACGAAAATTGGTAATGGAACGTGCGTCGGAAGCTTTTGCGACATAGGGAAAAACGTGATTATAGGTAGAAATTGTAATATACAAGCCCACGTGACGATTTCAAACGAGTGCGTACTCGGTAGTAACGTGTTCATTGCGCCCAATAGTTCGCTTCTTAACGATAAATATCCCAAAAGCAATCTTCTAACATCTCCAATAGTAAAAGATAACGTCATAATAGGCGGAGGGGTCACAATACTGCCCGGTGTAATTCTAGGAGAAAACTCTGTTATTGGTGGAGGAAGCGTTGTAACTAAGAATGTTCCCCCTAGAAAAGTCATGATGGGGGTTCCGGCAAAAGAAATTATGACTTTGGAAGAGTATACAATCAAGCGCGAAGCGTTCATTAGAGCAAATCAGAATAAAGGTGAAAACCAACCGTGAGAATCTGGTATGATGCATGCACTGGCAAGCAAGTTCGATATGGTGCAGCAATTGCTGAGCGCCTTAGAAAAGCTGATCACGAGATAATATTTACTACGCGCGAGCATCCTGATACGCTGGCCTTGGCTCGTATAATCGGCGAAAATCCAATTGTTGTTGGAAAATACAGCCCCTCATCGCTTTTTTCGAGACTAGAAGAGAGTGCAAATCGCATCCTTAGATTTTCCAAATTGTTTAGGGATAATCCACCAGAAATAGCGATTTCTCATCAGTCTGTTGAACTCTGCCGGACAGCATTCGGTTTGGGAATTCCCATAATTTTGACCGCTGATACGCCACATGCTAAGGCCGTAAACAAGCTAACCATACCTTTTGCCACTACGCTCGTTGTCTCAGAGGCTCTGCCAATACGATTTCTGAAAAAATATTGCTCAGATAACATCATTCGGTTTAAGGGTGTAGACGAGGTTGCTTGGATTAAAGATTTGAAACCGCTAAAAACTTCTGAGTGTAAGAAGCCACTGATAGTTGTTAGGGCACTCGAAACCAAAGCTGCTTACGCGCTTGGAACAGCTGACTTCACATTGGAAATCGCGAGAAAACTTGAGGCTTTAGGGAATGTTCTTTTTCTCAAACGCTATAACACGGCTGGAAAGGAAGCTGTCGCTAGTAAGAAGGAACATGTGGATTCTGCGAGAATAATTGCTAATGCTGACTTGGTTGTGAGCGCAGGTGGAACCATAGCAAGAGAGGCTGCTCTTCAAGGCGTCCCAAGCATTGTAATATCTGAGCTGGGGCGGACATACGTGAACACGTATCTTGCTCGAAAGGGTTTTCCCATTTTCATGAGCGATGCACGAAAAGTGCTGGATTTAGCTGAAAGGTATCTCGGAAAGAAAGTTGATGTGGCGGCTAAGCTTGCAGAGTTTGATGATCCAGTTGGCATCATCGAGAAAGCTGTAATGAAACTGGAATCGTTGTCAAAAGCTTGATGGAAAAACGTTTACAAAACGAAAAATTAAAGATTAGCATGGCAGATTTAATCAGAAGGACAAATGTTGGGCCGGTCGTCTAGCTTGGTTAGGACATTGGCTTTACGAGCCAAAGGTCGCCGGTTCAAGTCCGGCCCGGCCCACTCTACTTCATTTTCTAATGTTGAATTGAAGTTATTTGCTGGATTGCACTTCGAGAATTGTGTTATTAGGTGTTTCAAGTGGTTTTCAAATGTTTTACTGAGATTGAAGCCGAGAGCTTTCGACTTTTCAACTAGTTCTTTATCTAAATACAATACGACGTTACCTTTAGTTCCCATTGCCTTCGCATCCGAGGGCAAGCGAGGGGAAGTTCTATGTTATATGTTTGGTCTTTTTGGAAGTCAATGAATTTTCTAATTTTTAAATTCTAACAGGATAATCAAAATAGAAAATGGATTTTCTAAAAAATTATTTGATTTAGAAAATAGAGCACGCTGCTAATTGATCAACCATATTCATTGATTAGTTTGGGACTCAGCCCAAGATTCTAAAGTATTATTTCCGCTTGCTGTCATAATTTCGGAGTTCCTCAACATTATGTACTTCTATTAGATTACTAGCATGTTTCTTGAGGGTTCTAAAAGCCGCTGTAAACAAAACTGTATCTTTGTCTCTAATTAGATTCATGGAATGAAGAGTGTTTGCTACATGCAGAATATGGTCTTTTTGCTCTTGATATTTTATGGTAACGGGATAAACACCAAACACAAGTTCAAGTTGCTTCTTAACTCGCTCTTCTGGAGTCACAGCTATTATAGGTTGCACGATTTTAAACCTAGCAATCATTCTTGCAGTGTAGCCTGACCGGGTCAAGGTGACAACTTTGTCTATAGGCATACTTAAACACAATCTCTGAACTGCCTTACTCATAGCATCGGATATGTTAATGAATCCTTCTTCTTCAATGTGACTTCGAGTAGCTTTTTCAGCTTCTCTCGCTACGCGAGACATCATTTTAACAGATTTTAAAGGATATTTTCCAACTGCTGTTTCTCCAGAAAGCATAGTTGCGTCTGTTCCATCCAGTATTGCATTTGCCACATCACTCACTTCCGCCCTTGTAGGCATTGGCTGCTGCATCATTGACTCCAGCATTTCTGGAGCTATTATTACTGGAATGCCTTTTTGATTGCAGGATTTTATGATTGATTTCTGAACTAATGGAACTCTTTCAGGTTCTATTTCTACTCCCAAGTCGCCTCGCGCTACCATTATGGCGTCCGAAAATTCAAGAATCTCGCCAAAGTTGTTTATTCCTTCAGAGTTTTCGATTTTAGAGATTATAGCACCCTTGAAGTCATATGCCTCAGATCTTACATTTGCTACATCTTGAGCATTTCTAGTAAAAGATAACGCGATGTATTCAATGTCAAATTTCCTTGCAAATTGAATTATTTCTTTATCCCTCTTGGAAAGTGTTGGCACTGAAAGCTGCGTATTGGGAACATTAACTCCTTTTCCATCTGCTATTTCACCGCTAGACATAACCTTCAAGTGCAGTATCCTGTTATTTTTTTCAACAACCTTAGTGCTTATTTTTCCATTGTCGATGATAATCCTGTCACCCAAAGTTATTTTATCATAGAAATCCCAGTTGAAACTGACTTCCTGATCGCTAAAACCTGCCTCAAAGACCTCCCCTTCATGAAGCATTCTCTTCTTGGCTTTTATTCTAATTTCAGGTCCCTTAATATCAATAATTATTGGAATTTCACCAATTTCTCTCACGCTTTCAATTATCCATTTGTATTGGCTGGTATTTCCATAAGCTGTGTTTATTCTTGCACCGCTCATTCCGGAACGATACACCTTTTCTATAATATCTTTTGACATACACGACGGACCAATTGTACAGACAATCTTGGTCTTATTCAAAATCTTCACCTTTGCATAATTCTTGAACCCATTAAGACATCAAGTTTAGTCTAAATATTAGAGTTTTGATCAATAGCGAGCACTCTGATTTTAAACTGGTACACTAATTTTCTATTTTTATAATTTCTAATCATAGGAAAGTTAGTGGAAATTTCCAATTTCTAAATTTCTAACTAGAAGAAAAATGGATTCCTCAGAACACGCAATAATAGGAGCGGGCGTAGGCTTCGGAGGCTACCTAATATTCAAAAACTTGAAAAACGAACCGCTAAGCTTAGAGGGATCAATACTTTCCCTTATAGGTGGAGCATTTTTTGGGCTTTTGCCAGATATTCTCGAGCCAGCCACTAATCCAAACCACAGAAGCTTCTTCCACAGCATGAGCTTACTACTGTTGATCGGATCTCTGAACATAAAATTGTTTCAAAATGAAAAACTAACAGAAGAACAAAAACTATTCTTATCACTGATATCCGGTTCCTATTGCAGCCATTTAATTGCTGACAGCCAGACCAAAAAAAGTCTACCATTATTATGAAAAAACAATTGCAAGAAATTCAATTCGACCTAGAAAATCCAAGGACTCCTTAGAAGTTTTGGTTCACTTTTCGATTTCGGGTTTGTTCGAAATGCTTGTGTAGAATTTGATGAGGTTTGCATCATGTTTAAATTTGCCACATGATTAGAATCAGTGATATTAATGAGAAAAACAAGTTTTTTCATAATTCTGTTTTTCGTTTCACTAGCCTGTTTGATTGGTCTCTTCGTGTTTATGGTTTACAGTTATCCTTCTTCAGAGTATCCTGATTGGATGTCAGACATGTGGAGTCATATGGGAGGGGGGATGATGGGAGGATTAAGTGATCCCTATCTCGGATATTTCGGAGCCTTATTTATAGTTCTAATAGTAGTTGTCGTTGTGAGTTTGGCGGGGTTAGTTTATTTTCTTCTGTTTCCTGAACTTAAAATTGGTCAACCTGGAACTCAAAGAGGCATATCAGAGAGTTCAAAAAAACCAGACGCGATTGAGTCAATTAGAAGAACTTTAAATTCAGATGAACAAAAAATTCTTGAAGTCTTAGAAAAGCATGATGGAAAATATTTGCAAAAATACTTAGGGAAAGAAGCAGGATTAAGCAGACTAAAGACCCATAGAATCCTTGCCCGATTTGCAGAAAGAGGAATAGTGACTCTGGAAAAGAAAGGAAACACGAATGAAGTAAAACTTGAAGAGTGGCTCACCTAGCCGAAAGCCATTTCACTTTTTCAAAACCGTAAATCTCGATTAAAGCTTCAATAACCTTAGAAGCACAGTTATCGTCAACTTCAATACCAACTACAAAAGAGCCAATCCTGTAAATAGCTGCAACACAACTCTCTTTGGAATCAGTTTCAATAGTGAAATATTCACCTGCGTCTTTCACTTTCCAGACGTGTTTGTCCTCTTCAACAAAGTTAGCACTGCAAATTGTCTGTCCAACATTTTTTGGCGAATCCTTAGTGCTGCAATAAATAAACATCTTAAACCTCTCAACAATGAAAAATAAGAAGGGGAGGCTCAAAGAAACTGATTATTCCAAAGTTTTACCTTTCCAGTTCTTTCCGAATTTGCACATACTCTTCTTTACTTATTTCTCCTCTAGCATATCTTTCAGCAAGAATCTCGGCAGCTCTGC